>JAOJBS010000009.1:0-88529 GCA_028228615.1 Pseudomonadales bacterium | reverse complement strand
AGGGTCTAAGATAGCGGCGGCGAGCAAAGCGTTTTGTCTATCCTTTAATTGATTAGTCGATTTTAGATTGCCTCTACGAGCACGTGGGCTGGCCAGCAGGTTTTACCGTTTAACCGCTAAGCACTTGTTTAGGCGAATTTTTTAAGCGAATTTAGTGAGTCGCTGGTGCTGGGCATGACTTTACCAAACAATATTAACGCCCAATTGTTGGAATACATCAGGAGACAGTAACTTGACCGCGCATGTTCATAGGCCTATGTGGTGTAAAATTTGCGGTGTTACCTCGGTTATAGATGCCAAAGCAGCGGCTGATGCGGGTGCCGATGCCATTGGGCTTAATTTTTACGCCAAGAGTGCGCGCGTTGTTTCTACTGAGGCGGCGTTAGAGATCAGTTCTGCGTTGGGTGAATATGCACCCCATTGTGCTCGGATTGGCTTGTTTGTGAATCATAGTGAAAGCGCCGTGAGCGCGGTGGTCAAAGAGGTACCATTGGACATATTGCAGTTTCATGGTGATGAGTCTCC
The DNA here is from genome assembly GCA_028228615.1 of Pseudomonadales bacterium. Lineage (GTDB taxonomy): Bacteria > Pseudomonadota > Gammaproteobacteria > Pseudomonadales > Azotimanducaceae > UBA4421. Next base: position 88,004 of record JAOJBS010000009.1, on the reverse strand, counting down.
TGAGTTTTGCGAATCATTCAATGTGCCGTTTATTAAGGTACTCAGTATGCGAGCAGGCGTCGATTTTGCCTTGTTGGAGCAACAGTATGCGTCGGCATGGGCGTTGCTTTTAGACACTTATCACCCCACCCAATCTGGCGGTACAGGCGAGACATTTGATTGGCGCTTATGGCCGCAAGACAGTCAAACTAAGCTTATTTTGGCGGGGGGATTAACGGTAGAAAATGTGGCCAACGCAATTGCACAAACCAAGCCTTATGGCGTGGATGTCAGCGGTGGTGTCGAGAGAGACGTGAAAGGCGTAAAAGAGCGCCAACTTGTTCAGCGATTGATTAAGGAAGCAAAAAATGTCTGAAGCATTTGACGGCAGTAACTATGCCCAGCCCACGGATGATGGCCATTTCGGTGAATTCGGCGGCCGCTTTGTCGCTGAAACGCTTACCCATGCCCTAGATGAATTTGCTTCGCTTTATGAGCAGATGAAGCATGACCCAGAGTTCAAGCGTGAGCTGCATCATGATTTAACGCATTACGTGGGCAGGCCCACGCCTTTGTATTTGGCCGAGCGCATGACTGCGGAGCTGGGTGGTGCGGCAATTTACTTGAAGCGTGAAGACCTTAATCATACCGGCGCACATAAAGTCTGTAACACCATTGGCCAGGCGTTGTTAGCCAAACGTATGGGCAAACCGCGCGTGATAGCAGAGACCGGTGCAGGGCAGCATGGGGTAGCCACTGCGACGGTTGCGGCGCGGCTGGGCCTTGAGTGCGACATTTACATGGGTGAAGAGGATGTGCGTCGCCAAAGCCTCAACGTTTACCGTATGAAACTTATGGGCGCGCGGGTGATACCGGTTACCTCTGGCTCGAAAACGTTAAAAGACGCTTTGAACGAGGCCATGCGAGACTGGGTGACGAATGTGGATAACACCCATTACATTATTGGCACTGTTGCAGGGCCGCACCCGTACCCAATGGTCGTACGAGATTTCGCTTCAATTATCGGCCAGGAGGCAAGAGCGCAAATGCTTGAGCAAGAGGGTCGACTGCCAAATGTGGTCGTTGCCTGTGTGGGCGGTGGCTCAAATGCCATGGGAATTTTTCACCCCTTCATTAACGATGTAGACGTGGCGCTTGTTGGTGTAGAGGCCGGTGGTCACGGTATTGACACTGGCGCACATGCAGCGCCACTTAACGATGGCAAAGTCGGCGTATTACATGGCAACCGTTCTTATCTGATGTCGGACGACGACGGACAGATTATGGAAACGCACTCAATTTCCGCGGGCCTGGATTATCCGGGTGTGGGTCCAGAACATTCGTACCTTAAAGACATTGGCCGTGCCACTTACTCCAGCGCCACAGATGATGAGGCCATGCACGCGTTTCGTATGCTGAATCAGCGTGAAGGCATTTTGCCGGCGCTTGAGACCAGCCATGCGCTGGCATGGGTTGTGGCTAACGCACCGAAGATGAGTAAGGACGATATTATTTTGGTCAACTTGAGTGGTCGCGGTGACAAGGACATTCTTACAGTGGCTGATATAGATGGGATCACATTGACATGACCTCAGTAGAATTAGGTATGCGTCCCGATACCCGCATTAAACGAACCTTTGCACAGTTGAAAGAACAAGGTCGTAAAGCACTGATCAGCTTCATTACCGCCGGCGATCCAGCCCCTGAGTTTACCGTAGCGGCACTGCATGCTCTGGTTGCTGGTGGGGCAGACCTACTTGAATTAGGTGTTCCGTTTTCAGACCCAGAGGCTGAAGGACCCACCATTCAAGCGGCTAATGAGCGAGCGCTCGCCGCTGGCATCACCTTAAAGCAGGTGTTGGTGATGGTCGCTGAGTTTCGTCAGCAAGACACACAAACACCCATTATCTTAATGGGTTATTTGAATTCAGTTTTAGCTATGCAAGATTTTGCCGTCAAGGCTTCACAAGCAGGGGTTGATGGCTTAATTATGGTTAATTTGCCGCCAGAAGAGGGCAACGAATTACAGGCTCAATTAGCGGCCAGCGGCATGGATTTAATCTATCTCATTGCCCCAACGACCACTGAAGTGCGTGCGGCTGAAATTATCAGCAAAGCGTCTGGATTCATTTATTACGTTTCGCTCAAAGGTATTACTGGTGCGGGGAATTTGGATACAGGTGAGGTGGGCATTCGAACTAGTGAACTTCGGGCCACGACCGAGATTCCTCTTTGTGTTGGTTTTGGCATTCGAGATGCGAACACAGCCGCTGCCTTAAGCAAGCATGCTGACGGTGTTGTAGTTGGCAGCGTATTAGTAGAAAAAATGGCAGCGGGAACCGATCCCGCCGCTGTTTGCCAATCCCTACACGAGACAATTGCTGATATTCGGCAGGGCCTAGATTAACAAAACAGACATCAAAACTGATGACAGACCTTAATAATTGGTTGGCGCATATTTCCAGCCAACACGACCAAGTAATAGATATGGGTTTGAGCCGCATGCAAGACATGTTGCAAAGACTCGATCTTAACCAGCCTGCTCAGAAAATAATCACTATTGCCGGTACTAACGGTAAAGGCACCACCGCGACAGCAATAGAAGCGCTTCTACTCGCCCACGGAAAAAGCGTTGGGGCCACTTTGTCTCCTCACATAAATCGCTTTAATGAGCGTATCCGCATCAATGGCGCCGAGGCGTCTGATAAAACAATATGCGCAGCTTTTGCAGCGGTTGAGGCAGCGCGCAAGGATCTGCCGTTAACCTATTTTGAATTCAGTGCACTGGCAGCGTTGTGGTGTTTTAAAGACTCGGTAGTGGACGTGGCTATCTTGGAAATTGGCTTAGGCGGCCGCTTGGACGCTTTTAATGTGGTGGATGCAGATGTTGCGGTCATTACCAGTATCGGACTAGATCACCAAGAATATTTGGGTGACACGCTGGATCAAATTGGCGCAGAGAAAGCTGGCATCCTACGGGCCGCGCCGCAGCAAGTGGTTTTGGGTACAGATATGCCCCAAAGTGTTTTTGCCGCGTGTGAACATTTATCGCTACAGCCAATACAGATAGGTGCTGATTTTCAGATTAGTGCGGACCCGCAACAGGATACTTGGCGTTTGCAGATGCCGGGTGATGTGTTCCAAGAGATTCCCCTGGGCAGCCTGTCCAGCCATAACTTAGCGTTGGCCTGTGCGGCAGTGGGCACGTTGCTTGATGTGCAGGAAGAGCGCTTTTGCGAAGTGGCGCAACAAACGAGTATGCCCGGACGTTTGCAAATAATGGACATTCAAGGCCGCACTTGCGTACATGATGTGGGTCACAACGCTGCGGGTATAAACTTTTTGTGGCACGAGTTGCAGGCTCGAAATTTGATTCCAGAGCATATCGTTTGTTGCATGTTAAGCGGTAAAGACCACGCCGATGTATACAAGACCCTTGCTAATCTCTCCGGCGCGCCGTGGGCATTAGTCAGCAGTCATGGTGAGAGGTCATTAACTAGTCAGCAATTGGCGCAATCTATGAACCTTTCCGCACCTTGTTTCGAGACGATGCAACAAGGCTTAGATCATGCGCTGTCGGCAACTTCCCCTGGGAGTGTTATTCTTCTCTTCGGTTCATTTAATTGTGTTGAACACAGCACATGGCTGGCGCAATAGAATATGCAGGAAAATATACGTTACAGAACAATCGGTGCCATTTTCTTAGTGTCTGTGGGCGTGATTGTACTGCCCATGTTGTTAGACAGCCCCACGCGTCATGCGCCGCCAGAACTCGACCACGAGGTCTTTGAGCAAGGCACAGAGGAAAACCAAAGCCAAAACCCAGTCGATGGCGAGGCAAGCAGCGGTATAAGGTTTCCTATATACGATGAGGTTGTACCCGCATCAGATGTGGTTGAGAAAGTCACTCAACTGCGCGCAAAAGTTGACAGCAAAGGGTTCAGCACTGAAGCCCATCGGACGTTGTTTGGCGAACCAATACTTACGGCAGTACGGTCAGATAGCTCGGTATTTGCTGTGCAGTTGGCGACTTTTGTGAACTTAAAAAACGCTCGAGCGTTTCGAGAAAAACTTCGAGCAGAAGGCAGTGCGGCATTCATTTCCTCTTTTTTGGATATCGGTCGCGGAGCAAATAAGACGGAAAAAGTGCGTTATCGTGTCGCAGTTGGGCCGTTGCTGAGTCATACTGGCGCGGACGAAATGCGGGACGTTTTAGCGAAGAAGTATGACGTTGATGCGATTGTCGTTGATATGACTCAATAGGCGAGAAGAGAGTAAATGGCCCACTTAGATTACGTCATAATAGGCATTGTGGTGATTTCCTCAATCATCGGGCTTTCAAGAGGGCTGGTTAAAGAAGCGGTGTCGCTGGCCGTCTGGGTAGGGGGTTTTATAGCGGGTATCGTTTTCGGTCCTACCCTTGCAGTTGAATACGATGAATATCTTGGCGGTGGCCAACTCAGTCAAATTGTCGCCTTTGTTATCGTGCTCATCACGGTACTTGTTTCCGGTAAAGGCCTGCAATGGGCCTTCGGTAAAGTAATTGAAACTACAGGGCTTTCAGCCACTGATCGGTTACTGGGGTTTGGCTTTGGCGCCATTAGAGGCGCGCTTTTGGTCACAGTTATGTTGATGCTGTTTCAGAGCTTTTTCTCGGCGACTTCGTTCTGGGAAGAGTCTGAATTGAAATATACTTTTCTTGAATTTGAAGACGAAATTCTAAGTGGAATTGGCCGTTTTGGTGACGAAATAGACCAGTTGCAGGGTGAGGGCGAGCGTATTGATTACTATGATGAGCCGTTACTTGATGAAGATCCCTCGCTTTATATTGACTAATTTGCTTTCTCTCTAGGAGACCGTTTATGTGTGGAATCGTCGGTGTTGTAAGCCGTGGTGCCGTGAACCAAGACATCTATGATGCGCTAACGATGCTTCAACATCGCGGGCAAGATGCCGCGGGTATGGTTACCAGTGATGGCCATCGTTGTTTCTTACGCAAAGACAATGGATTGGTGCGTAGCGTTTTTCAGGACCACCATATGGAGCAGCTTAAGGGGCATATCGGTCTTGGACAGGTTAGATACCCTACAGCCGGCACAGCCAGTTCCGCCGAATCTCAGCCCTTGTATGTAAACTCGCCCTATGGCATTGCACTTGCGCACAACGGTAATCTGACCAATGCGAAAGAACTTGAGAAAGATCTTTTCCTTGAAGATTTGCGTCACATTAACACCAGTAGTGATTCGGAGGTGCTGCTTAACGTATTGGCCAACGAACTGAATACGCTGCATGCGTTAGACCCATCACCTACAGAAATGTTTAAGGCCGTTGGCGCTGTCCATCAACGCTGTAAAGGTGCCTATGCTGTAGTGGCAATGGTTATTGGATCTGGCATTTTGGGCTTTCGCGATCCCTACGGTATCCGTCCATTGGTTTACGGATCTAGAGAAGTGGAGAGCGGTACTGAGTACATGATTGCCTCAGAATCCGTTGCACTAGATATTTTGGGCTTTACCCGCATAGCGGATGTTGCGCCAGGGGAAGCGATTTTTATCTCCAATGATGGTGAAGTTTTTAAGCAGCAGTGCGCGGCGCGCACCCAACTGGTGCCCTGTATTTTTGAGCACGTTTACTTCGCACGCCCTGACTCCATTATTGATAATATATCGGTATATAAAAGTCGTTTGCGTATGGGCGAGCACCTAGCGAAGAGAATTTTATCGAAGTATTCGCAAAACGATCATGACATAGATGTGGTGATACCCATTCCTGATACGGGGCGAACCGCCGCGTTACCATTGGCTCATGAGCTCAATACTAAGTATCGCGAAGGCTTTGTGAAGAATCGTTATATCGGGCGTACCTTCATAATGCCTGGACAAAAACAGCGTCGCGATTCTGTGCGACAAAAATTGAACCCTGTAGAGCTAGAATTTAAGGGTAAGAACGTCTTGCTTGTGGATGACTCCATAGTCCGTGGCACAACGATTAAAAAGATCATTCAGCTCGCCCGAGAGGCTGGCGCGCGTAATGTGTATATGGCCTCCGCTGCGCCGGCGCTTAGATATCAAAACGTCTACGGTATAGATATGCCAGCGCGAGAAGAATTCGTTGCACATGAGCGCACTGATGAAGAGGTTGCTCGAGAAATAGGCGCGGATTGGCTGATGTATCAAACCATTGAGGATCTCAAGGCGAGTACCCACGAAGGGAACCCGCATGTGGACGACTTTGAGTGTTCTGCGTTTGATGGCAACTATATTACCGGTGATGTTGGCGAAGACTATCTGCGACGAATATCTGCAGCGCGCAATGATGTAAGCAAAAATCAGCAGGAGCTGGATTTCTCCTCGCACACCAACGTATTAGATTTACACAATCACGCTTAATAGCCCTTTCGCATGGAATGGCGCGTAAGTGAAATAGTGTTTGTCCGTTAACGACCGAATAAATTTAGACCAAACTTCAGGACAGAAGAGTAGTGCAACTGAAAAATAGAACACCTTGTGTAGGTATTTGTTCAACAACTTACGGTGATTTGGTCTGTCGGGGCTGCAAGCGCTTTTCCCACGAAATAGTGCAATGGAATGGTTACGACAAAGATCAGCAAGGTTTAATTTGGGAGCGTTTAACCAACTTGCGCAATGAGGTGTTGGCGCATTTGTTGGTGCGCAACGACGAGGCACGCTACTTAGCCGCCTGTAGCGAAGCCAGCCTAGATGACCTAGAGGCTAATGAGCAGCGCTATCAGTTGCTTCGCTCTATGGTGCGCGACAACAAAAGTTTAAGCGAGGGCGGTCTGGCAACCGCTGCAAATTTTGTTGCGCCGGTTTCGCCTAACCCTAACCCTAACCAAAAAGATACGTTGACGGTGCTACAAGCTTTAGATGCGGAAACCTATAGTCGTTCAAAAGCCCACTATGAACGTAATTTTAAGGTGCCGCTATGAATGTAACTGCTGAGAAAGCGGTGGCGCGGGTTAAGGCCTTTATCCGTACCCCAACACCTCAAGCCTGGCTTGACGCAGCGCCGAATCATTTGCCTGAGTTGTTGATTGATCATGCAAATTGCGAGAAGAAAGCAGCCAGCACGGCCTTAAGTATGATTTATCGCTATGTTGATCATGGCGATGTTTTACACAAAATGTCCAAATTGGCGCGAGAAGAATTGCGTCACTTCGAGCAGGTTTTAGATTTGATGGAAGATCAGGGCATTGCTTACCAACAAATGACTTCAGCTCGATATGCCCAAGGCCTGCATGCTCAAATAAATAAGCAAGAGCCTATGAGGCTAATAGATCAGTTGGTTTGCGGCGCTGTGGTTGAGGCGCGTTCGTGCGAGCGATTTGCCAGCCTCATTGGCGTGGTGCCAGAGGCTATGGGTAATCTTTACAAGACTTTGCTTAACTCCGAGGCTAGACACTTCCAAGACTATTTGTCCTTAGCTCAGGCGGTAAATGATCGAACCGGTGAGCGGGTAGATATTGATCAGCGCATAGAAGCATTTTTGGAGTTAGATCGAGAGATGATCACCGGCGCTGATGATCAGTTCAGATTCCATAGCGGTGTGCCAAGTTAAAACACTCTAAAGTGAAAGTGTCGTCAACTTGGCGGCACAGCCAGCCGCAAGGTCCCCAGTCACCTAAAACAATACGCTGCGCACCGCGCTGCTCAATCGGATGTATGCCGGGCCTGTGGGTGTGGCCATGAATGAACGTTGTGACGCTGGCCCCAATGAGATCAGTAACGGCAGCAGCATTAACGTCCATTATGGCTGACGATTTATTCGCATTGTTTGCAATGCTCTCCGCGCGTAGGCCTTTGCCGAATAACTGCCGTTCTGCCAACGATTTTCTTAAGATTTGAGTTTGCCAAGCGTCGCCGCGCAATACTTTGCGCATTTGCTGATAAGCAATGTCGTCTGTGCACAGAGCGTCGCCATGGGATAGGACAAGGCTGCCATCCAGGGTTGATGGGTCACTGATTAGCGTAACGCCTGTTCTGTTGGCGAACTCGGAAGCAAAAAGAAAGTCGCGGTTGCCATGCATGAGAAAGACGGGGCAGCGCTTAGATATAGTTGTTAACAGCTCGGTCAAAGCTAAAGCGATAGGGCTGTTGTCATCATCACCAATCCACATTTCCACCAAATCACCGAGGATGTAGATTTCATCTACCTGTGTTGATTCGGCTTCTAGACACGCGGCGAAACCGCTGAACACGCGATCTAGGGGATCATCTAGATGTAGGTCTGAAAGAAAAATCCGCTGCATTATTCATTTACCCAATCTATACCAAGATTTGCTGCTGCGGCTTGCAGGGTGTTTTGTAGTAGCGCCACTCGAGTCATGGGTCCAACGCCACCGGGCACAGGGGTGATCCAACTGGCAATTTCTTTAGCTGCAGCAAATTCCACATCACCATAAAGCTTGTTGTTGGCGCCTCTGGTGATGCCTACGTCGATAACAATGGCTCCTGGTTTTATCCAGTCTCCAGGCACTAAGCCGGGTTTGCCTACAGCACTGATGACCAAGTCTGATTCGCGAACAATATCCGCTGTGTTTTTAGTGAATTTGTGCGCGGTTGTCACGGTACTTCCGGCCAGTAAAAGCTCTAAGCCCATTGGCCTGCCCACATGATTGGAAGCGCCGATGATTGTGGCAGTCAGATCCTTAAAGGGTGCATTGATATGGGTGAGCATGCGCATTATGCCCTTTGGCGTGCAGCTGCGTAGTGTCGGTCTGCGCAGCGCTAGGCGACCAATATTATAAGCGTGAAATCCATCAACATCTTTGTGTGGCAAAATGGCGTCGATGATTCGATCTTCATCTAAGTGAGCGGGTAGGGGCGTTTGCACCAAAATGCCGTCAATTTTTGGGTCAGCGTTCAAGGCGGCAATGCGCGCTTCTAGTTCTGTTTGAGTGACGCTGTCGGGTAGGTGTTGCGCTTCGGAGTGTAATCCCACCTCTTCGCAGTCGCGACGCTTGCCGTTGACGTAGACTTCTGAAGCAGGGTCGTTACCCACTAAGATCACCGCCAAACCCGGCGCTCGAAAACCGTCTTTGTGCCACTGCGCTATATCAGCTTTTAGATCGCTGCGTATAGATTTGGCCAATGCGTTGCCGTCGAGTATCTGCGCGGTCATGTGTTCTCCTAAAACGACAGTTTACTACTCAGCTTCACCTTTCACTAACTTTCGAACCAAGTTTTTCTCTTGGTTGGGGCAGTGCCAGTGTGTTTCATGTCGAATAGAGGCAATATTGACTAAAAAGCAGCGAAGTAGTTTGACCACTATTTTTTTGATCAGTATGATGCGCTCCAAGCCGCAGCGAAGTTGGTGCAGTTATTCGGGGTATAGCGCAGTCTGGTAGCGCGCCTGCTTTGGGAGCAGGATGTCGGGAGTTCGAATCTCTCTACCCCGACCATTTTTATCGGCATCTAAAAACCCTTTTCAACAGGCACCTTTCAACGCTCACCCAAGTTCTTCAATCCTTTGCCAGTGACTACATCTATTGATTGAAGAGGTGACTTATATCTGGGGGTATAGCTCAACTGGATAGAGCAACGCCCTTCTAAGGCGTAGGTTCGGGGTTCGACTCCCTGTGCCCCTAGATATAAGTCAGTTGTCGATTTCGGCTGGCTCTACCCACTTATGCAGCTCTATTTATCGGCTCGATACAGATTTAAACGCCGAATGTGCGATCTATTCCGCGAGAAGACTGAAAACCTCTGGCGTCCTGATGAACACATCCCTATAATTCCCGGCTTAATGGTGGGCGTAGCTCAGTTGGTAGAGCTCCGGATTGTGATTCCGGCGGTCGTGGGTTCAAACCCCATCGTCCACCCCATTTAAGCCCTTCGTTCGCTAAGCGCTTGTTAGTTTCTCAGGCCGACTTGCCCGCATTTTTTACAAAGTAGCTGCCAAAATCTCATTCTGCATGGTGCTCTCAACCGCGTATCTAAAGCCGGCCTAGGTGGGCAGAATCCTCTTCGCAGCATGCCCCTAAAGCGCTGTCCTACAAATTTGTCCAACTCCTTCTCCTAAATCTATGACGACTATGTGAGCTTCCTCGGGCTGTGTCGTCTGGTGGCTGCAACATTCTTGTCCCCCATTTTGGCTGCAAAGCTGGCAATCCGCCGCTGTCCATAAGCAATCTTCCAAAAGCAATCTAGCTCAGATGACTGTGCAGGAAAAAGTCTAATTCCGAGCAGTCTCATCTTGGTTCAACGCTGCGTGTTGCCAATTTTCCTAAACAATTTTTAAAGGGTGAACTTGAATTGATCGACGGCTAGCTATATAAATGACCACGGTCAGTTATTCTTTGGAAGCGACCTGCTATAGACCGGTCGAACAAACAGGTAAAAAATAGTTGGATACAAATGTGAATTCAGTCGTTGCAATTAATCGGAGGGCGAGAAGCGCTGAACAAAAGGCGCAGCGGCGGCAAGCCGTGCTGGAGGCTGCCGAAACACATTTCCTTGACGTTGGCTACGAGGCATTTTCTATGACCCAACTTGCCAAGAAATCCGGGGTCGTCAAAGGCACGCTCTATCTTTACTTCAAAACTAGGGAAGAGCTCTTTCTGACCCTTTATGAGCAAAGTCTCATTCGATGGAGCCAGGTTTTTATAGGTTACTTATCTGCTTCCATGACCAGCGAGACGTATGCTCGGGCGCTGTATAACACCGCCGTGGCGGATGGCACCTTCTTGCCCTTGCTCATCAGGCTTGAACATGTCATCGAACACAATGTTGCGATTCCAAGATTAATCGAGTCTAAGCGCGTGTTCATAAGGCAGGTGGAAGTCGTTGCAAAGGCCACGTCAACTTCTCTCAAATTGAGCAAAGCGCAAGCTACGGAGGTAGTGAAAACAATGGGTGTTCTGCTGATTGGTTCGATGGGCGCTGACCAGGGTCCCTCGCTTGTTAATGAAGAGTTGCCTGACGATGTCCAGGATCTCATCGCCAGTTTTGCCTCTGAACCACTCTTCGTCAGGAATGTCGTTCGTATCATTGAAGGCATTCGTGCAGAAGCCACACCAACATCTAGCCAAAAGTTTAGTTGAATCAACAAATAAAAAAATGCAGGGCAATTTAGGAAAATTATTATGAGCGAAGCAGAGCACAACAACGTCACAGAATTAGCGGTCCAGAATCTAGATGCGTTAGTCCAGCGACAAAGAAGCAATTTCCGTGCAGAGGGCGAGGTCACCTATGCAACACGAATTGACCGTCTAAAAAGACTCAAAGCACTGATTGTTGAAAACAAGACAGAGTTTGCCACCACAACAAAACGCGAATTCAACGGTGCGCGATCTTACGAATTCAGTTTGTTCTCGGAGTTTGCATCAAAGGTCGAAGCCATCGACTACTCGATGAAACATCTAAAAGCGTGGATGAAACCTGAAACGCGCAAAACCAACAAACCGATGAATTTTTTGGGTGGGAAGGGACAGGTCAGATATTTCCCAAAGGGCGTTGTGGGTATTATTTCCCCCTGGAACCTGCCCTTCGGTCTGACGGTGGCGCCTTTGACCAGTGCGCTGGCAGCTGGTAACCGAGCATTATTGAAACCGTCAGAATACGTGCCTGAAACTGCGGCTCTGTTTGCAGAAGTTGTGCCGGAATATTTTTCAGAGGATGAGGTGGCGGTTGTCACCGGCGGCGCAGATGTCAGTCAAAGATTTGCGGAGCTGCCGTTCGATCACCTTTTGTTTACTGGGTCCACTCACGTTGGTCGGCAAGTGATGCAATCCGCTGCAAAAAACCTCGTTCCTGTCACTCTAGAGCTTGGCGGCAAATCACCTGTCGTCATTGGACGCAGTGCAAAACTTGATCTCGCCGGAACTCGCCTGGCTTTCGGGAAGCTCTTGAACGGTGGACAACTCTGCCTATCACCAGACTATGTCTTGGTGCCTGAGGAGCTGGAAGAGCAGCTAATTGCAAGGGTTATTCATGAGACGCAGTCAATGTATCCCAACATCACCGACAACACGGATTATGCGGGTGTCTTCAACGAAAGGCACTTTGCTAGGTTGCAGAACTATATTGATGATGCTGTTTCTAAAGGCGCCAAGCTCACCATAGTCGGTGCTGAGAAGACTCGTGCGTCTAAAGATAATCGTCGTATGCCTCTGCACATTCTCCAGAACGTCAATGAAGATATGCAGGTTATGCATGAGGAAATTTTTGGCCCTATCCTCCCTGTCATGACCTATGCTGATATCAGCGAAGTTCCGGATAAGATTGAACCCCGTCGAAACCCTCTCGCCATGTACTATTTTGGCAAAGATAAAAGTGAGCAAGAGTATTTGCTGAGCCACGTGCAAAGTGGTGGTGTCTGTATTAACGATATTACGCTTCACTATGTACAAGAGGATCTGCCATTTGGTGGCTTTGGTGCTTCTGGTATGGGTGCCTATCACGGTCCGGAAGGGTTTAGAAACATGAGCCATCCGCGGGCGATTTACAGCCAAACCATGATTGATGTGTTGCCAATCATTGGTGCGCGACCGCCATTTGGGCCAAAGTTCCGAAAGAAAATAAGCTCAATTCTTGGCTCAATTTGATTTTAACGCCGTAGCAGAAACCTCTGCACGGTCATTGTCAGTTCGCTGAAAATGACCGTTGGTGCGCGCAGTAGCAGTAGCTGTGCCCAGTTGCTAGGTATTTACGCGCCCAGATGCGCTAGTCTGAACTGAACTGAACTGAACTGAACTGAACTGAGCCGGGCTGATCCAAGCCGTGGCTGAAAGCTAGAGGGTTCGCACGCTATCGTTCGCCCCGCTTAAGCCCTTCGTTTGCCATGTGCTTTTTTGTTTCTGGGTTTTACTCAAGGGCGAACGGGTTTAGATCTAGTCCCAACCTCCTGTATAAAACCCCGTCCATTTGTTACTGCATTTCTATGGCGGTTTTAAACGCTGGCCGGTTTGCTACGCGCTCAACGTAAGCTTTTAGGTGGGGCATTTCTTCTCCTACACAGCCCAGTCGGTTACCCATAAAACATGCGTGGCCTAGCATGATGTCTGCGGCTGAAAAATCGCCTATCAAATAGTCTCTGCCAGCTAATGCCTCGTTGACCGGTTCTAAGGCCTTGGTTAAAAGTCGTTGGGCTTGGCTGAGTGCTTTCTCGTCGCGCCGATCTGGTGGTAATAGCACGGTTTGTACAACAATAGTGTTGATTGGTGGCATAACCATTCCCTCGCAATAGTGAAACCACTGCAGGTACTCTGGAAACAGAGGGGAATTTTCACTGGGTTTAAGACCGCCATTTTTATGTCGGGCGATGACATACTCAACGATAGCCCCTGACTCGAAGATAGTGATATCTGCGTCATCCAAAACCGGCACCCGACCAAGAGGGTGTCGTGCTCTGTGTTCATCCGACTTTAGGTCTTGTGGATGAAAAGCCATTTTGTTGATGTCGTAAGGCAGTTCTAATTCTTCTAATAACCAAACAATTCTTCCCGCACGAGAGTTCGGCGCAAAATGTAATTTTAGCATGGGTGTCAGTCCTCAATTTTTGATTTTCTACAATGCTCGAGAATACTCAGGTAAAGGTGTGGTGCAAGCAATAGCTTAAAGCCGCCATCGCACGCTGCTGTGAGTAATGACTGAGGAGTAAATTGCATTGGTTGAGTGAGCAACGACGCTCACGCCTCTGAGTTTTAAAGTGGGTTTGTTGCTGAGAAGAAGGGGCCAATTTCGCCAAAAATCTTTTGTGTCTGTGTTAAGTTTTGGCCCTACATTTTTTGCTGGGGAACGGAGTATGAAATCTGAGTTATGTGAAAAACTGGGTATTGAGTTTCCAATATTTGCCTTTAACCATTGCCGCGACGTAGTGGTGGAGGTTTCTAAAGCTGGAGGCATGGGTATTCTTGGCGCCGCTGGCTTGTCACCTGAAGCATTAGAAATTGAATTGAAGTGGATAGATGATCACATTGATGGCAAACCCTATGGGGTAGATATCATTGTGCCCACGACAATGGCCGCACAAGAAAACGATGTAGCCACCGACATCAGTGCCTTAGTGCCTAATGAACATAGAGATTTTGCTTCCTCGGTGTTAGCACAACATGGGTTAGACACTGCTGGAATCTACGACTTTAGTGCTGGCACAAGCGATGCGTTTTTGGGGGAGAGTAAAGCGGCAGCGCTAATGGACGTGGCTTTTGCTCATCCCATTAAGATGATCGCAAATGCTCTGGGTGTGCCGCCGCGCTACATGCTGGAATTGGGTAAAGCGAACAATGTTGCCGTTGCTGCGCTAGTAGGCGCTAAAGAGCACGCTTTAAAGCAGGCCGAGGCTGGCGTCGATGTCATTGTTGTACAGGGTACCGAGGCTGGGGGGCATTGTGGTGAGGTATCTACTATGGTTTTGGTGCCTGAGGTTTGCGAGGCGATCAAAGAGTTCAAAGATATTTCGGTACTTGCCGCAGGGGGCATTGTGCTTGGCCGGCAAATGGCTGCGGCTATGACTATGGGCGCACATGGCGCATGGACGGGGTCTATGTGGCTAACCACCTCGGAGGCATCCACTTCACCGGTGATTAAAGAGAAGATGTTGTCCACCAATTCCAGAGATACAGTGCGCTCACGTAGCCGCACGGGTAAGTATTCTCGACAGATGAGATCACCATGGACAGATGCTTGGGAAGATGAGGATGCGCCAGATCCATTGCCCATGCCGCTACAACCCTTGGTCAGCGAACCCGCATTGAGCAAAATCACTAAAATGGCGGAAGGGGGCCATCCTGGTGCGAGGCAGTTGGCCACTTATTGGGTGGGCCAAGGCGTTGGCTTAATGAATGAAGTGCAGTCTTGTAAGTCAGTAATGTACGATTTTATGCAGGATTTTTTAGCGGCCACGGAAAAGATGCGTCGCGTTATGGACGACTGAGTTTGCACCTGATCGAGTGGTCGCGTCCTATGTAGAGGCTGCCTTGTCGAATTAGATTCATCTAGGTAGTTCTGGTCTGTCGTGCCTAGGAACTGAGACCTATATTGGACGGCTTAGGCAGCGGTCTTTGGTCACACACGAAAGGTGAACATTTCTAAAACATTTGCATGATTCGTGGTGTAAGATAGTCGGCGATTTGACCGACGCGGTTGCGTGGGTCACAACAAATTTTTGGTAGGGGGTGCACCTGTTTGCACTTAATAGGCAGTAGGATCAAAATCCGCTGGTTAGCCCATTTCTTTTGTATCCACCTCGAATGAATTAGAGAATGAACGTATCTATTGAAACAATGACTGGCCTTGAACGGCGATTAACCATAACCATCGACGGCGATCAGTTCGAAGACCAGATAGCGGCGCGCTTAAATGACGCTCGCGGCAAAGTAAAAATACCCGGCTTCAGAGCGGGCAAGGTGCCATTGAAGGAAGTTAGACGTCGCTATGGCAGCGCTATTCGTGCAGAAGTCGCAGGCGAATTGATGCAGAGCAGCTTTGTCGAAGCGGTGCAGCAGGAGGCTTTAACGCCAGCTGGTTCGCCGAAGTTAGATGTGATCAAAATGGATCCGGGCATAGATTTTGAGTTCACTGCAACATTTGAAGTATTCCCCTCTGTTGAACTGGCCAATTTCGATAAGATCGCGGTTAAGCGCCCGTCAGCAGAAATTACGGCCGCCGATTTGGACGACATGATTGTTAAGTTGCGTGAGCAAAATGCAACCCAAGAAATAGTTGAGCGCGCGTCTGCTGACGGCGATCAAATTACCGTTGATTTTGAAGGCATGTTGGACGGCGAGCGGGTTGAATCTGCATGCGGCGAAGGCATGGCGTTTACTATCGGTAAAGGTCAAATGATCGCTGATTTCGACAAAGGCGTGGTGGGTTTGTCTGCCGGTGAAGAGTCAACTTTTGATGCTGTATTTCCTGACGATTACCAAGCCGAGGACATGCAGGGTAAAACAGTGCAGTTCAGCGTCAAGGTGATTGATGTCAAAGAGACACAACTACCGGAGATGAATGAAGAATTCTTTAAGAAGTTTGGCATTGATGAAACCACAGAGGAGGCTTTTCTCTCTGAAGTGAAAGCCAATATGACCCGCGAACTGGACAATGCGATTAAGAACCAGGTCAAGCAGCAGGCTATGGACGGTCTGAGCGAAATCCATGACTTCTCCCTGCCTCACGACGTTGTGCATCGTGAAATTCATGTGCTTAAAGATCAGATGATGGGCCAATTCCAGATGCCTCCTAGTCAGGCCCAGCAGTTAGATTTGCCAGATGCATTGTTCCAAGATCAGGCTGAAAAGCGCGTTAAAGTGGGACTTGTTGTGAATGAAATCATGACAAGCAAAGCAATGGTTGCTGATCCAGAAAAGATCGATGCGCGTCTGCAAGAAATTGCTGCACCTTACGGCGAGCCAGAACAGGTCATTGAATGGTATCGAAGTAACCCAGAGCAAATGAATAATATTGAAATGGCTGTACTTGAAGATCAGGTCGTCGACCTCATATTGGAACAAGCGAGTATAGAAGAGGTAGTTTCAAACTACACAGACGTGATCAGCGGTGCGGCGATTGCTGCGCCAGAAGAGGCCAGTGAGGAAGCCAGCGAGGAAGCCACCAGCTAGCAAGTTGGGGCGGAAAGTAGGCTGCCGGTTAGGCAAAAGTGATTATTAGATAAGCGCAGTATTTGCCGGTTGATGCCGGCAGACTTGGAGAAAAAAATGTCAGATATTCGAGATCGATTAACGCAACCAACGCAAGGCTTGGGCATGGTCCCTATGGTCGTAGAGCAGACCGCTCGTGGTGAACGCGCGTATGACATCTATTCTAGGTTGCTGAAAGATCGAATCATCTTTTTGGTCGGGCCCGTTGAGGATCATATGGCCAATCTAGTGGTCGCTCAGATGCTGTTCTTAGAGTCTGAAAATCCAGATAAAGACATTAACCTTTATATTAATTCTCCCGGCGGTTCTGTGACCGCGGGTCTATCTATCTATGACACCATGCAGTTCGTTAAGCCAAACGTAAGTACGCTCTGTGTTGGCCAAGCGGCCAGTATGGGTGCGTTTTTACTCGCAGCTGGCGCGCCAGGAAAGCGTTATGCCTTGCCTAATTCACGAATGATGTTGCATCAACCCTCAGGCGGTTCGCGTGGCGTTGCTTCAGATATTGAAATTCAGGCGCAAGAAATATTGTTGATGCGCGAGCAGTTGAACAAAATTATTGCCAAGCATACTGGCCAAGACGTTGAAACAGTGGCAAAAGACACTGATAGAGACTTTTGGATGAGTCCAGATGCAGCAAAAGAGTATGGTTTGGTCGACCAAGTGCAGCAAAGTCGTACAGACGCCGCTGAGTCGGCAAAAGATTAGGATATTTTCAGCAGGCCTGCGGGCTTGCATTAAACGTCCTGAGCAAGCAATGTAATCAGGATTGAATATTCTCGCGTAGTGGCCTTACAGTCACATTAGGGCGCGAGAATGGAATGTGAAAGCCAGAGTATTTGGGGGCAAATTGAGCATCCAATACTGGGCAAGAGTAATGGGATTTAGAAGCTATGTCGGAAGAAAATGGCAAAGGAGACGACTCAGGCAAGTTATTGTACTGTTCGTTTTGTGGCAAGAGCCAACATGAAGTTCGTAAGCTAATTGCGGGACCTTCTGTATTCATCTGTGATGAATGCGTTGAGTTGTGTAACGACATTATTAGAGAAGAGGTCTCTGAGGCCGCGCAGTCTAGTGAGTCTAGTAAGTTACCCGTGCCTACCGAGATCAATAAAACGCTAGATGAATACGTGATTGGCCAAGAACACGCCAAGAAAGTATTGTCCGTTGCCGTCTACAACCATTATAAGCGCCTAAATTACAGCGCCAAGAAAGATGACGTTGAGTTGTCTAAATCAAACATTTTGCTTATTGGCCCTACTGGGTGCGGTAAGACCCTTTTGGCTGAAACGTTGGCCAGAATGCTCGATGTACCTTTTACCATTGCTGATGCGACCACGCTTACAGAGGCGGGATATGTTGGTGAAGACGTAGAGAACATCATTCAAAAACTGCTGCAGAAGTGCGACTACGACGTTGAGCGCGCTCAAGTGGGTATCGTCTACATCGACGAAATCGACAAGATCTCACGCAAGTCAGACAACCCATCCATTACCAGAGATGTTTCAGGTGAGGGCGTACAGCAAGCGTTGTTGAAATTAATTGAAGGCACGGTGGCATCTGTGCCTCCTCAGGGTGGACGCAAGCATCCTCAGCAAGAATTTTTGCAAGTAGACACCTCAAAGATCCTGTTTATCTGTGGCGGTGCTTTTGCCGGCCTAGACCGTGTCATTTCCGATCGTTCTGACAAGTCCGGTATCGGTTTCGGTGCACAAGTTAAGGGTGACTCGGACCGCACGAGCATTGGCGAAACTTTGCGCTCGGTAGAGCCAGAAGATTTAGTCCGTTATGGGCTGATTCCTGAATTTGTTGGTCGTTTACCCGTTGTAGCGACACTGGGCGAGTTAGATAACGATGCGCTGATTAGGATTTTGACTGAACCAAAGAATTCTCTGACCAAGCAATATACCAAGCTGTTTGAGATGGAAGGGGTAGATGTAGATTTCCGTGAAGACGCTTTGCGCGCTATTGCCAACAAGGCAACTGAACGTAAAACCGGCGCGCGCGGATTGCGCTCTATTCTTGAATCGGTGTTGTTGGACACCATGTACGAGCTACCGGCTTCAGAGTCAGTGAGCAAGGTTGTGATTGACGAAAGCGTGATCAAAGGCGAGAGCGAGCCAATGTTGATTTACGAAAATCTAGATCAAGCAAAGGTTGCACCAGAGGACTAGTTTCCGTCAGCAATACTTTTCGCACTCTCGTGCCGCTCGCAGTTCCAGCGAGCGGCCATCTACTCCCTCCGTATCGTTATCTCACGTCTAAGAATGTCTCAAATTTAATCCCATATTTTCATTGCTATAACCCTTGAGCTTTGGCTTTATGACCACATTGTTATATCAAGCAATTTGAGCAGTTAGAGAGAAACTATGTCAGACGATACTGTAGATTTCCTTCCGGTCTTACCATTACGAGACATGGTTGTTTACCCCCACGGCGTACACCCCCTTTTTGTAGGTACTGCCAGTTCTATTGAAGCCTTAGATGCTGCCATGGCGG
Organism: Pseudomonadales bacterium; assembly: GCA_028228615.1. GTDB lineage: Bacteria > Pseudomonadota > Gammaproteobacteria > Pseudomonadales > Azotimanducaceae > UBA4421. Next base: position 68,908 of record JAOJBS010000009.1, on the reverse strand, counting down.
ACGATAAGCAAATATTCCTGGTGGCCAAGATAGACCCAGAGAAAACAGAGGTCGAATCAGGCGATTTATACGCCATGGGGACTGTCGCCAGTATTCTCCAATTACTCAAACTGCCCGACGGTACCGTGAAAGTTTTGGTCGAAGGGGGCCAGCGTGCAGCTGTGCAAAGTTTGGATTTCAGCGCTGGTTATATTCGCGCTGAAGTGGATGTTCGGGACGAGCCGGAAGTGGAACGCCGCGAAGCAGATGCATTGAACAAAACGCTTTTGGCTCAGTTCGAAGCGTTTGCCCAGAGCGGCAAAAAGATCCCTCAGGAAGTATTGGCATCATTATCTGGCATTGACGATCCATCACGTTTAATGGACACCATGGCAGCGCAAATGTCATTGGACATTAAATATCGCCAAGACGTTTTAGAAGCGGTTGAAATTGGCGCTCGTACCGAGTTATTACTTGCCTTGATGGATGCGGGTCTGGCGGTTATTCAGGTCGAAAAGCAAGTCCGTGGGCGAGTCAAAAAGCAGATGGAGCAGAGCCAGCGAGATTACTATTTGAACGAGCAAATGAAAGCCATTCAAAAAGAAATGGGCGACGATTCTGCCAACGAAACGGACGAGCTGCAGAGCAAAATTGACGCGCTTGGCATGCCCGAGGAGGCAAAAGAAAAGACCCAGTCTGAACTCAACAAGCTGAAGAACATGGCGCCCATGTCTGCCGAGGCGACAGTGGTGAGAAGCTTTATTGATTGGATGGTGAGCATCCCTTGGAGCAAAAAAAGCCGGGTGCGCAAAGACTTACAGGCGGCCCAAAAGATACTTGATGAAGATCATTTTGGTTTAACCGAAGTGAAGGAGCGGATTGTCGAATACCTCGCAGTACAGAATCGCACCAGTCAGTCCAAAAGCCCGGTATTGTGTCTTGTGGGCCCTCCTGGCGTGGGTAAAACCAGCTTGGGAGAGAGTATTGCTCGGGCAACCAATAGAAAATTTGTGCGCATGGCATTAGGGGGCGTGCGTGATGAGGCCGAGATCAGGGGGCATAGACGCACCTACATTGGCTCTCTGCCAGGGAAAGTCATACAAAAGATGAGCAAGACAGGTGTGGTAAACCCACTGTTTTTACTTGATGAAATAGACAAAATGGGTATGGATATGCGCGGTGATCCTGCCAGCGCTTTACTGGAAGTGCTCGACCCCGAGCAAAACAGCACATTTAACGATCACTATTTGGAAGTGGACTACGATTTATCCAATGTGTTCTTTGTTTGCACCTCAAATTCAATGAATATTCCTGCGCCGTTACTGGACCGTATGGAAGTGATTCGTTTGCCTGGCTATACCGAGGACGAAAAGCTGGGCATTGCACGCCGCTACTTGGTGCCAAAACAGATTAAAAACAATGGCTTGAAGAAGGGCGAGTTGGAGATTACTGACGCGGCCCTTGTAGACATCATTCGTTACTACACGAGAGAAGCGGGTGTGCGTGGCTTAGAGCGAGAAATTTCTAAAGTAGCGCGCAAGGTAGTTAAAGAACAGTCTTTGGACCAGGCGAGCACCAAGAAAGCATTTCCGAAAACTGTTGTTGATCAAGCCGATCTAGAAAAATATTCTGGCGTGCACAAATTCAGTTACGGGTTGGCCGAGGAAGAAAGCCAAGTCGGCATTGTTACGGGCTTGGCGTGGACTCAAGTAGGGGGCGAGTTACTCAGTATAGAGGCTGTGTCTGTGCCGGGTAAGGGGCGTCAGATCAAGACGGGTTCGTTGGGCGATGTAATGCAGGAATCGATCCAAGCTGCCTTAACTGTAGTGCGTAGTCGCGGTCAATCTCTTGGTTTAGCTGACGATTTCCACGAAAAAAGTGATATCCATATTCACGTTCCTGAAGGGGCTACGCCGAAAGATGGTCCCAGCGCCGGCATTGGTATGTGCACCGCAATGATATCGGTGCTTACAGGTATTCCAGTGAAAGCCAACGTCGCCATGACTGGTGAAATTACTTTGCGTGGTCAAGTGCTGCCCATCGGTGGCCTGAAAGAGAAACTTTTAGCCGCCCATAGAGGGGGCATTAAGCATGTGGTCATTCCTCATGAAAATGAGAAAGATTTGATCGAGATTCCTGACAATGTGAAAAGCAATTTGGAGATCCATGCGGTAAAATGGATAGACGAGGTGTTAGAAATAGCACTGGAACGAATGCCCGAACCTAAAATTCTTCATGATGGGGCCGGTGAGGGTGCAAGTTCTGAGTCAAAAAAGGACACTGGAGCGGCTGAAACGCCTTCTAGCATAAGCCCGCACTAGTAAAGTCATGCGCGCATTAGCTTGCGCCCGACTAGCTGTGTTGGTATAAAACAATCGAACCCGAGAGGGTCTTAATTAAACTGTATGCGCACAGAGAAAATATGCCGTTATGGATGTGAGTTTTGCTCCTCATCCCACCAGCTATTCGATCGACAGGCGCATTTACGAGGGGCACAGTATGAACAAGAGTGAATTAGTAGATCATATATCTGAATCTGCAGATATTTCTAAAACCGCTGCAAGCAGAGCTTTAGAATCAGCATTAGAAGCAATAACCGGCTCCTTAAAGGATGGCGAATCAGTGGCACTGGTTGGTTTCGGTACTTTTTTGGTACGCGATCGCGCTGCACGCCCTGGTCGTAACCCAAAGACTGGCGAAACGATTCAAATCTCAGCAGCCAAAGTTCCTGCTTTTAAGCCGGGCAAGGCACTTAAAGACGCTTTAAACTAGCGGCTACTGGGTGATTTGAAAGGGCGCCGATAAAGCGCCCTTTTTTATGTCCTTGTATTTTAAGTTTTCCACATTACGTTTTAAGGTTTAGCTAGCATGTTGCAGCAACTACGAGATCAAACACAATCAACCGGCTTCAAAGTTCTGGTAGTGGCCATCATACTGGTGCTGACGCTATTTGGATTTGGCGCCACCAATGTTTTCCTTGGCGGCGACCCAAAGGTGGCTCAGGTTGGTGATTTCGATATTACTGAGTCCGTGTTGAATATTGAGACGGAGCGCGAGAAACGTCGCATCCTTTCCCAAGTGGGTCCTGATTTTGACCCAAACGATATTGATCGATTACTTTTGCAACAATCTGCATTGAGCCAACTGATCAATCGCCAAGTTTTGTATCAAACTGCTTCTGACCTGGGCATCAGCGTGTCAATGGAAGAGGTAAATAAACAGTTGCTAGCAAGTCCGGTGTATCAAGTTGATGGCAAATTCAACGAAGCCGTTTATCGTTCTCAGCTGCAAATACTGGGTTATCAGCCAGTAGAATTTTTAAATGAATACGCTGGCGCTTTGAGCGCAGAGCAGTTGCGTAACGGGGTTGCAGAAGGGGTTTTAGTACCTGATTGGGAAATAGCCGAAGCTGTAAGAATTTTGGAACAACGTCGCGACTTCGCTTATTTGTCGTTGAATGTGGCTGCCTATGCTGCGGATGCCGAGGTCTCTAATGAGGAGGTTGAGGCTCGCTATGCGGATGATCAAGCCCTCTACATGACACCGTTAACCTTGGACGTTGAGTACGTGCGTTTGGCCGTAGCTGATTTGGCTGGTGGGTTAGCGCTTGAAGTAGGAGATGATGAACTGCGCGCCATGTACGAAGAGGACCGCGCGGCAGCATCCTCAGCGGACGCCAGAGACAGCGCGCATATCCTTATTCAAGTGAACGATGCTATTGATGAAACGGCAGCATTGAAGCGTATCACCGAAATTGCAGAGCGCATTAACCAAGGCGAAGATTTTGCTCAAGTGGCAAAAGAAACTTCAGAAGATCTTGGCTCTGCTGAGCAGGGCGGGTCGCTCGGCTTAGCTGGTAAGGGCGTTTTTGAAGCGCCTTTCGAAGAGGCGTTGTGGGACCTAACAACGATTGGCCAGGTGTCGCAACCCGTTAGAACAGCCTTTGGGTATCACTTGATCAAGCTCAACAATATCATTGTCACCGAATACCCTTCATTTGAAAATGAGTTGCCGGTGTTACGTGATCGGGTAAAAACCGAATTAGCGGAAGAACAATATTCGGACCGACTAGATCAGCTAGAACGAAGTGCTTATGACGAACGCTTTGCGTTAAGTGAAACAGCTGCAGAGCTAGACCTACCGGTTGTGCAAATGTCAGGCATTACGCAAGACTATTCTCCAAACGTTGCAGACGGCAGCGAGCCAAATGCCAGCGATCTTTTGCTCAGCAACCCTGATGTTCTCGAGGCGCTATTTAGCGAAGAGGTGTTAGCAGGTGAAAACAGTCAGATGATTCAGGTCAGTGATACCGAGTCTGTGGTTGTTAGAGTAGCGCAGCAATACGAGCCAATGGAGATAGCCTTAGAAGAGGTCACAAAAGAGATTCAAGCCCAGTTGCGCGGTGAAAAAGGTTTAGCGGCGCTAGAAGAGGCAAAACTAGACGCTATAGCTGCATTAGCAGCGGGTACTGGTGTCAGTGAAGTGGCTTCGTTACTAGGACAGCGCTGGGTTACATTAGAAAATGTTGCCCGGGTCCGTGGGGTGGAAAATGTGCCAGTTGAAATTCTACAGGAAGCCTTCAGATTGCCGCGACCAACTGCTGGGGAAAAATCTATTGGCTCTGCAGATTACGAGCAAGGCAGTGCGCTTGTGGTGGTTACGCGAGTTACACCAGGAGACGTTAACGCCACTACTGACATGCAACTTGAGCAGTTTCGCCAGATTGTCGGGTCTAGGGTGGAGCGTGCTGAGTTTATCGCTTTCTTCCAAGCCGCGGAAAACGCTATAGGCGTGGTTAGACCAGAGTAAGCGCGGAAGAGCAGGGTGCCCAGACGCACCAATGCAATAGAATAAGGGTCACAAATGTGGCCCTTTTTGCGTTTTGGGCTTTTTGTCTAAGGCGCTTTGTCTATTCAGGGGCGTTAGGGCGTGGCCAAAACGGATTGAATGGCGCTGGGAGGAAATACGCCTAAACCGGTACTACCGACCGCCCACGGTGTCGATGTACAGAGTCAAATGTTGGCCAGGTTGCAGGTACTTCTTTGGATCTAAATCGTTCCAATTACTGATTGCTGGAACGTCGATTTTGAATTTATTAGCAATTCTACTCAATGAGTCTCCGTTGCGAACGCGATAGCGTATTTTCCGCATCACCGCCGGCGGTTCATCCACCGTCAGCGCGGAAATGCTTACCTTTGCATTTGGCACGCTAATCTCTTGTCCAATGCGTAGTGTTGCTCGCCTACCAATCTCATTTTCTTTGACCAGTTCAGCAATGCTGACCTGATACTGTTTAGCGATGAGCCAAAGGGAGTCGCCGCTGCGCACCTTGTGTGTGACCGAGTGCGAGCTATGGGGTTTCACCACAGCCTCTTGTGATAGAGGGACTCTTAAACCCTCGCCAATAATGATGCGGTTACTTTTGAGACCGTTGGCCTGTCGTAAAGTGGCCACATCGGTATTGTATCTCCGGGCAAGAACGCTGAGTGTTTGCCCAGAGCGAACCTCTATATTCAACCACGCCAATCGCTCATTTTCTGGCGTCGCGGAGAGTATTTGCTGTAAGGCAAGTACTTGTGCTTCTAAAGCATCGCCTGTTGGCCCCTCACCGGACTCATCTCCCCGCAAAGTTGCAAGGGCGGTAAAGGGTAAGATCAAGCGGTGCGGTCCCTTACTGGGCGTCTGGCTGCGTTTTAGCGCTGGGTTCCATTTGTAGATAGTGGCGCTGGGGACTTTGCTGATCGCGACGATTTTAGCGATATCAAATTGCCCTGGTAGGTTCAAAACAAAGAATGAAGGCCGCATTTCTACATTAGGCAACGCCACCTTGTATTTTGCAGGGTCATTGACGATTGCAGCCATGGCTAAAAGCCTCGGCACGTAGGCTCTTGTTTCTCGCGGAAGTTTTAGGGCAAAGAAATCTCTGCTGTCGCCGCGCCGGATCGCTTTAGAGACTGTGCCGCCGCCGGCATTATAAGCAGCAACTGCTAACAGCCAATTGTCGAACCGTTTATTCAGGCGCTCTAGGTAAGTTAGCGCGGCATCTGTAGAGGCGACAATGTCCCGACGGCCATCATAGCCTTTATTTATTTGTAACCCGTATTGTTTGGCTGTCGGTGACATAAATTGCCACAATCCATTGGCGCCGTAGGGTGAAAAGGCATAGGGGTCTAAGGCGCTCTCAATAATGGGTAGAAGTGCAAGTTCGGCGGGTATTTGTTCCTCTAAAACTTGCTCAAGGATGTAGGGCAAATAATTCTGCATACGGCTTTCAAGGCGCTGCCAGTATTTTGGATTTCTTTGAAACCAACGTATTTCTTGCTGCACGGAGCGCCGGTCTAATTCATGGTCCAAGGCCAAGTTTTCGCGCAACAACGACCATAAATCTGGGTTAAGAGTTTGCTCTTGCGGTAGCTCAGAAACGGCGTCCACAATGGCCACGGTATCAGCCTCTTCAACAACCTCTCTGTCCTCGATGGTCGCTACGGGTAGAGTTTTTTCCTCTGCAGGGGCGTTTGGCTCTCTGAGTTGAGTTTGGCAACCCACGAGCATAAATACTGCTAAGCAACACCAGAAGGCTTTCTTCTTCCAACTGCTTTTTTGTGATTTTACCAAAATGATTGTTGCTCTAGCTTTAAACGACTTAAACTGGCGGCGGATATTAACCGATGTGCTCACCACATGAACAGATTTAGTCTCACGAGGAATGATTCGAAAACTGAACGCCTTTGGTCTAGTGCTTTAGGCGCTAAGACCTGTGCTTTGCAAATGCCTGAGCTGGCACCTCTAATTAGGCGGGTATATGGCGATGTGGTGTTATGGGTCGGTGACTGCCAAGAAGCGGGTTCAGCCCTTGAAGGCTGTATGATCCGGCACACAATTTTTGCCGTGCAGCACGAAGCCCGTGGTGATGCGCTAAAACAACCAATGCTACAGGTTGATTTGACCAATCTACCCTTTGCAACTGCCAGCTTAGACGGTGTGGTTTTACATCATGGTTTGGAGTTGGTCAAAGATCCTAGAGCTGCAATTAAAGAGGTGGAACGGGTATTGGCACCGGGTGGGAAATTGCTTATTTGCGGCTTTAACCCTTTCAGCCTTTATGGCCTTAGACGACTATACGCCAGAGTTTTCTCCGACCCCATGAGTGCTCACGTCCTAGTTAATCCTATTCGGTTGTTTGATTGGCTCGCGTTACTAGATTTGCGATTAGATTGTCGACCAAAATATTTCGAGTATAGCCTGCCTATTAGTCAAAGCCCGCTGGGGTGGATCAACGCACGTCTTGGTTCCAATTTATGGTTGAAAGGCAAAATTAACAAAGTGAGTCATAGTTTTTCTGTCGCGAGTCACAGATTGAAAAAGCTCGCGTTATTTTCCCAGTTACCCTTTGGCGGTTTACTGCTTGTAAGTGCCACTAAGCAGGCGGCCTCAGTAAATATGCAGTCTATTGATAAGCTCGCCAACAAGGCAAAACGAAGGTCGTTGCGGCCCGCAGCGCTTGCTAAAATTGGCGCTAACAAAAAAACAAAGATCGAGATTTAGATGTCCGTTGAAATATTTACTGATGGTGCCTGTAGAGGCAATCCAGGCCCCGGCGGGTGGGCGGCACTGCTGCGCAAGGGAGACACTGAAAAAATGATCTCTGGTGCGCAAGAGACTTCTACCAACAACCAGATGGAACTCATGGCGGCTATTCAGGGCTTGGAGCAGCTAAACAAACCTGTGCGCGTGACACTAACCACAGATTCCCAGTATGTACGGCAGGGTATCACCCAGTGGATTGCCGGATGGAAGCGTAATGGCTGGATGACCTCACAGAAGAAGCCGGTCAAAAATAAGGAGCTCTGGCAGCGCTTAGACGCAGCAGTTGCCGAGCACCAAGTAGAGTGGTTGTGGGTCAAGGGACACAGTGGCCACCGAGAGAATGAAATGGTGGACCAAGCGGCTAACGACGCCATAGATACAATGCAGGCAAGCGAATGAGACAAATAGTACTAGATACAGAGACCACAGGGTTAGAGGTGGCACTAGGGCATAAAATTATTGAGATCGGTGCCATAGAGATGATCGACCGCAAGTTTACTGGTCGTCATTTTCATAAATATCTCAACCCGGAACGAGAAATCGATGACGGAGCAAAAGAGGTTCACGGCATTACTGAGGCCTTTTTGGCGGACAAGCCCAAGTTCGCTGATATCTGGGAAGAACTCGAGCGTTTTCTAGACGGCGCAGAATTGATTATTCATAACGCGGTATTTGATATCTCGTTTCTTGATAGCGAAATTCGCGCGCTTGTTCGGCAGGGCTTGGCACCGCAACGAAAAATAGAAGATTTTTGCGGCGTGATAGATTCATTAGCCATTGCTCGGCAAAAGCACCCAGGCCAGAAGCTCAACTTAGACGCTTTGTGCCGCCGCTACGCGGTAGATAACTCTCAGCGCCAGCTCCACGGTGCACTGTTAGATGCAGAGATTTTAGCAGACGTTTATTTATTGATGACGGGCGGCCAAACCAATCTGTTTGGCGGCGGCAACAATGCCAATGATGACCCGGCGGGTCATAACGATAACCAGATTGACCAGAGCTGGGAAATTCCGCCTCTTAAACAGATCATGGCCAGCGTTGACGACATAGCATCTCACGAGAAGATGTTAGATCTACTTGCTGAACGAAGCGACGATGGGCCTGTTTGGCGGCGACAGCACTAGGTAAGTCGGGCATCGTTAACTTTTTAGGTTTGGAGCGATTTGCGAGAAGTTGGTGTCTTGCTGGAGCGGCGCCCAAACTTACTTTTTCGTTCTTACTGTTTTTAGTTAACGATTGTTTTAAGTTACGTTGAGGTCGCCTGCCTAATTTTGTTCCCAATATTTTCTCTTGTTGCTTTGCCAATTCCGCGCCTCACAATGGTGAGCTAGGAGGGTTAAGTGCTATCAGAGGGGGGGGAGGACAAGAGGTCTAAGCTGGATAAACGAGATGTGAGTCAAAGTTGCTTTAAGGCAGCGGCCTTTGCTTTACTGCCATATTGAAAAAGAACCGGGACCAACGCGAACTGTTAGCCCTTTTACTCGCTTACAAATAAAAGGGCCACAAAACTCAGTTCAGCGTCACCTACAGTATGTAGGCCTACAGTAGGTAGTTAACACCCAACCAGCCAGTGACACCCATAACAATGGTATAAGGCAGTGCCATGGTGACCATTCGCATATAGCTCAGCCCAATGAGCGGAGCGATGGACGAGGTCAGCAAAAATAGGAATGCTGCTTGTCCATTTGGCGTTGCCACACTAGGAATGTTGGTGCCGGTGTTGATGGCAATAGCGAGCAAATCAAATTGCTCTCTGCTGATCGCGCCATTGTCTAAAGCCGCTTTGACTTCACCAATATAAACTGTCGCCACAAATACATTGTCACTAATGGCAGACAGCACGCCGTTAGCGATGTAGAACATACCGGGCTGCACATCTAAGGGTAAACCCAGTACATATGCGATTATTGGCGAAAACAGATGTTGATCGTGGATAACACCTACTATTCCAAAAAATACGACGAGTAGTGCCGTGAAGGGCAGGGCCTCTTCAAATGCGTGGCCCAACTGGTGTTCTTCAATGACGCCATTGAATGCTGTCTGCAACACGATTATGGTCAGACCGATAAGGCCTACCTCGGCTACGTGATTAGCTAACGCCCATATCAGAATTAGACCAGAGATCGCTTGTATTACAAGCTTCGCTTTGTCTGAGTCTGAGCGGCGGGCGCTCTCCGCTTCATCGAATTCTGTCAGTATGGTGCGAACGCGCTCTGGTAGAATCGCACCGTAGTCTAGAATTTTGACTTGCTCGAGCAAGATGCAGGTCAGCAGGCCAGCTGCGAGCACTGGCATGGTTACAGGTGCCATGCGCCAAAAGAACTCAGCGAAATTCCAACCGGCTTGGCTGGCAATGAGTAGGTTTTGCGGTTCGCCAACCGTAGTACAAACACCGCCCAGCGCTGTACCCACGGCTGCGTGCATAAGCAGATTGCGTAGAAACGCCCTAAACTCATTTAGCTCTGCCCGATATTCTAACGGAACATCGCCGTCTTCTTCGCCGTCTGCTCTGTCTTCTGGTGCCAGTTTACCGGCAGCTACCTTGTGGTAGATCGAGTAGAAGCCAACGCCCACACTGATTACAACCGCAGTTACAGTGAGCGCATCTAAGAATGCTGACAAAAATGCTGAAATTGCACAAAACAAGAACGCAATGAGCGTTTTGGAGCGAATTGACAGAAGAATTTTGGTGAAAGTGAAGAGCAGTAGGTCTTTCATAAAATAGATGCCAGCCACCATAAATACCAATAAAAGTATTACCGGGAGCGCCAGTTCTACTTCATGATAAACGGTAGCAGGGCTCGTCATCCCCATCACCACCGCTTCTATGGCCAGTAGTCCACCAGGCTGCAATGGGTAGCATTTTAGCGCCATAGCTAGGGTGAAAATAAACTCCAGTACCAGTACCCAGCCTGTCAAATAGGCGTTACCCGTCAGCAGCAGTAGTAATGGGTTGAAGATCAAAAAACCAATGATGGTCAACTTGTACCATTCTGGTGCATTACCAAGAAAATTCTGAGAAAACGAACTGAGGGATAACCCTTTCATAACACTCCTTTGCGCCTTTATCCGAGGGTATTTTGTTTACCCGTAGGTGTCGCTTTTTATTGTCTACGATCTATTTTGTTCTAGGTTTGTCTTAGGCGTGCCCTTTTGGTCGCCAATATACGGTGACCAAGCTCCCCCAAATACAACCGCTAAAGATAGCCTGACCTGTGTTTGCGGGCAACTGTTAACGGTGGAAAAGTGGTCGATTTCGCGCAATTTGCGGGCATGTCTTGGAGTAAAAATCTGACAGTATTGCCCCATTGGTTACACTACCTTCACGCGAGCCTTAGCATCATCCGACACTTTAACGCCAGCGGAACTCCAGCCGAACTAAAACTGAACTACACCCAGCATTTGCAGCAACTAGAGTGGGTGTGGCGTGTGGTCAATATAAGTGCAGATGTGGTGGTCACTTCGAGGGTAAGGTGTCGGCAAATCACAGAACAATTTGTGCTATGTTATTTTCTTTTTCTAATAAAGCGGTGGGGCAGTTCTATGTGGCCAAGTAGTCCAGATGAGTTTTCAGCAAATCACGTTATGGCAGAGGGAGACGATTCCGGTGAAGCTTGGTATTTTGCCTTTATGCGCGACGAGCTAATTTGTAAGAGCGTACAAGGTATACCAGAACCTATTACAGCCGACGACTTCCGCTGGTTTGACGTAGAAACGCGCAGTAAGCATTTTCTGGGTCATTATGCTAACCGACCTTGTTTCGCCTTGTCCGTGAAAGGCGCAGTGCCTGAAGGTTTTGCAAAACTAGGCCTGCGCGGTTGGCTGGGACGCACCTCACAATCCATGTTCTATCTTGCGGGTAGAGCCAAGCAGGTGATTGACTGGCATCAAACGAATCAATTTTGTGGTCGCTGCGGCGAGTCTATGCAGGTGCATGGCGCCGATAGAGCAATGCAGTGTGGTACTTGTCGGTTTATTGCTTATCCGCGTTTGTCTCCAAGCATCATCGTGCTGATTACAAAGGGCGATGAAATGTTGTTAGCGAGAAATGCTGCATGGCCGCAAGGCATGTACAGTACGTTGGCTGGGTTTGTTGAGGCTGGCGAGTCTATTGAGCAAACCGTACACCGTGAGGTGATGGAAGAGGTGGGCTTAGAAGTAGGTGAACTGAAGTATTTTGGCTCGCAAAGCTGGCCTTTTCCAAATTCACTGATGCTGGGGTTTCATGCTAAATATGTTGGTGGAGACATTGTCTGTCAGCCTGGCGAGATCGCCGATGCGCAGTGGTATAGGAAAGATACGCTGCCACAAATCCCTCCAAAGACGGCTATTTCCGGCTGGCTAATCCAAGAATTTATAGATCAACTTGGCTAAGTAGCAGTCGTTTCCGTTTTGCCACTCAAGGCGGCCATTGTCTGAAAAACCCAGATTAAATGGCCGTTTGCTCTGAGGTTGCCGTGCATAAAAGCATGTACGGGATCTCTCTTTCCGCTAATCAGCCCCTTGGCGTCCTCACTGTCTTTGAAATAAATTGTTAACTCAGGGTCTCTGTCTTCGGCGAAGCTTATAGCGCCGTCTTGTATTTGGAAGCATATCTGACCATCAGCCCACTGCATGCGCACCCGCGCATCAAGCTCGCCGGATTTTTCGCTGCAAAACTGATTTTCAAGAAAACTGCGCATGATATTTCTGCCATTCTTATTATGCTGAACAGCTGTTTTGACCACGTTATTTTAACTGGTCTTTTTACCTCGAGAGTTGACCTCGCCAAGTAGTGATACTGCTCACTTTCATCACAGAGCAAAGGTGGGCAAAGTTGCTGCAAAGGTCAAGTATTTAAGGCTGTGCTGGCGCTGAGTCGGCGCAATAGATAAAGTACCCAACCTTCTTCAGTTAGACAAAATCTATATGGACTTTCTTTTTGAATATCTAATGTTCTTGGGACAAGTGGTGACCTTAGTTGTTGCATTTTTGATCATTGCGTCCTCGCTGGCGGGATTTTCCGGTCGCCAGCACGGGGATCAGGGCCACTTAGTCATCCGCAAACTCAACGAGCGCGTGCGCGAATTACGTTTCACTATGGAAAATCACTTACTCACCGCAGATGAAGCTAAGCGCCAGCATAAGTCCGAATCTAAGAGTGAAAAAGCTGAGGCAAAAAAGGCGGCCAAAGCAGCCAAGCTCGCAGCTAAGCAAAAGCTTGACGTAAAAAAGTCAGCGGTTGCTGATGAGCATGGCGATACAGATACTGGCACCGAAGGCCAAGGGGTAGCTGAAGTAGCCCCAAAATTGGAAGGGCAGAAAGATCGAACTTTTGTCATTCACTTTGATGGCGACACAGCCGCCTCGGGTGTCGATTTTTTGAGTGTCGAGATCAGCGCCGTGCTGACTATGGCTGGAGCAAATGATGAAGTTGTGATTTGTCTAGAAAGCCCCGGCGGGATGGTCCACAGCTATGGTTTAGCCGCATCCCAGATGATGCGAATCCGCAACAAGGGCATTCCCCTAACGGCGATAGTCGACCGAGTTGCCGCCAGTGGGGGTTACCTAATGGCCGCTGTGGCTAACAAGATTTTGGCTGCGCCTTTTGCAGTCATTGGCTCTATTGGCGTGGTTGCGCAAATTCCTAACCTGCACCGTCTGTTGAAAAAGAATGATGTCGATGTAGAGGTGCTTACCGCTGGCAAATATAAGCGCACATTGACGCTTTTAGGCGAGAACACAGACGAAGGCCGAGAGAAGTTCCGTGAAGAGTTGGAAGATGTGCACGCATTGTTCCAAGAGTTTGTTGCGGAAAATCGTCCTGAACTAGACATAGAGGCGGTGGCAACAGGCGAGGCTTGGTACGGCAAACGCGCACTTGAATTGAATTTGGTGGATGGTTTGGCCACCAGTGATGAGTACTTGATAGAACTGTGTGAGACAAGAGATGTCTTTGAAGTCACATGGGAAGAAACCAAGAAACCGATAGATAGAGTACTGGACAAGTTTAATGGCATGTTAGACAGAGTCAGTCACGTTTTAGAATTTGTTCGTAAGTAGTAAGGGGAAAAATATGCAATTTAAAGCTTTTAGAGTTGAAAAAACTGACGCTGGATTTGAGCGTAGTGTTGTCACTAGGTCGGTGGACGATCTACCGGCAGGAGAATTGTTGGTTGAGGTTAAATTTTCCTCGCTGAACTTTAAAGATGGCCTGTCCGCAACAGGCAACCCAGGCGTTACTCGAAACTTCCCGCATACGCCGGGTATTGATGTTGCTGGTGTGGTTCTAGCATCCGATCACGCGGATTTTGCGGTTGGTGACGAAATCATCGCAATAGGTTTTGATCTGGGTATGGGTACCTCGGGCGGATTCGCCGAGCGCGTGCGCATTCCTGCATCTTGGGCGGTAAAAATGCCGAAAGGACTGTCTATGCACAGCAGTATGATTATTGGCACCGCTGGATTCACTGCTGCTGAATGCGTGCAGAAGCTTGAGCGTTCTGGCATGACCCCAGCCTCTGGCCCGGTCTTGGTTACTGGAGCAACGGGTGGTGTAGGTTCGGTGGCCGTTAAGCTACTGGCGCAATTAGGCTATGAAGTTGCCGCTGTGACCGGTAAAGAGGACAAGTACGACTTTTTGCGCAGCCTTGGGGCCAGTGAAATACTCTCTCGAGAAGAGGCTAATGCCGGTAGCGATAAGCCCATGCTGGCTGAGCGCTGGGGCGGTGTAGTGGACACCGTAGGAGGTGACATTCTTTTCAATGGTGTGAAGAGCCTGCGTTATGGCTGTAGCTTAGCCGCCTGTGGCCTTGTTGCCGCACCGGTGTTTTCAGCGTCTGTATTGCCCTTCATTTTGCGTCACGTAAACTTGCTCGGTATAGATTCAGTACAGTTGCCCATAGAGGAAAAAGCCGAAATTTGGCATCGATTGGGTGATGAATGGCTTATGGATTTAAGTGATCTCGAAGAGGTGCTGACGCTGGATGACGTATCCGATGCCATTGACCGAATCTTAGCGGGTCAGATGGTTGGAAGAGGTGTTGTACACCTTTAGCCAACTAACCAACGCTTTTAGATAGGTGCGTTAACGGGCTAGCGCCTTGTCGCAGTGCTGGTTGAAGCGAGCGAGAGGACTCAGTTCTGGGTCCTCAATCTCTCCTCAGTGCGGGATCGGACGCGATGGGGCTTGGGTATCGAGACACCACTAAGTAGCTGCTGCCGATGAGCGTGAGTATTGTGGCAGTTTGCAGCACTACGGCTGCAGAGCCACTGATCAGCGCATTTGAAATGGCAATATAGCTCAGCAGTAGCGAAAACTCTGAAGCTTGGCCAAGCCTGAACCCAACCTCTTTCGACGCGCCCTTGTCCTCTTTTTGTAACACCAACAAAAATTCAAATACTTTTGGTTTCACCAATAATGTAATCCCAGCCAAAATGATTGCCGCAAGCCAAACATCTTGTAGAAGCGCCACGTTTAGCGATGCCCCCACTGAAAAGAAAAACAGAATAAGAAAAAAGTCACGTAGTGGTCTGAGGTGCTCAGCGATGTATTTAGCAATAGGGCTGGTAGCAAGACTGACACCTGCGATAAAACCGCCAATTTCGAAGGACAAGCCCATTTGTTCGGCAATGCTGGCTAGGCTTAAGCACCAGCCAATGGCGAGGAGAAAAATATATTCGTGGAAAGCGTCAAACTTGCTGATTAATCTGAGCAGGACAAAGCGAACCATTAAATAGGCGCCGCCGATCAGCGCAGGTAATCCAATAAAAATGGCCACCATGCTCTGAGTGATCCCTGCAAGGTCATTGCCCAAGCCTGTGAGCAGCAAAATGGCCAAGATGGCCAAAAGGTCTTGAATCAGCAATAGGCTGACTACCATTTCACCTATGTGGCGGTGGTGCAGGGCGGTGGTAGGCAGTAACTTTATGCCCAAGATGGTGCTAGAAAAAGTCATCGCCAAGCCAACTATCCAGGCCTCAGTATAGGTAAAGCCTGTGGCGAGCATCACCAATGCGCCCGTTAAAAAAAACGCAATACTGGTGCCCAGTGCCGTGAGCATGGACTCGGCCAACATGTTCTTCAGTTTGCTTGGTTGTAAATCTAAACCTACGAGAAAGAGCAAAAAGATAATGCCAATTTCGGCAATTTCTGTGAGTAAGTCGTTTTGGTCAATGAGGCTTAAGCCAAAGGGCCCAATTAAGCAGCCAAGCAGTATGTATGCAATAAGCATAGGTTGGCGTGAAAATAGGGCAACGGTAGCCAGGCCCGCTGCGCCAGCAAAAATAATAAAAAACGAATGAATGAGATCTGAATGAGGCATGGGGTATCTCGTGGAAATTGCGGCTGTGTTTCAGACCCTAGCCTACCAAGTATCGACTAGGTTGAAGTGTTTTTTCGAGGCACTGTACTAAACGTCACTTGAAACGGCTTTTTGGATAGGGTTTCAGCGTGAATGATACCGAAGGCTGGTCGCGTACAGAGATCTGTTAATGTAACTCGATCGCAAAATACTAAAGACTCAGAATCCCCTTGGAATAAAAAGCCCTATAATCAAAGCCAAAGAATCAAAGCCAAAGAATAAACGCCTTAGAAGCAACGCGTTAGTATCTACGCGTTAGAGTCAGGGCGTCATCTTCCTCAGCTTACACTCGATCAAAGTGATTCAAAGGGTCAACCACAGAGCTTTGGTAATATTGCTTATGCGGCGCAATACAGTTCAGTGCAACGTTTGGGTCTCGAGATTCTGGCAGCTCAAAGCTTGAAAAGCCGCAGCGTACCATAAAGTGCAAAATGTCCTCGTGCACAGCGCCAAGTCCGCGTAAGTCACCGCTGTAGTTCAGTCTGGTGCGTAATAACACCGCCAGCGAGAGACCTCGTCCGTCAGTAAGTGCTGGAAAGTCTATGCCAATGATAGAGGCTTGGCCCCATCGAGGGTCTAGTTCTGCATCTACGGGCAGTCTCAGCGCTTGTCCAGGTTGCCAGCTTTCAGCATCCTGCCATTCTATCTTTTGTTGCTCAGAGTCTTTCTGACTAACTAACTGCCATTCGTCGTTTTGTTTATTAATGAGATGGTGCATAAACACGCTCCTTAAATGGCGCAATACCAACGCGCTTAAAGCACCCGAGAAAGCTCTCGTCTTCTAATCTGAGGTCTACATAGATTTCAAGAATCTTAGCAATAACATCACAAACTTCAGCACGAGGAATAGAGGGGCCAACAATTTGCCCAAGAGACGGTGCCAATTCTGAGTGTCCAGCGTGTCCGCCCAGGGAAATCTGATAAAACTCACTGCCTTTCTTATCAACACCAAGAATGCCAATGTGTCCTACGTGGTGGTGGCCGCAGGCGTTCATGCAGCCAGAAATGTTGAGATTTAGCTCGCCTAGATCGTATTGAAAATCGTAGTCATCGAACCGTTCTTGTAGTGCCTCTGCCACCGGTATGGACTTGGCGTTAGCCAATGAACAATAGTCGCCGCCGGGGCAACAGATCATATCGGTTATTAGTCGTGCGTTCGCTGTAGCTAGGTTTTGTGCCTGGGCCTTTTGCCACAATTCAAACAAATGCTGCTTGGGTACATGGGGTAGAACAAAATTTTGTTCGTGGCTAATGCGTACTTCGCTGAAGCTGTAATCAGCAGCCCACTGTGCAACAGCATCAATTTGCGTGTCGCTCACATCGCCGGGTGGTACACCGGTGGCTTTAGTGGAGAGGGTTACCGCCGCATAGCCTGGTGCTTTGTGTTCCATTACATTGTGCTGCAACCACTGACTAAACTTGGGATTGGCCAATCTATGTTCTGCCAGAGCGTCTCCTACATCTGGCTGCTGGCTATAGCTGGGCGGCGCGAAGAATGCCTCAACTCTGGATATTTCTGCTTCTGGTAGCGTGCCCGGTCCGCCTTTGCTGTGCGCCCATTCTTCGTCTACTTTGGCGCGAAAGCCATCAACACCCATAGCTCTAACCAATATTTTGATTCGCGCTTTGTACTTATTGTCGCGGCGACCGTAACGGTTATACACCCGCATTAGCGCTTCTAAATAGGTCAGTAGATGTTCGATGGGTAGCTCTGAGCGTACTAAGGCGCCAAGCACTGGTGTGCGACCTAAACCACCGCCAGCGTAAACATCAAATTGAACGTCGCCCTTATCATCGCGATAAACCCTTAGGCCAACGTCATGTACACCAATTGCCGCACGGTCCTCGGCGGCGCCAGTTACGGCAATTTTGAACTTGCGCGGTAGCCATTCAAATTCTGGGTGGTTTGTGGACCATTGGCGAATGATTTCGCAGTAGGGGCGTGGGTCTATTGTTTCGTCCGCCGCTGCGCCCGCAAAATGGTCTGTCGTGACGTTACGTATACAGCTGCCACTGGTTTGTATGGCGTGTAAATCTACGTTTGCCATGTCTGCCAAGATATCTGGCACTTCAGCAAGTTCTGGCCAGTTAAACTGCATATTTTGCCGGGTGCTTAGGTGCCCATAACCACGGTCGTATTCTCTTGCGACCTTGCCTAGGGCAAAAAGCTGTTGGCTAGATAGGGTGCCGTAAGGAATGGCTACTCTGAGCATTGGTGCCAGTCGTTGCAGGTACAGGCCGTTGCGCAGTCTTAGTTGCAGAAATTCGTCTTCTGAAAGCTGGCCGTTAAGGTAACGTGTGGTTTGTTCTCGGTAGTGATTGACTCGTTCTTCAATAAACGAGCGGTCAAATTCGGTGTATTGATACATGTTTTATGGGTTTCCTACTTCGCGTCACCCAAGTCCCCTGACTGAGTTAAGCGGAGGACAGTAGCAGTACCATTTATACAGGGCAACCAATTGCGGGCGTGGCCTTATTCCAAGGTCGAATATATAAATAATCAAAAAGACAGTGTGGCTACGAAATTAGCGCTAGGCACTTGTCATGCCTGCGTGGCGGTCTATACTTGCGGCCTTAGAAATGCCCATTTTAGCGCTTGTAGAGCACGCGAGAGCTGACTAGAAGTTGGGGGCCAAAAATAAACCAGTGGAAGAGAGAGAATGAGCGAAGAGCACCAGTCAAACCAAGACCAACAGGCCAAAGATGATGCTGCCGATGTGAAAGCTATTTTGGTTATGTTTACTGCAGCGGTGTTATTTGCTGCGGTTTATATCTCAGGTTTTACTGTCGATCTATAAAGCGCTCGTTAGAAGTTAACTTCGGGACGAAAGGAAAGGGGGTGCATGGCGGATAAGCCATTTGCGCTCCTTTCGTATCACCTTCTGGGCCCTATCTGATTTGGAGCGTGCGCCTTCAAGAAAGTCTTCGTTCAAGGCTTTCTTTTCTCTTTTCTCTTTTCTCTTTTCTTTTTTTTCTTTCCTTTCCTTTCGTTTTTTGCTTTTCCTCGGATTTATGTAGGCGTTAGTCAGACATCGTCGGACTTAACAGCGTTCTCGCCGCATCAATGTCCAATTCTTTTCTTACAGCGTAATCTGCTAACTGGTCTTCATCAATTTTCCCGATACCAAAGTATTTGGCTTCTGGGTGGGCAAAATAGAATCCGCTTACGGCTGCCGCAGGAGACATTGCATAGCTCTCAGTCAGCTCAATGCCTGTTCGGTTAGTGGCATCAAGTAATTGGAACAGAGTGGCTTTTTCGCTGTGTTCCGGGCAAGCAGGGTAGCCTGGTGCAGGTCGGATCCCTTGATACCGCTCCTTAATAAAGCGTTCTGCATCAAATTCTTCATCGGGGCTGTAGCCCCATGCCTGTTGTCGCACATGGGCATGTAGTCGTTCAGCAAAGGCCTCTGCAAGTCTGTCAGCCAAAGATTTGATCATTATCTGTGCATAGTCGTCATCCGGAAATTCAGCGAGAATGGCGTCGATATTGATCCCCGTGGTCACGGCGAATCCGCCCAGATAGTCTGCGCTACCAGGCTTTGCCACATAGTCTGACAGGCACTGATTGGGGCTTAGGTCATCTGGCTTTGGCGCCTGTTGACGTAAGTGGTGCAGGGCGGCAAGACGTTGGCTGCGGTCCTCATCGGTGAACAGTTCTATGTCGTCATCACCTAGACGGTTTGCCGGCCATATGCCGTACACCCCAGCCGCTTCCAAACGGCCATCGTCAATCAACCACTGTAGCCGTTCTTGGGCGTCAGCAAAGAGTTGTGTGGCCGCTTCGCCGACTACTTCATCTGTTAAAATCGCTGGGTAGCGCCCGGCCAAAGACCAAGTCATAAAGAATGGTGTCCAATCGATGTAAGGCACAAGTTCTGCCAGTGCTGGTTTGTAGTCGAATACGCCCAATTGGTTGGGTTTGGCGGGCTGGTAATTTTGTTCGTCGCTAGACCATGCATTGGCTCTAGCATCCGCTAAGCCTAAAAACGCACGCTTTTCACGCCGTGCTTCCACCCGTATCTTGATCAACGCGTATTCTTGATCAATTTCTTCTGCGTAGGCCTTGTAGCTGTCTTCGCCAGCCAATAGCTTACTGGCAACACCCACAGCTCTGGAGGCGTCGGATACATAAACCGTGGCGCGATTTTCATAGCACGGGGCGATCTTTGCCGCGGTGTGGGCCTTACTGGTGGTGGCGCCTCCGATCAACAGCGGTATGTCTAAGCCTAGGCGTTGCATCTCGGTTGCAACATTGACCATCTCGTCCAATGACGGGGTGATTAAACCGGATAAACCAATCATGTTGGCGCCCGTATCGATTGCCGTTTGGATAATGGTTTCTTTAGACACCATAACGCCTAAATCGATGACCTCGTAGTTGTTACATTGCAGCACCACACCGACAATATTTTTGCCTATGTCGTGTACGTCGCCTTTTACCGTAGCCATGATGATTTTGCCTTTTGCGGCACTTTCCCGGCTGGGATTTTTCAGCTTTTCCTCTTCAATGAAGGGCACTAGGTGGCCTACGGCTTGCTTCATCACCCGCGCACTTTTAACCACCTGAGGCAAAAACATTTTGCCGCTGCCGAATAAATCTCCAACCACACCCATGCCGTCCATCAAGGGGCCTTCAATAACCTCTAACGGGTGCGTGGCTTCTAGTCTTGCTGCCTCTGTATCCTCAACAATAAACTCGTTATTGCCTTTAATCAGCGCATAGCTCAGGCGCTCGGTAACGGGTAGTTGTCGCCACTCGGCCTCTTTTTGTTCTTTGGCTTCATTACCGCCTTCATCAGTCATCGATTGGGCAATGGTGAGCAGCCTTTCTGTAGCGTCTTCTCTTCTGTTGAGGACCAAGTCTTCAGCGGCTTCGCGTAATTCGTCAGACAAGTCGGCGTAAATGCCAAGTTGACCCGCGTTAACAATACCCATAGTCATGCCAGCTTGAACGGCGTGATAAAGAAAGACCGTGTGTATTGCTTCGCGAACTAAGTTATTACCGCGAAAGGCGAAGGACACATTGCTTAAGCCGCCAGATGTGCTGGCGCCAGGCAGGTTTTCCTTAATCCACTTTACGGATTCAATAAAGTCCACGGCATAGTTGCTGTGTTCTTCGATGCCGGTGCCGATGGCAAAAATATTAGGGTCAAAAATAATATCTGACGGTACAACGCCCACCTCCTCAGTGAGTACTTTGTAGCTGCGCTGGCAGATGGCTATTTTTCTTTCTAGTGAGTCAGCTTGGCCGTCCTCGTCGAATGCCATGACCACCATAGCGGCGCCATAGTCCTGACATTTTTGCGCGGCGCTGACGAATGCCTCGTGGCCTTCCTTCAGGCTGATTGAGTTAACAATGGCCTTGCCCTGAACACATTTAAGACCCGCTTCGATGATTTCCCATTTACTCGAGTCGATCATGATGGGCACTTTGGAAATGTCAGGTTCAGTGGCGATTAAATTGAGGAAATGCACCATGGCTTCAGCGCCATCAAGCATGCCTTCGTCCATATTGATATCAATGACCTGAGCGCCGCTTTCTACCTGCTGGCGGGCCACCTGGAGGGCCTCTTCGTATTTGGACTCGCGAATGAGCCGCGCAAATTTGGCCGAGCCGGTGACATTGGTGCGTTCACCTACATTGATAAATAAGCTCTCACTATTGAGTTTGAGTGGCTCCAAGCCTGAGAGTTTTAAGCCTTTGGTATCGGTCCGCGCTACTTTTCGCTCAATAAGCGGGCGCGGGGCCATACCTTCAACCACCTGGGCAATGGCCTTAATGTGGCTTGGCGTGGTACCGCAGCAGCCACCGACAACGTTCAACCAACCCGCTTCTGCAAAGCTGCGAATAATTTCTGCCATTTGCTCTGCACTTTGATTGTATTCGCCAAAGGCATCCGGCAACCCAGCATTGGGGTGAACGCTAACGGCACTGTTACACAGGTTCGCCAGTTCATTAACGTGGGGACGCAGTTGCTCCGCGCCAAGGGCGCAATTTAGCCCAATGGAAATCGGCTGAGCGTGTTCCACCGAGTAAATAAATGCCTCGCAGGTCTGGCCTGATAAGGTTCTGCCGCTGGCATCGGTAATGGTGCCAGAGATCATCAGCGGGCAGGGGTTGCGCAGTTGCCGGTTAACTAGATTTGCCGCGTAAATAGCCGCTTTTGCATTTAATGTGTCGAAGACTGTTTCGATGAGGAAGATATCTACGCCGCCTTCGACGAGACCTTCTAACGCCTCGGTGTATGCGATTACCAATTCGTCGAAATCTACATTACGAAATTCGGGCCGGTTTACGTCAGGTGAAAGGCTGGCTGTTCTGTTGGTTGGCCCCACGCTGCCGGCGACAAACCTTGGTTTCTCAGCCGTTGAAAATTCATCGGCAACCGCTCGGGCGATTTTTGCCGATTCTCTGTTCATTTCCCTACAAATATCTTCAGTGCCAAAGTCTGCCTGAGCAATACTTGTGGCGTTAAAAGTGTTGGTACAGATAATGTCGCAACCAGCCTCCAGGTAGCCTCGGTGCACCTCTTCTACAACGTACTGGCGGGTTAGATTGAGAATGTCATGGTTACCCTTCAATGACATGGTGTGCGCGCTAAACCTTTCTCCGCGAAATTCCTCTTCCTCAAGTTCATAGCCTTGAAAGGCGCTGCCATAAGCGCCGTCAAGGATAACAATGCGCTTGCTCATGACCTCTCTTAAACGCGCTTCGGTAGATTGCTCTGGAATACTGGCTTGCTTGGGTTGGGCTTTCATGGCGATACCAAAATTTAAAGCGAGACCGTAGCCTAGGTAGACCACCAGTACAATTGAAGGGTTCCTTGGTTGAGTTGAAACTGGTTCATTGTAATTTTCACAACGGGCTCCATTGTTACGATTGTTATTCCCTGTTAATGGTTTGTGCCTGTACACTTGCCACTATCGAGCACCCAAACATACTTGGGAACAATGCAGGTTTAGATAGCGCAGGTTAGGTTGTTAGCTGCCTAGACAAACAAATTAGAACGAATTAGAAAAACGAATTAGAAAAAAACGGGTCCATAAAGAGTATCTATGATCGAAATATCCGCCAGTGCCCAGACGTATCTTCAAGGGTTGTTATCCAAGCAGGACGACGACGATGTCAGCATAAGAATTTTTGTAGCCCAGCCAGGTACGCCGCAAGCGGAAACCTGCATTGCTTATTGTCGTCCCGGGGAAGAGCAAGACGGTGACATCGCGGTGGAATACGCGGGATTCAGGGCATGGTTTGAGGGACGCAGCGAGGCTTACTTGGAAGATGCTCAGGTTGATTATCAAGAGGATCAAATGGGCGGACAGTTGACGATCAAAGCGCCCAACGCGCGAGTGCCTAAGGTTGGTCCGGATGCGCCCATAGAAGACCGCATTAATTACGTTTTATACAATGAAATTAATCCAGGGCTGGCAGCCCATGGGGGCAACGTGTCATTGGTTGAGGTAACGCCTGAGACTAAGGCGGTGTTGCAGTTTGGTGGTGGGTGCCAAGGTTGCTCGGCAGTTGATATCACGTTAAAGAGCAGTGTGGAAACTACGTTGCTGGAGCAAGTGCCAGAATTGACCGGGGTCATTGATCACACAGATCATACGGTTACCGAAAACGCCTACTATTCCTAATATCCGTTTGGGTTAGGCACGATGCGTCGATTACTTCGGCGCGACCTTTCTTTCTTTTTCCTGCTGCTTCCTGCTGCGCAGCTTGCTCCCTTTTTCTTCTTAGCTTCTTTTCTTCTTCTTTTTTACTTTTTACCTTTTTGGGAGCGCTGCTTGCTCAAGGTTAACGTCCCTTGAGCCGCTGGCTGAGCTGAGTCAGCAGTGCCTTGGTGTCATCCCAATCGATACATGCATCAGTAATTGAAACGCCATAAGCCAAACCGTCTGGGTTTTTAATGCTTTGGTTGCCGGGTCCAATATTACTCTCAATCATTACACCGGTGATGGAGTCATTGCCAGCTGCAATTTGATCCGCTACAGACTGAAGTACCGTTGCTTGCTGGCGGTGGTCTTTGTTGGAATTGGCATGAGAGCAATCCACCATTATAGAGGCGGGTTGGCCAATTTTTTCTAACGCAGCCTCACATTGCTTAATGTGTTCTGGAGAGTAGTTGGGGCCATCGCTGCCGCCTCTGAGCACGACATGGCCGTGAGGGTTGCCTTTTGTATGAATCACACTGACTTGACCGCTTGGGCTGATGCCCAAAAATCGGTGTGGGCTTGCCACGGACTGTAGGGCGTTGACGGCCACATCTAACGAGCCATCAGTGCCGTTTTTAAAGCCAACTGCGCAGCTCAAACCAGAAGCCATTTCTCTGTGCGTTTGTGATTCTGTTGTTCTTGCGCCAATGGCGGACCAAGAAATGAGGTCCTGCATATACTGGGGGGTAATTGGGTCCAAGGCCTCGGTGGCCAGAGGTAATCCAATTTCTGTTAAATCGAGCAACAATTTGCGCGCAATGTTGAGACCTTCAGCGACCTTAAAACTGTCGTCTAGGTGAGGGTCGTTAATCAGACCTTTCCAGCCAACTGTGCTGCGCGGCTTTTCAAAGTAAGCGCGCATAACGATAAAAATCTCGTCAGAAAGCTCTAAAGAAAGGGCTTTTAGGCGTTTTGCATAATCTAGCGCAGCTTGGGTGTCGTGAATTGAGCAGGGGCCCACTACGACCAGAAGCCGTTTGTCTTTACGGTCGACAATATTCGCTACCGTTTCTCGATATTGATTTACCGTATCACGTATTCCTTCGGTTACCGGAAGCGTTGCTTTCAACTGCTCCGGTGTAATTAAAACCTCTTGGTCTTCAATGTTCAGATTTTCAAGTTGCACGTAAAATTCCTTCTTCTGATGGCGTTGTCGCCTTAATCGTTTGAGGTTCAAATTTATGAGCGCTGGCGCAAAAATTCTCGAAGAATCAGCCCCTTGGGTTGGCCTAAACTAAAAAACTCAAGGCCGCGGATGGTAAAGCTTTGTATCGGAATTGCAATCCAGTGGCGCGCGCTGAAAATGCTTACAATTCTTGGAGCAGGCCCAAGCCAGTAAAGTACAGGGCGGTTCGCACGGGTAGATCATTGTTGTAAAGGGCAGTGACTACGGTTTTATAGTCGGCCAGTTGGCTGTAGTAGCGTTGGCCTTCAGCTGTTATGAACGACTCTAGGTTTTCCTCTGCGCTCGGTGTGGCGGATTTATAGTCGATGATCCAGATGACCTCGTCAGCTACGAAGCACCGATCTAAGATGAAGTTTCTTACAGAGTTCCCAATCACGCCAGTTAACGGCCATTCGCAGAAAGCATTGCTGTGAGGCGAGAGCACCCATTGACCAGTTTCACTGACAAGGGTTGTTTGTAGGTGAAGGGATGCTTGTGCCTCAAGTTCAGGCCAGTGACTGACATCGCAGTCAGATTGCTCGGCCCAAGAGGGTAATCGTTTTTGCACCATTTCCAGAGCAGATGTATGCCCTTGATTAATTGCATGGGTGTCGCCCAACCACGCGAGGGCTTTGTGTATGAGGTTACCCAGCGCTAACTCGAAGGGGTTGGAAGCTGGGTTTTCCTCTGCACTTAAAATCTCATCATCACCATTAGATTGAATTGCTGCCCCGGTATCTAGGCCAGTCGTCGCAAAATCAACCTTAAACTCTCGTGGAAGGTGCACCAACCGTTTGGTGGGTGGGATCTGCGATTCTAGGGTATCTACATCTGTAGGATTTTCTCTTAGCGAAGAGGACGCAGGTGAACTTGCCCCGGCTTCTGCATAGTCTTCTGTATAGGCTACTGCATAGTCTTCAATGTGTTTTGCTAGTCCAATGGCTGATTTACTTTCTGCAACACTAAAACTGACAAAAAGACCAGTTTTGGCTCGGGTGCAGGCAACGTAAAGCAGTCGTTTTCTCTCATTTTCAGACCTGATTTTTTCTTCGTGTTTAAGCCAACTGTGTATCGAATCGCCATTGACGCCGACCAATAACCCTTCTGAACCCTGCTGCCAAAGCATCAATGATGGACTGTCGGATGAAATTTGTTTGCTTAAAAAAGGTAAAAACACATGATCAAATTCAAGGCCTTTGGATTTGTGTACGGTCATGATTTGTACTTGGGCGGCCTGCGCAGGTTGCGCATAAAGTTGGTTCACCGCAATGCTGACTTGGTTGCAGTCGTAGCCATTAAGGCCTTCGTTTTCTATTAGCTCAAACCAGCGCATTGCGTGGATAATATGCTCTTCCGCGTAGGCATCTATACCACCTAATCTAATCCAGCAGCCTTCTAAAACCTCGCATAGCGGGTATTCGTAAAGTTTTGGTCTTGCCCAGTTTAGCGCGTCTTTTAGGCGTCGGATTTCTGTTTGAGTGTCATCGTATTGATCAATGGCTGCGCTGATGTCGTCTGCTGTTGCAAGTGTTTCTAGGGTTTGCAATAAGCTACCAATCATCGGGCTGCGGAGCAGGCTGAACCAAGATAACCGATCACTGGGCTGTAACAGTACGCGGTGTAGTGACATTAAATCTTCGATGATGGGTTCATTGGCAAGTGGGTCAATGTCTGTACCTTGGGTTTCAATATCAGCGGCTTGCAGCGCTTCTAGAAGGCCAGGTAAATGGTTTCTAGCCCTGCACAAAATGCCGATGCTGGTGCTTTTGTCCTGTGCAATGAGTTTTTCTATCTGCCCGACGATAGCCTGTATTTCCCAGCGTTCTTCATTGAAATATTTGCATACAAGCTGAGTTGCCGCCTCGTCATCTTGTATTGGTGTGGCGGCAGAAAATTTTACAGCGCCAAGTCTACTGGTGCCTTCTGCTGGCAGTAAGTCATTGAAAAGTTCATTGTTCCATTGGACTAGGGTTTTACACGAGCGAAAATTAGCGGTCAGGTTCAGTGGGGTGAGGGCGATGCTGCCGATGCCGTGCTCTCGGCATTGGTCAAATATAGAAACATCAGCGTCGCGGAATCTGTAGATAGACTGCATCGGGTCACCCACGGCGAAAAATGTGTTGCCGTCATCGGCTTGCCAGCCCTCAGTGAGTAAACTGAAAAAATGATACTGGCTGCGCGATGTGTCTTGGAATTCATCAATGAGCATGTGCTTAATTCGATAATCCCAATGCAAGGCCAAATCTGTTGGCTCATCGTCATCACGCAGGCCAGTGACTGCGCGCATGAGTATGCCGTTGAAGTCGATGATGCGTTGCCGTTGAAATATTTTTTCCAGTTCTATTGCCGCTAATGAAAGGCAAATACTAACGACTAGAATACGCTCTTGGTCTATTGCGGAGATTTCAAAAGAGGGCAGTTGTTGATAATTGGCCAGCACGGGCTGCAAACCTCTCGCGTCTAGATCCGCTATCCATTGCGCGAACAATGCCTTAAATTCTTTGTCTAAGAACGCTTCGTGTTCTCTTTTGGTCAGTCGGCTTCTAAGTTTGAATTCTTTCGTCAGCAGCAAAGGCAGTATCGCCGGCCATTCCGGTTCTAGGCCTGTATGGTCAGCAACGGTAACCAACATGGCCTCATCATTTTCCGTGATTGAGTCATACAGTGGTGCCAGAATGTCGTTGTGCAACTCTTCAAGGGCGGCATTTACATAGTTGGCTATTTGGTCAAAGTTCTCGCTTACTTGACTGCTAAGGTGCGATGTTAGGTCCAACCATTGGTCGCGTTTGGTTAGCATGGCAACCAGCAATCGTTGGGCTGTGCTGGCGTTGTTGTCTAACATGGCCAGAAAATCTGCGATGTACTTTTTGGCGGGGTTATCGGAGTAGAGTTGGCCGAGCAACGCTTGCGCCGCAGCCTCGTAAAGTGGTTTGGCGTCTTTGGCAATGTCCATGCTGCTTACGCTGTGTAACCCCGGGATTTGCGTTGCTAACTCTTTAGCGAAACTGTCTATAGTTTGAATTTTTAAACGGTTTGGGTTGTAACGGATTTTCCAACCCATTTCTACGTCGCGGCGAGAGACTCTTTTAGCCAGCTCTGAATTTTCGTTCAAAGTCGCAAGAATTCTCGCCTTCATTTCAGCGGCGGCGGCCTTAGTGAAAGTGATGGCGAGGATTTCCTCTGGTCGCTGAACGATCATCAGCAAGTTTAAGTAGCGTTCCACTAACAAAGTTGTTTTACCGGAACCCGCCGGCGCTTGGACAATGTATGAGCCGCCAACGTGTAGTGCTAAATCTCGTTGGTCCTGATCTGGAGGTGTTATTCTATTGGCCATTGATTCTGCACAAGCTGGTTAAGTGGCAGTATTCGCAAGCGCCTTTACTGGGCGCTACATCGGCTTTTCCCATTGCAATATCTTGGGCTAATTCAGTGAGCTCAAGTTTCCAGTGGGTCACTTTTTCTTGCCAACTCACCTGGGGGTTGGGGCCATCCGCACTGTTTAGGTTCTTGCCGTCAGGGTTTTTGATGCTGAAGCCCTTGGTGCTAGATGCCACCAAGTTGCCGGACAGGTCGGCAATGCCATCTACATTGACTTTTTGATCTTTGATGGAGGCAAAATAAACGCCAGCCACTTTGCCAGAAAGCAATGCGTAAGCGGGTAGCTGTGGGTCTGAAATAGGTTCCGCTAACGCGCCAACTACAGTATTTGAATTGCTTTTGTAATCAATGATGACTTCGTGGTCATCGATCTGGTCTACCCGATCAATTTTTAACGAGAAGGTTGAGCCTGCGAGATCAAGTTCGAAGTTTTGCTCGATACCAGAGACTTTAAATGGCCGCCGCTGGGTTTCTAAGGCAAGCCATTGCTGCACAAGGTCAGTAATGCGCCATACCTCATTCTCAATAAATGATTTAGGTAGGCCGCGGTGTGTTTTAAGTACTAAGCGACATTGTTTTTCAATTTCTGCCGTACTGATTTGTTTTATCGCGTCACTGTCAGCATAGATACGCATCAAGTTTTCTAAAACTTTATGTAGTGCGTTACCTCTATCAAGTGCGTCCAGGAAATCTTTGGCATCACGAGGTTGTTTTAGTCCAAGTCTTGAAGTGGCGTAAGCTTTGAAAGGGCAGTTTGCTTGGTTTTTTAGGATGCCCGTGCCGCCCTTTATATGTGGCTGGGTCAGCCCAGTGCCGAGAGCGTCTTCGACTAATTCCAAGTTTGCACCTTGTCTTATCATCAGAGGGTGACGCAATGAATAGTCCGCTGACTGTTTTGTGCCGGTTTCTGGTTCTGTTGCGCTGGTTGGCTGTGTGCTGCCGTCATCGGTAATTGCGTCTAATACAAGTTTGCTGGGTAGCTGTGGAGAATCGTTTTCCATTTGAGTGTAGCTGAAATGTAACTCAGCGCCGCAGTTTCGCCAGTGGCCCAGTGTGCGTTGTGCAAAGGCTAACTCTTCATCTTGGTTGCATCGAGGCAGGCCAAATTCTTCCGCCACTGACCGAGGGATAAATGGATTTAATTGAGAGGTGCTGGGGAAGTTGGATGCGCTCATGCCGCATATCCATAAGTGGGAAAAACTCAGTCCGGTGGTTTCTAATAAACCCAACACTTGAATTGGAGAGGCTTGGCGTTGTGGCGCGAAAGGTTTTTGCTCCAGATTGAACGTTATGAAGTCTAGTGCTTGGCGGAATGACACTTGCTTTTGATTTTGCAGGTTTGCCAAGTTATCGAGTTGGGTAAATATGCTGTGGGCTGCTTGGTACTGGATCGAATTAATGTTGCTCAGCCGCGGCCAGTTTGCGCTCTTGAGCAATTCTCTGATGTGGGAAATCCACGTGCGGATATTTGCTCGCTTGGGTAATTGCTCTAGTAATGCGATAAGGCGAGATGCCTCTTGGGCAGAATCTAGGCGCTTTAGATCTTGTGGTGCAATATTTCTGCGCAGAAAATTAGGCCAGTTAGCGTTCAATGTCTTGCACCATGGCAGCTCTAAAAATGGTGAATCTGCTAGTTTAGCAATGGTATTGGGGTCGGCTGATTGATCACACCAGTCAAGTAACGTGCTTGCATGAAGCCATACCGGCTGGGACGACAAGCCAGTGCCGCCGGACATATCAAACTTAGGAATTGCGCTGCCTGAGAGTGGATTTAGGGTGACCGCGAATTGTCGCTGAACCATGGCGTAATCTTGGACTAAGCTAGGAATAACTACGCCAATGCGACTATCGGGTACTTCGTTTTGGACGCGCTTACTCCAGCGGGCAGCCGCCGCCAACTCTTCAGTAAAACTATTGAAGCCTATGAGTGGCGCTGGCTCCGGCGGCGGGGCAGACAAAAGCGCCCCTGGTGTAAATGATGTAAACGGCACAATGTGATCTTCGCTGGCTAAGCACTGCACCCCGGTATTGGCGTTCAGGTTTTCAAGGAACACCGTTTCTGCGGGAGTGAGGTGCTCAAAGGCAATAAGCAGCACAGGCTTGCTCAGTGAGGTCTTTTGTTGCGCCAGCAGTTGCGCGATATCGGCTTCGACTGCCTCATCTGTCTTGATGTGTTTGTTTACGGCAAGCGCCCAATCAGTGAACAGCTTGGAGCGACCAGAATTCATTGATAGGTGAGTTAGGTCGATGTTGTAACGGCGCACCAATTCCCAGGCTTGCAAAGCAATGGGTGTCAGGTGTTCGGCACCTTCTGGCGCGGCTGTCTGAAAGCGCAGCAGTAGATTGGCCGGAGAGACGATCTTTTTACCATTGTCGCCAAGATCTTGTTGCTGGGTAAAGTCCCGCACGAGAAGCTGCCGCAGGCTCATGCAGTTTAGTGTTGGCCAAGCCTTGACGCCGCTAGTCGCCTGAGCTTGGTCATAAGCGCTGCGATATTCGCGCGCCAAGCGCTCGTTTGGCGTAACAACGATGTGTTGTTCCAGTATGGTGAGGAGCGTAGGGCTGATGTGGACGAATGTACTTTGCATAATAGAAGCTTAACTCAAGTCGCAGAGTTTTTGAGTGCTTGGGTGGCGTTAACCGCGCGTAATTAGGGCCATGACATTGACGAGATGGCTCTAGCAAGCAGGGTAAAGGTAATGATTTGAAAGCTTACCGATCAAAAGATAGACGAACTGGGGTTAGATGTTGATTTCTAGGGGTTTATTGCAATGTTTTTGTGCTGGAAGGTATAAACTGACACGAAGTAAAGCTAAAATGGCGGCTCCGTCGAGGTCAGTACGGCTTTGACGATTTACTAAATTTTTCAAGTTGAGACTACGCAATATGTGGCATTTGATAGAAGACTTTTTTGATCAAAATATTATTATGAAGGCGTTTATAGGCCTAGGTTGGTTATCTGTCCTGATTATGATTTTTAGTTTCATACAAACGGTATAAGACTATGTGGCTTTCTTCGCTATCCGAGCAACAACGACATGCAGCCTTGCGCCTAGCGCATAATGTGGTTGTGTCTGATGGCATCTTAGATCCCAATGAAGAGGGTATGCTCGACGATTTCCGTCGCGAGATGGAGCTACATGATGTTGCCGAGCTTGAATACCTTGAGTTGGACGGCATTGAAGAGATTTTCGCGGATCGGCGCTCGCGCATGATCCTGCTGCTCAATCTATGCAAACTCAGTTACGCAGACGGCGCTTTTGAAATTGAAGAGGAGTGCCTGCTGCGCGAAATAAGCAAAACCTTCGACTTTTCTGAAGACGACTTCAGTCTGGTAGACAATTGGGTCAAGCGGGTTTGCGCGCTTGAG
The DNA here is from genome assembly GCA_028228615.1 of Pseudomonadales bacterium. Classification (GTDB taxonomy): domain Bacteria; phylum Pseudomonadota; class Gammaproteobacteria; order Pseudomonadales; family Azotimanducaceae; genus UBA4421. The sequence goes on along the minus strand of JAOJBS010000009.1, from coordinate 37,371 downwards.
CGAGAGGGTGTAGAGATGATGGAAAGTGCCACTTGATTCACTTTGCTGTGAACTTCGTTCAATTTTCATTAAGTTCAGTGAAGTAGGGGCCGATGGACCAAAATGAAGACGAACAGCAACTTAAAGAGTGGCTAGGTCGATTGCAGTTAGAACATCGTGACCTTGATGTGGCGATCAAGCACCTTACCGAAAGCCGACACCATGACAGCATGAGAATTCAGCGCTTGAAGCACCGGAAGCTCAAGCTTAAAGATGCGATCCACAAAATAGAAAGCGAACTCATACCGGATTTAGATGCTTAACCAGGTGACTCGCACCCCGCAGAATGCGAGTCCAGCGCTAGAAATTATCCACAGCGCAATAGCCCACGAAAGCAAAAGAGCAAGCCCCAAAAATCATAAAATCAGAAGATCAAAACTAGAACAACAAAGCTCAAAAGAACAAAAAGATGATCCAAAACGGGGCCTTTCACTCAGGGGCGGGCTTAACGTAAGGTGTCTAAGCAAGGTCTACAACCAAGGATAATGGCTATGCCAATTTCTCCAGACAAGCCGCTTACTGTTGCCATTTCCTCCACGGTCTTATTCGACCTAACCACCTCCAATGACATCTATGAAGACCAAGGCTTAGAGGCCTACCGGCGCTATCAAATTGCTGAAGAGGATGCAGTGCTAACGCCCGGCGAAGGGTTTTTTCTTGTCGAAAAGTTGCTTAATATCAATAAGCTACTAAGCAAACCTAAAGTAGAAATAATACTCTTGTCGCGTAATTCTGCAGATACTGGACTGCGTGTTTTTAACTCCATACGAGCACACAACCTAGACATTACGCGAGCGGCTTTTTGTAGTGGTCAATCGCCGTACCGCTACATCAATGCATTTAACTGTGATTTGTTTTTGTCTTCTAATGCCGAAGATGTACGCCAAGCGCTAACACAAAATGTTGCAGCCGCTACTTTAATGGGCCGCAGTAAGTCTCAGCCTGGCGCAGAAAACGAGGCGCTCAAATTGGCCTTCGATGGTGACTCTGTACTGTTTTCTGATGAGGCGGAAATGATTTATCAGACCCAAGGTTTAGAGGCCTTCAGTGAGTCGGAAGTCAGCAAAGCGAATAGAGCATTGGGTGGCGGGCCCTTCAAGGCTTTTTTGGGTGCATTGCACAAACTTCAAAATGAGTTTCCTGAAGGCGAAAGCCCCATTCGGACAGCTTTGGTTACAGCTAGAGGTGCGCCTGCTCATGAGCGTGTGATTCGCACCTTGCGTGCGTGGGATATCCGCTTGGACGAATCGCTTTTTTTGGGCGGTATGGATAAAACCGAATTTTTGCGTTCATTTGAAGCCGACATTTTCTTCGACGATCACGCCGCTCATTGTGAGCGCGCAGCGGATCACATTCCAACTGGCCATGTGCCTCATGGAATTGTTAACCACGAATAAGCGAGCTTTAGGCTTCGTTTCCTCTCGCTTCCTCGCTCCCTCCCTCTAAAAAGGGCCGTAATTGTTACGGCGTTGCGCGCTACGTGCCCGTACGTAAAAGGCTACTTGCAGCAAAATTTATGAGACCTGATTAAAGAAGGACGTTAGAATAGTTATAACAAATTATTTTTTATAACTTTTAGTGCTAAGGATATGGGCCGTGTACCCATGGAACTCTAGCCTAGGGAGCCGATATGAAGCTACAGCAGTTAAGGTATGTTTGGGAGGTCGCCAAAAACGATCTCAATGTCTCGGTCACGGCTCAAGCGCTTTTTACTTCTCAGCCAGGGGTGAGCAAGCAAATTAGGCTTTTGGAAGACGAGCTGGGCATAGAGATCTTTGTCCGTAGCGGTAAGCATTTGTCTGAAATCACCGACGTGGGTCAACACATTATAAGGATGGCCGGCGAAATTCTTGCGAAGTCGCGCACCATCAAAGAAATTGCCCAAGAGTATTCCAATAAAGACTATGGCTCGTTAACCATTGCCACCACGCATACCCAAGCGCGTTATGCGTTACCAAACGTCATTCAAAAGTTTCGTGCAAAGTATCCAAATGTCGCACTGCACATGAACCAGGGAACGCCCGAGCAGATATCTCAGCTAGCAGCCTCTGGCGCTGCGGATTTTGCCATTGCCACCGAAGGCATGGAGTTGTTTAAAGATTTAGTCATGATGCCGTGTTACCGGTGGAATCGGTCGGTAGTCGTGCCAAAAGACCACCCGCTCGCAAAGAAGGGGCCGCTGACGTTAAAAGATCTGGCTGAGTTCCCAATTGTTACTTACGTGTTTGGTTTTACCGGTCGCTCAAAGCTGGACGATGCTTTTGGTCAGGCAGGATTGAAGCCTAACGTGGTGTTTACTGCCACTGACACCGACGTCATAAAGACTTATGTGCGCTTAGGAATAGGGGTGGGGATTATTGCTTCAATGGCCTACGACGAGGCCCAAGATACTGACCTTGTTAGGCTAGACGCTAGCCACCTGTTTGAATCAAGCGTTACCCATATTGGCTTTCGTCGTGGCACATTTTTGCGCCGCTATATGTTGGACATAATCAACGAGTTTGCGCCGCATTTGGATGACCGTCTTGTGCACGAGGCACAGGCATGTTTTACCACCGCAGAACGAGAGAGTTTGTTTGAGGCGGTGGAATTGCCCAATAGATGAGGGGCCATAAATAGATGAGGGGCCATGCACTTTTAGAGATATTTTATTGTCGTCTGGATCTATGCCGATCTCGTTTTCAAATCTAGCAAGCTGTTGAAAATAGTATTGTAATGTCAGACGGCCAAATGGATGCTCGACTTGCTCTTTCATTTTCTGTCGGTTCTTTAGTTAGAGAATAGGTATTTAAAAAGGCGTTCTAACCATCACTGCATCTGCGGGTCATGATGAAGGTGATTTGTGGTTAGAGTTATCTGCTTATAATTTTTCGCTTACGCTCATGGATATCTGAGCTTTATTAGAAGTTGAATCTCGTACTTTTCGTTGGAGGAGGCTGTTAGAAGGTAAGTGTAGGGCGACGAGTGGTATTTATTGCCGGTGTGAAGGCTCTATTGGCGCTGTGCTCCTTAGTGGGCAGGCATTAGGTAGTTGTTGATCAAGCAAAAATTTAGTGCGTAATGTAATTTAGCGTTGTTGGTTTTTGCTCTTGTTATTCGCGTAATTGTATTCGTTTTCGGGAGCGGGCTGAGCCGCAATGATGTGCAGTTTTGTTCACGCAACCTGTCCATGTAATTCTATTCTCTCAAAACTCTGCACTCAGAACTCAGAACTCAGAACTCAGAACTCTGCACTCAGAACTCTGCACTCAGAACTCTGCACTCAGAACTATAGACTCAAGGCTGTTTGCTTGGCTTTTAGTTGCTAGACGGCTCTAGCGGGTGGGGCGAGGCTTTGCTCTTCGCTATTCCCGCGCCCGTGAGTGTCGGGCGCTGTTTGTCCGGATTTATTGATTGGCAATGATTTTAATGACGTTCTGGCTGTGCAGACCGCATTCTTTCTTGGTCTCCTCTTCCCACCACCAACGTCCAGCTCGTTCATGTTCTTGTGGGCCAATAGCCCTGGTGCAGGGCTGGCAGCCGATTGAAACAAAGCCGTTATCGTGGAGGGGATTGTAAGGCACTTCATTGACTCTGATGTATTGCCAGACATCTGCTGACGTCCACTCGGCCAGCGGGTTGAACTTGGTCAACTCATTCGCTGGGGTCGAAAAAGCAGCATCTATTTGCTCTAAAGGCACGTCTGAGCGGGTCACGCTTTGGTCTTTGCGCTGTCCGGTGATCCAAGCTTTCAGGTGGCTGAGCTTTTGCTCTAACGGTCGAATTTTTCTGACGCCGCAGCATTCACCGTGGCCGTCCTCGCGGAAACTGAATAGGCCTTTTTCTTTAACCAGTTCACCCAATGCTTTGGCATCTGGCGACAGCAGCTCTATGGGTGTTGCGTAGTGGGTTCTGATCTTCTCTATAAATTCGTAGGTCTCAGGGTGCAGGCGACCTGTATCTAGTGAGAAGACATCAACCTTGTAACCTAAGCGGTGGATCAGATCTATAAGCACCACGTCTTCTGCGCCGCTAAAAGACACTGCGATGGTGCCTTTTTCGAAACGCGTGAGCGCGTCTTCCAGAAGTGCTCTGGTGGTTGTTATTAGACTGTTGTCTTTCGTCTGGGTATTTTCCGAAGCCATTACTGCTAGTTCCTTTGCTAGTTCCTTTGCTAGTTCCTCAGCTATGTCGCTGTGAATAGGGGCGAAGTAAAGCTTTTGTCGCTACTCTTCATTCCACCGGAGCAGGCTAACAGCGCAAAAGCTATTAAAAAAAGAACATCTTGCTATATGCTTACGCCAAATTAATTAGTGGGGCATGTTTTGGATATTTTGTGTTTGGATCTAGAAGGCGTTTTAGTGCCAGAAGTTTGGCAGGCGGTAGCGCGAGAAACTCAGTTGCCGGAGTTACTCAAGACCACTCGGGACATTCCGGTGTACGAAGATCTTATGGATTATCGATTGGATATTTTGCATAAGCAGGGCATTACCCTTACCGATATTCAAACCGAAATTGCCAAACTTAAGCCTTTGGATGGCGCAAAAGATTTCCTTGATTGGGCGGGTGAACGCTTTCAGGTGGCCATTATTTCAGACACGTTTTACGAATTTGCCGGGCCGTTGATGGTGCAATTAGGCGATCCGTTCTTGCTCTGCCACAAGCTGGTTGTCGAAAATGACCGTGTGGTGGGTTACAAGTTGCGTCAGACCGATCCAAAGCGGCACTCAGTAAAAGCATTTAAATCTTTAGATTTGAAGGTCATTGCGGCGGGGGACTCGTTTAACGACGTGTCTATGCTTGAAGAGGCAGATCATGGCATCTTTTTTCAAGCCCCAGAAAATGTGCGCGCCCAATTTCCGCAATATCCGTTGGCGGAGGACTATGCCCAGCTGCAGGCGCTGATTGAAGAGGCTGTAGGCTAGCGGTTGTTTAGTCATGTAGACTAGGGGCAGGCTTTGAAATGATCAATGCTCTTCTAATCACGTATTGATGAGCAGTGATCCAGAAATAAATATGCTTCGCGTACGCCCAAAGTGCGCGATTGTGCAACGCCCAATGTTGATGGGTAGGAAATTTGGAGAAAGAATAGAATGAGTCAAGGTAAGAAATTTCGCGCCGCCATGGCCAGTGAAAAGCCGTTACAAATCCCAGGTACTATTAATGCGTATACTGCGTTGATGGCTGAGAGCGTTGGCTATAAAGCCATCTATTTGTCAGGTGGCGGCGTCGCTAATGCTTCCTACGGCTTGCCAGATCTTGGCATGACCTCCCTAAATGACGTTTTGGAAGATGTCCGTCGTATAACTGCGGCGACCAGTGTACCGTTGCTAGTAGACATTGATACCGGCTGGGGTGGCGCTTTCAATATTGCGCGCAGCATTAAAGATATGACCGCAGCAGGCGCCGCCGCCGTGCATATTGAAGACCAAGTAGCGCAAAAGCGCTGTGGTCATAGACCCAATAAATCCATTGTCTCAGTAGCTGAAATGGTCGATCGCATCAAGGCCGCAGTGGATGCGAAAACAGACCCAGATTTTGTCGTTATGGCTAGAACAGATGCTTTGGCAGTGGACGGTATGAATGCGGTTGTGGATCGTGCCGGCGCCTTTGCGGAAGCCGGTGCTGACGCAATTTTTGCTGAAGCGATGACAGAAATTGGCATGTACGCGCCCATCGTTGAAGCTGCCGGTATTCCAGTATTGGCTAACTTGACTGAGTTCGGTGAAACCCCGCTGTATACCACTGATGAACTTGCGGCAGTAGACATTGCCATGGCCCTTTATCCGCTTTCAGCCTTTAGAGCTATGAATAAGGCGGCATTAACCGTTTATCAGGCCATACGATCTGAAGGCACGCAAACATCAGTAGTGGACACCATGCAAACGCGTATGGAGCTTTATGATTTCTTGGGTTACCACGAGTATGAGCAAAAGTTAGACCGACTGTTTGCTGAACAGGCCTAATTACTAATAAAGGTTCTAACAGAGGCTTTAACGCAGCCCTAAATATAGGCCTAAATATTATAGATAAATAGAGGGTCCGGCTTTGCTCGGGCTCGCACAATTTGATTGTTGAGGAGAGTAAAATGGTAGAGAAAGTACTAGGTGGCGCAGGTTTGCGCGGTCAGAGCGCAGGCACCACAGAGCTATGCACCGTTGGGCTAAGTGGCACGGGGCTTACTTATCGCGGCTATGATATTTCTGATCTTGCTGACAATGCGACTTTTGAAGAGGTCGCCTACCTCATGTTTCATGGCGAATTGCCTAACCAAGCGCAGTTAGACGGCTATCGCGCTGTGCTCAAGGGCAACAGAGTATTGCCTCAGGCGTTACTAGAGGTTTTGGAACGTATTCCAGCCTCTGCGCATCCAATGGACGTGCTGCGCACCGGTTGTTCAATGCTGGGCAACTTAGAGCCAGAAGACGGTTTTGAAAACCAACAAAGAGCGGCAGATCGTTTGTTAGGCGCTTTGCCAGGCATCATTAACTATTGGTATCGCTTCAGTCATGAAGGGGTGCGTATTGAGACTGATACTGATGCAAAATCTCTAGCCGGGCATTTCTTGCAGACCCTTACAGGTGAGAAGCCCAGTGAATTGCACGAACGGATAATGGACATTTCCTTAATCCTTTATGCAGAGCATGAGTTTAATGCGTCTACTTTTACCGCCCGAGTTTGTGCCTCTACATTGTCTGATATGCATTCTTGTGTCACAGGTGCCATAGGCTCCCTGCGTGGACCACTGCATGGCGGCGCTAATGAAGCGGCTATGGAATTGATTGAAAAGTTTTCTACTGCTGAAGAAGCCACCGCTGGTATTTTGGGCATGTTGGAACGCAAGGATAAGATCATGGGCTTTGGCCATGCGATCTATCGGACCTCGGATCCGCGTAATGTCATTATCAAGAAGTGGGCTGAAAAACTCGCAACCGAAGTAGGGGACACGGTTCTATATCCAGTTTCATGTGCAGTTGAAAAGGTTATGTGGGACGAGAAAGAATTGTTTGCTAACGCAGACTTTTTCCACGCCTCTACCTATAACTTTATGGGTATTCCGACAAAGTTGTTCACGCCGATCTTTGTGTGTTCAAGAGTATCGGGTTGGGCCGCGCACGTAATGGAGCAGCGCGAGAATAATCGTATTATTCGTCCTAGCGCCGACTATATCGGGCCAGAGCCAAGGGTTTTGACGCCAATCGCACAGCGCTAAGTGAGCGAGCGGAGCCTTAGGCGCATGGTTGGTGCGTCTGAGCTAGGCGATAAAGTTAGATTTGGAAAGAAGCGGCTATAGTATTTTCTATAGCCTCTTTTTTTTGGTTCTGGTTTTGGTTTTTTGTTTAGTTTCGGTTTTGCTGAAAGACATGTACCGCGGCTAAAAAGAATCTCCGGGAATTTTTACCCATCCTTCCATCAGCACTCGAGCACTTCGGCTCATGCTGGCTTTGCTCACAGTCCATTCTTGCTCCACCAACTGGGCCGCAGCACCCACTTTCAGCGTGCCTGATGGATGCCCAAATTTAACCGCCTCTAAATCGCCGCCGCCTGCTGCTAAGTTGACCAATGTGCCGGGTATTGCCGCTGCAGTACCAATGGCCACAGCAGCCGTACCCATCATGGCGTGATGTAGTTTGCCCATAGACAGAGCGCGCACCTGCAGATCTATATCCGCCGCCGTAATGTTCTTACCGCTGGACGAAGTATAAGCCGCGGGCTTGGCCACAAAAGCCACTTTGGGTGTATGTTGTCGATCTTGAGCTTCAGCTAAATCACTGATCAATCCCATGCGTAACGCACCGTGAGCGCGAATTTTTTCAAACTGCGCTAAGGCTTTTTCATCGTTATTGATGTCGTCTTGTAGCTCGCAGCCGGTATAGCCAATTTCTTCAGCATTTAAAAAGATAGTGGGTATGCCCGCGTTAATCATAGTGGCTTTGAGTGTGCCTACACCCGGAACCTTTAGGTCGTCTACCAAGTTGCCGGTAGGGAACATAGAGCCGCCGTCATCGTCTGCTGGCTCGAGAAAATCTAGTTGCACCTCAGCGGCAGGAAAGGTTACGCCGTCCAACTCAAAGTCGCCGGTTTCACATACTTCCCCATTGAGCATGGGGACGTGGGCAATAATGGTTTTGCTTATGTTAACTTGCCAAATCCGGACTATGGCGATGCCGTTATCCGGCACTCTAGAGGCCTCTACCAAGTTATTGGCAATGGCAAATGCCCCCACAGCTGCAGACAAATTGCCGCAGTTACCACTCCAGTCGACAAATGCTTTGTCTATGGCAACCTGGCCAAAGAGATAATCTACATCGTGATCAGCAATATTGCTCTTTGCCAGTATCACAGACTTGCTCGTGCTCGAAGTGGCGCCGCCCATTCCATCTGTTTGTTTGCCGTAAGGGTCTGGACTGCCAATGACGCGCAGAATAATGTTATCGCGTGCAGGGCCTGCAACTTGGGCAGATTCTGGCAGTTCTGCCAGGTTAAAGAAGACGCCTTTACTAGTGCCCCCGCGCATATAAGTAGCGGGGATTTTGATTTGCGGTGCATGTGACATTTTACTCAATCCTAAAAAGCGCTTTTTGCAATGCGCTATGAAAAGTGCGCGATTAATGAGCCGCAGTGCTGCTCGACTCTAAGAAGTCTTGAGCAAAGCGCTGTAATACGCCGCCAGCCTCATAAATAGAAACCTCTTCCGCAGTGTCTAGGCGACAAGTCGCCTCTACTTCTATGGACTCGCCTGAGGCGCGCTTAATAACGACTTTGAGCGTGGCTCTTGGCGTAGGTTCGCCAATAACGTCAAATGTTTCCGTGCCATCAATAGCAAAGGTTTTGCGGTTCTCGCCGTTTTTGAATTCCAGTGGTAACACGCCCATACCCACAAGGTTGGTGCGGTGAATACGCTCAAAGCCTTCGGCTAAAATGGCCTCAACGCCGGCCAAGCGAACGCCTTTAGCGGCCCAGTCTCTGGACGAGCCTTGGCCGTAGTCAGCGCCGGCAACAATAATAAGTGGCTGCTTTCTTTCCATGTAGACTTCTATGGCCTCCCACATGCGGCTGACTTTGCCTTCTGGCTCTATCCGCGCGAGTGACCCTTGCTTGGCAGCGCCATTTTCCAAGACCATTTCGTTAACCAGTTTTGGGTTAGCGAATGTTGCTCGTTGAGCCGTAAGATGGTCGCCACGGTGGGTCGCGTAAGAGTTAAAGTCTTCTTCAGGCAGCCCCATCTTGTCTAAATATTCGCCAGCAGCGCTGTCTAACATGATGGCGTTGGAGGGCGATAGGTGGTCCGTGGTTATGTTATCGCCCAGCACTGCAAGTGGGCGCATACCTGCGAGCGAGCGCTCGCCGGCCAGTGCACCTTCCCAATAAGGTGGGCGTCTGATATAGGTGCTTTCAGGCCGCCAGTCGTACAGCGGATCGGTGAGACTGGTGACATCTTTGAGCGACACAAACATCGGGTCGTAGACTTTGCTGAACTGCTCAGGTTTTACGCTGGCTTTAACAATCTGATCAATCTCTTCGTCACTGGGCCAGATGTCTTTGAGCGTAATATCGCGGCCGTTTGCATCTGTGCCTAAAATATCTTTTTCAATGTCGAAACGAATGGTTCCCGCAATGGCGTACGCAACTACCAATGGCGGCGAGGCTAAAAATGCCTGTTTCGCGTGGGGGTGTATGCGTCCATCAAAGTTGCGGTTGCCAGACAGCACGGCGGTTGAATATAGATCGCGGTCGATGATTTCTTTTTGTATTACCGGGTCCAATGCGCCGCTCATGCCGTTGCAAGTGGTGCAGGCGAAGCCAACAATGCCAAAACCCAATGCTTCCAACTCTTTCAATAAGTCGGCATCTTCTAAGTAGAGTTGCACGGCTTTTGATCCCGGCGCTAAGGAACTCTTTACCCATGGTTTTCTGGTCAAACCGAGTGCGTTGGCGTTGCGTGCCAGTAGCGCTGCTGCAATAACATTGCGTGGGTTGCTGGTGTTTGTACAACTGGTGATAGCAGCAATAATAACTGCGCCATCTGGCATTTCGCCCTCTACGTTTTCCACTACGCCTGAAATGCCCTGCGCGGCTAAATCAGAGGTGGCTACTCTTCTGTGTGGGTTAGATGGCCCTGCAATGTTGCGGCCGACACTGGATAGGTCAAAGCTCAGTGTGCGCTCATATTCTGCTGTAGTTAAACTGTCAGCCCACAGACCTGTGGCTTTGGCATAATTCTCTACCAGTTTAACTTGCTCTGGATCACGGCCGGTTAACTGCAAATATTCGATGGTTTGCTTGTCGATATAAAACATTGCAGCAGTCGCGCCAAATTCTGGCGTCATATTTGAAATGGTTGCGCGGTCGCCTAATGTTAATTCGTTAGCACCTTCGCCAAAAAATTCTAGGTAGGACGAAACCACTTTTTGCTCGCGCAAAAATTCTGTAATCGCCAGGACAATATCAGTTGCGGTAATACCCGGCTGCCTTCTGCCCGTGAGTTCTACACCAATGATATCTGGTAGGCGCATGTATGAGGCGCGGCCCAGCATAACGCTTTCAGCTTCAAGGCCACCAACACCAATAGCGATAACACCAAGGGCATCCACGTGAGGTGTATGACTGTCAGTGCCGACTAACGTGTCAGGGAAGGCGACGCCGTCTTTGGCGTGAACTACGGGAGACATTCGCTCTAGGTTGATCTGGTGCATGATGCCGTTGCCAGGTGGAATAACATCTACGTTTTCAAAGGCGGTAGCTGTCCAATTGATGAAGTGGAAACGGTCATCGTTGCGGCGATCTTCAATAGATCTGTTCTTGTCAAAGGCGTCGCTTTCAAAGCCGGCATGTTCAACGGCTAAGGAGTGGTCGACAATCAATTGTGTAGGCACTACCGGGTTCACTTTAGACGGATCACCACCCTTGGCCGCGATGGCGTCTCTTAAGCCCGCCAAGTCGACTAAGGCTGTTTGACCGAGAATGTCATGACAAACCACTCGGGCTGGAAACCAGGGGAAATCTAAATCCTGCTTACGAAAAACAATTTGCTCTAGTGAGGCGGTGAGCAGTTCCGGGTCGCATCGGCGCACCAAGTTTTCTGCCAGTACGCGAGAGGTGTAGGGCAGGGTTGCATAAGCACCCGGTTTAATTGCATTCACGGCAGCTTCAGTATCGTAGTAGTCTAGTTGGGTGCCGGGAAGTGGTTTACGGTGTAAATGATTCATTTATTGGTCCATCAGTATTAATTACTGCAGCGCAGTTGACTGTGCTTGCGCTACAAAAAAGTTGGCTGCTTCGCCCGTGGCTGTTTCGCCATCTGTTGTTTAACAAGTATCTAAAAATTCTATTTCAGCTTCTATTGGGCCAATTCTGGGCTAACTCTCATTGTTTGCCCAGAACTCCTTTTTGCACGGCTTATTCAAAGTCGCGTTTTGCTAACTCGCTGGCAATGCCAATATAGGTTTCTGGCCGGAGGTCGCGCAGTTCCGTTTGGGCGGCTTCAGGAAGTTTTAACTCTTCGAGTATTTCCAAGAATAACTCTGCGTTTAAGCTGCGTCCGCGGGTGACAGCTTTCAGTTGTTCGTAGGGTTCGTTCATGCCGTATTTGCGCATAACTGTTTGCACGGGCTCGGCTAAAACCTCCCAGCTGTCGTCTAAATCTGCAGCGATGGCCGCTGGGTTAACGTCCAGTCGTGATAGCCCTTTAAGCGTGGCTTGGTAGGCGATACCACAATGTGCAAAAGCAGAGCCAATGTTGCGCAGCACGGTAGAGTCCGACAGGTCTCTTTGCCAGCGTGATACAGGCAGCTTGCTGGCCATATGGTCTAGTAAGGCATTGGCCAAACCAATGTTGCCTTCTGAGTTTTCAAAGTCGATTGGGTTGATTTTGTGCGGCATGGTAGAAGAGCCGGTTTCGCCTTCAACTTTGCGCTGTTTGAAGTAATTTATAGATATGTAGCTCCAAATATCTCGGTCGAAATCCAACACAATCTGGTTGAAGCGCATGATGCAGTGAAAAATTTCAGCTAGGTAATCGTGGGGCTCAATTTGCGTAGTCCACGGATTGTTGACCAGCCCAAGGCGCTGAATAAATTGCGCGGATAGGTCTGCCCAAGGCAGGTCTGGGTAGGCGCTCAGGTGGGCGTTAAAATTGCCCACAGCGCCGTTGAATTTGGCCAATATTTCTACCGCCGCTAGCTGCTGGCGCTGTCTGTACAGGCGCGCGGCAACGTTTTTCATTTCCTTGCCTAAGGTAGTGGGCGAGGCGGTTTGCCCGTGGGTGCGAGACAACATAGGCAGCTCTGCGTATTGCTGCGCGAGGTCATCAATGACCTTTATCAGTTGATCCATGTGCACGAGCAGTACATCTTCAACACCGGCCTTCACCATTAAGCCGTAAGCAGTGTTGTTAATGTCCTCAGATGTGCAACCAAAGTGTACCCATTCGTTGATGGCCTGCAGGTTAGGGCGCAGAGCAAATTGCTCTTTTAGGTAGTACTCCACAGCTTTCACGTCGTGGTTTGTGGTGGCTTCAATTTCTTTGATTCGAGTTGCACCAACAGCGTCAAAGTTTGCGGCTATGGCCGCAACAAAGGCGCGGTCCTCTTTATCGAGGCTGGGTATTTCTGGTATCTCTTCGCAGTCACTGAGAAACAACAACCATTGGCATTCAACTTCTGTCCGGTACTTAATCAAACCAAATTCGCTGGTTATGTGCGCCAGGTTCTCCACCTTGCTGCGGTAGCGTCCGTCGATGGCAGTGATGGCGAAGATTGAATCAAGTTGGCTCATAGGTTTTAGCTCGTTAAGAAATTTGTGAGTTGAATCTTGTTATTTTGGCTCAGTGCGTGCCGGCGTGTTCTATCACCGCGCCGCCAATCATTTGTTCATCGTCGTAAAACGCAACATGCTGCCCGGGCGCAATGGCCCTTTGGGGGTGTTCAAATTTAACCAATAGTTGACCGTTGGCAGCTTGGCTTACGGTGCAGGCTTGATCCGCTTGCCGGTAACGTATGCGCGCCTGACATTGAAGCGGAAACTTGGCCTCTACAAGCCAGTTGGCATCATCGGCGTGCAGCCAATTGCCGAGTATATCGTTTTGCTCCTGACTGATAACCAGGGTGTTTGTTTGAGGCTGCTTTGCGCAAACATACCAGGGGCGTTCCTTGCGTCCAGCCACGCCGCCAATGTTGATGCCCTGACGTTGACCTAATGTGTAGTAATGCAGACCGCGGTGTTCGCCTATGGATCTGCCTTGCTTGTCCTTAATCGGCCCCGGAATATCTTCGATATAGGTGGCAAGAAAGTCAGCAAACCTGCGCTCACCAATAAAACAAATGCCGGTGCTGTCTTTTTTCTTGTCATTAGCCAGACCAAGATCGGAGGCAATTTCTCTCACCTTGATTTTTTCTAAGTCACCAAGAGGAAACAGGCATTTTTCCAGCTGCTGTTCTGGCACGGCTTGGAGGAAATAGGTTTGGTCTTTGTTGCTATCCACACCTTTGAGAATTCTGAACGGTTGCTGGGTATCTAGCCCGCCAGAGCGGCGCACGTAATGTCCGGTGGCAATGTAGTCGGCGCCGAGGCTGGTGGCATAGTCGACAAACTGTTGGAACTTGATTTCGCGGTTACACAAAATGTCAGGATTGGGTGTGCGCCAGCGCTTGTATTCACTCAGAAAGTGCTCAAATACGTTGTCCCAGTACTCGGCGGAAAAGTTTGCCGTATGCAGTTTTAGGCCAAGCTTTTCGCAAACCGCTTGGGCATCTTCAAGATCAGTGATTGCTGTGCAGTATTCGCTGCCATCATCCTCTTCCCAGTTCTTCATGAACAGGCCTTCGACCTCATAGCCTTGTTGCATGAGGAGGTGGGCGGCTACTGAAGAATCTACACCGCCGGACATGCCAAGTATGACGCGCTTATTTGGCGCTGCCTTTTGTTCAGCGATTTGATCATTTTGGTTTGGGGACATTTGTCTCGCCAGATGATGACTTTCGAGGGGGGGCATATTACCTCAGGCAAGCTGTAGGGTCAGGTTTTCTCTGCGGCTAATTGATATTTGCCTGCTGTTTGGACGTGCAGATGAGGGTTGGTAATGAAAATTTTGCTTTAACGCCTGACCTAGGCGGCCCTAGGCTGCATAATGCGCGCTCAAGAGAGGTATTGTGTCATGTCCCTAAGTCATATCAATTCAGCCGGTGAAGCCAACATGGTGGATGTGGGTGATAAACAAATCACCCAACGTGTGGCCAAGGCCAGCGGCATTATCAAGATGGCCGCATCGACATTGAAGGCCATTCGCGACAACCAGCTGAAGAAGGGCGAAGTGCTGGCGGTGGCCAGAATTGCCGGTATCCAGGGCGCTAAGCGCTGTTCAGACCTGATCCCTCTGTGTCATCCGCTGGCACTGTCAAAAGTCAGGGTGGAATTTACCGAGTTGAGCGACACTGAACTAGAAGTCATTGCTGAATGTAGGGTCAGTGGCAAAACCGGTGTTGAAATGGAGGCCTTAACGGCGGTCAGCGTGGCATCGCTGACGGTTTACGACATGTGCAAAGCCATCGATAAAGCCATGGTAATAGGCCCTATCTGTTTGCTGGAGAAGCAGGGCGGTAAGAGCGGCGATTGGTCGCGGCCCGGGTCAGTGAGTGAGGCTCAATAGATGAGCCAGAACTCAGTAGTGGAATCCCAAGTAAATTTAGACGTTAAGTTTTTTGCCTCTCTGCGCGAGCAGGTGGGCACGGCGGAATTACGCCTCTGTGCGGCGAATCTTGAAACACTGCTAAATGGGCTAGAGGTGCATTTGTCCGATGCGGGTTTCGAACATTTGTTGTCGCCAAATATTCGCATGGCGGTGAACCAAGATCTTGTTGAAGGTAACTGGCGAGAAGCCGTGCTGGTCTTTGCAGACGGCGATGAAGTTGCGTTTTTACCTCCAGTGACAGGGGGCTGAGTTGGGTCAGCAAATACACATTCAGCAACATGACTTTAGTGTGGATGAAATTTACACCGCAATGCGTCATCAATATGGCAGTGAAGTAGGCGCTATCGCCAGTTTTGTTGGGTTAGTGCGCGATCACAATATGGTTGCTGGCGACGGTGGCGATGTGCAAACCCTAACCCTTGAGCACTACCCGGGAATGACTGAAAAAAGTATTCAGAAAATTCTCGATCAAGCAGAAGCACGCTGGCCGTTGATAGCCATTCATGTGGTGCACCGGGTAGGCACTATGGCGCCCAGTGAACAAATTGTTTTGGTCATGGTGGCATCTGCTCACCGGGACGCTGCGTTTGCTGGCGCGCAATACGTTATGGATTGTCTTAAGACCGAGGCAGTATTTTGGAAGCATGAACAGTCAGATTTAGGTCGAGGCTGGGTGGAATCAACCGACGCTGACAAGGTCCGGGCCAAGCTCTGGAATAAGTAGTCTCCTAAGTAATGTCATACGTAATGCCCTAAGTAGTGATGCTATTAGTACCCGCAACTTATAAGGTCTGAACCAGAGCAAATAGCCAACTTCAATATGCGCCGATTGTGTTCAAAAACCGTGCCTAAGTTGCACATATTCGGCTTGAGGTTTATATTGTCCGGTCACCATTGGGAAGCTTAGTGAGTGGGTAAGGGTCAATGTGTGGCGCTACTCTTTTATCTCTTCAAAGAATCAATCGCCGATCTCATACGCACTACTAGTAGGGCAACGACTAGCTAGGCGCAGTTGTTGATTGTTGTAACCAACAAAAGATGCATGCAGGGGGCATTTAGTTCGAACTTAGCTCGAATTCAGTTCGAGTCGATTGTAGTCAATAAGCGGCTAATTTCGATGGCAGTTAAAATTAAGATCAATAAAAGATCGAATACAGGGCCAGTTTGCTCTGTAGCAGGAGCGCTCGCCGAGATTTAGTGGCGCGCTAGCGAACACAAGACAAAAAGATAAGACAAGCAGGGGAATTTGATGAGCGACGAACAAAAAATTATTTATACAGAAACCGATGAAGCCCCACGCCTAGCCACCTACTCGCTATTACCCATAATCAAAGCATTCTCAGATGCCGCGGGCATTCAAGTTGAGACGCGAGACATTTCCCTAGCAGGGCGAATAATAGCCACATTCCCAGAAATGCTGAGCCCCGAACAAAGAATCTCAGACGACCTCGCTGAGTTAGGTCTACTCACCGGCGACCCAGCTGCAAACATCATAAAATTACCCAATATCAGTGCCTCAAATCCGCAAATTCATGAGGCGGTAAAAGAGTTACAAGGCAAAGGTTACAATCTACCAGACTACCCGGAAGAGCCTGCAAATGACGCCGAACGAGAAATTCAAGCGCGTTATGACACTGTTAAAGGCAGCGCGGTAAATCCGGTGCTGCGCGAGGGTAATTCCGATCGTCGAGCGGCGCCTGCGGTAAAGGACTACGCCAAGAAGCACCCACATTCCATGGGCGTTTGGTCAACCTCATCAAAGTCCCATGTAGCGCACATGTCTGCTGGCGACTTTTATGACAGTGAATTGTCTACCAACATGCAGCAAGACGACGTATTGAAGATTGAGTTTGTATCAGCGTCAGGCAACACAACTGTTTTGGTAAGCGACTTGGCCGTAAGCCAGGGTGAAATAGTAGATGCAGCATTCATGAGCAAGAAAGCGCTGTGTGATTTTTATGCAGAGCAAATTGCTGGAACCGAAGACGGCGTATTATTCTCGTTGCACTTGAAAGCGACCATGATGAAGGTCTCAGATCCGATTATTTTTGGCCATGCTGTTAAAGCCTTTTATAAAGACGCGTTTGCCAAGCATGGGGCTTTGTTTGATCAGCTGGGCGTAGATGCTAACAATGGTATTGGCGATGCCTACGAGAAAATTAAATCCTTGCCCGCTGACCAACAAGCAGCTGTAAAAGCTGACCTAGACGCTTGTTTTGCATCTGGCCCTGATATGGCGATGGTGGATTCAGACAGAGGTATATCCAACCTTCACGTGCCCAGCGACATTATCGTAGATGCGTCCATGCCAGCGGCTATCCGAGAATCAGGCAAGATGTGGGCACCAGATGGCGAACTGCGTGACATGAAGGCGGTTATCCCAGATCGCTGTTATGCCCGGGTTTATGCTGAAACCATCAATGATTGCCGGGCTAACGGCGCATTTGACCCCACCACAATGGGCTCTACGTCCAATGTCGGATTGATGGCGCAAAAAGCCGAAGAATATGGCTCGCATAACACTACATTTGAAGCACCAGGCAACGGTCTGATGCGCACTTTAAACAGCGCTGGAGAGATACTGCACAGCCACAATGTTGAAGAGGGTGATATCTGGCGTCTTTGCAGAGTAAAAGATGCGCCAGTACAGGATTGGATTAAGCTTGCGGTAAACCGCGGTAAGGCTACCGGCGCTCAGGTGATTTTTTGGCTTGATGAAAACCGTGCCCATGACCAACAGTTGATCGCAAAAATCAGTCAATATCTACCACAGCACGATACAGCCGGTTTAGACATTAAGATTATGGAACCTGCAGCGGCGACGAGGCATACACTCGCAGTGATGCGTGAAGGGCGAGATACGATCTCTGTTACCGGTAACGTTTTGCGCGACTATTTGACTGACCTTTTTCCAATTTTAGAGTTGGGCACCAGTGCGAAGATGCTCTCCATTGTGCCGTTGATTGAAGGCGGTGGTCTTTTTGAAACAGGTGCGGGTGGTTCTGCGCCAAAGCACGTCCAGCAATTTGAAAAGGAAGGACACTTACGCTGGGACAGTTTGGGCGAATTTTTGGCCCTAGGTGCTTCCTTTGAACACCTTGCGCAGACCTTTAATAACAGCGCCGCGAAACTGCTTGCCGATACGCTCAACGACGCCATCGGCGAGTTCCTTGAAAGCAATAAATCGCCGTCGCGAAAAGTGAATGAGTTGGATAATCGCGGTAGCCACTTTTACTTGGCGAAGTATTGGGCAGAGGCAATGAGTCGACAGAGCGTAGACAGTGCCCTTGCGGACAGGTTTGCTGTGCTTGCCAAAGCCTTGAGCGACAATGAAGATGCGATTAACGAAGAGTTGCTTGCGGCTCAAGGCGAACCCGTCGATGTAGGCGGTTATTATTCTCCGGACCCGGATAAAGTGGACAAAGCCATGCGTCCTTCGGCAACGCTGAACGCCGCAATTACAGCGGTTTAGCGCAGGCAAGGTTGGCTTTTGAGCTGAGAGCTTCCTTTTTTAAACTTCCTTTAGTCTTCCTTTAACCTCTCTGTGACCTTCTGCTAAAAGAGGAAGGTTGCCTGGGAGGTGTGGGCGGCAGGGGGCGCACTGATTAGAGTTAAACACTAGACGAGCGAAAGCACACAAGCCAGAACCCTGACTTATGTGCTTTTGTGAGATCATCTAATCTAAAAGGTAAGCGCAGTAAGTCGCTTTTCTAATACTCTAGTTAACTCTCTGTATCAGCAGAATTCCCAGGTTCCTCAACCAATTCTGCTACATCATTGCTTTCCGAACCTACAGCTGGCACTGGACTGGTACTAACGATGTTAATCGCGTGTAGCCCCTTATCGCCTTCTTCTATTTCGAATTCAACCGGCTCTCCGGCACGTAAAGACTTATAGCCTTCCATTGCAATTGCAGAATAGTGAGCAAAAAGATCTATTCCCCCGTCATCGGGCAAAATAAATCCGTACCCCTTAGCATTGTTAAACCATTTTACAGTTCCACTAGCCATATTTTCCTCCACTCCGAGGCCGACTGTCCGCAAAAATTTGTCAAGAGTCAAGTTATGAAGTGGGTAGAAAAATGTCTTTATGACCCCATTTATCTACACAGGCGTGGATGTTCTAGCCCAGCACTGTCACAAAACGTCGACAACGATTGATTCAAGATTCTCGCTGGCGAAAACATTTGCGCGGCAACCGACAAACTTGGATCCATAAAAGAAGTTTGTGGTTTACCGCATCTTTGTAAAATAGGGCATCATTGGATCAGGGTGATTGTCTGAGAAGGCGTAGGTAGTTTTAGCAATGGATGAGCGAATGATTGATGAGAGCGAGATAGAGTTAGTGCACCATAATTCCTGGCTAGGAAGCGCTGACGACGATGACGGCGTTGCAGGTGATCGAGACATAGGGCTTGCAACGGCTGAGGCAAAACCTGAATTGAAGCGGCCGCCCATGTATAAGGTGATGTTGCTCAACGACGATTACACGCCCATGGAATTTGTTGTGCATATCTTGGAGAACTTTTTCTCCATGCCGCGAGAAAAGGCGACACAAATTATGTTGGTGGTGCACAGTGAAGGCAAAGCAGTTGTCGGCATTTACCCCAGAGACATTGCGGAAACGAAATCTGAGCAGGTCAATTTGTATGCTCAAGAGAATGGCCACCCGTTGATGTCTAGTATTGAGATGACAGACTAATCGAACCAAAAGTAGTGAATATAAATGTTAAGTAAAGAATTAGAACAATCGCTGAATGCAGTAGCGCAACAAGCCAATGCCAAGCGACAGGAGTTTGTCACTGTTGAGCACCTACTTTTAGCGCTTACGCAGAATGATGGCGCCATAGAAGTGTTGCGTAACGTGGGCGCAGATGTAGCCGTGTTGAAGCAAGAGCTTGAGACCTATATTGAAGACACCACGCCAGTTTTATCGCTAGAAGACGAGGAACATGGACCGCAAACTACCCTTGGATTTCAGCGTGTTGTTTCCCGTGCATTGTTTCATGTGCAGTCGTCTGGCCGTAAAGAGGTAACCGGGGCGAATGTTTTGGTGGCGATATATAGTGAGCAAGAGAGCCAGGCGGTTTACATGCTCAAGGCACAAGGTATTACGCGCATTGATGTAGTGAATTATATTTCTCATGGCATTAGCAAGGTGCCTGAAGAGGATGAGGGCGACTTAGAGGCCGGTGCACAAGCCGCTGAAGGCGACGGCGCTGAAGAGAAGCCTTCTGCACTAGCGTCCTATGCCACCAATCTGAATGAAGAGGCTAAGGCTGGCAGGGTAGACCCACTGATTGGTCGCGATGAAGAGCTAGAGCGTGTTATTCAGATCCTTTGCCGCAGACGTAAAAACAACCCGCTGTTGGTGGGCGAATCTGGCGTAGGTAAAACTGCCATTGCCGAAGGTTTGGCAAAGCGCATTGTCGACGGCAAGGTGCCTGAAGTAGTCAGCGAGAGCGTAATCTACTCATTAGACCTTGGCGCTTTGGTCGCTGGTACAAAGTATCGCGGCGATTTCGAGAAGCGTTTCAAAGCTGTGCTCGCCGAACTCAAGAGCACAGAACATTCCATTCTCTTTATCGACGAGATTCATACCATTATCGGTGCTGGCGCGGCTTCTGGTGGCGTGATGGACGCGTCCAATTTGCTTAAACCACTTTTGACCTCTGGGCAAATGCGCTGCATGGGATCCACCACTTACCAAGAATATCGCGGTATTTTCGACAAAGACCGGGCGTTGTCGCGCAGGTTCCAAAAAATAGATGTGCCAGAGCCAGATGTAGACGATACCTATCGCATCCTCAAAGGACTTAAGTCGCGCTTTGAAGAGCACTACAAAATTCGCTACACAGACAAAGCACTGCGCACCGCCTCAGAGTTGGCGGCCAAGTACATTAATGACCGTTTTATGCCGGACAAAGCCATTGACGTGGTAGACGAAGCTGGAGCGGCGCAACAATTGCTTTCGCCCAGTCGTAGAAAGAAGAGTATTGGCGCGTCTGATGTTGAACAGGTGGTGGCAAAGATTGCGCGCATTCCATCATCTCAAGTGACCTCATCGGACAAAGCTTCGCTGCGTGACCTAGACGGTAATCTTAAGATGGCTGTGTTTGGTCAGGACGAGGCAATTGAACAATTGGCTACAGCCATTAAGTTATCCCGTGCGGGCCTTAAGAGCGGCGATAAGCCCATTGGGTCATTCTTGTTTGCGGGTCCAACCGGTGTAGGTAAAACCGAAGTTTCCAAGCAGTTGGCCCATGCAATGGGTGTTGAATTGCTGCGTTATGACATGTCCGAGTACATGGAGCGACATACTGTTTCAAGACTCATTGGCGCACCGCCAGGATATGTTGGGTTTGATCAAGGGGGTTTGTTGACGGAAGCGGTCACAAAGCACCCTCACTGTGTGGTTTTGTTGGATGAAATCGAGAAGGCCCACCCCGAGGTATTTAACTTGCTTCTGCAAGTAATGGATCATGGTACATTGACCGACAACAACGGGCGTAAAGCAGATTTTCGCAATGTGGTTTTGATCATGACCACCAATGCGGGTGCCCAGGAAATGAATCGATCGTCTATTGGATTCTCAGAACAGGACAACTCAACCGACGGTATGGAAGTGATCAAGCGTATGTTTACGCCAGAATTCCGTAATCGCTTAGACGCCATTGTGCAGTTCAGCCCTCTAAATATCCAAGTGGTGAAAACCGTTGTGGACAAATTCTTAACCGAGCTGCAGGCGCAGTTAGATGAGAAGCGGGTTACGCTAGAGGTGGATGAAGCGGCCAGAGATTGGCTGGCTCGAGAGGGTTATGACGAAAAGATGGGTGCCAGACCCATGCAGCGCCTGATCCAAGAAAAGATTAAGCGGCAGTTGGCCGAAGATTTACTCTTTGGTGATCTGACGCAAGGCGGGGTGGTCACCGTTGGCGTGGAAGATGGCGAATTGTCTGTAAAGGTGCTTTCTGCTGCAGAAGCTTAGCGTACTAGTCAGGACATCAGCAAGAAACGGCCTAACGCTTTATAGGTTAGGCTTTTTTGCTACATGCGGAAAGTAATGCGGCCTTTGCTCAAATCGTAGGGCGTGAGCTCCACTTTTACTTTGTCCCCGGTGAGAATTCTGATGTAGTTTTTTCTCATCTTGCCGGAAATGTGAGCGGTGACCAAGTGACCGTTCTCCAGCTCAACTCTGAACATGGTATTGGGCAGTGTATCTACCACGGTACCGTCCATTTCAATTTGTTCTTCTTTAGCCATGCGGCCCTATGTCGTAATGTTTGGGCGCGCATTGTGCCGTAATGGAGAGGTAAATAGAAGCGGCTAATTTCCTTCTATGCGCTTTCTGCGCGCAAAAGCCAATAACCTGCTAGCTCAAGCCTACCCATCTATCGTTAACAAACAGCTGCGTTGGCCGGTAGTTGGTCTTGTAATTCATCTTTACGGATTCTTTGATCCAATAGCCAAGGTAAAGGAAGGGTAAATCTCGCTGCTGGCAAAGCTCAATCTGCTTTATCACGCTCAGCACGCCGAGGCTGCGCCGGGTCTCGGAAGGTTCAAAGAATGTGTAGATAGCAGAAAGGCCGTGGGCCAGTTGGTCTGTCACTGCAACGCTGAGCAGGCGTTCACCCTCATAGATAGAGACAAATATGCTTGCGCACCATTCACTGAGTAAAAATGAGCGAAATTGATCCTCTGTTGCCGGATACATATCGCCGTCTGCGTGCCTTTGGTTAATGTAGCGCTCGTATAAGTTGTAGTGGCGTTTGCTGAATTTTGCCTCTTCAACCTCCACTCTTAGGTCTTTATTGCGTTTGATGATCCGCCGCTGGCTGCGACTGGGCGCAAAACTCTTAGCGGGCACCCGGGTGGGTACACAAGCCGAGCAAGACGCGCAATGTGGCCGATATAGATGCCCACCGCTGCGTCGAAAACCACTGGCTGACAGTGTTTGATACAAATCACTGGAGATAATCCGCCGTGGGTCAACGAACAGTGTCTGTGCGTCAGCTCGATCTAAATACGAACAGGGGTGTGGGGGCGTCAAAAAAAACTCAACGCGCTCCTCCTCTGAATTGTCCATTTCACTCATAAAGTATGTGCCTAGGTGGGCAGCTGCCAGTTACCCAATCTGGTGTCACTGAGATTGTTCTGGGCGAGCAGCGCTAAGAATTCTGTTCGCGGCATCGGAACAACCCCAAGGCTTGCTAAGTGCGGGTTCATCATTTGACAGTCAATCAACGCAAAATCCCAGCTTTGTAGAAGTTCATTGAGTTTAAAAAAAGCGGCTTTAGATGCGCCATCAGCTTGAGTAAACATAGACTCGCCAAAGAACATATTGCCAAGTGACAAGCCGTAAAGGCCGCCCACTAGTGTCTCGTCTTGCCAAACCTCAATGCTGTGGGCTAAACCCGCTAGGTGCAGCTCTTCATAGGCCGTCATCATAGCTGGCGTGATCCAAGTGCCAACCGTGTTCGCCCGCGTTGCAGCGCAAGCACTAATGACAGAGGCAAAATTTTCATCCGCAGTTATGTGGAATTTGTCGCTGCGTAGCGTTTTCCTCAGGCTACGGCTGACTTTCATTTGGCCCGGTTGTATGACGCCTCGCTCGCTCGGGCACCACCAATAGACGGGGCCTGAATCATCATCAAACCAAGGGAAAATGCCCCGGCAGTAAGCTTCAATCAGCCATTGTGCTGACAATTCGCCACCAGCAGCCAATAACCCATCCGGCTCGTCCAAGGCCTCCTCACCGGGTGGAAACCAGATCGGCGAGGGCGGTAGGAAAGGCAGATCGGGCAAGTTTGCGGCTACGGGGTTGGTAAAAGCGCCAGAAAGGGCTGAGCTTTACTGTGATGTTGTATGACCTGGGCTAGAGTGCGGCCTTCTTTATCTACGGCGTCTAATTGCCCACCTGCGGCGCTATAAACCTTCAGAAAACGGCCAAAATCCTCTGGTCGCATACTGCGGTAAGCGTGTAAAAGTTTACTGTAGTCGGCGGGTTCGTCACCCAGTGGGCCTTTGTCGAGAAAACTCTTAACTCGGTCATCGTCCCAGACTTCGTCGGTAATTTTGGCTTTATCTACTCGCATCATCTTCACATCAAATAATTGAGCGTTGATTGTACGGCGAGTGGCGCTGAAGGTCTTGTGTTTTACCAAACAACACGCCGCCTAAAGGCAAACGCCAGCCAATTCCAAGGTCATCAATACCACCTCATATGCGCACCTTATTCGTCGGCTTGATTGACCGGGCTAATTTGTCGACCAAGGGCGTTTGTGCCTACATCTGCTAATGCGTACACTTGCGCTAGATTCAACGGAGCCAACCTTTGTCACCTTCAACGCCCAATCGTTCTGTTCCCTTCCGCGAGATGACCCTTGTGCTCATCGGCACATCGGCCTTGTTTTTACTGTTGGCTATCGCCTCTTATTCGCCGAACGATCCGTCCTTTAATTACACCGGCAATAATCAGGAAGTCAGTAATCTTGTAGGTTCTAGCGGGGCTTTCTTTGCAGACATCGTCTTGTTCTTATTTGGTTGGATGGCGTACCTATTGCCCCTAGCACTGGTTTACATCGGCTTGCATTTATTACTCAGTGGCCGCGCCCCGAGCCCACCGTTATTACTGGTGGTGCGTACCATTGGCTGGGTGGGATTAATGCTCTGTGCGTGTATTTTGTTAGACGTGCACGCGCCACTCGCCTCCCAGCTACCCTCAGGTTCCGGCGGGGTCTTCGGTTTTCACCTCGCTCAACAAGGCGAGCAGGTATTTGGCTGGGTGGGTATGACCGTACTTTGCGTGGCTGGCGTCATTATTGGTTTGCAGGCTGCAGTAGGTTTTTCTTGGTTAGATGTGGCGGAACTTATTGGTCGCGCGTTGACCAAGGTCGCAGGCGCTTCAAGAGACTTTTATGATGTCCGTTATGATCGTTACCAAGCGCGTCGTGCGGTCGCTAAAACTGTAAAGCAAGAGGCTGATGAGACTAAGGCGCTCATTCAACAGCGCAAGGTATCGTTAGACAACGATCAGCGGGCAAGCAGTAACGCCACGGCGCCTTCATCAGTGCAAATTTTGGCCGGAGCAAAGACCGAAAAGCCGCCGTCTAAACTGCAACAAAAGCGCCTCTTTGACTCCAATAGCACCTCTGAACTGCCAGATGTCGACCTGCTTGATGAAAAGCGCGAGGACACCAAGTTAGGTTTCTCCCCCGATGCTTTAGAGGCGATGTCTAAACAGTTAGAGTTAAAGTTAGCGGACTTTGGCGTTCAAGCATCCGTTGTTTCAGTTTTGCCAGGGCCGGTGGTTACGCGCTTTGAAGTGCAGCCTGCGGCAGGCGTTAAGGTACAAAAAATAAGCGCGCTGGCGAAAGATTTGGCCCGCTCAATGGCAGTCATCAGTGTACGTATCGTCGAGGTCATTCCCGGCAAGTCTGTGGTGGGTATCGAAATCCCCAATGAGCACCGTGAGATGGTGCAGCTCAAAGAGGTCATTCATTCATCGGTTTTTCAGGACGCCGCGTCCACCCTCACTCTGGCCTTGGGTAAAGATATTTCCGGCGCGACCATTGTTGCTGATATCGCCAAAATGCCCCATCTGTTGGTTGCGGGTACTACCGGTTCTGGTAAGTCGGTTGGTGTCAACGCCATGCTGTTGAGTATTCTGATGAAGGCGACTCCTGAGCAGGTACGCCTGATTATGGTCGACCCAAAGATGTTGGAACTGTCCATTTACGAAGGCATTCCGCATTTGCTTACGCCCGTTGTGACAGATATGAAAGAGGCCGCACACGCGCTGAATTGGTGTGTTGCTGAGATGGAGCGCCGCTATAAATTAATGGCCGCCCAAGGCGTACGTAATCTGGCCGGTTTTAATAAGCAGGTGAACGAGGCTATTGCCAGAGGCGAACCGATTAAAGACCCGCTATGGAAAATGGAAGATGAAGAGGCGCCAGATTTAGTCGCGCTGCCCACTATCGTAGTGGTGATTGACGAGTTCGCTGACATGATGATGGTGGTGGGTAAAAAAGTTGAGCAATTGATTGCGCGGATTGCACAGAAAGCGCGGGCCGCTGGTATACACCTAATTCTAGCTACCCAGCGACCCTCGGTGGATGTCATTACCGGACTCATTAAGGCCAATATTCCAACTCGCATAGCCTTTCAGGTTTCATCAAGAATCGACTCTAGAACTATTTTGGATCAAGGCGGCGCGGAACAACTGTTAGGTCACGGCGACATGCTCTATTTACCCCCCGGTACGGCGTTACCGCAAAGGGTGCATGGCGCATTTGTGTCTGATGAAGAGGTGCACCGAGTAGTTGAGGATTGGAAGCGCAGGGGCGCACCAAATTACTTAGAAGAAATTACCGCAGGACAAACTGGCGAAGATGCGTTTGTGAAGCTCGACGGCGATGGCGACACAGAACAAGAGGATAATCTTTACGACGAAGCTGTGCAGTTTGTGCTTGAATCTAGACGCGCATCTATTTCATCGGTGCAACGAAAATTACGTATAGGCTACAACCGCGCTGCACGGCTTATAGAAGCTATGGAAGTGGCGGGCGTGGTATCAGCAATGGGCACAAATGGTAGTCGTGAAATACTCGTACCTAATAGGGATTAGCCTGCTCAGCAGTTGTTTGAGTGTCGGGCCTGCTGTTGCAGCCAACAATACAGATCTTTCGCTAGCTGTGGCTGAAGAGGCAGCTTTGGTTGAAGGCGTTGAAGGGATTGAAGAGGCTGAAGTGACTGAGCTCACTGGCGCGGCGGAGCCTGCAGGTGTGCTGCAAGCTACCGAGGAAACCCCAACGTCTGGGCAACAATTACTTGAGCTACTGCTGAACTTAGACAATACCCAAGCAAATTTTTTACAAACACTGCTGGATTTTCGCGGCCAGGTGCGCGACCAATCTAGCGGCACTTTGACTCTGTCGAAACCCAGTCTGCGATGGCAGGTAGATTTACCTTTCGCTCAGGTCATCGTAGTTGCAGATGGGTGGTTGCGAATCTTTGATCCAGATTTGGAGCAGGTGATAGAAAAAGACATGGGCGGTTCTGATGAGGCGCTGCCGTTGAAGTTGTTGTTAGACCCAACGCAATTGCTTGCAGGCGATTACCTGATTAACAAAATCTCCATAGACGGTGTTGCCCAGTTCTTACTTCAGCCAACCAGTAATCAATCTTTATTCATGTCGGTAAGCCTAGCGTTTACCGGTCAGCAGTTAACGCAATTAGAAATTACCGATCATGTTGGGCAGCGTACCCGAGTCACCTTCAGTGAAGTTCGCAGCCAGCAAAACATTCCCGCCAGCGCATTTGAATTAGATCTGCCCGCCAATACGGACGTTGTGCGAGGTTGAGGCCTAATGTCATTGATCGATAATTCAAGCGGTATTGATCCACGGCCATTGGCGGATAGATTGCGCCCAGAAACTTTGGCGGACTATATAGGCCAACAACATTTGATGGCCGCGGATAAACCTTTAGGTGGGTTGGCGAGCAAGGGCCAGATTCACTCGATGATTTTGTGGGGCCCCCCCGGCACTGGTAAAACCACGTTGGCCAAAATATTGGCCACTAGCGCCGGTTGTAAATGGATCAGTATTTCTGCAGTGCTGTCTGGGGTAAAAGACATTCGGCAGGCGGTTGAGCAGGCCGAGTACTACTTAACGCAGGGCGAAAAAACCGTTCTATTTGTTGATGAGGTACACCGCTTCAATAAATCTCAGCAAGATGCTTTTTTGCCCCACGTGGAGAAAGGCACGGTGACTTTTATTGGTGCCACCACAGAAAACCCCTCTTTTGAAGTGAACGCGGCCTTGCTTTCGCGGGCTCGAGTTTATGTGTTGCGTGGTCTGTTAAATGAAGATTTGGTTCAGGTAGTGCAGCGCGGCGTCCAAGCACTTGGTCTAGAAATTACCCCTGATGCGCAACAGTTGTTGATAGCCAGTGTGGATGGTGATGCGCGGCGATGTTTGAATATTCTTGAGATCGCTGGGCAGTTGGGTGAAGGCACGATTACTGACGAAACCATAGCTGCCGCCTCGGGTGAGCGTATGCGGCGCTTTGATAAAGGCGGTGATCTATTCTATGAACAAATTTCTGCACTGCATAAATCTATTCGCGGCAGTGCCCCGGACGCAGCTATTTATTGGTTTTGCCGCATGCTAGATGGCGGCGCAGATCCGCGCTATATCGGTCGCCGGCTTATTCGTTTAGCCAGTGAAGATGTGGGCAATGCCGATCCTCGGGCCCTTGAATTAACTCTAGCAGCAGTGAGCAGTTTTGAGCGCTTGGGTAAACCTGAAGGTGAGCTGGCGTTGGCTCAAGCAGTATTATATTTGGCCAGTGTGCCAAAGAGCGACGCAGCCTATAAAGCATTTTCTGCGGCAAAAGCATTTGTCGCGCAGTCGCCCACACTAGAGGTACCCATGCACCTACGCAATGCCGCCACCGGCATGATGAAAGGTATGGGGTATGGTGAGGGGTACCGTCATGCCCATGCAGAGACTTCAAGCGATGGTGCCTACGCCGCTGGCGAAGATTATTTCCCAGAAGCAATGCAGCCCCAACAGTTCTATTTTCCGCGACCGTCAGGGCTAGAAGAAAAGATCAAAAACCGCTTAGAGCGATTGCGCGAACTTGACGCACAAGCAGTAGAGCAACGGCGCGAGGATTCATAGATGGGTTTTCTCTATGTCGCCATGGGCGGCGCAGTAGGGGCCTGCCTGCGCTACGCCATGTCGCTTTGGCTGGGTGGCGGTCTATTGCCTTGGGCGACCCTCGCCACCAATATCACAGGCGCTTTTGTCATTGGCCTAGTCTGGGGTCTTTGCGCCGGCGACGAGTGGTTTCAAAACTGGGGTAGGTTGGTGTTGGTTGTCGGGTTGCTGGGCGGGTTCACCACTTTTTCCGCGTTTTCCTTAGAAACCATACAACTGCTGGAGGGTGGCAGAGTGGTACCGCTGTTGGCCTATGTATCCAGTACTCTATTTGGCTGTTTAGCTGCGGTCTGGCTCGGATTACGCGTGACCCAATAAAAATTCTTCATTTCATTCGGCGCAATAGGAGCAATCCACCTCCGAGGGCGTTAAACTGCGCCCGCACAGTGCGTTTCAATTCATCAGAGCACATTAGAGCGCATTACAATGTGGTAGATCACGACAGGTAAGACGGAAAACCAAATGTTAGATATTAAGGCTTTGAGAGCCGACCCTGAGCAAATTGCCCAAGCCCTAGCCATTAAGGGTTACGTATTAGACATCAAACAATTCATTGAGATTGAAGAAAAGCGTAAGCGCCTGCAGAGTGAAACCGAAACTCTGCAAAACGAGCGCAATGTGAAGTCGAAGTCCATTGGTCAAGCCAAAGCCAAGGGCGAAGACATACAGCCGCTGTTAGCGCTGGTAGGAGATTTGGGCGAGCGTTTAGACAAGGCAAAAGCCGAATTTGCTCTGGTTCAGGAGGAGCAGCAAGGCTTGCTCATGAGTATTCCAAACTTGCCTCATGCCTCTGTGCCCGCAGGTCGCGACGAGAGCGATAACATCGAATTGCACAAATGGGGCGTGCCAAAGGAATTTGATTTCGCCCCCCTAGACCATGTGGATATGACGGCCTCAGGCGGTCTCGATTTTGAAACCGCTGCCAAGATCAGTGGCGCGCGTTATGTGGTTATGCGCGGCAATTTGGCTCGTCTGCAGCGCGCGTTGACCCAGTTCATGCTAGACCACCATACCCAAGTCAACGGCTATCAAGAGGTCTATGTGCCGTTTATCGTCAACGCAGACTCAATGCGTGGCACTGGGCAATTACCAAAAGCCGCTGAAGACATGTTTCGTATTAATGGCGAAACTGAAACCTACTTGATTCCCACCGCTGAAGTACCGGTGACCAATATTTATCGCGGCGAGATACTGCAAGAGGCTGATCTACCGATTCGTCATGTGTGCCATACGCCGTGCTTCAGAAGCGAGGCGGGCAGCTATGGTCGTGATACGCGTGGCATGATTCGTCAGCACCAATTTGAAAAAGTAGAGTTGGTGCAGTTGGTTCACCCAGAAACCTCTTGGGACACGTTAGACACATTGACCGGTCACGCTGAAGGCATTCTGCAGGCGTTAGAGCTGCCTTATCGCGCGGTTATTTTATGTGGCGGGGATTTGAGTTTTACCTCTGCAAAAACCGTAGATTTAGAAGTGTGGTTGCCCAGCCAGCAGCAGTATCGAGAAATCTCTTCCTGTAGCAACTTCCTCGATTTTCAGGCGCGGCGTATGCAAGCAAGATTCCGCAACGAAGCGGGTGACATAGAATTACTGCACACGCTTAATGGTTCTGGTCTAGCGGTGGGGCGTACATTGGTTGCGCTGCTGGAAAATTATCAGACCAACGATGGCAACATCACCATTCCTGATGCGCTGAGTCCTTATCTAGGCGGTGTCCAGCAGCTCTCGTTAAACGACTAAGTGTTCTACTTACCTCTTTTTCACCGCCTTGCGGGTAGTTCGTGTTTGGTCGTGGGCGGTGGGCAGACAGCGCTGCGCAAGCTGCGTTGGCTGGTTCGTGCAGAGGCAAAAATTAAAGTCATAGCGCCAGAAGTAGATCCGGAAATTCAGAAGCTGCGAGATGCGGGCAAACTGACGATAGAAAAAAGCCTGTTTTATCCTGATGCGGTGACCTCAAACCTTGTTCTGGTTATCAGTGCTACAGACGCACCGAATGTCAGTGAAGAGGTATTTGTCGCTGCTATGGCGCAAGGCGTTTTGGTTAACTGTGTGGACAGAACCGAGCTATGTACGGTTATTTTCCCCGCAATCATTGACCGTTTTCCTATTCTGGTGGCTGTTTCTAGTATGGGGCGCTCGCCCACGCTGAGTCGTAGTGTTCGCGGCTGGATAGAATTGCGGCTGCCTAACGCGCTGGGTCAACTGGCTGAATTGGCGGGTCGGTTGCGCAGTGAAGTTAAAACCAAGTTACCGAGCGTAGACGCGCGCAAAGCGTTTTGGGAAGAGGTCTTCGCCAGTAAAGCCGCAGATGAAGCGATGTACGGTTCTATGGATACTGCGGTTGTTGAAGCCGAAAAAATGATGGCCAGGGCCTCTAGTGATGGATCAATCGTGCTGGTTGGCGCGGGTCCCGGTGACCCTGAACTGATTACCCTTAAGGGCTTAAGGGCCATTCAGTCAGCTGATGTACTGATGTACGACAAACTCGCTAATCCAGCTTTATTGGAATATGCCCGTCGCGATGTTGAGCTCATTGATGTGGGCAAAAAGGGCCCTCGTGAAGCGGTGAAAGAAGGCAGTGATGCGGCTCGGCCCAGTGGCACGACTATGCAACAGGAGATTAATCAGACCTTAATCGAGCAAGCGCTAAAGGGTAAAAAAGTAGTGCGCCTGAAGGGCGGCGATCCATTTATTTTTGGTCGCGGCGGCGAAGAATTGTTGGCAGCGGCAGAACAAGGTATTGCGGTAGAAATTATTCCGGGCATTACGGCTTCCATGGGCGGTGCTAGTTATGCCGGTATTCCGTTAACTCACAGGCACATGAGCCAATCGGTGCGTTTCGTCACAGGCCATAGTGTTGAGCATGGGGTGAATATTGATTGGCCTGAGCTAGCAAAGCCCGAGCAAACTTTGGTCATTTACATGGGCTTGGTGGGCATTGAAAAAATTCTACAACGTTTAGTGGATGCCGGGCGTGGTGAAAAAACACCCGCTGTGTTGTTAGAAAACGCGACACTGCCCAACCACAGAGAAGTGTTTGGAACGTTAGAGGATTTGGCGGCTAAGGTTCGCGAGGAGGGTATAGATGGGCCCTCTATTATTATTGTTGGCGAAGTGGCAGGTATACCCGCTCAAGTGCATGAACGTTACGCTGCGTCTTTGATAGAGGCTTCTACAAGCAGTTAGTAGGCCGGGGTAGTCCAGCAACTTTGGCTACATTTTTGGCTGGGCTGCCACCGAAGAGTTGCATCAAATAAATGCTATTGCCGCGTGCCTGACCTAATGTATCTTTTGTTAACTTAACCAGCGGTCGAGTTTCTGGCACCACGTCCGTGGTTAGATAGAATTGCCGCGCCAGCTCGATAATCTGCCAATGCTCCGGCGTCAACTCAATATCCAGCCCCTTGGCTAATGTTTCAGCCGCAGCCAAGTTCCATGCCAAGTGGTCACGCAAATAGCCGTCTTTATCTAATGCCAGTTCTGTGCTCATTGGCGTAGGTGCTTTAGGTTGCTCATGGTTACTCTGCCCAACTGACAATGGGTGAGTGCAATGCGGTCAACGCAACGAAAGTGTCGTAGTTAATGGTGCTGGCTTTGCACTGCTCTAATGACACGCCTCTAACGCGGGCGTCAATTTCCAGAACGTGAATATTATCTTCATCAACCCGGTTCGCGCAGTAGACGCCATCACCTAACAATATAATGGGGTCGTCACTGAGCTTGCGCTGTCGGCAAGCTGCGTAACCGGCGCTGTTGAATACTAAATGTAAGCTCATCGCTGGGCTCCAATAACCACATCCTGTGCAGCGATCAGTGCTATTTGTTGCTTGAGGGTGAGCAGTTCGATCTCAGGACTATGACTGATAGATAAGTCTCTATCTGCTACCGATGGCGCGCAGGCAAAAAGTCGCTCTACTTCATAAGTGGGCAGCGCGCTGAGTACTTTACTAAAGGTTTTTTGTTCGATGAGTTCGCCGTGCTGGTTTGGCAATAACCCCCATACGCCATCGTCGCGAAATAATATGCTGACTTCTCCGTCGAATACTGCGCCCACCATGGCGGCTTCCAGCAACTCTGCATTATGGGTGTTGGCATAAGGCGGCTGGGAAATGATGAACAACATCTTTTTCATGCGGGGAACTCAATGTAACGATCAGCTTCGTTGATGGCGCTGATCAGTTGCCCCAGACCCACTAAGGTGAAGGGTTCGGCAAGGCTGTTTGAGGTTTTTTCATAGCGTGCGCGTTCTTCTTCGCTGAGTACGCCTCTTTTGATACCGCTGGCTATACACACAGCAAGTTCAACGCCTTGTGCACTAAGGGCCTGCCATTTTTGTAGCAGATCTTCCTCGCCTTGTGGTGTCACTGGCGTGGAGAGGGCCTGCAAAACGCCTTCGTGGAAGAAGAAAATTCGCTCAATTGTATGTGCTTGCCTTAACAGTGCTTCAGCGAATGCTATGCCATGTTGCGCTGATTGACTGGCGTAAGGTGCGCCGTGAATTGCCAGAGTGTATTTCATTCCTCGATTTTAACAGTATAGGCGTCTTTGAGGGCAGTAGGAAAAGTTGCGAACGAGTCGAGTATTTGGCGGTTAAGTTCTGGATCTGACAAACTTAGGGCGCTATAAGTCGGCTGGAGAGCATAAGAGGAGACAAGAGATGACAACAAACAGAGGTAAACTGATGTTGAGAAACGGCGTTTTTCAGAAGCTGGCTAAATTCACGATATTTTTCGTTGTGATCTGAGTGGGGCTCGCGTCTGGCACACTTGTTTATGCTGCTACAGATCAGCAGTGGACTGACGCATGCGTCGCGGGGATCAAGGAGACAGGCGGGCGCGGATCTAATGCACCGGTGGCCTATTGTGGTTGTATGTCCAAAGCAGCCAATCAATTTCAGGGTGATGCGTCTGGCTTGCTGGCCGTTATGCAGTCGCCTTTGAGGCGTAAAATGGACTTATACGAAGCACAAAGCGTGACCAACAAAAAGATCATTAGCGCTTGTGTTAAACGTGTAGAGGAAGTCTATGGTGTTGTGGCTGTGCAGGTCGCCGCTGAAACAGCCGAACCTAAGGGTATTTGGGCGGACCCAGAGGTGATTGAAGCCATTCGTTCCATTAATTTCAGCAGTTCTCAAGCAAAGGTGTTTAAAAGTGCTGCGACTAACTTCAGCAACGATTTGAGAAAAGCTACAGCGAAAATATTGCGAGATGACTCTGATACTAGGCGTAGAGTGAAAAAGACTCAGCGTAAATTACTCAACCGGATGGATGAGAAAATGTTGGTTGTTTTAGAACGTGATCAATTGGCGCGCTATCAAGTGTTCAGCGCATTACTACTGGAAAAAATCAGGGCATCAACCCGGTCTGGCTCAGGGGACTTTCTCGATACAAGCGGTATCCCAGGAGGCCATTCTCATTAGGGCTGGGTGTATTTTATGTTTGAGTAGTCAGTGGACCAGTGCACTGGGTGCAACAGTTATGTAGACGCGGGTAGTGGCAGTATTTACTTAGCTTTTATGCAGTTTCGGCTTGGGAAAATTGACCCACCTTGTTTCTAGCCAGCGGTTAGTATTTCCTACCCTGGGGACACGTTACTAGATTTGTGTAGTGCGCAGCGGTATAAACAAGAAAAAATAGCAAGATAAGAACAACAAAAAAGATAAGAACAATAAAAAAGGAGAGGTTTGATGAGCTATATTTCATCTCAATTGCCGCCGCTGTCCAGCGCCTATTTCATGCAAAGATTTGCGAGTTATGCGGCTGTTTTAATACCGTTAATGCTCGCTCTAATCACCACTGCACCCATTTATGCTGATGTTGATGAACAATGGACCAACTCATGTGTTGCTGGTTTAGAGACAAATGGGGGCAGAGGGTCTAATGCCGCTGCTGCTTATTGCGCTTGTATGTCACAGGCCGCAGTTCAGTTTAACGGTGACCTAGCCGGGTTGCTCGCCGTTATGCAGGCTCCTGTTGCGGAAAAAATGCCTGTATATAGTGCGCAAAGTGTCACCAATAAAAGAATCATCAGCGCATGTGGTGCGAAAGTAGAGGAAGCCTTTGGTGTTGCTGATACTAAGACGACCGCGCCCCAAGGCAAAGCTGGCGGGGTGTGGGCAGATCCAGAGGTGGTTGCGGCGGTTCGCGAGATTAATTTGAATGCCGCCCAAGCGCAGGTGTTTAAAGCGGCTGTTACCAAATACAGCAACGATCTTAGGGTTGCCACAGCTAAAATTTTTCGTGACAAATTAGACATCAAGCGCAAGTTGAAAAAGAAGCAGCGCGTGCTTGCCAAGCGCATGGACGAAGAGGTTATAGAGGTGTTAGAGCCCAACCAAATAGCGCCCTACAATGCATTTGTTGAAACGTTTAATGAAGCGGTAAGGGCGTCATTTCGTCGTCGCTAGGTTCAGTAAATGCCAGCTATGGCTGCGGTGCATGGGCTTTGTAGATGCCTAGATTGGATATTTTCTAGGTGGGTGCGTTAGCCCGGTACCAATGCCTCTTTTTTTGCATTTGCTTCCGCCTCTGTCTTTTCTGCCGGCAGCACACGTCGATTAAAATCTTCTCTAATGACGACGAGGGCGGGTATTAAGAACAAAATAATAACGCTGGCGAATACGATGCCGGTGGCCAAACTCACAGCCATGGGGACCAAAAATTGCGCCTGAGTACTCGACTCAAAGAGCATAGGCGTTAGGCCCAGAGCAGTGGTGGCTGTGGTCAAAAAGATTGCACGAAAGCGCCTTTGTGATGCGGCAACAATGGCCTCAGTGACGCTGGCATCAGTTTCTCGCCGGTTACGGTTGTATTGATCAACCAACACCAGCGAGTCGTTTACCACCACGCCACTCAACGCAACAATACCAAATATCGAAATGAACGAGACATTGTAGCCAAGTAAGTAGTGCCCAATGATTGCACCTGCGGCGCCGAAGGGTACCCCAGCTAGTACAACAAATGGCTGGGTATAGCTGCGCAACTGTGATGCAAGCAAAACAAAAATGGTCATCATGGCAATGATCATCATCTTACCCAATGACGCCATATCCTCTGATTCGTCGCGACCTTGTCCGGCTATGTTGATCTGCAGCCCCGGAAATTGCTCGGTCAGCTCTGGAATAATATTTTTCTGGATGTCTGCGTTGACCTTACTCGGCGTTTCGATGGCATTATCCACCTCAGCCGTGACCGAGACGATGCGCAAACCATCCACTCTATCAATAGATGAAAAGGCACGAGACTCGGTGAGGCTGGCAACTGTAAACAGCGGCACTTGAGTGCCATCGGCTAAGTGAATACGAACGTCTTCTAGGTTACTGGCACTGCGCCTTTGGCTTTCCGGGTAGCGCACCATGACCTTAAGCTCATCTCGACCGCGCTGAATGCGTTGTACTTCTTGCCCAAAGAAATTATTTCTAAGTTGTCTGGCGACATCTGTGGGTAACAAACCGGCGGACTCTCCGGCGGCGGTGAGGGTGATATCGTATTGGCGCTTACCTATGCTGAAAGAGTCTTGAATGTCGTAGACGCTGGGGATGCTTGCATACCCCATTTTCAGCAATTCTACAGCGGCAAAAAGCGATTCATCATTTTGGTGGGCTAACTCGAACTCAACATCTGGCCCATTGCTAAAGAAACTCGCGGCAAAGGACAGCGCTTCAACGCCGGAAATTTCGCCCACCTCTTTGCGCCATAAGCGCTCCAATTCAACCGCCGAAAGTGTCCTAGCAGGCTCGCCAGCCAACTGTATTCTCACCGACGCAAGGTGACTGGCAGTCTTCATACTGCGCTGCCCGCCGGGCCCGCCACCAGCACTGTCTCTACCCCCAATTGTGGCGCTGACCGCATCGAAGGAGGTACCGCCAACATCTTCATTAACCTTATAGGCAGCATTGACTATGCGCCTTGCTGCTGTTTCGGTGGTTTCAAATGGCGTACCAACAGGAAATGTAAGTGTGGCGCGAATACTGTCGGATTCAAGATCCGGGAAAAATATGAATCTTACCGCGCCGCTTGAAAGTAACGAGCCGGCTAGGAGTAAAAAACCTATCCCTGCGGTCAGCGTGAGGTAGCGACGTTTGATGCAGACTTTTACCGCAGGCACCATTACTTGGTCCCGGAAGTTTAAAACCCGCTTGCCTACAGTTGCTTGAATAGAAGCCAGGGGGCCTCGGCTCCATGGCCTGCCGTGGGCTAAGTGAGAGGGCAAGATGAAGAACACCTCTATTAACGAAATGGTCAGTACCACTATCACTACAATAGGGACGGCGCCAAGAATTTGACCAAAGGTGCCGGTGACAAAAAGCAGCGGGGCAAAGGCGGCCATAGTGGTGAGTACGCCAATAGTAACCGGGCTGAAAACGCCGAGGACACCCTTTATCGTGGCAGCAGTGCCGGGCCCCATAGATTCTTGTTCAGTAATAATATTTTCACCAACGACCACGGCGTCATCGACAACAACCCCCAGCACGATGATGAGACCGAACAGCGAAATCATGTTGATGTTGACGCCGAATGGTTCAAAGAATAGAAATGCACCAAGGAAAGAAATGGGTACCCCCATAGCCACCCATAGGGCTAGCCGAAGATCTAACATTACGACCAAGAATAAAAATACAAGCGCAAATCCCAGAACGCCGTTGCGCACCAACAGGTTTAGTCGTTGCTGAAGGATTTCGCTTTGATCCTCCCATATACCCACGTCTAGCCCGGCCCGTGGCGTATAGTTAGCGAGAAAAGTCTTAACGGCGGCGGCTATTTCTAACGCGTCTTCCGCTTCGGATTTTTCCACTTTGACGAATAAGCTGGTTCTGCCGTTGTATTCTTGCAGCAAGTCTACATTGGCGAATTCATCGCGGATCACAGCGACGTCTTTCAAGCGCAGTATGCTGCCGTCGTTAGACGCGCGGAGAACGATGTTGGCAAAATCTTCGCCA
>JAOJBS010000008.1:0-91427 GCA_028228615.1 Pseudomonadales bacterium | reverse complement strand
CTTCGCGCGGGCAAAGGTGGTTCTGAGCGGCTGCGTGAATCACACCAAGCAGTTTCAAACAGCTCGAATATTTCAACTTGCTGGTTTTATCTCGCCCCAGCTCCATTTCATTGGCCTTCTTGCTGTTCCAGAGCTTGCGCCTCGTTGAGGGCCTGGAGACTCTTCACGTCTGAGTTGCTGGGTAAGCGGGAGGTAACCTACGCTGGTTTCAAGCCGCCTCCGCTATTTTGGTGTCTCTATATTATTTGGGATGCTTGGCCTAAGATTACTTGCTGATGACAAACACTGGGTTACTTAATATGCGAAACGACGCCGAACTGCTTGATCACATACTTGATCATATTGATCACAACACAACCGACCTCGGTGATGAAGAGTGGTACGAACCTGTTGAGAATTACGCTTCACAAGCACGCTTCGATGCCGAGCGACGGCTCATGCGACGATTACCAATTCCATTCTGCCCTGTTGCAGCGCTGCCGGAGCCAGGCTCCTACGTCGCGCGTAATTCCGCTGGCGTACCCATTGTTGTTGTTCGCGACCTGCAAGGCACCATCCGCGCCTTTCGTAATGCGTGCCGTCATCGTGGCATGCAATTGGCGGATGGCAGTGGTTGTACGAAAATCTTTCGTTGCAATTACCACGGTTGGGCGTATCGACTTGATGGCCGACTAGAGTATGTGCCACATGAGCATGGTTTCCCTGACCTTGACAAAGACAGTAACGGTTTGGTGCCGGTGCACTCGGTTGATGTCCAAGGCGGCTTGGTCTTTGTCACGCAGGATGAACCCGTAGGTCCTGGCGCGCTGGAATCCTTACCAAAACTTTTGACCGAAGATCAGATTATTTTTGAATCCAACGAAAAGGTCGAAGAAATCAGTTGGAAATTAACGGCAGAGGGGACGCTGGAGGGATACCATATCAAGCCCACACATCCAGAGTCTTTCTTTCCATATGGCTATGACAACCTAAACGTTGTTGAAATGCAGGGGCCGAATTCCCGCGTTTGCTATCCCTTTAGACGCATTGAAAAATTACGTGACGCACCTCGAGAGAATTTGTCACTTGATCGCATGGTTACCTTAGTCAACCGTATATTCCCATTTACCTCGGTTACCCGTCTTGCCCAACACTACGGTGTGAGCTTTGCCGAACCTGAGTCGCCAACACGTACTCGATATTTTAATTATCGGCTAACGCTCCCCACGGTTGATGGCGGTGAACCTTCAGATGAAGCCTTAGCTCGCGCCAAGAAGGACGTTGCGTTTTTATCTGATACCGGCGATCTAGAAGATGCAAAAGTCGTTAGCGATATTCAGGCGGCCATTGGTTCTGGTGCAAATACCCATTATCGATTCGGGCGGTTTGAATCAGCGATCGGTCATTTGCATAAAAATTTAGCACTGTATTTAGCGCGACTGGAAAAACTTGAAGGTAACGTTATTGAAGAAGGTAATAGAACTGACTCAGAGAGGATCGAACCTATTACTTTATGCTAGGGTCATAGAAGCATAACGCGCGATACATATCGTAACCTGCAATACTTTTTCGTTGTTGCGTTAGCGCGTTCAAACTATGTTTTGGTATCTTCCGGTACTGGTTTTCTTCTTGCCGGTAGAATTCTTTCCCGGCACAAGCGATCGCGAGAACTAGCGACAACTTTTTTGTGCTCTAGTCTGCAATTACAGATCTACGCCATTTCAACTTCTTCATCTGAATAGAAATAGAAACAGAAACGCAATTAGCCGATCTCTATGAGGCTTCCAGCGCGAGCGCCTGCCCCAGAGGCCACTTGGTCAGATAATGCAGGAACTCTGCTCTCGCACTGAAGACTCAAGCGCCGGTTAAACGCCTTAATTACTACATTGATTATTTACGTTAAGCTGACCAAAACCAGGCGGCCGCGCATGCGATAAACGGAGAGAGTCATGCAGAACAAAGTACTAATAGTTGGCGCCAGTGGGCTAGTGGGTACAGCTGCAGCCATTAGCTTTGCACGCGAGGGTTGGCAGGTAATCGCAGCATCGCGACGCCGACCAGAGCTACTGGATCATGCAAACATTGATTTTGCGGCTATGGATTTACAGGACAAGGACGCTTGCGCCGCAGCCTGTGCAAAGCTTCGAGGTATTACCCATATAGTTTATACGGCGGTTTACGAACTTCCGGGACTCGTCGATGGGTGGTCAGACCCCGTGCAGATCAACACCAACGGACAGATGCTAGAGAACCTGCTTGATGCAATAACGGAATCCAACCGCTTGCAACACGTCACGCTACTTCAAGGCACCAAGGCGTATGGTGCGATGGTGAGGCCAATGCGAATTCCGGCGCGCGAGAGTCAGCCTCGGGTTGAACACCCCAATTTTTACTGGCTGCAAGAAGATTTTTTACGCACTCACGCCAAGCACCATGATTATGACTTCACCATATTACGGCCCCAAATGATTGTAGGTCCCAACCATGGTGTTGTGATGAACCTGCCGCCAGTGGTTGGTGTCTATGCTGCATTGCGCAAAGCAGAAGGATTGCCGTTAGCTTTTCCGGGAGGCATAGATCGAGCCCTGGAGGCGGTAGATGTGCGTTTGGTAGGCGATTCGTGCCTATGGGCGGCAACCCATCAATGCGCTCAGGGTGAAACCTATAACCTAACCAATGGCGAGGTTTTTAGCTGGCGCGACATGTGGCCGGCCATCGCACAAACGTTAGAAGTACAACTGGGCGAGGATGAGTCGTTATCGGTCGCGGACTACGTGACGGAGCGAGAACCGCTTTGGCAAAATGTCGTTGCGAGGCATAACCTAGCCCCCAATACGCTTAAGCAGATCGTCGGTGAGTCTCACCACTACGCAGATTTGTGTTTTGCTCATGGTGTGAGCGAACCAACGCCTCCGATTTTCGTGAGTATCGTCAAAATCCATCAAGCAGGATTCACTCATACCTACAATAGCGAGAAGAGTTTTTGCTATTGGCTTAACGATCTTCGCACTCGCCGTATTATCCCCTAGCCAGACGTCTTTTTTCCGCAACGACAACTTGCGTTTCTCCATTTTCGAGGACGCGAATGGTTTGACCGCTAACAGCGTGGATTGCTCTACCTAGTAGGAAAAGCCAAGCAATCAAAGGCTAATCACGGAAAATATAGAACCCGTTAGTTTGCCCATGGAATTTTGTCAGACCATCTTTCAGCTAAAGACTGTGAGCAAGCACACGCGGCCGCCACCTAAGGTTTTAGAGCGCTATGCCATTGAGATCAACTGCTGCATCACGCTTGTCTCGTCGTCGGCTCGAAACATACCGGTGATAGGTGCGCCACCCATTATCGGTTTTAACAACTTTGTCATAGTAGCTGCCAGTTGACGTTAATCCCCTACCAATTAATGCGACGATACGAAAACGCAGCTCAACAGCATGTTCATCCGATTCGGCATAAATATTAGTCATCATGTGAGTGCGAGGGTGTGCGGCCTCAGATTCCATAAAGGCCTTGATGTCGTCGAGCCCATTACAGACTCGAGAACCGACGCCTGTTAGATCAAATACAGCGTCCTGTGTGAATACGGTATCGAGTTTCGCCCAATCTCGATCATCGATCGCGTCTCCATATCGACCAGGAAGTTCGTGAATCTCAACACGATCAGCAGTTGTCAGAAAATACGCCATAAAAATCATGTCCAGCATGTTTTAACGAAATCAGAATGCATTGATCCTAAAAATGACGAACGAAATTTGACCTCGCTCACCAATTTAAAAAAACAATTCGCCGAAACCTTCCAGTACCCGACGAACAGCCAATAACCTACATTCTCTGATCTTGGACCACAACCTACACATAAGAACAGTTCAGGCGCGTATCGCATTAGATTTCTCCCGGCTGGGCATACGGGCGCTAGAGGGAGTTAAAGCAGCGATTTTAGAATTGCTTTACACAAATTAATTCGTAGATGGAATATATTCAAAGAAAAATATTCTTTGGACGCACCAATAATTAAGATGTCTAATAGACTTCTTGGACACGTTAGATGAAAATTAGACAAATAAAGGACCGAGCCATGAATCAAACCTCTGCGACTGCAAACAATCAGCAGCTAGAAGATATACAAGAAGTAAAACGAAGCCTCCCACTGCGAAGCGTCGATGAACATGCATCAGAATTTGAGCGTTCTAGGCAGGCCAGTAAAACTTGGTCAATGGGGCAAGACTAACGGCCCCGCCCAAGAAGAATTAAAGAGCGGTGCCTCAAGTTGGATTGCTAAATCCCTCCCTCGAAATCGGACAATTTAACTCGACCAACGTACTGGGTTAGGCCTAAAAAAATTATTGATTAAAATCAGCCTAATCCACTGAAAACGAGGGAGCTATGGCTTAAACAGCACTGTTGAGATTTAAACAAGGGTAGCTACGGATAACCTTGATAGGTCGCCTCGAAGGACAGCATCGCTTGGCTAACTAAATATCCTACTCATTCGTAACCCCAAAAATACCCCCTGGACTATTTAGCACATTAGTTTCTGCGCGTGAGTCGCGCTCGTATTTATTAACCTTGACAGAACGCTTCACCGACAAAAACACCCCTCGTGCAGTAAACTCTATCCAGCTGGCACAAATTTTGCTTTTCACTTAAAA
Source organism: Pseudomonadales bacterium (assembly GCA_028228615.1). Taxonomy (GTDB): domain Bacteria; phylum Pseudomonadota; class Gammaproteobacteria; order Pseudomonadales; family Azotimanducaceae; genus UBA4421. The sequence continues at coordinate 86,801 of JAOJBS010000008.1, read as the reverse complement.
GAAGGCCTTCCAACGCCTCCAACGTCGAAAAATTGACACGTCAAAATAAAGGAAATCCAGATGCTGCCTTATGTATCCGTTACAGCAGACGTATTAGCTTCCATAGCTCTCGTCGTTTCAGTCGTCTTTTTGTTAAAGGAGCTGCGACTAACGCGAGACTCCATTCGACACTCCGATTTCGTGAACTCTGTAAATCGCAGCGCCGAGAACATGCTGCGCATTACGGAAAACGAAGAACTGCTTACCACGATTGAAAAAATCAGCGCTTATCGCAATCAACCGCTGCGCAATCGAAGCCAGTTGCGCCGGATTATCGACGCTCTTACTCCGCAAGAGCGAGTGCGATACTTTCATTTTCAACGCAACGCATGCCTGAGCTGTGAAGTGTTTCTGGACAGCGCCGATGCAGGCTTTATCGATCAAGACCGTTTCTCGATGGCCTTCGGCTGGAACGATGTGGACTACGAAATCTGGGAAGCGTTAAGCCTAACCATTGGTCCAAAAACCCGACAGCGTTTTGCCAAGGTGCCAAGACAAATAGTGCCGCTACAGCCAATTTCCGCGTAGAGCGGCTATAGTTGGATTCTGACTACTGACGGGTAATCGTGCATCCAACAGTTCGATCACAAGATCAACGTCAGGCAACACCAGTTCAAACAACCACAGGTTAAACTGTTGGTGCGCCAACAAGTCTGTCGTCTCAAACACTTCATCACCGATTGATACTTTGGACATACCCACTCCTCCTCACCAAAATTTTACTTAAATTGCGTTGTTGGGTTGTGAGATATGACGCAAAATCTTGTTGGTAGACGGACCGGAATAAGAGGTTTTGACGCGATTGTGGGACTCTTTAGGACCCCTATAAAGGCATCCAAAAAACGAAGGTTGAGTGAGAAACGCAAAGAATATTCCCGGAAATGTTCCCCAGTCGTTCCCCAGTTTATTTTCGTTCCCCAGAAACGAAAATCAGCAACCTAAGTCGCTGACTTAATTGTAACTAATGGTAGCTACGGGTGGACTTGAACCACCGACCCCAGCATTATGAATGCTGTGCTCTAACCAGCTGAGCTACGTAGCCACGGTCCCCGACCGGCTGATCGGGGGATGCGAATTGTCCTTACACCACCCATTCTTGTCAATCCGCTAACGCAGCAATCTTTGCTTTTCGCCACCCTCGGAGGTCATTGAGCAAGAAAATTGCCTGTAAATTGTCTAATTCGTCGATTTTCAACACCCGTTCAGCCAAAGTGCCTTGATTAAGCAGTTGTGCTCGCAGAGTTCCTGGCAACAATCCACTACTTACCGGTGGAGTAAAAAGCTGGCCTTCAAGGCAATAAACAATATTCGCAATGTCCGATTCTGTAATCTCCCCGGCTTGATTAAACATCATCGGCTCAACGCCTTCTGGCACTTCACTGCGCGCACGCTCATAGGCGCTTCGATCTGTGGTTTTGTGTCGCAGCAATGGATCATCCGCTTGAATAGGTGTTTTACATAGCGCTATTAGCTGTTCTGGTACCCGTTCTTGTAACTGACCCTTGGCCTCCATTGACGGCATTTCCTCATCCAACGCTCTGCCAGCAAACCCATGGCATGCAACGGTAAAGGCACCGGCACCATTCAGGGTCAACCTCACGCGTTGCGGGCCACGAACTTCAGTCTTTGTTACCGCAGCCTCCAAATTGAATTTCGCCTCTGCCTCAACAAAGGCAATACCAAAGAAATTGGCGCTGTTCTGCATTCGGCTCAGGTGCTGCTCAAGCAAGCTAAACCCTGCCTCTGGGTCCCAGCCTAATGTTTCGAACAACGCAAACTCTTCGGCTGTCTTGACATTGTTTAAGATGCGGGTCTTCGCCAGCACTTCGGCATATTCTTCTCCCGCAACGGAATCCCAAACAATGCCTCCCCCTGCACCGTAGGTTGCTTGACCACTTTGCTGATCTATCCACGTTGTGCGTATGGCAATACTGAACTGCGCTTGCCGCTTGGGTGCAATATAGCCAATGGCGCCAGTGTAAATTTCTCGAGGGGTTTTCTCTAGCTGCGCGATACTACACATAGCCGCACGCTTGGGCGCGCCGGTTATAGACGCAGCGGGAAATAATTGCTTGAAAATTTCTGTCACTGACGCGTCGGTTTCTGCCTCAATACTTGAGGTCATTTGCCACACCGTGGGGTAGCGCTCTAACGCAAACAGTTCACTGACTTTCACGCTGCCTGGCTTGGCCACCCTGCCTAGATCATTTCTGACCATGTCAGTAATCATCAAATTTTCAGCTTGGTTCTTTTTTGAGTCGGCTAGCCAAGCTTGCTGCTCTTTATCTGCCTCTTCGTTTGACCCGCGCTGGGCTGTGCCTTTCATTGGTCTTGAAATGAGCCGCTGATTGTCGAGATGGAAAAACAGTTCCGGTGAACCGGAGGCGATAACAAATTTATCTGTTTCTATATAGGCACCTTGGGGTGCTTCTAGGCCAATGCTTTGAAAATGCGTCCAAGGGTTACCCACACCACCGCGTAGGCGCAACGTGTGATTAATTTGATAAACGTCTCCCACAGCAATCTGCGCTCTAATACTTTCGATGTCCTGTTGAAAGTCGGCATGCTCGGTGTCTAAACACCATGCTTCAGAACTTGGGTTGAGTGGCGCTTCTGGTGGGTAGGTATCTACATCAGCAAACAAGCCAAAATAGACCAAGGGCAGTTTGCCCGGCTTGTGGGTGGTTAATGAGGAATCAAAGCCACTGGCAGCCTCATAACTGACAAACCCTGCGGCGATTAAGTTTTCTGCGTTGACGCGCTGCTCCACTGCCCTAAGTACTGGCTCAACTTCATCTAAAGTTGTTGCAAGCAAAATGTCCACAGGGTTGCTGAAGGATCGCCACTGTGAGGAGACCGGGTTATATAACAGGCAACGTTTGATCATAATTATTAGGGGTTACCGCGCCACCGAGGCTACAAGCTAGGTCGCAAGTCTATTCCTTTCATCAATACATGCCAGCCTTAAGCCAGTTCTGTCTAGAAAAAATGTGCCAAAAGTGCAATCAGGAATAGCCTAACTAGTGGGAAGGCAGAACAACTCACCTTCATCATGAGCCATCCTCGTGGACCGAAATCGAAGACTTCTCTAATCTGCCGATTCAAATCAAGGATACCGAGTTAATGAAGTTCAGTAGTACCCGCATTCCACGCAAAGTTATTCCGGCTTTTTGCGCCAGGCTCTTTGCCAGGCTCCTTGCCCGGCACCTTGCCCCCCTGCTTGCCACCTTACTTGCCACCCAGTCATTTGGCGCGTTAGCCGACGCTGACAATGAGGTGCCCAGCAACAATGATGCAAAAATTGAGGAGGTGCTTGTACTAGCAAATCACCTGCCTACAAATGCCAACAACATAGGCAGTAGTATCAGCAGCATCGACACAAACGATTTTGCGCGCCAAGCTCACTTCGATGTCAGCCAACTACTGCGCACAATACCCAACATGTCAGTAAACCGCGCAGGGTCACTTGGCGCATTAACCCAAGTTAGAATTCGCGGCGCAGAGGCGAATCATACGCTGGTGCTCATAGATGGCGTTGAGGTCAACGATGTAGGCAATGGTTCGGAATTTAACTTTGCTCATTTAGCTGGCGCAGACATCAGCCGCATTGAAGTTTTGCGCGGCCCGCAAAGCGCTCGCTTTGGCGCGGACACCATTGGCGGTGTTATTGGCATCTTCACAAACCAAGCAGCAGAACCCGGTGTAAAGACCCACGTAAACCTCGAGTCTGGCAGTTTCAAAACCCACTACGGCAGCGCCGGCTTATCCGTTGCACAACCCCACGGCGACAACCTTTGGACCGGCCAACTTAATGTCAGCCGTATGATCAGCGATGGTTACAGTGCATCACCGCTTGGTAACGAGAACGATGGCTTTGAAGATTCTAGTGCGCGCGGCTCACTCGGTTACCGCTGGGGCGATGCCAGCCTTGTTAAGGTAACTTTGAGTCAAACAGAAATAGATGCCCAAGGTGACGAGCAAGACTTTGATTTTCCGTCTACCGCGACTCAAGGCTTGGTCATAGACGCGGATCAAAACAACGCGTCTAGACAGCGCTTTGCCAACCTTCTGCTGAAGACTGAGTATTTTGGTTGGCAACAACAACTGAGTATGTGCGAAACGAAAAACCGCTCCAGATTCTTTGACACCGGCACCTTAGTCAGCGGCCTCAATGGGGAGCGCAGCAAGGTAGACCTGCAAACCAGCAAGCTTGTTGAAGTAGGCGACTTTACCCATTCATTACTGATTGGGGCGCAATATGAAGGCCGCGAGTTTGAGAATATTTACCCAAGCATTAGCGGCGCCAATTACGCGGCCAAAGACCGCCAACAGAGTCTAATAGGGGAATATGTACTACAAGCACCTAGCCGCTCTATTGCCCTAAGCTTTAGAGCAGACGACAACCAACGCTTTAACAATGCCACCACCGCTAGGGTGACATTCAGTCAAAACCTACCGCAAAACTTGCGTCTGCATAGCAGTTGGGGCCAAGGTACAGCTAACCCCACGTTCTTCGAATTATTTGGTTTCACGCCCAACAGCTTTACAGGTAATCCAAACCTACAGCCGGAAGAATCTACAAGCTGGGACTTGGGCTTATCGGGCAGCCTTTTGAGTGAACGCGTTGGTTTTGACCTTACCTACTTTTCCGCAGACCTAACCAATGAAATTGAAACCGTATTCGATATGGCTACATTCACCTCGTCACCTGCAAATCAAAGTGGCAATAGTCAGCGCCACGGCTGGGAAATGAGCATGGACGCAGCAATTAATGAGCAACTGTCGGTCACTGCCCACTGGAATTTTTTGCACAGTAGAGACCCTGATGCTCGCGTGGAAGTTAGACGCCCAGAGAAAAGCGGCAGCGTTAGCCTGCACTACGCATCTTCCAATGACCAAGGTCGTGTGAGCCTGCAAGTGCTGCATAATGGTAAAAACCAAGACAGCGAATTTATCTTTAGCACGACTCAAGATAGGGTCACATTGGCCAGCTACACGTTGGTTAATCTAACCGCCAGCTATGATTTAAAACCAAATATCACTTTGTACCTACGCGGCGAGAATTTGTTGGATGACGACTACCAAGAGGTGTTTGGCTATCAGGCGCCTGGCGTTGGCCTTTACGCAGGCTTGAAAGCAAGGTTCTAAATTACTGCCCTTTGAGCAAGCGGTAAGGCGCTGGTTGATAGGCAATGCGCTAATGCTCTGCAAGAGGATTTGTTGTCTATTTTTTAGGGCGCATTTCTTCTCTATGTTTTAAAGAGGATTTCTTCCTCAGGGATTGTGACGCTTAGGCACCAATTGGCTATCATGACGTTTAACAATTAATTGAGAAATGCTGATATGCGCATCGCTACTTGGAACGTAAATGGTCTCCGCGCCCGCTTGGAATACATCACTAAGTGGCTAGAAGACAGACAACCTGATGTGGTTGGTTTCCAAGAATTGAAAACCCCAGATGACGTATTCCCCATAGATCACTTCAAAGAACTCGGCTACGAGGCGCTGGTGCACGGGCAAAAGAGCTGGAATGGCGTGGCCATTCTGAGCAAGCACCCGGCGGAACTGGTGCACACCGGTTTGGCAGGTCAAAGCGAAGTAGGCTCAAGGTTAATTACCGCAGACATTGATGGCAAATTTGAGTTCACAACCGTGTATTGCCCCAACGGCAAAAACCTTGAACATGCCGATTACGCAGGCAAACTGAGTTGGTACGACAGCCTGAACAAACAATGGCAGTCCGGCAAAAAAGGTCCGCGCATTATCTGCGGCGACTTTAATATTGTGCCTGAGCCGATTGATGGATGGAAAGGCGAAGCGGCAGATGGCGGCATTTTTCACACCAAGGAAGAGAGAGCACGCCTACAGTCACTTATGGAAACAGGCCTTACGGATTTGTACCGCCATTTGTACCCTGAAGAACAAGCGTTCACCTGGTGGGATTATCGCGGCGGTTCGTTCCACCGTAAGCACGGGCTGCGTATCGACTTTATTTTGGCCACCGAAGGCGTGGATGCATTGACTAAAGAGGTTGTGATAGACCGCGATTATCGACGCAAGATCGACGAATTGACCCCATCGGACCATGCGCCGGTTTATGCGGACATCGACTTTTAGGCAATTGCCACCCGCTCTTTGACCAATAAGGCGTTCTAATGTTCTGGGCATAAATTGCCCAGATACCGCCTAATTTCTCCGCGCTGTTTATTGCCCCCTCCAAACGCTCGCTCTTCTACCCAAAATTCACCGCCAAATTGCTGTAACCCCCCAAGCAGGCGGCCGCAAAGCCATATTTAACGTGAGCTTTACCCCATTCGGTGGTAATGTACGCGATCCGGAATCCAGCCAAAACAAAAACCTTATATTTTTCAATGGCTTAACAAGATCAATCCTTCGAATCAGGACCACCTTAGAGAGAACAAATGAAAGACCTGACACGCTATCGCAATATCGGCATTTTCGCCCACGTGGACGCTGGCAAAACCACGACTACAGAACGGATTCTTAAGCTGACAGGCAAGATCCATAAAATTGGTGAAGTGCATGATGGCGCTGCCACCACTGACTTCATGGAACAAGAACAAGAGCGCGGTATTACTATTCAGTCTGCTGCAACCAGCTGTACTTGGGACGACCACAGACTCAACATCATCGACACACCAGGACACGTTGACTTCACCATTGAAGTTTACCGTTCACTGAAAGTACTTGATGGCGGCGTTGGCGTTTTCTGCGGATCTGGCGGCGTTGAGCCACAGTCCGAAACCAACTGGCGTTATGCAAACGAATCTGAAGTGGCACGACTGATTTTCGTCAACAAGCTAGACCGTCTTGGCGCAGACTTCTACAGAGTTGTAGATCAAGTACGCAAGGTATTAGGCGCTAACTCTTTGGTTATGACCCTGCCTATTGGCGAAGAAGACGGCTTCTGCGGTCTTGTAGATTTGATGACTGAAAAAGCGTGGATTTGGGATGATTCCAACGATCCAGAGGCCTACACAATTTCCGACATTCCTGACGATATGAAAGAAAAAGCAGCAGAATACCGTGAAGCATTGGTAGAAACTGCGCTAGAGCAAGACGATGACTTAATGGAAGCTTACTTAGAAGGTAACGAGCCTTCTATTGACGATCTTAAGCGCTGCATTCGTAAAGGCACCATTGCACTAGATTTCTTCCCAACATTCTGTGGCTCTGCGTTCAAGAACAAAGGCGTACAAAATGTACTTAACGCCGTTGTAGATTACCTACCTAACCCGACTGAGGTTGAACCTCAGCCAGAAGTTGACTTGGAAGGTAACGAAACAGGCAGCTTCGCTATTGTTGACGCAGACGGTCCACTACGCGCACTTGCATTCAAAATTATGGATGACCGTTATGGCGCGCTGACCTTTACCCGTATTTACTCAGGTAAATTGCAGAAAGGCGATACCGTTTTGAACACCTTCACTGGCAAGACAGAACGTATTGGTCGAATTGTTGAGATGCACGCCGACTCACGAGAAGAGTTAGACGTTGCTCAAGCCGGCGATATTGTTGCATTGTTAGGCATGAAGAACACACAAACTGGCCACACCTTGTGTGACCCAGTTAACCCAGCGACCCTAGAACCTATGGTTTTCCCAGATCCAGTAATCTCCGTAGCCATTGCGCCACGAGATAAAGCCGGCGCTGAGAAGATGGGTATTGCCCTGTCTAAGATGATTGCCGAGGACCCCTCTTTCTACGTTGAAACAGACGAAGAATCTGGTGAAACCATCATGCGCGGCATGGGCGAATTGCACTTAGACATTAAGGTCGACATCCTCAGACGTACTCATGGTATTGATGTAGATGTAGGTAAGCCACAGGTTGCTTATCGTGAAACCATCACCAAAGTTATTGAAGACACTTATACTCACAAGAAGCAAACGGGTGGTTCTGGACAGTTCGCGAAAATTGACTACACCATTGAGCCGGGCGAAGTGGGCAGTGGTTACGAGTTCGAGTCTAAGGTGACTGGCGGTAACGTGCCTCGTGAATTCTGGCCTGCTGTTGAAAAGGCGTTCAGAGTTTCAATGGATGAAGGTACTTTAGCCGGCTACCCATTGTTGGACGTTAAAGTCATATTGACCGACGGAAGTTTCCACGCAGTGGATTCGTCTGCAATTGCATATGAATTAGCTGCTAAAGCAGCCTACAGACAGTCAATCCCTAAGGCTGTACCACAGTTGTTAGAGCCAGTGATGAAGGTAGACGTATTTACCCCAGACGATCACGTAGGTGACGTAATTGGTGACCTAAACCGTCGACGCGGCATGATCAAGTCTCAAGAAGCAGGCATTACCGGCGTACGCGTAAAAGCAGACTGCCCATTATCCGAAATGTTCGGTTATATCGGCGACCTGCGCACAATGACTTCTGGTCGTGGTCAGTTCTCTATGGAGTTCTCACACTACGCACCTTGCCCATCTAATGTGGCAGACCAGGTAGTACAAGAAGTGAAGGAGCGTAAAGCAGCCAAATCATAACGGCAGCTTAACCGCTTAATAAGAACGGCATTCGGGTTTACTCAAATGCCGTTTTTTTTGGCAAAAATTTGAGCAGACTAAGGTCAGAGCGTTGTTATAAAAAGGGGCTGGGGGGTTGCCCAGCCAATTACAGTGCCAAGGCGACTCGAAAACTTATAGATAGATTTCTCATGTCGGCTTTAACGCCCGCATTTGCGGCTGGTTTGGAGCGCAGCGGAAAACCAGCCCGACAACATGCGCTTGTTATAAATACTCACTCCCAGACTACCTCGCAGGCCAAATAATCACCGATAACAAGTTTGACCCAATCTTCGCCAGATTGACCAATCATGTATTCGTACAAACCACTCTGGACTACATTCCATTCACCATATGAGCGAGATTTTCCCTTGCCCAATTTAATGAATGAGCGACTACCAATTTCCGGATAAAGGAGGTTGCCACGTGCTGATGGTGAGAAGAACTGAGAAGAATACTCCTCAGTCATGTACGGCGCTGGAACAACATCAAGCACTATAGGGTCTTCAACGTGCTGCAAACCAAGTTCATAGGCCATATGGCCTTGTGCAAGCTTTAGCACAACATTCTTTATTCTTTCAGTTTCTGGTTTCCACACTAATTCGCCCTGTTCATTTTCGGTTTTTGACTGCTAGATTCTGCTCTTAATAGATGGGCGAGCCTTTAGAGTCTTAGCTACTTTAGGTCGAAATGTTTCATCATAATCAGTTGTTCCTTTCTTTACGCACTCGATGAAGCAAGCTAAATATTCCTCGTCCTTTGAAAATCCTTCGTTGCATCCTGTGCAAGATTCTACAACTGGTAGGTTCTCTGGATAGGGCTTATCGAGAAGTACGCGTGACGGAACATGATCACGATTGTCAGGCACAGCCCCACAGTACGAGCATACTCCTCGAAAACGATCATCTATGAATAGTTGCTTCGGATCCATTTATTTATAACGCTCCACTCACCGGAATTTTGGGAGCGAAGCGAGTAAAATTTCCGAGTGCAGTGGCTTGTTATACCGCAACGGCTTCCATCAGTGCTTCATAGTGCAATGAGTCATTTCTAACAAGCTCGACTAAGTCATTCACTACATTTTCGAGATCACAAAGTAGATCACTGTTCCGAGCCAAGCTTTCAGGATTATTTGAGTGGCTAAAAAAGTGCAGGACTTTTAACAGTCGCTTTGACTTCTCCTCTCCTAACAAAACCCTCGCGCGTTGATCTACGCTTGTTCGTTTTGTGCTGGGAATTTTGGCGTAAGTATATAACTCCATAAAACGACGAACTGCATTTGGAAGTAGCAATAGAATCTCATGATTCTGTTTGTCCGCTGATTCATGGTACTCGTAAATTACTGACCATAGGTACTGATACTCGGAACTGTATTTGAGCAAAGCGGGCGGCATATTAACTAACTTAGATTTTCCTTCTGATTGACGTGCCGTCATGAAGTAGTGAATCGGCTCACTTTTGTTCGAAGGAAGCTCCCTCAGCAAGTTGAAGAATTCGAAATTATGTGTCGATAGAAAAAGCTGCTTAACCTTCAACTTCCATTGGTTATCGTTATTTTGATCCTGCTCGAAGAACTCCGACTTAATGACTGCATTTACTTGAAAAAGGTGATTGCTGTCTAAGCTTGATATTGGGTCGTCTATGAATAGAACTAGATTTGAAATTTCTTGAAACTCTTTGAGTTTAACGAGAAAGAAAGAAAACGCTATTGCGGTCTTTTCTCCTTCGCTAAGGTTTGAAGCTCTTTCATCATTTCTCAGCAACTGAAATCGTTCGTTTGAGTCGATCTCGACAACTTCAATGCGGATATTTCCCCACGGCAAGAACTTTCCAATGTATTCATTAAGCTCCTCGCGTCCTTTTTGAGCTTGGCTAATTTGAGCATTTAGCTCGTCAATTTTGGCTTTAAGGTTCTCTCCTAGACGTTGAAATCGCTTAAGATGATTACTCTTCATTACCAATTCTGTTTCGCTTTTAATGCGATTGCTATCAAGCAAAAATTCTGCAACATAGTGATCTTTCAACTGCTGGATGGCGGTGGATTTCGTAGAGTCAAAATTTTTGGTTATTTCGTTACATTTTTCTATTATCGAATTTACTTTTGATGTAGCTACTTCAATTGATTCGACTCTCAACGATGGGTTTTCGGAAAAAGCCTCAAGTTTTTCATAAGGATTTTCATTTTTCTTTTTCAAAAAAAAGCATATAGATTCAATGTCATTGCAATATTTTTCACAATGGCCCTTTAGTTCCTCTTGAACGTTTCCTGCGTTTTCTCTGTATGCCGTATAGAATTCGCTGGGGTGTTTAATTAAGCATGTAATCTTTTTGTCTTCAAGGAGTTTGATAAAGGAGATAGTTTTTTCGTCAAAATCAGCCTTGTCTTTTGAAAAATGCTTCTTGAATTGGCTCAACCTAGAGCTATCCAAAGCGTTCCCGCAAAAATTGCAGTCTTCTTGCTCTCCATGCAGTTTCAACCCCGATTCTATCCAGTTCGACAATTCTGGATTGTTAGACAAGGCTTCCATAGTATTTGTAAGTGGTGGAGTACTAGCGAGATGCTTTCTGATCTCGTCAATGTTGGATATAGGCAGTACTCTGATATTAACTTTGCCTATTTCGTGTAATCGGTCACTACTAGATGACGCTGCTTCTGCTTCTCGAACTAATTGAGTTTCCTCACCAAGGATATGGTTTTCAGGTGACGACGATATACGCCCAATAATTTGACCCAAATGGGTCGCAGTGAAGGTTTCTACCAGCGATAGCTTTGTCTTAATTGTACTGGCTTGGGTTCGTTTCGCTTGAGATATAGTATTATCTATCTCCGTGATTTCTGTTTTTGTTCTACGGAAGGCCAATCGGCATCGTTCCAAGATACTAGTTAATTTTCGTATTTGTTCTTGCGCCTCAATTGAGTCTTCGCCAAGAATGAGGATTGCATCGAAATCTTCACCGTCCCAGCTTATGTTATCCGTAACGAAATCTGTGTTGAACACCCTAACGTGGCTTAAAGCACCAGTTCCGAAGCTTTCTGAAAGTTCTCCACCACCTTCCACAGCAAAGTTGAAAGACGCATCAGCATGTTGACTTGATAATGCCCCTTCCGATATACATTGAAATATCCGTGACAGTGTTGTTTTGCCCGAATAATTCCATCCGTAAATTACATTTTTACTGCTGAAATCATCAATCCCAGCACTATGACGGTAGTTGCTAAGAACTCCAAAGCCGTCAATCGAGTTTATTCGTGATATTTGAGACATAAAGGATTAGCTCGAACTCTCCATTGCGGTATAACATTTGTATATTGCGCATGCGCATTTAGTTGCTTTCTCTAATCTAAGTAGTCATCACTAGACTCGCGGTTTTGTTGAACATTATTCAAAACGCTACGCTTCTTTTCAAAACAAAGTACGCATGTGCAATAACATTCCTAGCGGTGCGCGTTAGTCCTCTGAGCTAACAGAGAACTATGGATGCGTTTTGCACCCACTAGGATTCAGACAAGTGGAATGTTTTTTGCGCCAGACGGCATCCGGTTGGAGAAACTAACCGGTGCGGATTTTCGTATTTATAGACCTACGTCGACTTCGAGCTCAGCAGCTAAAGCATAGTGATGTGAAAATAATGGGAGTTATACCTAAGTACTTGTATTAGACGCTTAGTGAGTTGCCGGTCCATCACTGGCAGTGCTTACGTGGCCGTTGTCGCCAACAACTGTGATTACATACCTAAAATTTCTGCGATGTATCTACCGCACCGATATGGGTCAGTACATGGTTAGGATACTGCATATAGCTGGGAATAAGGATTGAGGGGCCGAGTCATTCCTACTGACAGAACTTCAGCCAACAACTACGAGCCTAAAAAGTCAGCTAGCTCACAAGCGATCGCTTGCGAGCCCAAGTTTACCTAACGTTTTTTGCGTTATACGTTAAAGCGGAAGTGGAGTACGTCGCCGTCTGACAATACGTACTCTTTGCCTTCTAAACGCCAACGGCCCGCATCTTTGGCGCCGGACTCTCCACCTAAGGTGACGTAGTCTTCAAAGGCTATACATTCCGCACGGATAAAACCTTTTTCAAAATCAGTATGAATTACACCGGCAGCTTGGGGAGCTTTGGCTCCGATAGGCACTGTCCATGAGCGTACTTCTTGCGGGCCAGCAGTAAAATACTGGTGCAGACCAAGTAATTTGTAACCAGCGCGTATCACTCTATTTAGCCCCGGTTCGGAAATACCTAATTCCTGTAGAAATTCAGCGCGGTCTTCGTCATCTAATTCAGCGATGTCTGATTCTATTTTATTGCTCACCACCACCACTTCTGCGCCTTCGGCTTCAGCGATGCTGCGAACAATGTCTACCAGCGGATTATTTTCTAAACCATCTTCAGCAACATTTGCCACATACAAAATGGGCTTGGCGGTTATGAAGTGGAACTCGTGCAGGGCTGCGTGCTCTTCTTCTGTGAACTCTACAGAGCGCACTGGATCGCCTGCCTCTAATGCCACCCGAACCTTCTCTAACAGCTGTAGAGAGGCTTTAGCTTCTTTGTCTCCAGAGCTGGCCACGCGACTGACTCGGTCATGCACCTTTTGCATTGTGTCTAGGTCAGCTAGGGCCAATTCAGTGTTGATGATTTCAATGTCATCCGCTGGCGAGACCTTGCCTGAAACGTGCACTACGTTGTCGTCTTCGAAGCATCGAACAACATGGGCCAGTGCTTGGGTTTCACGCACGTGGGCTAAAAATTGATTACCCAAACCTTCGCCTTGAGATGCACCTGCAACCAAACCGGCAATGTCTACAAACTCCATGCTGGTTGGAATAATTTTCTTTGGCTTTACAATTTCGGCCAACTGCAACAGCCGTGGGTCTGGCACGGGTACAACGCCGGTATTGGGATCAATTGTGCAGAACGGAAAGTTCTCAGCATCAATACCCGCTTTGGTTAATGCATTAAAAAGGGTTGATTTGCCTACGTTGGGTAGACCTACTATGCCGCAATTAAATCCCACTATTATTCTCCTAGAGAAATTCTGACTAATACATTTTGAAGCTTGCCTGCATTTATTGCTTATTAATGCAGGCGCGTTTCATCTTTTAAAAATGCTGAGTTAAATACGCTGATCGGTGTCTTTAGCCGCCTCGTTGGCTGCCTTTTTCATCTTTAGATCTGCATCTCTTTTGCTTTTGATTTGCGCCTTTTTCTCAGCTTTTTCTTGTAGCTCTTTTTCTGATAACGGCGGCGAATGCAGTGCTGTCATCGCACTTTGCCAGTTGCCGGCCACTATATCCGCAAGTAACGCCTCCGAAAAATGACCAGATGCTGCGGTCAACTCGCGCTCGCTTTGTTGGGGTGTTTGCTGAGTGAGGTAAGCGTTTACTTTGTCTTTGGAGCCGGGATGACCTACCCCAATACGTAATCTATGAAACTGATCTTGATTAGCGCAACCCGCTCGAACACTCTTTACACCGTTATGACCGTTGTCGCCACCGCCGCTCTTTAACTTCACCACGCCGGGTTCAAAGGCGACCTCGTCGTATGCGACCAATATTTCTTCTGGTTCAATCTTATAGAAACGCGCCACCGCGCCGCTGGAGTCGCCACTCAAATTCATAAACGTGCTGGGTATCAGTAACTTCAGATCTACACCGGCAATAACGCCACGGCCAATTTCGCCCTTGAACTTGGCGTCTTGGGCAAGGGGAATATTAAAACGGTGAGCGAGTTCTCTGACCCAAACCGCGCCCACGTTGTGGCGCGTTTTTTCGTATTGAGCACCGGGGTTACCCAGCCCTACAATGAGCTTTAAGGCGGTCATCTTGGTAGACCAACTGTCATCAGGGGTGGCGTTTTTGCTGGAAACAGCAACGTGTGTGGAATAAACGGAATCAAAACCCAGCAGACTTTGCAGCAATTCGCGCTAAATAGATTATGCGAATTGCTGAAAGTCTTAACTAGAACGGACGGGTATTTAACCCTCACCGCCTTCTTCGTCAGCATCGGCAGTCGCAGGTGGCTGCGCTGGCTCATCACTGATTTCTTCATCACCACCACCACGACGGGCAGTAACACTGGCAACAGGGATGTCACGATCTTCGCCATAGGCCAGTGCCGCAATTGCAACGCCTTCAGGGATGATCAGATCGCTGAGGTGGATAGAAACGCCAGCGGCAACCTCTGCCATATCAACTTCGATATATTCAGGCAGTGCACCAGGCAAACAGGTGATTTCCACTTCGGTCATGTTATGTGTCAGCGTACCGCCTTCGGTCTTAACACCCACACAAGCTTCTTCATTAATGAAGTGTAATGGCACACTTACTGTAATGGCCTTGTTGGCGCTGATGCGCAGAAAGTCGATGTGTAGAAGACGTTCATTGGCTGGATTACGCTGCATATCACGCACTACTGCCTGCTCTTTTTTACCACCAATGCTGAGATCGATAATTTGCGAGTAGAAGGCCTCGAACTGCATGGCTTTACCCACTTCGTTCGCCGATAGCGTGAGCATCTGAGGATCTTTGCCCTCACCATAAATTATGCCGGGCACTTTATCTTCCAAACGACGTAGACGGCGGCTCGCACCTTTCCCTACGTCAGTTCGGAGTTCCGCGGTCAGTTGAATATTATCTGACATCTTGTATCTCCAAAATTTTAATTGTCGTTGCTGGCTGATCTGCGACCAATCTGCCGGCTCTTTTGCACCAAGGGCGAGAAGCTTCGATTATCGAAACATCGCGCTGATGGATTCTTCGTTGCTTACCCGCCGAATAGACTCGGCCAGTAAACGATCTAAACTTAACTGAAAAATCTTGTTGCAGGCTTTCGCTTCTGCTGACAAAGGAATGGTGTCAGTCACGACCATTCTGTCCAATTTGGAAGCCGCTATGCGCTCAATGGCTGGGCCAGAGAAAACTGCATGGGTGATATAACACACTACCTCTTTAGCGCCTTCAGCTTTTAGTGCTTCAGCGGCAGTACATAAGGTGCCTGCGGTGTCTACAATATCGTCAACAATGATACAGGTCTTACCTTCTACATCACCGATAACATTCATCACCTCAGTGACATTGGCTTGAGGGCGACGCTTATCAATAATGGCCAAATCTAAATCATCAATCTGCTTGGCGATTGCTCTTGCTCTAACCACACCACCCACGTCGGGTGATACGACGATGGGGTTAACATACTTTTGCGCCAAAATATGGTCGACCAAAACCGGCGAACCATAAATGTTGTCTACTGGGATGTTGAAAAACCCCTGAATCTGGTCCGCATGCAAATCTACTGTAAGAATTCTGTCTATCCCCACAGTGCTGATCATGTCCGCCACAACCTTGGCACTGATCGCTACCCGAGCCGAACGCGGTCTGCGGTCTTGGCGCGCATAACCAAAATAAGGCACAACTGCGGTGACCCTATGAGCTGAAGCGCGATGACATGCGTCAGCCATAATCAAAAGTTCCATCAAATTGTGGCTGGTGGGCGCACAAGTTGATTGCAACAAAAACACATCTTTGCCACGCACATTTTCGTGGATTTCTACGGTAACTTCACCGTCACTAAACTGGCCCACATCCGCGTGGCCCAAATCTAGGTGCAGTTGTTTGGCAACTCTGGCAGCCAAATCTTTGTTCGCGCCACCAGAAAACAACATTAAATTAGCCATTTCACTTTCCCCAAGCGTTTTCGCGAAGACCTTGATCTCGAACAAATAACAGTATGAATGGCTGGGGTGGCAGGATTCGAACCTGCGCATGCCGGGATCAAAACCCGGTGCCTTACCGCTTGGCGACACCCCAAGAACTTTTGTGCAATGTGTTCCCACATCGCATGAGATCTTTCTATGCAGTCATTGCGCGCGCGCGGCAACTGCATGCTCTCTTATTCTAGAATATTCTATTCTTTATTTGAGTTTGCCTTCTTTGCTTATCTGAGCGCCCGAAAGGGTTATCAAAAGCGAAGACAAGTCTCAAAAAGTGGCGCTGCGACTTTAAGAAGCCGCGGCCTTTCCAGCCACTTTTTCAAGCGCGCTATTGTCCAGATAGCGCCGCGAAGTGTCAAACACCTTTGCAGCTAAACCGCCGCTAAAGACTACTAAACATTAAAGAAGGACTTTGTTTTTGGCTGTTTTTGCTCATTTGGCACTTTTCGGGGCGAGAATCAATCTCAGTTGCAGATCTCGGCCCGCAATAGTTATTCGACCTGGCCGCCAGCAGCCTTCGTCTTGCACATGATCAGCGTAGCTCACAGACCACCCCGCTTGCGAAAATCTAACCAGCCGGCCCAGCTCATCCTTTTCAACCGTTGCAACCGCAACACTTGGCGCAAAAGTGCCTTTAACCCAATAGGGGAAAACTTCAATGGGCGCTGACCAACCTAGCTGCTGTTGCATAATTGCGCCGGGCGCACCTTGGTCAATTACTTCAGCGCCTTGAGTTAGCTCAGCATAGGCCGGTGACCCAGCAATTAATGTGCGGCCCACGCCTAATGGTCCCCAGAGTGCCATTTGGAAATTTTCTGCCTGCTGCGACCAACGAAAACGCGCGCTGCTGCGCTGCTCAGGTTGAATAATGATCAATTTGCCGCTCACCGTATAGCTTGCGGCGGCGAGGTTAAGACTTTTATTAGCTGGCAGCCCCGCACAGCCCGCCATCAACAAAGCCAAAACACTGCCTTGAAGGCACCATGCTAAAATTTTGCGCAAAGCGGCAGCTTTGGTGGCTATGCAACGCCCGCTGTGTAGTGGCGTGTAGGAGGTAAATTTCATCTTGGGCTACATCCAAATATAGGGTTGAGAACCACAGAACTGCGTAACATTGCAGATGGCATACCCGTTTTTCCGGCTTGAGCAAGGAAAACAGGCATACCGGGCAAACATAAATCTAACATCAAGAGACTAATGGCTTGGGCCACCTTCTGTTATCATCGCCAGTCATTTTTCGCTGCTTTTACATTCATGAGCATATTGGCATACGGTTTAAATTATCGCACCGCCTCGCTAGATCTTAGGGAGCGCATTGCCTTTCCCGAAGAAAAGTTAGCTCAAGCTCTGAAATCTGTGACCAATGACATTTCAGGTGTCTCTGAAGTGGCCATTATTTCTACCTGTAACAGAACAGAGTTTTATTGCGCAGCAGATCCAAGCAGCGGTGCTGCCATATCACATTGGCTGGCTGACGCACGCCTCATTGCCTTAAACGAGCTAGAAAACGCCAGCTACCAATATTGGGACCATGACGCCGCTCAACATATTATCAGAGTTGCCTCAGGCTTAGATTCGCAAATGCTCGGCGAGCCACAAATTATGGGCCAGGTTAAATCTGCCTACGACATGGCGCGCACTTGCGGGACCATTGGCCCTGAATTGAACCTGTTGTCTAGAATTACCCTACAGACCGCTAAACAAATTCGCAGTGAAACAGATATTGGCAGAAATCCAATTTCCATCGCCTACGCCGCGGTATCTATGGCAGGCAAAATTTTTGAAAACTTGAGCACCAAAAAAGCCTTGCTGCTTGGCGCGGGTGAAACCATAGGCTTAGTCGCAGACCACTTGGCCGCAAAAAACATTGGCTCTATGACCATTGCCAATAGAACCTTGGCCAATGCCCAAGTAATGGCGACAAAATACAATGCGCACTCTATTCAGCTGACCGAAATAGCCGGGGTTTTGCATGACTATGACATTGTCATTGCCTCCACAGGCAGCAGCCTTCCGGTGTTAGGCAAAGGCGCTGTGGAAGCCGCCATTAAAAAGCGCAAGCGACGGCCCATGTTTATGGTAGACATTGCCGTGCCAAGAGACATTGAAGCTGAGGTGGCAGAACTGCCAGACGCATACCTTTACACCATTGATGACCTCACCGAAATTGTTGAAAGAAATCTCGCCCAACGCCAAACGGCAGCAGCAGATGCCGAACACATTGTGGCAAGGGGCGCGAAAGATTTTCAAAGGGAGAAGCGCGTGCAGCAAGATAAAAACCTACTCACTTCCTTTCGCACACAGGCCAATGAAATTCGCGAGGCCGAAGTGGCCCGCGCGCTGCGAGACCTGGCCAAAGACGGTGACGCCGAGGCAGCAATATTACGGTTAAGCCAAAACCTAACTAACAAGTTAATTCATCCAACTACTGCCGCTATGCGCGAGGCCAGCGCTGAGGATCGTCGAGATCTACTGGGTTACCTAAGTAGCATTTACGCGCCCTCTGAGGGCCTCTCAGAGCACCCCGCTGCAGACGCTGCTGTATCTGATGGGCCTATTGCGCCTTCTGAGCAGGAGCAAGCTCGGTCAATGAGCACGCCTGCGGACACCCCATCGATTAAACTAGAAGACTAAATATGATCCTCTCCGACTCCATGATGTCTAAATTAGGCAGCCTTACGGATCGCTTTGAAGAAGTATCCGCGCTGCTGTCTGATGCAGAAGTGATGTCTAACCGAGAAAAATTTACCGCGCTCTCTAAAGAGTTTGCAGAAATTGAACCTGTGGTGCTGTGCTACCAAGAGGTCACCGGCCTCAACGACGACCTTGAAGACAGTAAAGTATTACTTACCGATGACGATGCTGAAATTCGCCAACTGGCAGAAATGGACATTCAAGAGAGCAAAGAAAAGCTTTCTGACCTGACGCAAAAACTCCAAACCCTGTTGCTGCCAAAAGATCCAAACGATCACTCCAACGTGTTTTTGGAAATTCGCGCCGGTACCGGCGGCGACGAGGCGGCATTGTTCTCCGGCAGCCTTTTCCGCATGTATAACAAGTTCGCAGAAAATCAGGGCTGGCGTGTAGAAATTCTCAATGAACGCCCCGGAGAGCATGGCGGTTACAAAGAGATCATTTCGCGCATTGAGGGGCGTGATGTTTATAGCCAGCTGAAATTTGAATCAGGCGCCCACCGCGTACAGCGTGTGCCAGAGACCGAATCTCAAGGCCGCGTGCACACTTCTGCTTGCACCGTTGCGATCATGCCTGAGGTGGATGAAATTGGTGCAATTGCTATTGAGAAGAAGGATCTTCGCGAGGATACCTTTAGAGCATCTGGCGCCGGTGGACAGCACGTGAACAAAACCGATTCAGCCATTCGCTTAACCCACCTGCCAACTGGCACGGTTGTAGAGTGCCAAGATGAGCGTTCTCAGCACAAGAACCGGGCGCGGGCTATGTCGTTGCTACAATCACGGCTGTTAGATGCCGCCCAGAGCAAACAGCAAAGCGAGCAAGCGGCCAACCGACGACAGTTAGTGGGTTCTGGTGATCGCTCGGAACGTATTCGCACCTACAATTTTCCTCAAGGACGCGTCACCGATCACCGCATTAATCTGACTTTGTATAAGTTAGACGAAGTCATAGAGGGCGATCTTAATTCAATAGTCGATCCGCTCATTCAGGAACACCAAGCGGACCTACTACAAAACCTTTCTGAAGATTAATAGTGGCGGAATATAAAGCAGATACCCCCACTGGACAGACGTTGACTACTGACCAGTGGATTAAATTGCAGGGTGATCTGCCCAGACTGGACTGCGAGTTAACCCTTTGCCATATATTGGAAGTAAACCGCGCCAGCATTTTAGCTCGCCCAGAAAGACCCCTCTCAGCAAACCAGCTTGTAGAAATAAACCGCTGGGCTGACGCACTAAGGAATGATGTGCCCTTTGCTTACCTAGCCGGCGAGCAAGAATTTTGGGGCCTCAATCTTGCTGTGTCTCCACATGTTTTGGTGCCACGACCTGAAACTGAACTTCTGGTAGAAAGCGCTTTGGCACTGCTACAAAACGGCGCAAGCCTTTTGGACTTAGGCACAGGGAGTGGTGCTATCGCTTTGGCTATTGCCAGCGAGCGTGTTGACGCCAAAATTACCGCTACTGACATTTCTACTGATGCCTTACTGGTGGCAAAACAAAATGCAGAGACGCTTGGTCTTGAAGTGACGTTTCAAGAAAGTCGCTGGTTTGAAAGCCTAACCGGTCGTTGGCAAATAATTGTTAGCAACCCACCTTATATTGATCCGGCTGATCCGCACCTTGAACACCTGCACGCCGAGCCGCAGCACGCGCTGACCGCAGACGAAAAAGGTTTAGCTGACTTACGGAAAATCATCGCAGAGGCACCGAATTATTTAGCCAATGGCGGTTGGCTGCTGTTAGAACATGGTTTTGACCAAGCCCAACCGGTTCGATTGCTGCTGGAACAAAGTGGTTTTCAAGCAGTGACCTCGCATAGAGATCTAGCTAATATCGAGCGCGTCTCCTTAGGCCGATACCTCTATGAATGACGAGCAACTACTTAGGTTTAGTAGACAAATAATGTTGCCGGATTTTGATGTTGCCGGACAAGAAAAGCTGCTGAGCGCCAAAGTATTGTTGCTTGGACTCGGCGGCTTAGGCTCCCCTATTGCCATGTACCTAGGCGCAGCCGGCGTTGGTGAATTGGTGTTAGTAGACGACGACCACGTAGACGCCTCGAACCTACAAAGACAAATTGCGCATAGAGAACAGGATGTGGGCATTAACAAAGCCCAGTCTGCGGAACGGGCCGTAAAAGACCTCAACAGCAATACCAGAGTTACAATTGTTGAACGGCGCTTAGCAGGGGCGGAACTGGCTAGCCAAATCGACTATGTAGACTTGGTCATTGATGCAACTGACAACTTCGATAGCAGGTATTTGGTCAACCAACTTTGTTGGCAGACGCAAACACCACTGGTTTCTGGCGCCGCTATTCGCTGGGAAGGACAGATTTCAGTATTTGACCCTACAAACGCTGACTCCCCTTGTTATCAATGCTTGTACCCGGAATCTGATACGAGCAGCAATGGCACTGCATTGAACTGTTCAGAAAATGGCGTCATCGGCCCATTGGTGGGCATCATAGGCAGTTGCCAGGCTTTGGAAGCGATAAAATGTCTGGCAGGTGTAGGCACCAGCCTAGTGGGCTACACCCTGTTCTTTGACGGTAAGTATATGGAATGGCGTCGGCTTAAATTGAGTAAAGCCAAAGAATGCCCAATATGCTCGTAGAGCCGGTGGCAAAAAGACTAAGATACCGTCTCTAAACCAAGTTGGCCTAGCAAGTGCCTGCTCAATTTCTTCTTCACCTCTGCCATATCGACAGCGTGATGATCCACAAGATGCGTCACGCTAATGTCTGTTAAACCGCAGGGGTTTATTTGACTGAATGGCGTTAAATCCATATCCACGTTCAAACTTAAGCCGTGATAACTACACCCTTTGCTGACGCGAAGACCAAGAGATGCAATTTTGGCATTCTCTATATACACACCTGGAGCGTCACTGCGCAGCCGACTGGAAATTTTGTATTCCTCAAGCAGCGCCTGAATAGCTGCTTCAATGCGTGAAACAAGATCTCTAACACCAATTCCTAGACGCGGTAGATCTAACAGCAAATAGACGGTGAGCTGGCCTGGCCCATGATAGGTCACCTGACCGCCGCGATTTGATTGCACTACTGGAATGTTACCGGGGAAAAGGATGTGCTCCGCCTTACCGGCCTGACCCTGAGTAAATACAGGTTGATGCTCTGTTAACCATATTTCATCAACAGTGTTGGAGCCGCGAAGCCGCGTGAATTCTTGCATACGCTCATATATGGGCTCGTAGAGGGTCTCACCAAGGTCGACTATCTTTACTTGATTGAGCTTAGCGCTTAAGAAAGTAGTTGATGGATTTGTCATAGGGTATGAGGATTATAGAAAATCATTCAAATAACCATACGCACAGCGCCATCTGTCATCAGGTCATCATACATTTCTTTCAGCTGCACCGGCCCTTGAGCCATCAAGTTAATGCGCACTGAAATAAATTTGTCGCCGCTACTTTTTCGTATATTTATATCGTCCGGCGTGAGATCTGGGGCATGCTTACGCACCGTATCAATAACCCGATTGGCCACCCCCTCATCGGTACGGCAAATCACCTTAATGGGATAACGACAAGGAAACTCTATTTCAGGGGCTTTAGTCATCGCCAAACATAGACTCAAATAGAAGAAAAACAAAGTCGCCGAGTCTAGAAACTACGCCAGCTTCTGGCACGTCCACTAAGGTAACCACTTCACCTTCATAGATCACTTCGTCTGCTAAAACCAACTTGAGTTGGCCGACAACTTGACCGGCCACTAACGGTGCCTCTAACTGAGTAGGGACAGAAATTTCCGCCTGAATATCTTTGTAATAGCCTCGCGGCACGGTAACGGCGACCTCTTCAACAACACCTAGACCAACACTTTCAAGGGTGCCATAAAATACGGGCTCCGCACGCAGCTCAGAATTTGCTTCATAGAGCGTTTGAGTTTCAAAATTCCTAAAGCCAAAGGACAAAAGTTTTTGGCTCTCGCGCAAACGTGCTTCGTCGCTAGCGGTGCCCAGCACCACACTGATCAAGCGCATACCATCACGCTCGGCGGAAGCAACCAGGCAATAGCCCGCATCTTGGGTGTAACCGGTCTTCACCCCATCTACCGAGCGGTCACGCCAAAGCAGTTTATTTCTATTTGGTTGATCAATGTCGTTGTATTTGAAGCGCTTTTCCGAATATAACTCGTATTGCTGAGGGTGATCGTTGATCAGGGCCCTAGTTAACTTAGCTAGATCTGTTGCGGTACTGTAATGGTTATCGTTAGGTAGGCCAGTAGGGTTTTCAAAATTGGTATCATTCATGCCTAGCGCTTTTGCTTGCTCGTTCATCAAGCCAGCGAAATCGAATTCACTACCTGCAATATGTTCCGCTAATGCGACACTTGCATCGTTCCCCGATTGAATAATGACGCCTTTCAAAAGGTCTTCTACAGTTACTCGTGTGCCTTCGCGAATAAACATTTTGGACCCGCCTGTGCGCCATGCGTTCACACTGATCTGCACCTCTTCTTCCACGCCGAGCCGACCTAGATTAATTTCTTGTTCAACAAGGTAGCCGGTCATTATTTTGGTCAAGCTAGCAGGGGCCTTGCGCTCATCTGCATTTTCTTCAGCAAGCACTTTATTGGTCTTTGCATCCAGCAATATGAACGATGTGGCTTGGATATTCGGCGGCGGTAAAGTGAGTGGTTTCTGGGCAACGGAGAAGCCAGCAAAAGCGGTCAAAAGGATGAAGGCGACCAAAGAATTGAGAATAGAGGCTCTAGGCATTTTTTTGCGTGTTTCTATTGCGAAGGTGGCCTCATTCTAACATCCATAAACCAAGGGAGCTAAATTTTGCGGGCTGTTTCTGCTCACTGTTTGGACGAAAGGTAGCAGTAGAGGTATTCCAACCGTCTGCAACCCTTAGCTCAGCTAAGAGTACCGGCAGAGAAGTGGCCGCTGATGAACCAATTTATTCAGAGGCGCGGATATCTACCTGCCCCAAACCTAGGGCAGCGACCAATGCTTTTAGGCGCTCTATGGGCGCGCCACTAGTCAGAGGCCCAATCTGCAATCGGTATAGCCCACTACCCAAAAGCTTGACCACTTCAACGGCCGCGCCTGAGGTAGCCGCCAACTGCCCCTTGGCCAACCGCGCTTCACCAATATCAGTGAAGTCGCCGACCTGAACCAGAAACGTGTTTTCATCTTTGCTAATGGTCTCAACCCGGACCCGGGCAGTGCCATTTTCATGGAACCCCAGCTTCACCGCGGCGGCGAAGGACAGATCGATTATTCTGTCACTGTGAAAGGGTCCCCTGTCGTTAATGCGCACAATGGTGCTTTTGCCGTTAGCCAAATTTGTCACACGAGCGAATACAGGGATGGGCAATGAACGGTGTGCCGCAGTGAGGGTAAACATGTCGAACGGCTCGCCACTTGACGTAGAGTGTCCGTGGAACTTGGCCCCATACCAAGACGCATTGCCCTCTTCAAGGTAGCCTTCGGAAGATGGGAGGACTGCATAATCCTTGCCCCACACAGAATAAGTGGCTGGGTTACCTCGAGCGCTGGGAGACAACTCTACCACCTGAGGATTTTCTAAATTTGCCAACTGCGCTATTGCCGCAGGGCTTAATGTTGGCGCGGTATCTTGATCTTGGTCATAACGCCCCGACGGACTTGGCGCTTGCGTTGCACAACCCACCAACGTCCCTAACAGGACAACAAACCAACTTAATTGCTTCACTCGGCCTCGCCTGATTGTGCCCGAAGCTCACGAATGGTCTCGCTTAACTGATAAACAGCCATGGCATAAAGCCTGCTGTGGTTGTAGCGCGTGATGACATAAAAATCGTCAAAGCCTAACCAAAAATCTGCGCCATCAGGTTGCCCCATGCGCATCAACATGGCGCTACGCTCCAAGTCTCCACTCATAGAGGCAGGAATATTCACGCCTAGATCTTGCCACTGTTGTAGGGTCTTATTGGGCTTTAAAGAGCTGTTAGCCACCGCCAAAATCTCTGGCGTAGCCTCAATAACGCTGACTTTCTGAGTCACTGCGCTGTCACCCTGCCAGCCATGACGAGCAAAATAGTTAGCAACGCTACCAATAGCATCCACTTTATTTGACCAAATATCTCTGACGCCATCTTCGTCAAAATCTACCGCATAGTTTCGGTAGCTTGATGAAATGAATTGGCCGTAGCCCATCGCCCCTGCATATGAGCCTTTTAAACTCATTGGGCTCTTGCCCTCTTCACGAGCGAGTAATAAGAATTGCGTAAGTTCGCTCAAAAAGAATTTGGCCCTGGGCGGATAATCGAAGCCCAGTGTCGCTAGTGCGTCAACTACCCTGTAGGAACCGGTAATACGACCGTAGCGTGTTTCTACTCCTATAATTGCCACAATAATGGCTGCATCAACGCCATAGGCCTCCTCTGCTTTAGCGAGGGTGGCTGCATTTTCTTGCCAGAACTTTAGTCCTAATTTAACTCTGGGCTGGTCGACCAAAATTTTTCGATACTCATGCCACTGCAACCGCCTTTCTGCGGGCCGCGACATGAGTTCAATGATTTTGTCTTTCTTTTCGGCTTCGCGAAAAATTTCCTCTAGCGCCTGACGAGAGAAGTCATGTTCGGCAACAAGGGAATCAATATACGCGTCTACTTCGGGGCGACCAACGTAATCATTTACAGCATAGGCTGACGATACTTGAAGAAATATCAAAGCGCTTATCAATGCACCCGTCACTAAACTGGAAAAACTTTTGCCGTTAGGACCAAACATTCGAAAAAACATAACCTACTCCTACCACGCCTTATGCGTGCGCATGGACATTATAATGCCGAAACCTGCCATCAATGTGATCGCCGAGGTACCACCGTAACTCACCAACGGCAGCGGCACACCTACCACCGGCAGTATGCCACTGACCATGGCAATGTTGACGAACAAATAGATAAAAAATGTGATAACCAGTGCGCCTGCGACCAACCGGCCAAAAGTACTGCCTGCTTGAGAGGCTAAAAATAGACCTCGAGCAATGATCAGCAGGTAGAGTGTGAGTAAAAAAGCGACGCCAACGAAGCCCAGTTCTTCACCCACTACGGCAACAATGAAGTCTGTTCTCGCTTCGGGTAAAAAATCTAAATAACTCTGACTGCCCTGATACAGGCCCTTACCAAAGACGCCACCTGAACCAATGGCTGTGGTGGATTGAATGATATTCCAGCCTGCACCTAGGGGGTCACTCTCAGGATCAAATAGCGTCAAGATTCGCTGCCGCTGATAGTCCTTGAGTACGAACTGCCAAAGCAGCGGTGCAGCCGCCGCAATAAGCGCGAAAGCGCCAAAGATCCAACGCCAAGATAGCCCCGCTAGCAAAAGAACAGCCACCCCCGCGCCAGTTACTAAAATACTGGTACCCAGATCGGGTTCTACGCCAATAAGAAACGCAGGCACGCCAATAATGAGCAAACTAAACATCGTATGTTTGAAGGAAGGCGGGAGAACCCTTTGCTGTAAATACCAAGCCACAGCCATAGGCACAGCGATCTTCATAAGCTCGGAGGGTTGGAATCTAAACAAACCCGGAATATCTATCCAACGCTGCGAGCCCTTTACTTTAACGCCAACAAGCAAAACCAAAATCAGCAGCACCAAGCCGACCACGTAAAGGAATGGTGCCCAGCGCAGGTAAATTGCCGGCGGCAACTGAGCCGCTATGATCAATGCCGCATATGCCATTCCCATGCGTCTTATTTGGGCATCTAACAATGCGTCATTGCCATCTACGGCGCTGCTTAAAATAACCAGACCAAAGAGCACTACGCCCGTAATTAATAACAGCAATATTGGGTCTACGTGAATTCGTGCGTACCAACTGGAGGCGGACCCACCCGAGTGACCTGGCAAACTTCTTTGAAAATCTTGACTCATAGCGACACCACAAAAATTTGCACTTAACGAATACTCGCTATTTCTTGGGACAAATGTGCGTCAATCACTGCCCTTGCTACGGGGGCTGCAACAGAACTGCCGCCACCGCCGTTTTCCACCAACACCGCAACCGCGATAGTTGGATTATCCACCGGTGCAAAAGCGATAAACCATGCGTGCTTGCGACGAAACTCTGTTAATGCCTCTTCGTCGTAGACTTCGCCCTGATTGATCTCCACCACCTGCGCGGTGCCGGATTTGCCTGCCATACGATAACCAATCTTTTGACCAATGTAGGCCCACGCGGTGCCATTGCCACGAAAGCCTTTACCGCCTCGGTGCACCACGTCTTCCATCGAATCTACCATCGACTCCCAGTCCTCTTCGCTGAGCCCAACAATTTGCGGCGGCTCCTCAACGCTATTCATTTCACTAATAGCGTTATCACTAGACAGAAGCATTTTGGGTCGTACCACTCGACCACGATTGGCGATGGTGGCAGCAACCGTGGCCATTTGTAGGGGCGTAGCCAAGAGGTCTCCTTGACCAATACCTAAATTTACCGAGTCTCCCGGGTACCAAGGTTGATTTTTAACATTACGTTTCCATTCAGGCGTGGGCAATAAACCGCTGCTTGCCTGAGGTATGTCTAGTGCCAAGTTTCGACCAAAGCCAAATTGGCCCGCAAAGCCAAGTAATGAATCCACTTCCATACGGCTGGCAAGGTCGTAAAAATAGACATTAGACGAGCGATAAATTGCCCTTTTCAAATTTACTTCACCTTGCCCACCTGAGTTGTCCTTGGCCCAGGACCAATCTCTATACAAGCGGTCTTGCCCGGGCAACTTGAACTGACCTGAGTCTTCAATTGTCTCTTCCCAACTGGTTACGCCAGAACTGATGCCGGCTAAACCAACAACAGGTTTAAATGTGGAACCCGGCGCGTATTGACCATTTACTGCTCGGTTAAAAAGCGGTAAGTAAATAGAACTACTTAACTCACTGAACTGAGACGATGACATGCCACTAACAAAAAGATTGGGGTCGTAGCTCGGCTGACTGACCATTGCTAAAACTCCCCCGGTGGCCGGGTCTAACGCAACGATTGCTCCGCGCCGACCGTCTAGCGCGTCGACACTTGCAGCTTGGAGCTTGCTGTCTAGGTGCAGGGTCAAATTTTGTCCTGTCTGTGCACCCTGAGCATCTAACACTCGGCGTACTCTGCCATAAGCATCTGTTTCTACTTTCTGGTAACCCACTTTTCCATGCAGGCTTTTTTCATAAAACGCTTCAACTCCGCGCTTACCAATAAACTGCGAACCGCTGTATTGAACGGGCTCTATGGTTGCTAAATCCTCTTTGGTAAGGCGTCTTACTGAACCCACGGCGTGTGCAGCTATGGCGCCCATTGGGTAGGAGCGAATAAGCCGACTAACAACTTCTATACCCGGAAGGCGATGACGGTTCACTGCTAACAACGCCACTTGTTTTTCCGAGAGAGCTTCTAAAATAACTACTGCAGAGTCCGGTCTACTGCGCTTCGCCAACTCTTCGCGAATTCTTTCGAGCTGCTGCGTATTGAGCGACAAAATTTCAACAATGGCGCTCAATAGGCTTTCAATATCTTCTACACGCTCGGCGACGATGGCCAGTGAGAAGGAGGTTTGGTTATCTGCTAACAAGCGCCCATTGCGGTCATAAATCATGCCTCTTGACGGCGCTAAGGTTTGGATTTGAGTGCGATTATTATCGGCGCGAAGCTGGTAAGTTTCGTGCTCAACAATTTGCAAGGTGAGCATGCGTGCAACCAGTATTGCGAACAGGATAACCACTAAAGCAAATAGTGTTATTGCTCGACCCACAAACAGTTTCTGTTCGCGACCGGGGTCCTTTATCGATAGTTCTACTGACAATTAGCCATCCTCACACACGATGATAAGGGTGCCCGGTGCTGATGCTCCAGGCCCTGTATACAGCTTCGGCTAATATTACGCGAACCATATAGTGAGGGAAGGTTAACTTAGACAGGGAAATTTTTTGATTGGCGCGACTGAGCACCTCTTTGGCAAGCCCATCTGCACCACCGATAAGAAATGCGACATCTCGTCCGTCCATTTGCCAGTCCTTTAAGCCTTTCGCCAAGTCGACACTGGTCACCGAGGTACCGTGCTCATCTAGCGCAATTACCCAGTCGTTTTTACCGATTTGCGCCAATAACTTTTGCGCTTCGTCTTGCTGATACTTTGCCGGATCGGCGTGGTGGCGTGGCGCCTGCATTTCTAGCAAGGTCAACGGCATTTCTCGAGGCATGCGTTTAGCATACTCCTCGAACCCAGTTTTGATCCAACTGGGGCACTTATTACCAATGGATAATATGCGTATTTTCATTGATCTTGATTAAATTGATCTTGATTAAATTGATCTTGGTCAGGTTGATCTGAGTTAGATTGATCTTGGTAAAAGTGATCTTTGCCTGTTAGCGCCAGCTACTCAGGCTCAACGCGTTCCATTTCTGTTTTGCCGCGGCTCGACATTTCTGTCCAAAGACGTTCAATCTCATAAAAACCACGAGCCTCCATGTTCATCACATGCACAAGCACATCGCCTAAATCTACAAGCACCCAATCGTAACTTTCGCGACCTTCTATACCTAAAGGTTGAATGCCAATGGCCTTTGCGGATTCACTGACATTGTCCACTATCGCTTTGACATGGCGGTTGGAGTTACCACTGGTCAACACCATATAGTCTGTCATTGGAGTGAGCGCCGCCACATCTAGCGAGACAATGTCTACGCCTTTTAGATCTTCGATGGCTGCGGTGACGTGGTCACGTAATGCACTTGGGTTCAAACGATACTCTCCGTTGTCATATAGAGTTGATGTTGTTCAATGTATTGATTCACTTTCGGCGCCACTAGGTGAGAGACACTCTTGCCTAGGCGCAGTTGCTGACGCACAAAGGTTGCTGAGACTTCCTGCATTGGCAGCGGCAATCTTAACATTTGACCGGCCTTGCTATGGTCTATTTTTTCACACTGTCGCTGGGCGAAAAAGTCTACCAGATTGGGGGCTTCTGGGGTCATTTGTCCGGGCCTATCTAGTACAACCAAATTGCATAAATCAGTGATTTCATTCCAGCGATACCATGAGGTTAATGTGGCATAGGAATCGTAGCCAAGAATCCACACTGGAGGAGATTTATTCTCATTTTGATCTGCTGCCATGGCCGTCAGCGTATCAAAGGTATAAGAGGTACCCGGCCTATTCAGCTCGCGGTCGTCTGCGATCAAGTTGCTGTGCTCGGCGCAGGCCAGTTGCAACATTTTCCAGCGATGCTCATTAGCAGTCTGCGACGCAACTCTGTGCCCGGGGCGCGCTGATAACAGCATGTGAATGACGCTCAAACCCAACTCGGCAGCCACAGCAAGCGCTGCGTGCGTATGGCCGTTATGCACCGGATCAAATGTGCCGCCGAATATACCGATCACTCTTTATGCACTCTCTGCACGTTAACGATTGCGGATTTCTCCGTTACCGAAGACAACGTACTTTTGTGATGTGAGTCCTTCCAAGCCTACGGGGCCCCGCGCATGGATTTTATCGGTGGAAATGCCCACTTCGGCACCCAGGCCATATTCAAAGCCATCGGCAAATTGGGTAGAGGCATTGATCATGACTGATGCGGAATCTACTTCAGCGATAAAACGCCGGGAGTTGGCAAAGCTTTGAGTGACAATGACATCTGTATGCTGGGAGCCATATTCATTGATATGGGCTATTGCCGCATCTAAATCGGCGACAATTTTTATTGCCAAAATTGGACCTAGATATTCGGTCTCCCAATCTTGCTCGGTGGCAGGTGTCATCTGAGCGATGCTAAGGGCAAGCTCGCAGCCGCGTAATTCAACACCTGCATTTACGTATTGCTCAGCAAGGGCGGGTAAAATTTCCGCAGCACTTTGTTCATGTATCAATAAGGTTTCTAGCGCATTACACACGGCATATTTTTCAACCTTCGAGTTGAAGGCTATGCTTTTCGCCATATCTGCATCAACGTCGGCATCAATAAAAACATGACAAATGCCATCTAAGTGCTTAATTACCGGGATAGTCGCTTCTTTAGAAATGCGATCTATTAGGCTTTTGCCACCCCTTGGCACAATAACGTCTACATAATTGTCTAACTGAATGAGTTCGCCTACTGCCGCGCGATCAGTGGTGTTGATCAACTGTACACAGGCAGACGGAAGGCCGGCGGTTTCTAGTCCTGCGACCACACACTTGGCTATTGCTTGATTTGAGTGAAAGGCTTCGGAGCCGCCGCGCAAAATACAGGCGTTACCAGACTTCAGCGAAAGGCTTGCCGCGTCCACTGTGACGTTGGGACGCGATTCGTAAATCATGCCTATTACGCCTAGGGGCACACGCATTTTGCCTATCTGAATGCCGCTGGGGCGAAAACTGAAATCCGACATCTCCCCTACCGGATCTTTTAAAGCATCCACTTGAAGCAGGCCTTCAATCATTTGATCAATGCCTTTGTCGTCTAGCAACAGGCGTTCGATCAGCGGTTGGTCTATGGCATTTGATTGCGCGGCCTGCATGTCTTGAGCATTAGCTTGCTTAATCTCTTTGCGAGCGTGGTCTACCGCTTCAGCGATTGCTTTAAGCGCCGCAGATTTGGTTGCAGAAGACGCCGCCCCGATAACACGAGAAGCCTCTCTAGCAGCACGGCCAACACCCTGCATATAACTTTTAATATTTGTATCCATGCCGCGCATTATAGGGGTAAAACCAGCGACGCTCACCTATGCAATCTGTGAATATGCGAATTCAATCAAATACGGATTGGATTTCCATTTACGCAATGGCTTACTACCGGCTTGCTAAGTTCTAAGTTCTAAGTTCTAAGTTCTAAGTTCTAAGTTCTAAGGGCTATCTTTTAAGGGCAAGCTCTTAAGGGCAAGCTGGGGCAACCCATAGCGTCGCCCTATTGACCGAATTTGGTCACTAAACGCTCTAGCTCAGTAAGCCGTTCCTTAGCGCCATTCATTTGCAACAATGTCTGTTTTATTTCTGGCTCTATTGGCAAAAGGTCTGCAAGGCGATAACTCACCGACCGCGCCTCACCTAATCTTATGGGCGGATTCAGCTGTTGAATCAACGGGTGTTGCATCAGGTCTTGTAACACCGCAACCAAAGGATCATGCACTGGGGTTAATTCGCCCAAGGCTTCCTCCTTGGCAAACTCTACGGTGGCTTTTAACAACCCGTCCTTTTGCAGATAGGATTCTTTGATGGAAAACTTACGAGCGCCTTGGGCGACGATTCCCAGCAAGCCATTATCGGCCTGATTAAAGTCGACAATTTTTGCCTCCGTACCTACTCGGAACACATCAGGCACAGCATCCGCATCTTTATCCGCCACATCACTACCCGTGCGTAACAGAACAACGCCAAAATTAACTTGATTACGCATGCTCCAGCGAATCATATCTACATAGCGCGGCTCAAAAATACGCAGAGGCAAAACGCCTTCAGGAAACAAAACCGTGCGCAGTGGAAAAAGGGGGATTTCGGGCAGCTCTAAACCGCCGCGCTCCTCTTCGTTAGCAATAGCTTCTGACAACTGCTGACTCCTCAATTATTTTAATTAGGGTGACTGAAACTTTCCGCAACTATAACTAGCCTAGACTAACGTCGCCAATGTTATGCTGCATTCCTCGGCGCGACCTGCTAAAAGCGGCAGCCAAAATAACACTTTTTCGTATATATCTGAGGCGACAGCTCAAGCTGAAGCCAAACTTGAAACATAGACTTCGCATACAGAGGAATAGCCGCATTGGAATGGTTACAAGTACTGGTACTGGCCTTAGTACAAGGCGTTACAGAATTTTTACCGGTTTCGAGCTCAGCTCACTTAGTACTGCCCGCACAGCTGACAAGTTGGCCGGACCAAGGGTTGGCATTTGATGTTGCTGTGCATTTTGGCACCCTCATCGCGGTACTGGCGTATTTTCGCAAAGATTTATTGGCCATGCTGTGGGCTGTTGGGCAAGCCCCCGCAGTATATGCCGCACGCGCGGGGCAGGCCTCGCACAACCCTGAAACACAAAGAGCCGCCTTAGGCATAGAGCAAGTACTGAAACTTGCGCTAGCCACATTGCCCGTTGTCATTATAGGAGTGCTGGGCAAAGACTTTATTCAAGGCCAACTGCGTACGATCCCGGTAATAGCGACTACGACAATGTTATTTGGTGCAGCGCTTTGGTACGCAGATAGACGGCCAACATCGAACAGCGCGATCACTTGGCAAGCCGCGGGCCTCATCGGCCTTGCTCAAGCCATTGCACTGATTCCCGGCACCTCACGTTCTGGAATAACAATTACTGCCGCACTATTGCTAGGTCTGAGTAGAGTGGAGGCCGCTAGATTTTCTTTCCTGCTGGCCATACCCACTATTGCTGGCGCCCAATTGTTATTGTCTTTGGATTTAGCTGAGGGCGGTGTAGAGACTGATTTGGCTAAGGTAGCCGCGGGGGCCGCCCTTGCTGGTGTTAGCGCGTATCTGGGCATCCACTACTTTATTCAATTAGTGGAACGAACAGGGATGTTGCCCTACGTTGTGTATCGCATGCTACTGGGATTAGTTTTGTTCGGGCTTGTTTACGCGGGCATATAGCTCGCAAGTCACTGCGCTGGCGTAGATCTTTTCGTCAGCCGTCGTTTAACTTTTCGTTAATCTTTTCGTTAATCTTTTCGTTAATCTATGCGCTAGCCTTTTGCCTAATCTGCCGTGGCACTTTCGTGTAGCGCTGAATTTGACGCTGCTAACGCCGGCTGAGCCCTTACGCTAGGCACTGCCTAGCAGCTTCTGGCCTAGTTCTTTATAGCCCAGTCTCTATACCTCAGGCCTAATAACTCAGACCAATAACCCAGACGTAATACCCCGGCCTAATAACGATGTATTGGACATGAGCCGACGAATGCTAGAAAGGAATGTCGTCTTCAAAATCCGTGTCATCGGACAAGGTGGGCGCACTGTCTGGGGCAACCGCGCTACTGGCTCCTGCCTGGGCTGGCTGTGTTGACTGTGCTGGCGCCTGATTGCTAAAACCACTAGGCGCGCCACTGGCTCCGCCGCCCATACCACTGTCTGCGCCGCCGCGGCTGTCTAACATCTGCAACTCGCGCGCGTTCACTTCAGTACGGTATTTCTTCTGCCCATCCGCTTCCCAACTGGAGGTGCGCAAGCTGCCTTCAATATAAACCTTCGAGCCTTTGCGCAAGTATTCGCCCGCAATCTCTGCCAAACGCGCAAAGCACACAACGTTGTGCCACTCGGTGCGTTCTTGCATTTCGCCCGAAGCTTTGTCTTTCCATGACTCGGACGTGGCGATACTGAACCTTGTAACCGCGCTACCACTTTGGGCATACCTGGTTTCTGGATCTCGCCCAAGGTTACCAATGAGCATTACTTTGTTAATTCCTCTGGCCATAATCTTCTCCGCATAAGATGACGCTATGGCATTAGTGTAGTGCAAAAAACTGATGCCACCCACTCTAAAATGCCGCTGATTCCGTACGCGAATGACTTTGTTGGGGTAAGTATTGCGCTACACCGATCCTGAACGATTTGACGCAACTACACGACAATTTCACGCAATATCCGATACCCTTCGTCTGCCATAGCTTGTCGCTTACACAAGCCCGCGCTATGTTGATTATGCCTTTCTACCGAACAAGAGCGACAGTAACCTTGGACACGATTTCAGTACGCGGTGCGCGCACCCACAACTTACGTAACATCGACCTAGACATCCCGCGGGACAAACTGGTGATCATCACTGGCTTGTCTGGTTCAGGAAAATCTTCCCTCGCTTTCGACACGCTTTATGCCGAAGGACAGAGAAGATATGTAGAATCGCTGTCCGCCTACGCACGCCAGTTTTTATCGATGATGGAAAAACCGGATATTGATCATATT
Source organism: Pseudomonadales bacterium (assembly GCA_028228615.1). Classification (GTDB taxonomy): domain Bacteria; phylum Pseudomonadota; class Gammaproteobacteria; order Pseudomonadales; family Azotimanducaceae; genus UBA4421. The sequence continues at coordinate 51,932 of JAOJBS010000008.1, read as the reverse complement.
GAAGGTCTTTCGCCGGCAATTTCCATTGAGCAAAAATCTACCTCGCACAATCCCCGCTCTACCGTTGGCACCATTACCGAAATTTATGATTATCTACGGCTACTTTATGCGCGGGTTGGCGAGCCTCGTTGCCCCGAGCATGCGCTGCCGTTGGACGCACAAACCGTCAGTCAGATGGTCGACCAAGTCATAGGTAACATGGCTGACCTTCGAGTGATGATTCTTGCGCCCATTGTGAATGAGCGGAAGGGCGAGCATCTGCATGTATTTCAAGAACTCATAAGCAACGGTTACGTGCGCGCGCGCATTAACGGTCTTATTGTTGATCTTGATGACGCTCCGGCATTAGACAAGAACAAAAAACACACCATTGAGGCGGTGATTGACCGAGTGCGGGTAAAAGAGGATGTTGCCCAACGATTGGCTGAGAGTTTCGAGACAGCACTAGGATTATCCGATGGCGTGGCGTTGGTCATGGACATGGATGACGAAAAAAGCGAAGCCTTAGTTTTCTCCTCGCGCTTTGCCTGCCCTTCCTGCGGCTACAGTATTTCAGAGCTTGAGCCGCGCATGTTTTCTTTCAATAATCCCGCCGGTGCCTGCGGCAGTTGTGACGGCCTAGGGGTTACGCAATTTTTTGATCCAGATCTGGTTGTGGCTGACCGCGATTTAACTCTGGCTGAAGGCGCTATACGAGGCTGGGATAGAAGAAATATTTACTACTTTCATATGCTTTCGTCTTTAGCCGACCACTATGAATTTGATGTTGAGGTGCCGTTTAAAAAACTCAGCAAAAAGAACCAAGATGTTATTTTGAATGGCAGCGGTCGCACGCGCATTGATTTTAGCTACGCCAATGACCGTGGCGATGTCATTCGCCGCACCCACAGATTTGAGGGTGTCTTACCCAATATGCAGCGCCGCTTCCGCGAAACAGATTCATCTATGGTGCGAGAGAATCTGCAAAAGTTCATGCGCGTCACTGATTGCCCAAGCTGCCTGGGCACTCGCTTAAAAGAGGAATCACGAAACGTTTTTATTGGCGAAACGGACCTGCCAAGTGTTACCCATGGCGCGGTGGCAGACACGCTAAAGCATTTGGGCAGCCTGAAGTTGAAAGGGCAAAAGGCCACTATTGCTGACAAAATTCTCAAAGAGATCACAGCCCGACTTCAGTTTTTGGTAGATGTGGGACTCAACTACTTAACGTTGGATCGCAGCGCGGATACGTTGTCTGGCGGTGAGGCGCAGAGAATCCGTCTGGCCAGCCAGATTGGAGCTGGTCTAGTTGGCGTAATGTACATCCTTGATGAGCCCTCTATTGGTCTGCATCAAAGAGACAACGAAAGACTACTGCATACGCTGGAGCACCTGCGCGATTTAGGCAACACGGTGATTGTTGTAGAACACGACGAAGAGGCTATGCGTCGGGCAGACTACCTCATAGATATTGGCCCTGGCGCTGGCGTTCACGGTGGCCAAATTGTTGCTGAAGGCACCTATGATGAAGTGGTCAAAAACAAGAAATCTATCACTGGGCAATACCTGAGCGGCAAAAAGTCTATTGCCATTCCGGCCAAGCGTGTGCCGCGCAACCCAGAAAAAAACTTGCTGCTTACCGGCGCCAGTGGCAACAATTTAGATAACGTGTCGATCAGTATTCCCTGCGGACTACTTACCTGTATTACAGGTGTCTCCGGGTCTGGGAAATCTACGCTAATTAACCATACCCTTTACCCTATTACCGCCACGGTTCTGAATAAGGCAACCACCCTTAAACCCAGACCCTATGAAGCGATAGATGGTTTGCAGCACCTGGACAAGGTTGTGGACATTGACCAAAGCCCTATTGGCCGAACACCACGCTCCAACCCAGCAACGTACACTGGCCTGTTTACGCCGATCAGAGAGCTGTTTGCTCAAGTGCCAGAGTCTAGGGCTCGCGGCTATAAGCCTGGACGCTTTAGCTTCAACGTGAAGGGTGGGCGCTGTGAAGCATGTCAGGGCGACGGCATGATCAAAGTGGAAATGCACTTTCTGCCCGACATCTATGTGCCCTGTGATGTTTGCCATGGCAAACGCTACAACCGAGAAACATTGGACATTCGCTACAAGGGTAAAAATATCCACGAAGTGTTGGATATGACCGTGGAGGATGCTGGGGTGTTTTTTGCGCCGGTGCCTATGCTCTCGCGCAAATTGCAAACTCTGATAGATGTGGGCCTTTCTTACATTCGCCTAGGGCAATCTGCCACCACTCTTTCGGGCGGTGAAGCGCAAAGAATTAAGCTGAGCCGTGAGTTATCTAAACGCGATACCGGTCAGACCTTATACATTCTTGACGAGCCAACTACCGGCCTACACTTTCACGACATTGCCCAGCTGCTAGAGGTACTGCATAGATTGCGCGACGACGGCAATACCGTGGTGGTTATTGAGCACAATCTGGACGTGGTGAAGACCGCGGATTGGGTCATTGATCTAGGACCGGAGGGCGGTTCTGGCGGTGGTCACATTGTCGCAACTGGCACGCCCGAACAAATCGTTAAGGTGAAAAAGTCCCATACCGGACGATTCTTAAAGCCGTTACTCGCAGCAAAGTGAGGGTTCACTAGCGCGGGGCACGTTGATTTCTCTAGGTCACCAGCTTGCATAGGCAGGCTGATGAAGTAACTGTAGGTGGATTAGCAGCTGAGCTGATTGCACATCAGCTCGAACCCACTCTAGCGCATGCAATGTTTCAGTGCGCTAGTACACAGCTGGATGTTTTCGTGACGCGCGGAATAGCCCATGAGGCCGATACGCCAAACCTTGCCAGCGAATGCACCCAGACCTGCACCGATCTCTAAGTTGAATTCGCTCAACAGGCGCTTGCGCACTGCTGCTTCATCAACCCCTACTGGAATCTTTACTAAATTCAACTGTGGCAATCTGTAACTGGCGTCAACAACAAATTCTAATCCGATGCCATTTAGGTTCTCGACTAAAACTTCGTGCATTGCTCGGTGTTTATGCCAAGAATTTTCAAGACCTTCTTCCTGCACCATGAGCAGCGCTTCATGCAAACCGTACATGGCATTGACTGGGGCTGTATGGTGGTAGGTTCTAGCGCCATCGCCTTCCCAATAAGCCATGAGCAAAGACAAATCTAGGAACCAACTTTGTACTGGGGTGTTACGCGCTTTGACTTGGGCGGCCGCTTTGTCACTGAACGTGATTAGGCTAATTCCTGGAGGCGCTGACAAACACTTCTGTGTGCCGGAATAAGTTACATCAGCTTTCCAAGCGTCCACTTCTAACTCAATGCCAGCTAGGCCAGTCACTGAGTCTACGATGCTTAAACAACCATACTGCTCCGCTAGGGCGCACAGGGTCTGTGCATCTGAGCGCACACCTGTGGAGGTTTCAGCGTGAACGAACGCAAGAATCTTGGCATCTGGGTTGGCTTTGAGCGCGGCTTCGACCTTCTCTGGGTCTACCTGAGTACCCCACTCGTCTTCAACGGTGACCAGCTCGCCATTCATACGGCGCACGTTTTCTGCCATACGCATGCCGAAGACACCATTGATGCATACGATTACTTTATCGCCGACTTCCACTAGATTAGCAAAAGACGCTTCCATGGCAGCGGAGCCTGGAGCAGAAAGGGGTAGGGTAAGTTTGTTCTCGGTGCGAAAGGTGTATCGCAAGAGGTCTTTGATGTCTTCCATCAAAGCAATGAATTCAGGATCTAGGTGTCCAATAGTAGCTTTCGCCATGGCTCCCAGAACTCGTGGATGTACGTCCGATGGGCCTGGGCCCATCAAAGTTCTGGGGGTCGGGTGAAAACTACTACTCACAACGATTTAGTCCTTCTTTGTATCTGCCTGTTCAGCTTCCTCAGCTACAGCTTCGTCTGCGGTTTCAACAACAGGTTCTGTTTCTTCTACTGTTTCTTCTACTGTTTCTTCTACTGTTTCTACCACCTCTTCGGCACCGGCTAAATCTGCGTCGAAATCTTCTACCTCAGCAATCGGGCGGCCAACTAGCTCAATGTATGCCATTGGCGCTGCATCACCGGTACGGAAACCGCACTTCAAAATGCGTGTATAACCGCCAGGGCGCGCTTGGTAGCGTGGACCGAGCTCGGTGAATAACTTACCTACCGCTGCCTTGCTACGTGTACGAGCAAAAGCTAAACGACGATTTGCTACCGAATCTTCCTTGGCTAACGTAATCAGCGGTTCAGCAACCTTACGCAATTCTTTAGCTTTTGGCAGTGTAGTTTTAATGACTTCACACTCAATTAGAGATGTAGCCATGTTGCGAAACATAGCCTGACGGTGTGAGCTGTTTCGGTTTAGTTGTCTGCCACTCTTTCGATGACGCATTATTCGTTCCTGTACCTATAAGCGAGTTGACGCTTTTTTGCCGATCCTATTTCTAAGATCCTGTTATCTCGTGGGTCGTGCCTGGATTAGATCCGGCCACCATGTAAATTTGCTGGCGGCCAATTTTCTAGGCGCATGCCCAATGACAAGCCTCTAGATGCCAAGACATCTTTGATTTCTGTCAGTGATTTCTTACCCAAGTTGGGTGTCTTCAACAATTCTACTTCGGTGCGCTGAATCAGATCACCAATGTAGTAAATATTTTCTGCTTTAAGGCAGTTCGCTGAACGCACGGTCAATTCTAGATCGTCTACTGGACGAATGAGTATTGGATCGGCTTCATCTTCTTTCTCCTCTTCAACCTGCTCGCTCTCGCTATCAAGGTCGACAAACACAGCCAGTTGATGCTGAAGAATAGTCGCTGCTCTTCTAATTGCTTCTTCTGGATCGATGGTGCCATTAGTTTCTAAATCTAGAACTAACTTGTCTAAGTCAGTACGCTGCTCTACACGAGTGCTTTCTACACTGTAGGAGACTCTACGCAATGGGCTATAAGACGCATCCAAACGCAATGAGCCAATTGGACGACCGGTGTCCTCTTCGCTGCTTGCTGTTGCTTGAGAATCCACTGGAACGTACCCACGACCTCTAGTGACCTTTGCTTCGATACGAATCGAACCACTGGCGTTCAAGTTGCAAACCACGTGATCTGGATTGGCTATCTCAATGTCTTCTGACAACTGGAAGTCACCGGCAGTAACTACGCCTGCGCCGCTCTTAGCCAGAACAATAGTGCCGTGATCCTGATTGTGCATGACGATGCTGATGTCTTTCAGGTTAAGAAGGATATCAATAACATCTTCTTGAACGCCTTCTATAGTACTGTACTCGTGCAAAACACCGTCGATCTGAACTTCGGTGATTGCGCAACCAGGCATAGACGACAACAAAATTCTACGCAGCGTGTTGCCCAGAGTGTGACCAAAGCCGCGCTCTAATGGCTCTAAGGTGACCTTAGAGCGAAACGGGCTATCAGATTGCACTTCAATATTTCGTGGAGTCAGAAATTCGTTTGCCAACTGTGACATATATTTGTCTCCCAAAGAGGCGCCAGCGCGCCCAATAAATTACTTAGAGTAAAGTTCTACGATCAAGTTTTCGTTGATCTCTGACGGCAGCTCTTCGCGATCTGGTAGACGCTTGAAAGTACCTTCAAATTTGTCTGCGCTTACCTCGACCCAATCGATCTCGCCACGTTGACTAGACAATTGTAATGCCGCTTGGATGCGCAGTTGACCGCGAGATTTTTCAGCAATGGCAACGACGTCGCCAGCTTTAACTTGATATGACGCAATGTTGACCCAGTGACCGTTAACGGTAACCGACTTATGCGAAACCAGTTGGCGTGACTCGGCTCTTGTAGAACCAAAGCCCATGCGATAGACCACGTTGTCTAACCGGCACTCAAGTAACTTCAACAAGTTTTCGCCTGTGGCGCCCTGCTTACGGTCTGCTTTCTTGTAGTAATTACGGAACTGCTTCTCCAGTACACCGTAGATACGGCGAACCTTCTGCTTCTCGCGCAACTGAACTGCGTAGTCCGATAAACGTCCACGACGTAGACCGTGCATGCCAGGTGCATTATCAATCTTGCACTTTGAATCGATAGGACGAACACCGCTCTTTAGGAAGAGGTCAGTGCCTTCTCGACGACTTAACTTGAGTTTTGGACCTAAATACCGACCCATACCTATTTCTCCATTCGATTATGCATCATTACAATTCCCAGCACTTAAACGCGACGGCGCTTAGGTGGGCGACAGCCATTGTGAGGAATTGGTGTTACATCTGCGATGCTGTTTATTTTAAGGCCTGCCGCGTTTATGGCGCGAACTGCAGACTCGCGACCTGGACCAGGTCCCTTAACGAAAACATCTACACTCTTCATACCAAATTCAACAGCAACTAGGCTGGCTTTTTCAGCCGCGATTTGCGCTGCGAACGGAGTACTTTTACGTGACCCCCTAAAACCTGAGCCACCAGAAGTTGCCCAACTCAGCGCATTGCCTTGTCGATCGGTAATCGTAATGATCGTATTGTTGAAAGACGCATGGATATGCGCCAATCCGTCTACGACAACACGTTTAGCTTTTTTACGTTCAGCCATATTTGTTTCTCTACCTTGTCCTATCTACGGATCGGACGACGCGGGCCCTTACGGGTGCGCGCATTGGTTTTTGTTCTCTGTCCATGCACTGGCAAGTGCCGACGATGACGGATTCCGCGATAACAACCTAGATCCATCAATCGCTTGATGTTCATGGATGTTTCTCGACGTAGGTCGCCCTCTACCGTGAACTTTGCAACTTCATTTCGAATTGCGTCCAGGTTCGCTTCGTCTAACTCACCAATCTTAGTTTCCGGTTGCACACCAGCCAGACTACAGATTTTCACTGCAGTGGTTGGCCCAATCCCGAAGATATATGTCAACGAGACCCTTGCGTGCTTGTGATCCGGTATATTGATTCCGGCAATACGTGCCATCTATTCGCTCCGTCTTACACTTGATGCCATAACTGCCAACTACCCTTGGCGCTGTTTATGGCGAGGTTCAGAGCTGCAAATAACTCGTACAACGCCTTTGCGCTTTACGACTTTGCAGTTCCGACAAATTTTCTTTACTGATGCTCTTACTTTCATAGTTTCCTACCAAATGGGGGTCGATTAACGACGCCGCCCATAGTTTTGTAGTTTCGACTTTTCCATCAACTTCGCGTACTGGCTACTCATCAGGTGTGACTGCACTTGTGACATGAAGTCCATTGCTACCACAACCACGATAAGTACTGCGGTTCCGCCTAGTTGAAAAGAGGTATTAAAAAAGACCACCATAAACTCGGGTAACAAACACACCAAGGTCACATAAAGTGCGCCGAAAACGGTGAGTCGGGTGATCACATCATCGATATATTTAGAAGTCTGCTGCCCAGGACGTATCCCCGGCACATAGGCGCCCTGCTTCTTCAGGTTGTCCGCGACATCCTTAGGGTCAAACATAATGGCGGTGTAAAAGAAGCTAAAAAATATGATCCCTGCTGCAAACATCATTATATACAGCGGTTGCCCTGGAGATAACACAAGCGCGATTTCTTGTAATGCGCCCATACCCGGATTGCTACCAAACCAACTGGCCATGGACGCAGGCGCCAAAAGTAAGCTCGACGCAAAAATAGCTGGAATAACACCGGCCATATTAATTTTTAAGGGCAAGTGGCTGCTTTGGGCCTGGAACACTCGACGCCCCTGCTGTTTTTTGGCGTAGTTCACCGTGATCCTACGTTGACCACGTTCAACCCGAACCACGAACCAGACGATTGCTATAGCAAGTACGCCCATTGCTAACAGCGCTATGATATTAATATTACCAAGGCGCGCTGCCTCGAACATTTGGCCTAGCGCTGACGGGAACCCTGACACAATGCCAGAGAAAATCAGCAGCGATATCCCGTTTCCAACGCCGCGTTCGGTAATCTGCTCTCCGAGCCACATCATAAAGATGGAGCCGGTCACCAATGTCAAAGTGGCAACAAACGTAAATGCAAAACCACTTTCAAAAGCAAGGCCTTGATTTGCTAAGGTCACCGCTAGTGAGGTGCCTTGAATTAGCGCAATACCCAAAGTTAGAAGGCGGGTTGCGCGTGTAATCTTTCTACGACCTGCGTCGCCCTCTTTGCGCCATTGCTGGAATTGAGGCCACATCATGGTCAACAAATTCATAATAATGCTGGCGGTAATATAAGGAATTACACCTAACGCCAGAATACTCATACGTTCCCACGCACCGCCCGAAAACATATTAAACAGTTCGAGAATGCCGCCTTGGTTCTGATTAAAGATGGCCTGCAACTGCGCGGGGTCAATGCCAGGAACGGGAATGTGTGTACCAATTCTATAAACCAACAAGGCAAACAGCACGAACAGCAGGCGGCTGCGGAGTTCTGCAACCCCCGCCTGATTTCCTGCTAGCTGATTAGCTACATCTTGTTGGTTATTGGACATTATTTTTTCTGTGTTTCTTTAACTAGTTTTCAAATTAGTATGTTGAGTATTCAGTGCGGTGTCTTAACGACTACTCCGCAGCTGCCGCCTCTTCTTTACGTTCTTTCTTTTGCAATTTACCTGGAACTGGCGCTTCGAAAGCGACTACAGATCCACCCGCTGCTTCAATAGCCGCTTGAGCGCCTTTTGTTACACCGATGTTTGCGTCTTCAACCTTGTAAGCTTTAGCTACAGCACCTGACAACATGATGCGCGCGCGCTTCATGTCTCTTCTTACTACGTTTGCAGCTTTCAGCGTCTCTAGAGTGATCAAGTCGCCTTCAACTTTCGCCAATTCGCTCAACCGAACCTCGGTTGTGGACAAGCTTACGCGTGAACGAAAACCAAACTTAGGAATACGCATTTGTAAGGGCAACTGACCGCCTTCAAAACCAGGACGAACGCCGCCGCCAGAACGAGCCTTCTGACCTTTCTGACCACGACCAGAGGTCTTACCCCAACCAGACCCTGCTCCGCGACCAACGCGACGCTTGGTTTTGTGACTGCCATCGGCAGGGTGTAGATCATTCAAATGCATTAGGATTCTCCCTCGACATGCACCATATAGTGCACACGATTAATCATTCCTCGTACGGAAGGTGTGTCTTCAACAGTCACTGTGTGACCAATACGGCGAAGACCTAAACCTACCAAACAGGCTTTGTGATTCTTTAAACGACCAATCGGACTTTTAGTCAGGGTCACGCTAATAGATTTACTGCTCATAACTCTGCCTCAGCCTTAAGCGACAATATTGTCGACAGTCTTGCCGCGCTTTTCAGCAACACGCTCGGGGGACTTAACACCCATCAGCGCCTTAAACGTTGCTCTAACCACGTTAACTGGATTTGTTGATCCGTAGCACTTAGCTAAAACGTTGTGAACACCCGCAGCTTCTAAAACAGCTCGCATTGTGCCACCAGCAATTACACCCGTACCTTCCGATGCAGGTTGCATGAATACCTTAGACGCCGAGTGACGTGCTGTGGTGGCATACCATAAGGTGCCGCCATTGAGGTCTACATCGACCATATTACGGCGTGCAGACTCCATTGCTTTTTGGATTGCAGTAGGCACTTCGCGCGCTTTACCACGACCAAAACCAACTCGGCCATTGCCGTCGCCGACTACTGTCAGTGCGGTGAAACCAAAAATTCGGCCGCCCTTAACAACTTTGGCAACTCGGTTTACCTGAACTAGCTTCTCAACTAATCCTTCTTCTTCTACTTTATCGGTATAAGCCATTTAGAACTCCAATCCGCCTTCGCGAGCGGCATCTGCTAATGCTTTTACTCGTCCGTGATACTTAAAACCTGATCGATCAAATGCAACAGCTTTTACGCCTTGCTCTTTCGCTCGCTCTGCAACCAATGCGCCGACTTTTGCCGCCGTTTCAACGTTACCAGTAGCTGGCCCACGTAATGCCTCTTCTAAGGTAGACGCTTGAGCCAAAATGGTTCCGCCATCGGCAGAAATCACCTGAGCATATATGTGCCGAGGTGTGCGATTGACTGATAAACGAACAGCACCCAGCTCACGCATTTTCATGCGGCTGCGACGCGCTCTTCTTAATCTGCTTGATTTCTTACTGTTCATGCTTCGAACCTGGTTTCCATTTTGCGCGACTCAAAAGTCGCGCGATCCGTTTCTATATTCTTCAACAGTCCATCTCTAAGTAAGGTTTGGATTTCCCCCGCACCACAAAAGAGTGTGACTATTAAACTAATTACTTCTTTTTGGCTTCTTTACGTCGTACGTACTCGCCTGCATACCGGACACCCTTGCCCTTATATGGCTCTGGCGGTCTGAATGCTCTGATCTCTGCACACACTTGGCCAACCTGCTGCTTGTCCATACCGGCAATTACAACTTCGGTTTGGCTCGGGGTGGTTGCCGAAATGCCTTCAGGCAACGTATACACAACCGGGTGAGAGAAACCTAATTGCAGGGTCAATGCACTACCCTGCGACGCGGCTCTGTAACCAACACCTTGAAGTTCTAACTTACGTTCGAACCCTGTGGTTACACCTGTAACCATATTCTGTACCAATGCACGCATGGTGCCGGCCATTGCATCTGCTTCGCGAGCTTCTGACTGAGCGCTTACACGCAACTCGCCATCTTCTTGCTTAAGAGCAACATATTCATGGATATTCATTTCCATTTGGCCTTTTCCGCCCTTCACTGAGAAGTGCTGGCCGTCGATCTTTACTTCTAAACCTGAAGGTAGAACGACTGGGTTGTTTGCTACGCGAGACATTAAAGTTCCCCTAAAAAACCGTACAAAGTACTTCGCCACCAATCCCTTGAGATCGTGCGTTCTTGTCGGTCATCACACCCTTATTGGTGCTGACTATCGCCACCCCAAGTCCACCGCGGACCTTAGGGATATCATTACTTTCTTTGTAGATTCGCAGCCCTGGACGGCTAACACGCGAAATCTCTTCAATGACTGGTGAGCCGTTGTGATACTTAAGCTCAACTGTGATGTTTGACTTAACTTCATCACTCACGGAGTACCCTAGAATGAAGCCTTCACTCTGAAGCACATCTAAAATCGCTCGCTTACCCTTGGAATTGGGCATTTGCACAGTTACGTGACCCGCCATCTGGGCGTTTCTTACGCGAGTAAGCAGGTCAGCTATTGGATCTTGCATTGTCATAATAATTACCTACCAGCTGGCCTTGACTAAACCGGGAACATCGCCGCGCATAGCTGCTTCGCGCAACATATTTCGCGAAAGACCAAACTTGCGGTAAACGCCATGAGGACGACCGGTTATGCCACAACGTCTTTGATGTCGAACTGCGCTGGCGTCACGAGGCTGTGCCTGTAACTTCAACTGGGCATCCCAACGATCCTCATCGGATACGTTACGGTCAGAAATAATCGCTTTAAGAGCTGCACGCTTTGCACCGAACTTGCCTCGGATGTCTGCACGCTTCTTCTCTCTTTCAATCATGGAACGCTTTGCCATAACTAATCTCTTCTCTATGTACGGAAAGGAAACTTGAATGCTTTTAATAGCTCAAGTGCCGCTTCATTTGTTTTTGCTGTGGTCGTCACACAGATGTCTAGACCGCGAATCTTATCGATCTTGTCGTAATCTATCTCAGCAAATACGATTTGCTCAGTAAGGCCCATGCTGAAATTGCCACGGCCATCGAACGACTTAGGATTCAAACCACGAAAATCACGCATACGGGGGATAGCGATGCTCACTAGACGTTCGATAAAGTCGTACATCTTTTCCCTACGTAAAGTCACTTTGCAGCCAATTGGATAACCCTCACGGATCTTGAACCCTGCTTCTGAACGGCGAGCCAAGCAAATAACGGGCTGCTGTCCTGCGATGGCAGTCATATCTGATACTGCGGCATCCATTACTTTACGGTCTGTAATCGCTTCGCCTACACCCATGTTCAGGGTTACTTTAGTAATCTTAGGCACTTCCATGGGATTACTGATCGCCAAGTCTTTTTGCAACTTGGGATGAAGCTCTGTTCTATAATGTTCGTATAAATTAGACATGTTTAGTCTTCAATCTCTTTGCCGTTTGATTTGAAGAAGCGGATTTTCCTTCCATCTTCAATGCGCAAACCTACTTTGTCTGCCTTCTCGCTTTCATGATTCCAGATTGCAACGTTAGAGCCTTGAATCGGTGCTTCCTGAGGAACGATTCCACCTTGGTCACCTGTATTAGGGTTAGGGCGCTTGTGCTTCTTAACCATGTTAATACCAGCAACCATAAGTCTGCCGTCTTTCATGACGCGCAATACTTCGCCGCGACGTCCTTTGTCACGACCGGCAACTACTACCACTTCATCTTTTTTCTTGATCTTTAACATGCCGACAATCTCTTAGGATCTCTATTAATCTGTTTTTGTACTTAAAGTACTTCAGGCGCTAAGGAAACAATGCGCATGAACTTTTCTGTTCTGAGCTCGCGAGTCACCGGCCCGAAGATACGCGTGCCTACTGGCTGCTTCTGAGCGTTGAGCAGAACCGCTGCATTGTGATCGAATTTAATCAACGAGCCGTCTGGACGACGAACGCCTTTGCGCGTACGTACAACTACAGCGTCCATCACTTGGCCTTTTTTCACACGACCGCGCGGAATGGCTTCTTTAACTGTGACCTTAATCACATCGCCAATACCCGCATAACGCCTGTGGCTTCCGCCTAGAACCTTAATACACTGAACTCTTCGAGCACCGCTGTTGTCAGCAATCTCGAGCATTGTTTCTGTCTGAATCATTGGTCTTTAAACTCCAGTAGACCGAACGTCGATGCTTTGCAGCATCCAGGTCTTTGTTTTTGACAATGGACGACATTCAATAACGGTCACTGTGTCACCAATCTTGCAAGCATTCTCTTCATCGTGCGCATGGATCTTCGACGACTTACGTACGTACTTGCCATAGACCGGGTGCTTAACCCTACGCTCTACTTTGACCGTAATGCCTTTCTGCATGCGATCGCTGACCACTACTCCGGATACAGTACGCGGATTAGTCTGTGCTTTTTCTGCTTCAGACATCTTTACTCTCCTTCATTACTGTCTTCACCCGTGCGATGTCGCGACGTATTTCTTTAAGAAGATGCGGCTGGCCCAATTGACCACTGGCGTTTTGCATACGCAGCGAAAAATGCTCGCGGCGCAAACGTACCACTTCACTTTGCAGCTCTTCTGCAGTCTTTTCTCTCAAATCTTGGACTTTCATTACATTGCTGTCCGCTTAACAAATACTGTCTTAAAGGGCAATTTAGCCGCTGCCAATGCGAGTGCTTCGCGCGCCATATCTTCTGGCACTCCCTGCATCTCATAAAGCACACGACCTGGCTGAATAAGGGCTACCCAATATTCAACACTACCCTTACCTTTACCTTGGCGAACTTCCAAAGGCTTTTTCGTAATTGGCTTATCAGGAAACACTCGGATCCAAATCTTTCCGCCTCGGCGAATACGACGAGTCATCGCTCGTCTGCCGGCTTCGATTTGACGCGCGGTAAGTCTGCCTCGCCCAACGGCTTTAAGACCAAACTCACCAAAGCTGACGCGACTACCTCTCAGGGCGAGGCCTCGATTGCGTCCCTTGTGCATTTTTCTAAATTTTGTTCTTTTCGGCTGTAACATCTTCGTACTTAATTACGGCTTAGGCTTGCTGAGAAGCTTGAGCAGGGGCTTGTGACCCGATAACCTCTCCCTTAAAGATCCACACTTTGATGCCTAAAATACCGTAGGTAGTTTCAGCTTCAAAAGTTGCGTAATCGATATCCGCACGAAGGGTATGCAGAGGCACTCTTCCTTCATGATAGACCTCGGAACGAGCAATCTCTGCTCCTCCAAGACGACCAGCAACACGCACTTTGATACCTTCGGCACCCAAGCGCATTGCGTTCTGTATTACTCTCTTCATCGCTCTTCTAAACTGTACTCGGCGTTCTAACTGCTGAGCTACATTCTGAGCGACTAGCACCGCATCCAATTCTGGCTTGCGGATCTCTTCGATATTTACGTGGACGGGAACACCCATCATCTTACTTAAATCATTGCGTAGACGTTCTACGTCTTCGCCTTTCTTACCAATCACAATACCTGGTCGGGCTGTGTGAATGGTTACGCGTGCTGTCTGAGCAGGCCGAGCAATCTCAATTCGACCCACAGAGGCATCAGCAAGACGCTTGCGCAAAAAACGGCGCACCTCTAGATCGTTCAGAAGGTATAACGCGTAGTTCTTCTTGTCCGCATACCACACTGACGTGTGATCTTTGACAATCCCTAAGCGAATACCGGTTGGATGTACTTTTTGACCCATACTATTCTCTTATTTCGTATCCGAAACTGTCACGGTTATGTGGCAGCTGCGTTTTAGGATTCTATCCGCGCGGCCTTTAGCGCGTGGACGAATACGTTTCATTGTCATGCCTTCGTTGACGAAGATTTCCGATATGCGGAGATCGTCTACATCGGCACCCTCGTTATGCTCAGCATTTGCAATTGCTGACTCAAGAGTCTTCTTCACTAGTACAGCACCTTTCTTAGTGCTGAAATTCAATACATCTAAAGCATCAGCCACTGGCTTGCCGCGAACTTGGTCTGCCACTAAGCGAACCTTCTGCGCGGAGATACTTAAGCGTTTTGCAATCGCTCTGACTTCCATCTTCTTTCTCTACCTTATCTGCGCGCTATCGCTTAGCTTTCTTATCAGCCGAATGGCCACGATAAGTACGAGTAGGTGCAAATTCACCCAGCTTATGTCCTACCATGTCCTCGTTGATAACGACTGGAATATGTTGACGGCCGTTATAAATGGCAATGGTTAACCCAACCATTTCAGGCATGACCATTGAGCGACGCGACCAAGTCTTAATTGGGCGGCGTTCACTGTTAGCCACTGCGTTTTCTACCTTCTTTAAAAGATGGGTATCAACAAATGGGCCTTTAAATAATGATCTTGGCACTTACGTTACTCCGTTTATCGCTTGCCGCGACGACGCACTATGAGGCTGTCGGTACGCTTATTCTTTCTGGTCTTATGACCCTTTGTTGGCATTCCCCAAGGTGAAACTGGGTGTCTACCGCCTGATGTCTTGCCTTCACCACCACCATGAGGGTGGTCGACTGGGTTCATAGCTACACCACGAACCGTTGGGCGAACACCGCGCCATCTCTGTGCGCCAGCCTTACCCAATGAACGAAGACTATGTTCGCTGTTACCTACTTCGCCGAGTGTTGCTCTGCATTCGCTGAGTACACGGCGCATTTCGCCAGATCGCATACGCAAGGTGGCGTGTGCACCTTCGCGAGCAACCAACTGGCAAGAACCACCGGCGCTACGCACCATCTGGGCACCCTTGCCTGGCTTCAATTCGACACAGTGGATAACGCTACCCACTGGAATATTTCTTAGCGCTAGCGTGTTACCAGACTTGATTGGTGCACTAGGCCCACTCATCAATGGATCGCCGGCGTGAACGCCCTTTGGCGCAATAATGTAACGTCGCTCGCCGTCCGCATACTTCAACAGCGCAATGTTTGCTGTTCTATTTGGATCGTACTCTAGACGCTCAACTACTGCTGGAATGCCATCTTTCGTGCGCTTCCAATCGATAATTCTATAATGTTGCTTGTGACCGCCGCCTCGATGCCGAGTCGTTATACGTCCAGCGTTATTTCTACCGCCAGTCCTAGATTGCGATACTAGTAGCGCTTTATGTGGCGCTCCCTTGTGCAACTCGGGGTTGACGACTTTAACGACAAATCGACGTCCCGGTGAAGTTGGTTTCGTTTTTACAACAGCCATTACGCTAAACCCTTATTCCGCAACCATGTAGTCGAGCTCTTGGCCCTGCGCTACGGTCACGTATGCCTTTTTCCAATTCTTCTTGCGCGACATACCGCGCGCAGTCTTCTTAGTCTTGCCTTTTACATTTACTGTACTGACGTTCTTTACGGAGACTTTAAAAATAGTCTCAATGGCTTCACGAATCTCAGCTTTAGTCGCATCTACAGATACTTTAAAAGCGTATTGATTAGCCACATCACCTAGTACAGAAACTTTTTCTGATATGTGAGGTTCGCGTAGAACAGTAAAGATGCGCTCCTGGTTCATACCAATGCCTCTTCTAGCTTCTTCAATGCCGCGACCGTGATCAGCACTTTGTCGTGACTGATTAGGCTCACCGGATCAACACCTTCAACATCTCGAACATCAACAAAGCGAACGTTACGAGCTGCCAAAAATAGATTCTCATCGCCGTCTTCAGTAACGATTAAAACGTTACTCATATCTAGGCTTTTGAGTTGGGACAAGAGCTCTTTGGTCTTTGGCGCTTTAACCGAGAAATTCTCGACCGCGATAAGACGCTCTTTACGAATAAGTTCAGAAAGGATGCAACGTAATGCGCCACGGTACATCTTGCGATTCACTTTTGTAGAGTGATCTTGCGGCTGCGCAGCAAATGTCACACCACCTGAACGCCAGATTGGCGATCTAGTAGTACCCGCTCTTGCGCGACCAGTACCTTTTTGACGCCATGGCTTCTTACCACCACCGCTTACTGCTGAACGATTTTTCTGTGCGCGCGAACCCTGTCTTGCACCCGCCATGTAAGCGACTACAACTTGGTGCACGAGAGACTCGTTGAATTCTCTGCTGAATGCGGTATCAGCTACTTCTACGCTGCCGCCGTCTAGGGCTAGATTCAAGTTCATTCACCTTCTCCCGCAGCCAGCGCTTCGGGACGAGCCTTTACCGCAGGACGAATAAATACGTCTCCACCGGTGGCTCCGGGTACTGCGCCTTTAACCATAATCAGGTTGCGCTCTGTATCTACCCGAACAATCTCTAAGTTCTGTGTAGTCACACGTGCTGCGCCCATGTGGCCTGACATTTTCTTACCTTTGAATACACGACCAGGTGTTTGGCATTGGCCAATAGAGCCAGGCGCACGGTGAGAGATAGAGTTGCCGTGAGTGTTGTCTTGACCTGCAAAGTTCCATCGCTTGATGGTACCGGCAAAACCCTTACCTTTTGATGTGCCTTGTACGTCGACAGTTTGACCTGCCTCGAACTGCTCAACCGTAAGCTCTCCACCAACGTTCAAGTCATCAGCCTGCATGGAACGAAACTCCCACAAACCGCGACCCGCGCCAGCCTTCGCTTTAGCAAAGTGCCCAGCCATAGGCTTGCTCACACGACTTTGTCGTCTTTCGCCGGTGGTTACTTGGACAGCTACATAGCCATCGCTTTCAACACTCTTTACCTGAGTAATTCTATTAGGCTCGGCTTCTATAACCGTGACCGGCACTGATACGCCTTCTTCATTGAAGATGCGAGTCATGCCACTTTTTTTACCTACCAGTCCAATTGCCATTGGTCTAATCCTACCTTTGTGCGGTAACGACGGCGTGCTGGGCCTCCACCCTTATCTACTCTCTCGAGTAAAAGGACAGTGCCCGGCTTTCGCCAATCGCCAGCTCCCAATCGGAGCCTTTTTGTATCAAAACTTCGAAACTTCACTCACTCCCGAAAGAGTCAGCAAGGCTCCGATTAATTCAAACTAATTTGTACTTCAACCCCAGCTGCCAGATCGAGCTTCATAAGCGCATCGACTGTCTTTTCTGTGGGCTCAACAATATCCAGGAGTCTTTTATGGGTACGGATCTCGTATTGGTCCCGCGCGTCTTTGTTGACGTGAGGTGATACAAGAATTGTAAACCGCTCTTTACGAGTGGGCAGCGGGATAGGTCCCTTCACTTGCGCACCAGTCCTTTTAGCGGTATCAACTATTTCCTGCGTCGATACATCTATAAGACGATGATCAAATGCTTTCAAGCGAATGCGTATACGCTGATTTTGCACTTACAAACTCCAACCCTAATTAAAATTCACTCGTTCCCCATCCCGCACTCAACGCACAAAATGGTTAAAAGAGCATTTCTCCTGTTAAAGAGCTTTGCGTTGCCACACTGAGGCAACCACACCCACTAAACACGACTCTAAAACTGCCGTTCGCGGCAAAACCTAAGCTTAAACTTAAGGCTTTACGCTCTCCAAAGCGGGAGGCGAACTATACAGAGTAGAATTATTTCAAGCAACACTTCTTGGAGTGAATAACAGTATTAATGCAACTATTTTCAAATTACTTTTAATACGGTTACTTCAATCTCGCCAATCACGGGCCACCCCTCTCAAAGCAGCACCGTTTTGACGCCAAACCCATGGACCCTCACTAAGCAGAGGGTCAACGGATAGGCCTTTTAGAACCTACGTTCGGTTCTATCTCTAAAGCCGCAGCTTTAGATCTATACAAGTAAGCCCGCTATACGAGCCTACTTGATATAGCGTCGTTAATTGCTAGGCAATTACCTTAGCAACAACGCCCGCACCTACTGTGCGTCCGCCTTCTCTGATCGCAAAACGCAGACCATCATCCATAGCAATTGGGCATATAAGCTCAACTACCATTTTGATGTTGTCGCCTGGCATGACCATCTCTACACCTTCTGGCAGCTCACACGCACCAGTTACGTCCGTAGTACGGAAGTAAAACTGTGGGCGGTAACCTTTAAAGAATGGTGTGTGTCGGCCACCTTCGTCTTTGGACAGTACATATACTTCTGCCTCAAACTTAGTGTGCGGTGTAATAGCGCCTGGCTTAGTCAATACCTGACCACGCTCTACTTCTTCACGCTTTGTACCACGCAATAGAACACCAACGTTCTCGCCTGCTCGACCTTCGTCCAACAACTTGCGGAACATCTCTACACCAGTACACGTTGTCTTGGTTGTGTCTTTAACGCCTACGATTTCGATCTCGTCGCCTACGTTCACAATGCCGCGTTCTACACGACCCGTTACCACTGTGCCTCGACCTGAAATGGAGAATACATCTTCAATAGGCATCAAAAATGGTAGGTCTACTGCGCGCTCGGGCTCTGGAATAAAGCTGTCTAGGGTTTCTACAAGGGTCTTAACCGCTGTAGTACCTAGCTCGTTGTCGTCCTTGCCTTCCAATGCCATCAGAGCGCTGCCCATGATGATTGGTGTATCGCCTGGAAACTCATATTGCTCTAGAAGATCGATAAGCTCCATTTCTACAAGCTCTTTCATTTCTTCGTATTCTTCGGTGCCTACGCCACCACAGTCCTCTGCCAACAAGTCAGCCTTGTTCAAGAATACTACGATCTTCGGAACGCCAACCTGACGTGACAGCAAAATGTGCTCACGTGTTTGTGGCATTGGGCCGTCTGTTGCACCGCATACTAGGATAGCGCCGTCCATTTGAGCTGCGCCGGTGATCATGTTCTTCACATAGTCGGCGTGTCCTGGACAGTCAACGTGTGCATAGTGACGTCCTTCGCTTTCGTACTCAACGTGGCTGGTCGCAATTGTAATACCGCGCTCTCTTTCTTCAGGCGCGTTATCAATCTGGGCGAAATCACGCATCTCGCCACCGTAAACTTCAGCACAAACTCTTGTCAGTGCTGCTGTTAATGTTGTCTTACCATGGTCTACGTGGCCAATTGTGCCCACGTTTACGTGTGGTTTGTTTCTTTCAAATTTCTCTTTAGCCATTTTCCTTCCTTAAGGTTGTAATTACCGAGACCGAATTCTGTCCATCACTGCGTTGGGCACATCAGCGTACTTTGCAAAAGCCATTGTGTAGGTTGCGCGCCCTTGAGTACTGCTCCTTAAATCTGTCGAGTACCCAAACATTTCCGACAAGGCAACTTCTGCTTTCACCACTTTACCGGCGGGTGTTTCCTCCATACCAACTATCATGCCACGGCGACGATTTAAATCGCCGACCACATCGCCCATATAATCTTCTGGTGTTACCACTTCAACGATCATTACTGGCTCAAGGAGTACAGGATCTGCACTCATTGCGCCTTCGCGAAAAGCCATTGCCGCGGCGATCTTAAACGCCATTTCAGAAGAGTCAACCTCATGAAACGAGCCATCTAATAATGTGGCCTTTACGCCGATGAGTCGGTGGCCTGCGATTACGCCATTACGCATCTGATCTTGGATGCCTTGGTCCACTGCGGGAATAAATTCCTTGGGAATAACGCCATCGGTTATCTGATTTACAAACTCGTAGGCAAACTCGCCGTCTTCATCTTTCAGCGGTTCTAGGCGAACTTTTACATGACCATACTGACCGCGCCCACCGGCCTCGCGAATAAATTTGCCCTCTTGCTCTACCACTCCGCGGATCGTCTCGCGGTAAGAAACTTGGGGTTTACCGATATTCGCGACAACATTAAATTCACGCCGCATACGGTCGACAATAATATCTAGGTGCAATTCGCCCATACCGGAGATTACTGTTTGACCGGTTTCTTTGTCTGTTTCGACTTTAAAGGATGGGTCTTCCTGAGCGAGCTTGCCAAGGGCAACGGTCAACTTGTCTTGGTCAGCCACTGAACGCGGCTCTACCGCCACTGAGATTACGGGTTCCGGGAAATCCATACGCTCTAAGATTATGGAATGTTCTTTGGCGCACAACGTTTCACCCGTTGTAACATCTTTAAAACCGATAGCCGCCGCAATATCGCCGGCACGTACTTCGCTAATTTCGTTGCGATTGTTGGCGTGCATTTGCACCATTCGACCAATACGTTCGCGCTTGCCCTTGATGGGATTAAATACCTGATCGCCGGTTTTGAGCACACCGGAATAAACACGGAAAAAAGTTAACGTTCCAACAAAGGGGTCGGTAGCAATCTTAAACGCAAGGGCTGCAAATGGCGCAGCGTCTTCAGAGGGACGTTGGCCCACGCTGCCGTCGGATAACTCTCCCTCTATCGCTTTTACTTCTGTAGGCGCTGGGAGAAAATCTACCACAGCATCTAGCACGCACTGAACGCCCTTGTTTTTAAACGCAGATCCACAGGTTGCTAGCACAATTTCATTGGCCAGCGTTCTTAGACGCAAACCGAGCTTTATTTCTTCTATGCTTAACTCACCGCCCTCAAGATACTTCTCGGTCAACTCGTCGTTGGCTTCAGCCGCAGTCTCCACTAAAACTTCGCGCAGCCTTTCTGCTTCCGCTTGGTACTCTTCAGGAATATCTGATCGCTCTTGGGTTAATCCTTGATCACTCTCGCCCCAATGAATAGCCTGCATTTCAATAAGGTCTATTACGCCTGCAAAATTCTCTTCATAGCCTAGAGCCATTTGTATTTGCACAACATGTGCGCCAAGGCGCTCGCCTATTTGCTCTACAACTCTGGGGAAATCTGCGCCTTGCCGATCCATTTTGTTAACAAACACTAAGCGCGGAACGGCGTATTTATCCGCCTGTCGCCAGACTGTTTCAGACTGAGGTTCCACTCCGGATGTGGCACAGAACACAACGACTGCGCCATCGAGCACGCGCAAGCTTCGCTCGACTTCGATAGTGAAATCTACGTGTCCGGGGGTGTCGATAATATTGATTTGGTGTTCGTCGTACTGCTTGCTCATGCCTGCCCAATAGCAGGTGGTAGCAGCGGACGTTATGGTAATGCCGCGTTCTTGTTCTTGTTCCATCCAATCCATAACAGCGGCGCCGTCATGGACTTCTCCGATCTTATGAGAAAGACCGGTGTAAAATAGAACGCGTTCGGTGGTCGTTGTCTTGCCTGCGTCCACATGGGCCACAATGCCTATATTCCGATATCTGCTTATAGGCGTGGTGCGGGGCATGACAGTTTACTTCGTAGGGTAACTAAAGACCGGTACTAACCAAAAGCCCGACTTATGCAGCCGAGCTATCAATACGACTAGTAGCGATAATGCGCGAACGCTCTGTTAGCGTCTGCCATTCTGTGGGTATCTTCACGCTTCTTAACTGCGCTACCGCGTCCATCAGCGGCGTCCATCAACTCACCAGCTAATCGAGCAGCCATAGATTTTTCACTGCGCTTGCGCGAGCTATCTACTAACCAACGCATGGCCAATGCATTACGTCTGGAAGGGCGTACTTCAACAGGCACCTGATAGGTTGCACCACCTACGCGGCGAGACTTAACCTCGACCATAGGGGCAATGGCTTCTAGTGCTTTTTCAAAAACTTCGATCGGATCAGCGCCATCTTTTTGCTGAACACGTTCTAAGGCGCCATAAACAATACGCTCGGCTACAGCTTTTTTACCGCTGACCATTACGTGGTTCATAAACTTGGCGACCACTTGGTTGTGGTACTTAGGATCTGGAAGAATTTCTCTTTTTGCGACTACGCGACGTCTTGGCATTGCTTTCTCCTTGCTTCAGGTAAATCCTCAGAAAATCTGAGGCCTTACTGAGAATTAAATTTTGTTATTGGGGTTACTTAGGGCGTTTGGCGCCATACTTTGATCGGCCTTGACGGCGATCTGCAACACCCGATGTATCTAATGTGCCGCGGATTGTGTGGTATCGAACACCAGGTAAATCCTTTACACGACCACCACGAATTAGAACAACTGAGTGTTCTTGTAGGTTGTGGCCTTCACCACCAATGTATGAAGTTACTTCATAACCATTGGTTAAGCGTACTCTGCATACTTTACGTAGCGCTGAGTTTGGCTTCTTAGGTGTAGTTGTATAAACGCGAGTACATACGCCACGCTTCTGCGGGCAAGCTTGTAGTGCGGGCACTATGTTTTTAACTACTTTTCGCTTTCGCGGCTTTCGAACTAATTGGCTGATGGTTGCCATAACTTACTTAGATCTCCATACGTTGGGCATCACAGCCCAGAATCCGGGCCGGCATTCTAATCGCGACCCATACTTTTAACAAGGCCCAATAGAACCTTTAATTTTCCTCTCGTTTTCGGCGCGTTCCAGAAAACACACCGAAAACTTATGCAGTGCTATTTATTCAGCGTTGCGCGCGGACAATGCCTCGCTCAATGCTTGTTCAATATCATCTGCCGTTACGCTGTCTTTATTAACGCCAGCACGTTCTTCTTCACGTTGACGCTTACGTTCCGCGTGGTAAGTAAGACCGGTACCCGCAGGTATTAGTCGACCTACTACTACGTTCTCTTTCAAGCCGCGCAAGAAATCTTGCTTGCCTGTTACCGCAGCTTCGGTAAGCACGCGAGTGGTTTCTTGGAATGACGCCGCAGAAATAAAGGATTCAGTAGCCAGAGACGCTTTGGTAATACCCAACAACAAGCGCTGGAATTCCGCTTCGGCTTTACCCTCTTCTCGCAACTCTGCATTTATTCTACGAATCTGCGCAAACTCAACTTGCTCACCTCTGATGAGGTTTGAATCGCCAGCGTGCACAACTTCAACTTTACGCAACATTTGTCGGCAAATTACTTCGATGTGCTTATCGTTAATTGTTACGCCCTGAAGTCGGTAAACCTCTTGGATTTCATTAACAATATACTTAGCAAGTTCTTCTACACCTTTCAGACGAAGAATATCGTGAGCACTGAACGGACCGTCACAAACAGTTTCGCCGCGCTCTACTTGCTCGCCGTCAAACACACCAATTGTGCGCCACTTAGGAATCAATGTTTCTACAGGATCGCTATCCGTTGGCGTAATTACCAAACGACGCTTGCCTTTTGTTTCCTTACCAAAAGAAACCATGCCTGTCGCTTCCGCCAGAATTGCAGGTTCTTTTGGCTTTCTTGCCTCGAACAAGTCAGCAACCCGTGGCAGACCACCGGTGATGTCTCTCGTTTTTGAACCCTCTTGCGGAATTCTTGCAATAATGTCGCCGATGCCTATTTTGACGCCGTTTTCCATATTAAGAATTGCGTTGCTTGGCATGAAGTAGTTCGCTGGAACCTCACTGCCGGGCAGCATTACTGCTCCGCCTTTCGCATCTGTTAGACGCACAGCTGGGCGCAAATCCTTCGCTGCACTTGGACGATCTTTTGGATCTAGTACTGTAATGTTGGTCAGACCTGTCAATTCGTCAGTCTGACGATTCATAGACAAGCCTTCTTCCATTTCGAAGAATTCGACGTTACCGCTTACTTCAGCAACGATTGGGTGTGTGTGTGGATCCCACTGAGCAATGATCTGCCCTGCTTCAACTTTATCTTCATCAGCAACAGAAATTACCGCACCGTATGGCAGCTTATATCTTTCACGCTCACGACCGTGGTCATCAGCAACTGCAATAGCACCGGATCGAGACACAGCTACTAGCTCACCAGATTCTCGCTTCACAGTCTTTAGGTTGTGCAGGCGAATTGTGCCGCCATGCTTAACCTGGATGTTATCAACTGCTGTTGCTCTAGATGCCGCGCCACCAATGTGGAACGTACGCATGGTTAACTGAGTACCGGGCTCACCAATGGACTGGGCCGCGATAACGCCAACTGCTTCACCAACGTTGATGAAATGTCCGCGAGCAAGGTCACGTCCGTAACATGCACGACATACACCGTGGAATGTTTCACAGGTAATAGCCGAGCGAACGGTCATGGTGTCCACACCAAGCGCATCCAACTGATCTACCCAAGCCTCGTCAATCAATGTGCCGCGAGCAATAAGCAGCGTCTTACCGTCTACATCAAGAATGTCTTCAGCAACGGTACGCCCTAGAACGCGCGCGCCCAAAGGTAATACAACGTCACCGCCTTCAATGATAGAAGTCGTGAAAAGCCCTGCTGTTGTACCGCAATCTTCATCGGTGATAACAACGTCTTGAGCAACGTCTACAAGGCGGCGAGTCAGATACCCTGAGTTAGCTGTTTTAAGCGCTGTATCGGCTAGGCCTTTGCGCGCACCGTGCGTTGAAATAAAGTAGTCGTTTACTGTCAAACCTTCTCGGAAGTTCGCAGTAATCGCGTTTTCAATAATGCTGCCGTCTGGACGGGTCATTAGTCCACGCATACCCGCTAACTGACGGATCTGAGCTGGTGAACCACGAGCGCCAGAGTCTGCATACATAAACACTGAGTTGAATGACGCTTGCTCTTCGTCTTCGCCTTGCTTGTTCACTACGGTTTCTTTAGAAATACCGTCCATCATTGAGCGCGCAACCAAGTCGTTGGCGCGCAACCAAATATCTACAACCTTGTTGTACTTCTCACCTTGGGTTACCAGACCAGACGCGTACTGAGATTCAATCTCAGCAACTTCCGCTTCTGCCTCACCAATGATTTGGTTTTTAGCTTGAGGAATAACAAAGTCTTCAACGCCAATAGACGAACCAGAGGCAGTTGAATGAGCAAAGCCTGCATACATCAATTGGTCAGCGAAGATAACTGTTTCTTTTAGTCCGCAACGTCGATAGCAATCATTGATCAGGTTCGATATGGCTTTCTTGTCCATGGCGCGGTTGACCATCTCGAATGGCATCGCCTTTGGCACAATGCCGTACAACAAGGTACGACCAACCGTTGTGTCATAAATTGTATTCTGGGCAACAAGCTCGCCAGCTTCATTTGCCACATGCTCTTCGATACGTACTTTTACTTTGGCATGCAAGTTGACCTGTCGCGCATAGAACGCTCGGTGCACTTCATCCAAGTTGGCAAATACCGAGCCTTCACCGAGGACATTTACTTTGTCTCGGGTCATGTAGTAAATACCTAGTACAACGTCCTGTGAAGGAACGATAATAGGCTCACCACTGGCAGGCGATAAAATATTGTTGGTAGACATCATCAAAGCACGGCTTTCAAGCTGAGCTTCCAATGTCAGTGGCACGTGGACAGCCATTTGGTCGCCGTCAAAGTCCGCATTGTATGCACTACAAACCAGCGGGTGAAGCTGGATAGCTTTACCTTCAATCAGCACAGGCTCAAATGCCTGAATACCTAATCTGTGCAAAGTTGGTGCGCGATTCAACATGACCGGGTGTTCGCGAATCACGTCGGCGAGAATATCCCAAACCTCCGCAGTTTCACGCTCGACCATTTTCTTAGCGGCTTTAATGGTTGTAGCCAACTGACGATCTTCGAGTTTACCGAAGATAAATGGCTTAAACAGTTCCAGCGCCATCTTCTTAGGCAAACCACACTGGTGCAAACGTAAAGTAGGTCCAACTACGATCACTGAACGACCAGAGTAGTCCACTCGCTTACCCAGCAAGTTTTGACGGAAACGACCTTGCTTACCCTTAATCATGTCAGCAAGTGACTTGAGTGGGCGCTTATTGGATCCCGTAATTGCTCGACCGCGACGACCGTTGTCTAATAGCGCATCCACGGACTCTTGTAGCATACGCTTTTCGTTACGTACGATAATGTCAGGAGCAGACAGGTCTAACAAACGCTTAAGGCGATTGTTACGGTTAATAACCCGGCGATATAAGTCGTTCAGATCAGAGGTAGCGAAACGACCACCATCCAATGGAACTAATGGGCGCAAATCTGGTGGCAGAACCGGTAGCACGGTCATGACCATCCACTCAGGCTTATTGCCTGACTTGGTGAATGCTTCCATAAGCTTCAAGCGCTTAGAGAACTTCTTGATCTTGGTTTCTGAATTAGTCGCTGGAATCTCTTCACGCAGATGAGCGATCTCGCCATCCATATCAAGGTTCAACAACAACTGCTGTACAGCTTCGGCACCCATGCGGGCGTCAAACTCATCACCGTATTGTTCTAGTGTCTGATAATACTCTTCGTCGTTGAGCAGCTGGCCTACTTCAAGGTCTGTTAGCCCTGCATCAATAACAACAAAAGATTCGAAGTAGAGCACACGCTCGATGTCGCGGAGCGTCATATCTAGGAGCAAGCCGATACGTGATGGCAGCGACTTCAAAAACCAAATATGTGCAGTTGGGCACGCAAGCTCAATGTGGCCCATACGCTCACGGCGAACTTTAGTTAAGGTGACTTCCACCCCACACTTTTCGCAAATCACACCGCGGTGCTTCAAGCGCTTGTACTTACCACACAGGCACTCGTAATCTTTTACCGGGCCAAAAATACGCGCGCAAAATAGGCCGTCGCGTTCCGGCTTAAAGGTTCTGTAGTTGATGGTCTCTGGCTTTTTTACTTCGCCAAAGGACCATGAACGTATCATTTCTGGGGATGCCAAACCGATTCTCAGAGCGTCGAATTCATCAACGCTACCCTGGGCTTTTAGCAAATTAAGTAAGTCTTTCACGATCTTTCCTCATTTTCTGTTGGAGACGCCTTGCCTAAACAAGGCGCTTCTCGTTCGAGTGGGTCACGCCCACTCAATACGCTCAAGGTTGCTATTCCGTTTCCAATTCGATGTTAATGCCAAGAGAGCGAATCTCTTTGACCAACACGTTGAAGGATTCGGGCATACCCGGCTCCATCTTAAAGTCGCCGTCGACGATGTTTTTATACATCTTAGTACGGCCTGCTACGTCGTCAGACTTAACAGTTAACATTTCCTGCAACGTATACGCTGCGCCATATGCTTCTAGTGCCCACACTTCCATTTCACCAAAGCGCTGACCACCGAACTGAGCTTTACCACCCAGCGGTTGCTGTGTAACCAAGCTATAAGAGCCAGTACTACGTGCGTGCATCTTGTCATCCACCAAGTGGTTGAGCTTGAGCATGTACATGTAGCCTACTGTCGTTTCGCGAGCAAACGCGTCCCCTGTACGGCCATCATAAAGAGTGGTTTGACCAGTTACCGGCAAATCTGCCAGCTCTAGCATTCTCTTAATCTCCGCTTCCGAAGCACCGTCAAAAGCGGGCGTAGCGAAAGGCAAGCCTTTACGTAAGTTACGCGCTAGATCTAATACTTCAGCGTCATTGAGCGACTTAATGTCCGCAGGCGTGCCGCCCACTTCGTTGTAAACCTGCTCCATGAACTTACGGATATCAGCTGTCTTGCGCTGCGCTTCCAGCATGCCGTTGATTTTGTCGCCAATACCTCTAGCAGCCCAACCTAAGTGGGTTTCAAGCACCTGCCCTACGTTCATTCGCGACGGTACGCCCAATGGATTCAAGACGATATCAACCGGCTCACCATTTTCGTCAAAAGGCATATCTTCTACTGGCATAATGACCGAGATAACACCCTTGTTACCGTGGCGGCCAGCCATCTTATCGCCTGGCTGAATACGCCGCTTAATCGCTAAGTAAACTTTAACGATCTTAAGTACGCCTGGCGCCAAATCGTCTCCGCTTTCCAGCTTTCCGCGTTGGTCAGCATAGATAGCGTCTAAGCCTTCCTTGCGTTCCACCATATGCGCCTCAGCTTTTTCAAGCTGTTCGTTAAGCGCATCATCCTTCATACGGATACGGAACCAATCGTCCTTTGGCAGGTCGGCTAGGTAAGCGGCATCTACACTCTTGCCCTTATCTAAACCAGGCGCACTTGCTACCTCTTTACCGTCTAGGGCACGTTGCAAACGCTCAAAAGTTGCGATTTCGATAATGCGGAACTCATCGTCTAGGTCCTTGCGGATCTTGGACAGCTGAGCTTGCTCAATATCTCTAGCACGCTCGTCCTTTTCCACACCATCTCTGGTGAAGACTTGGACATCAATTACGGTACCTTTAACACTGGTCGGTACGCGCTGGGATGTGTCTTTAACATCCGACGCTTTTTCGCCGAAAATCGCACGCAGGAGTTTTTCTTCTGGCGTTAATTGGGTTTCACCCTTCGGCGTAACCTTACCCACCAAGATATCTCCAGCGCCAACTTCAGCACCGATGTAAACAATTCCAGATTCGTCTAACTTAGACAAAGCGCCCTCGCCAACGTTTGGAATATCACAAGTAATCTCTTCTGGCCCCAGCTTGGTATCGCGAGCGATACAGGTGAGTTCTTGAATGTGAATACTGGTGAAACGATCTTCCTTCACAACGCGCTCAGAAACCAAAATGGAGTCTTCGAAGTTGTAACCATTCCAAGGCATAAACGCGATACGCATATTCTGCCCTAGCGCTAATTCACCCATATCAATAGATGGGCCATCAGCGAGGATATCTTTTGCTGCAATCTTATCGCCTGGCTTAACCAACGGACGCTGGTTGATACAGGTGTTCTGATTTGAGCGAGTAAATTTAGTCAAACTATAAATATCAACACCAGCCTCGCCAGCCGCAGTTTCATCATCTGAAACACGAATAACGATACGACCCGCGTCCACACTGTCTACTACCCCGCCACGCAGTGCGGTCACACATACGCCTGAGTCACGCGCTACGTTGCGTTCCATGCCTGTTCCTACCAAAGGCTTTTCAGCTTTTAGTGTTGGTACTGCTTGACGCTGCATATTCGAGCCCATAAGCGCTCGGTTAGCATCGTCGTGCTCAAGGAAAGGAATGAGCGACGCCGCCACGGAGACCACCTGTTTGGGGGACACATCCATAAAGTCGACGTTTTCTTTCGCGGTCTTCGTGAACTCGTTTTGGTGACGCACCTCTACCAAATCGGTTTCAAAACGGCCCTTACTATCCAAAGGCGCACTGGCCTGAGCGATAACATATTGCGCTTCGTCAATTGCGGACAAATACTCAACATCCTTGGTAACCACACCGTCCACCACTTTGTGGTATGGGGATTCCAAGAAACCATAGTTGTTCGTACGCGCATAGGTGGCCAAGCTGTTGATCAAACCAATGTTCGGACCTTCAGGCGTTTCAATAGGACATACACGACCGTAGTGAGTTGGGTGTACGTCTCGCACTTCAAAACCAGCTCGTTCCCGAGTCAAACCACCAGGCCCTAACGCTGAAACTCTACGCTTGTGCGTGACCTCAGACAGTGGGTTGTTTTGGTCCATAAACTGCGACAACTGTGAGGAGCCAAAAAATTCCTTCACGGCCGCAGCGACGGGCTTAGCGTTGATCATGTCCTGAGGCATCAGGCCTTCAGATTCCGCTAGGCTCAAACGCTCTTTAACAGCACGTTCCACACGGATAAGACCCACGCGGAACTGGTTTTCAGCCATTTCACCCACAGAGCGAACACGGCGGTTACCCAAATGGTCGATATCGTCCACTGCGCCTTTACCGTTACGAATGTCGAGCAAGGTCTTAAGCACATCGACAATGTCGTTGCTTGAGAGAATGCCTTCGCCTTCAATTTCTTCGCGACCCAATCGACGGTTGAACTTCATACGGCCAACAGCTGAAAGGTCATAACGCTCGCCGGAGAAGAACAAGTTGCTGAACAAGTTTTCAGCAG
Source organism: Pseudomonadales bacterium (assembly GCA_028228615.1). Lineage (GTDB taxonomy): Bacteria > Pseudomonadota > Gammaproteobacteria > Pseudomonadales > Azotimanducaceae > UBA4421. The sequence goes on along the minus strand of JAOJBS010000008.1, from coordinate 21,885 downwards.
ACTCTTTAGTTGGCGGCTCGCCTGGACGCATCATGCGATAGATTTCCACTAACGCTTCTAACTTATTGCTTGAAGGGTCGACTCTCATGGTGTCTGAAATAAACGGACCACAATCTAGCTCGTTAGTGTAGATGGTCTCAAAGCTTTTCACCTTCAGCTCGAATAGCTGTTCGAGCACTTCTTCAGTAATGATTGCGTTACACGGAACAGCAACTTCACCAGTAGATTCATCGATAATGTCTTTGGCAGTAACTTGCTCAAGCAAGTATTCCTTAGGCACTTCAAGACTGGTCATGCCACTGTCTTCTAAAAGGCGCACGTGACGAGCGGTGATACGACGACCGCTTTCTACGATGACTTTGCCATCTGGGCCGGTGATATCGAATGTAGCAACATCGCCACGCAGACGCTCAGCGATCAGTTTTTGCGAAACATTGTCGCCTTCGATCAATACGGTATTTGTGTCAAAGAACGTAGCCAGTATTTCTTCACTGGTAAATTCTAATGCACGCAAAATAATGGTGGCTGGCAACTTACGACGACGGTCGATGCGCACAAAGACAGAATCTTTGGGATCAAACTCAAAGTCTAACCATGAGCCACGGTAGGGAATGACGCGAGCGTTATATAGAAGCTTGCCTGAGCTGTGAGTCTTACCCTTATCGTGGTCAAAGAACACACCGGGTGAACGGTGCAACTGAGATACAACAACACGCTCTGTACCATTAATAACGAAGGTACCATTACCTGTCATTAGCGGGATTTCACCCATGTACACTTCTTGCTCTTTAACATCCTTCACAGTTTTGTTGGATGTTTCTTTATCATAAATAATCAAGCGAACCTTTACGCGCAGTGGTGCTGCGTAAGTGATGCTGCGAAGGACACATTCCTTTACGTCAAAGACGGGTTCGCCAAGACGATAATCTACGTATTCTAATGCCGCGCTGCCTGAGTAACTGGCGATCGGGAAAACCGACTTAAACGCAGCATGCAGACCGGACTCAGCACGCTCTTCAGCGCTGGTTCCCACCTGCAAAAACTTGTTGTATGAATCGACCTGAATGGCCAGGAGATAAGGCAATTCCATCTTTTCGGATAACTTACCGAAATCCTTCCGTATGCGTTTCCTCTCAGTAAAGCTATACGCCATGCGAGCCTCCTACAGTCTATAATTCATTACTAATCTATTGAGGCTTTTCACCCCACGCACAAAAGGCCGGAGCCCGTAGCTGTTTCAAAGAAACCAGCTACAAGTCCAGCCAATCGTTTACCTACAAACGCTTAAAGCGATCAAACTACTTGAGTTCAACCGTAGCGCCAGCTTCTTCCAGCTGCTTTTTAACTTCTTCGGCTTCGTCTTTGCTAACGCCTTCTTTAATTGCAGAAGGTGCTTCGTCAACCAAAGCTTTAGCTTCTTTCAGGCCAAGGCCAGTGGCTGCGCGAACAGCCTTAATGACGTTAACTTTCTTGTCGCCAGCCGCTTGAAGAACAACGTCAAACTCAGACTGTTCTTCAGCAGCAGCGCCGCCAGCGTCTCCGCCACCAGCTGCAGGAGCAGCTGCAACGGCTGCAGCCGCTGATACGCCAAACTTTTCTTCCATATCGGAGATTAGTTCAACAACCTCCATTACACTCATCTCTGCGATAGCATTTAAAATATCATCTTTCGATAATGCCATTTCGTTATCTCCTAAATTTCTTAGCGATTCTGTTTGAGGCTATTAGCCTTCCGCTTGTTTCTGGTCTCTTACGGCTGCAATCGTACGCACCAACTTACCAGGCACCTCGTTCAAGGATCTTGCCAGTTTCACAACCGGCGCCTGCATAACGCTCATTAGCATAGATCTTGCTTCATCTAATGTAGGTAGCTTAGCAACGCGATCAAGTTGATCGGCGTTTAGCAATGTTCCACCAATAGATAAGGCTTTAACTTCTAGCTCAGCGTAGTCTTTTGCGTATTCTTTAATCAGTCTCGCCGCTGCACCTGGATCTTCTTGCGAAAATGCCAAAAGCGTTGGCCCAACAAAGGCGTCGTTCAGGCACTCATACTCGGTACCCTCTACAGCGCGCTTTGCTAGCGTGTTTCTAACTACTCGCAGATATACGCCTGATTCGCGCGCTTTAACGCGCATCTCAGTCATTTCCGCTACAGTTAGGCCACGGTAGTCTGCAATTACTGCCGACAAAGCAGATGCGGCAACTTCATTAACCTCGGCAACAATTTGTTGCTTTTGTTCGAGTCTTAACGCCACGTGCTTCTCCTAGTTAATCAGCATTGCTGCTGATCGTTTATCGAAGACCACTATTACAGTGGCTTCGGTTAGGGCGAATCTCTATCGCTTTTAGAATGGACAACTGTAAAGCTGACACTCTCGCGACCCGGAGACGATGATCATCGACACTGATTCCATTAAGCGACAAGGTAAACCCCCAGCGCGTCATCGAATAGTCTTCGAATGCTCATCCGCTGCTCGTTAGAGCAACTCACCATCTGCGTAGGAAATTAAGCCTTTCTCACCTAAGTGATGAGGCTCCTACGGTTTTTGACGGCCTCAAGAACTACCTAAGTAATCCTCAAGCCTCCAAAACTTAAATTTCTAATGAAGTCTGATCAATTGATACGCCAGGACCCATAGTCGTAGAAAGCGTAACTTTCTTCAGATATACACCCTTGGCGGATGCGGGCTTAGCTTTCTTTAAATCGCTCATCAATGCTTCTAGATTTTGCTTGATTTCCTCAACGCCAAATCCCACCTGACCAACACTGCCGTGAACGATGCCAGCTTTGTCAGTGCGGAACTGCACTTGTCCAGCCTTCGCGTTCTTAACAGCGGTCTCTACGTCTGGTGTAACGGTTCCAGTCTTAGGGTTGGGCATAAGGCCTCGGGGACCCAAAACTTTACCAAGTTGACCCACAATACGCATGGCATCTGGTGTAGCAATTACTACATCAAAATCCATTTTGCCGGCTTTAACCTCTTCTGCTAAATCTTCAAAACCTACCAGATCTGCGCCTGCGGCTGTTGCTTTATCGGCATTGTCGCCCTGAGCAAAAACTGCAACACGAACGGTCTTCCCTGTACCGTGAGGCAAGGTTGTCGCGCCGCGAACCACTTGGTCTGACTTACGCGGGTCAACACCAAGATTAATAGATACGTCAAACGACTCTTTAAACTTCGTCTTAGACAGATCGCTTAACAAAGCTACCGCTTCAGTGATCTCGTATGCTTTGTCGCCGTCCACTTTCTCAGCAATAAGGCGCATTCTTTTTGTTACTTTAGCCATCTTTAAACGCCCTCTACATCAATACCGGAACTACGCGCTGTACCTGCGATGGTGCGCACTGCAGCATCCATGTCAGCAGCTGTAAGATCGGGCATCTTTAGCTTCGCAATCTCTTCCAGTTGCGCTCTATTCACCTTGGCAACCTTAACGGTATTAGGTGTAGCCGAACCTTTCGATATACCTGCAGCTTTTTGTAAAAGCACTGCCGCCGGGGGTGTTTTTGTTACAAACGTAAAGCTGCGATCAGCGTATACGGTAATAACAACTGGAATTGGAAGTCCCTGCTCCATGGACTGGGTCTGGGCGTTAAACGCTTTACAGAAATCCATGATGTTGACGCCGTGCTGGCCAAGTGCTGGACCAACTGGGGGGCTTGGGTTTGCCTGACCCGCTGCAACTTGCAGCTTAATATAGGCATCTACTTTCTTAGCCATCTTAGCTCCTTAATGGGTACAAGCGTGTGCGACCAAAACGCATCACTCCCCGTGGTTATATACACCCTCGGCGGCTAAACCGAAGTTGATTCCTTAACTGGCTGTAATTAGCCCTTTTCTACTTGGCCGAAATCTAGCTCTACAGGAGTAGACCGACCAAAAATCGTAACGGCCACTCTTAGGCGACTCTTCTCGTAGTTGACTTCCTCAACCACACCATTGAAATCATTAAACGGTCCATCTGTAACGCGGACGATTTCACCTGGCTCGAATACAGTCTTGGGCGTTGCTGTCTCACTACCGGCAGCCACTCTGTCTAATATCGCGGCGGCTTCTCGGGATGTTAACGGTGCAGGTTGATCTGCCTTGCCTCCAATAAAGCCCATAACACGTGGCGTCTCTTTTACTAAGTGCCACGTATCGTCATTCAATTCCATTTCCACCAGCACATAGCCAGGGAAAAACTTGCGCTCACTGCGTCTCTTTTGACCAGCGCGCATCTCCACTACCTCTTCGGTAGGAACTAAGATTTCGCCAAAAAACTCTTGGTGGTTAGACAGTTCAACTCGTTCCTGCAAGGCGCGAGCGACATTCTTTTCGAAACCTGAATATGCGTGTACCACATACCAATTCTTAGACATTACTAATCACCCGATAATGGAGCTAACAAGCCAACCCAATAGGGAGTCTAGGCCCCACATAATTAGGGCAAATATAATCACTATAACAATAACTATTAACGTTGTTTGAGTGGTCTCTTGATTCGACGGCCAAACCACTCTGCGCACCTCAACTCTTGCCTCTTTCATGAGGTTCCAAATGCGCGTACCTCGTTGTGTCTGCACAGCAATATAACCTGCTAGCGCCGCAGCGACTAACAAGCCAATAACTCGAACCAGGAGGAACTCACCTTGGTAATACCAATTGCCAAATACACCAGCAACAAGCAATGCACCCACAACCAACCATTTCAGCCAGTCAAGGGAACTACCGGCATCATTTTCAGCATTTGTACTCACACAAACTTCCTAATCATATTCAGGCGGCAAAAAGTCAACATTCACTGTCTCGGACCTCAGCATCTTTCACCATCTCAGCTAAAAGATGGCAGGCCAGGAGGGAATCGAACCCCCAACCTGCGGTTTTGGAGACCGCTGCTCTGCCAATTGAGCTACTGGCCTTTAGTCCGATCCATTCACCCAGCATTGTGGGTGCAACAAACTTTTAGAACCTACGTTCGGTTCTATCTCTAAAGCCGCAGCTTTAGATCTATACAAGTAAGCCCGCTATACGAGCCTACTTGATATAGCGTCGTTAATTGCTAGGCAATTACCTTAGCAACAACGCCCGCACCTACTGTGCGTCCGCCTTCTCTGATCGCAAAACGCAGACCATCATCCATAGCAATTGGGCATATAAGCTCAACTACCATTTTGATGTTGTCGCCTGGCATGACCATCTCTACACCTTCTGGCAGCTCACACGCACCAGTTACGTCCGTAGTACGGAAGTAAAACTGTGGGCGGTAACCTTTAAAGAATGGTGTGTGTCGGCCACCTTCGTCTTTGGACAGTACATATACTTCTGCCTCAAACTTAGTGTGCGGTGTAATAGCGCCTGGCTTAGTCAATACCTGACCACGCTCTACTTCTTCACGCTTTGTACCACGCAATAGAACACCAACGTTCTCGCCTGCTCGACCTTCGTCCAACAACTTGCGGAACATCTCTACACCAGTACACGTTGTCTTGGTTGTGTCTTTAACGCCTACGATTTCGATCTCGTCGCCTACGTTCACAATGCCGCGTTCTACACGACCCGTTACCACTGTGCCTCGACCTGAAATGGAGAATACATCTTCAATAGGCATCAAAAATGGTAGGTCTACTGCGCGCTCGGGCTCTGGAATAAAGCTGTCTAGGGTTTCTACAAGGGTCTTAACCGCTGTAGTACCTAGCTCGTTGTCGTCCTTGCCTTCCAATGCCATCAGAGCGCTGCCCATGATGATTGGTGTATCGCCTGGAAACTCATATTGCTCTAGAAGATCGATAAGCTCCATTTCTACAAGCTCTTTCATTTCTTCGTATTCTTCGGTGCCTACGCCACCACAGTCCTCTGCCAACAAGTCAGCCTTGTTCAAGAATACTACGATCTTCGGAACGCCAACCTGACGTGACAGCAAAATGTGCTCACGTGTTTGTGGCATTGGGCCGTCTGTTGCACCGCATACTAGGATAGCGCCGTCCATTTGAGCTGCGCCGGTGATCATGTTCTTCACATAGTCGGCGTGTCCTGGACAGTCAACGTGTGCATAGTGACGTCCTTCGCTTTCGTACTCAACGTGGCTGGTCGCAATTGTAATACCGCGCTCTCTTTCTTCAGGCGCGTTATCAATCTGGGCGAAATCACGCATCTCGCCACCGTAAACTTCAGCACAAACTCTTGTCAGTGCTGCTGTTAATGTTGTCTTACCATGGTCTACGTGGCCAATTGTGCCCACGTTTACGTGTGGTTTGTTTCTTTCAAATTTCTCTTTAGCCATTTTTAACCCTCAGATGCAACCAGACAGTCTTAATTAAATCGTAGGTAGATACCTACACGTTATATTTGGAGTACTTGCGCACTCCCCCATATCCACTTTCCATAACCCTTCCGTAAGGAAAAGAAATGGTGCTCACAATCGGATTTGAACCGATGACCTCTTCCTTACCAAGGAAGTGCTCTACCGACTGAGCTATGTGAGCCTCGACCGGGATACCAGTTTTCACGTGGGCCGGCAGTTTATGCCAACCCACTATACTCACGCTACTCAAATCAGCCTTGAGCAAGCAAATGACCGGCTCCACCAATCCGGTGTGGAGCGGGTAGCGGGAATCGAACCCGCATCTTCAGCTTGGAAGGCTGAGGTTCTACCATTGAACCATACCCGCGTACCGTTCTCTAAATCCGCGAACCGCCCAGAGACGTCGCTTTTTGCTTACAACGAAAGCAACAACCTCAGGGCCATTGCGCATGCAGCTAATGGTGGTGGGAGAAGGATTCGAACCTTCGAAGGCTTAGCCGTCAGATTTACAGTCTGATCCCTTTGACCGCTCGGGAACCCCACCAAATACTTTCTAATTTTTCGATCTAAAACTTTTCGCTTTACACTTTTCTCTTTAAAATAGTCGCCTCAACCCCACTCAGAGACCCATTTATTGGGGTCAAACTGACTAATGAAGCCATTCCGTTCCTGCACATTTGAACTAGTCGATACTTCAAAACTAGCCGAAATGGTGCCGCCACAAGGAGTCGAACCCTGGACCTTCTCATTACAAGTGAGCTGCTCTACCAGCTGAGCTATGGCGGCCAAAACGGGAGCGAGATTCTATAGAATCGAATCTAGTTACGCAATGCAACTTAACAAGGAATTTTAATTGTTTTTGTTTTAGGTGGGCCTTATTGACACTTCACCGCCATGAATACGTTCAGTTCCGGCTTCGGTTTCGACGATCAACTCGCCCATTTCCCCTACACCAAGGACTTTTACCGCACGATCTGGGGTTTCCCCGGCGCTGATCAAATTGCAATCAGCACCGTGCAAAATATGTAATGCATTGAAGCCGTTAATGAAGGGTTTGAAGCCATTTTCCTCAAAATGGTCAAGATATTGAGTCAATGCCTTCAGACAGTGGGCTACCAAGCTATTGCGGTCAGCCGAACTGCCACAACGCCTAGCATCGGTAACTGGCTGGTCAATACTGAGAATCTCATCATCAGATAGGTCAACGTTGACACCGAACCCTATAATGACGCGCGTGCCCGCTTCAGAACTGACCAGCTCAACAAGGATGCCCGCCAGTTTTTTGTTGTTAACCCATAAATCATTAGGCCACTTTAACGAAACGTCCTTTACCCCCGCCGTTTCAAGCCCTTCTGCCAGCGCTAACCCTACAACTAGGCTAAGACCACCTAAGTCAGCAAGGGCGCGCTTAGATGCCCTTCCAAGGCTCACAGCAAGGTTGCGTGCATACGGGCTGAGCCATTGACGCCCACGCCGACCCCTACCTTGATACTGGAACTCAGCGAGGTGCACCTGGTTATCAATACCCTTAGATTGAGCCTCCTCAACAAGTAGCGTGTTCGTAGAAGAGATGCATTTGTGGATGTGCATTTCAAACTGACTACTATGTTTCGCGAGTAATCCGTCAATGACATCGGCATTGAGCAAATCGAGACCCTCGGGCCAAACTAACAAGCCATCTTTTTCCAGCAAACCAAAAGACGTATAAGGCAATTCAATTTGAGTTAACCAATCTGCTTCCAAAACGCGACCGTTCTGTTCTAACACTGCTATAAATTCGCTAATTTGGGCGAGTTCGCTCATACGTAGGGGCCTGCCAAGTAAGTTACTGAGGGGAGGTGGACTGACAATTGCTTCGTCATTAAGGCAATCACTGGCAACATGGACTAATACCGTATTGCGCGCAACAGCAAAAAGCGTTTCGGCGCACATGTAAAGGCGCGCGTTGAGGTTACGCAATACTGCATTCGACGCCTGCAACGGTTACTGCCCGTCAACCTTTGCCCCTTTTAAACCATGATTTAGCTTTATTTTGGGCAAAAAAAAGCCCCGACTCAATGAGCCGGGGCTTTCGAATATAAGCCTGACGATGACCTACTCTCACATGGGGAAACCCCACACTACCATCGGCGCTAAGTCGTTTCACTTCTGAGTTCGATATGGGATCAGGTGGTTCCAACTCGCTATGTTCGTCAGACAAACTGTACTCTGCCGGAGCAGAGACCCATTCACCACCTAAGTGGAGTGGGTAATTCATCAACAAACCGCATCTTGCGTGCAGCTTGAAATTAACTTTTCAGAGATAGTATTTTTTTCGCATATGCCCTAGCGGCAATAAATTTGATGTTGAAACAACATCGGCTTGAATACATTCGATTATATGGTCAAGCCTCACGGACAATTAGTACAGGTTAGCTCAACGCCTCACAGCGCTTACACACCCTGCCTATCAACCTCGTAGTCTTCGAGGGTCCTTTAGAATCGCTAGATTAGTGAGATCTCATCTTGAGGGAGGCTTCCCGCTTAGATGCTTTCAGCGGTTATCCCTTCCGAACGTAGCTACCCGGCAATGCCACTGGCGTGACAACCGGAACACCAGAGGTTCGTCCACTCCGGTCCTCTCGTACTAGGAGCAGCTCCTCTCAAATCTCATACGCCCACGGCAGATAGGGACCGAACTGTCTCACGACGTTCTAAACCCAGCTCGCGTACCACTTTAAATGGCGAACAGCCATACCCTTGGGACTGGCTTCAGCCCCAGGATGTGATGAGCCGACATCGAGGTGCCAAACACCGCCGTCGATGTGAACTCTTGGGCGGTATCAGCCTGTTATCCCCGGCGTACCTTTTATCCGTTGAGCGATGGCCCTTCCATACAGAACCACCGGATCACTAAGACCGACTTTCGTCCCTGCTCGCCCCGTCGGGCTCGCAGTCAAGCACACTTCTGCCTTTATACGCATTGCATGATTTCCGACCATGCTGAGTGTACCTTCGTACTCCTCCGTTACTCTTTAGGAGGAGACCGCCCCAGTCAAACTACCCACCACACACTGTCCTCGATCCAGATAATGGACCTGAGTTAGAACCTCAACGTAATCAGGGTGGTATTTCAAGGTTGACTCCACAACAACTAGCGTCGCTGCTTCAAAGTCTCCCACCTATCCTACACAAATTAAGCCAAAGTCCAGTGTGAAGCTATAGTAAAGGTGCACGGGGTCTTTCCGTCTAGCCGCGGGTACACGGCATCTTGACCGCGATTTCAATTTCACTGAGTCTCGGGTGGAGACAGTGTGGCCATCGTTACGCCATTCGTGCAGGTCGGAACTTACCCGACAAGGAATTTCGCTACCTTAGGACCGTTATAGTTACGGCCGCCGTTTACCGGGGCTTCGATCAAGAGCTTCGCCGAAGCTAACCCCATCAATTAACCTTCCGGCACCGGGCAGGCGTCACACCCTATACTTCCACTTACGTGTTTGCAGAGTGCTGTGTTTTTAATAAACAGTCGCAGCCACCTGGTATCTTCGACCGCCAATAGCTTAGGGAGCAAGTCCCATCACCGTCAGCGGCGCACCTTCTCCCGAAGTTACGGTGCCATTTTGCCTAGTTCCTTCACCCGAGTTCTCTCAAGCGCCTTGGTATTCTCTACCCAACCACCTGTGTCGGTTTGGGGTACGGTCAAATGTAACCTGAAGCTTAGAGGTTTTTCTTGGAAGCATGGCATCGACTACTTCTTACTCGTATAAGAGTAATTCGTCATCACATCTCGGCCTTAAGAGAGTCCGGATTTACCTAAACTCTCAGCCTACGTGCTTAAACCTGGACAACCATCGCCAGGCCAGCCTAGCCTTCTCCGTCACCCCATCGCAGTTACATTTGGTACAGGAATATTAACCTGTTTCCCATCGACTACGCCTTTCGGCCTCGCCTTAGGGGCCGACTAACCCTGCGCCGATGAACGTTGCGCAGGAAACCTTGGTTTTTCGGCGAAGAGGATTTTCACCTCTTTTATCGTTACTCATGTCAGCATTCGCACTTCTGATACCTCCAGCATGCCTCCCGGCACACCTTCACAGGCTTACAGAACGCTCCTCTACCACACATACAAAGTATGTGTCCGCAGCTTCGGTATACAGTTTTAGCCCCGTTAAATCTTCCGCGCAGGCCGACTCGACCAGTGAGCTATTACGCTTTCTTTAAAGGATGGCTGCTTCTAAGCCAACCTCCTGGCTGTCTGGGCCTTCCCACATCGTTTCCCACTTAACTGTAATTTAGGGACCTTAGCTGGCGGTCTGGGTTGTTTCCCTTTCCACGACGGACGTTAGCACCCGCCGTGTGTCTCCCTCGCTGTACTCATCGGTATTCGGAGTTTGCATGGGGTTGGTAAGTCTAGATGACCCCCTAGCCCAAACAGTGCTCTACCCCCGATGGTAATACGAGAGGCTCTACCTAAATAGATTTCGAGGAGAACCAGCTATCTCCGGGCTTGATTAGCCTTTCACTCCTAACCACAGGTCATCCCCTAATTTTTCAACATTAGTGGGTTCGGTCCTCCAGTTGATGTTACTCAACCTTCAACCTGCCCATGGCTAGATCGCCCGGTTTCGGGTCTACTCCTTGCGACTAAGACGCCCTATTAAGACTCGGTTTCCCTACGGCTCCCCTATACGGTTAACCTTGCCACAAAAAGTAACTCGCTGACCCATTATACAAAAGGTACGCAGTCACACGTCCGAAGACATGCTCCCACTGCTTGTATGCATCTGGTTTCAGGTTCTATTTCACTCCCCTCACAGGGGTTCTTTTCGCCTTTCCCTCACGGTACTGGTTCACTATCGGTCAGCTGAGAGTATTTAGCCTTGGAGGATGGTCCCCCCATGTTCAGACAAGGTTTCACGTGCCCCGTCCTACTCGATTTCATCTATATCTTGCTTTCGTGTACGGGACTATCACCCTCTATCGCGCAACTTTCCAGGTGCTTCCACTAACAAAATATAAACTTAAGGGCTGGTCCCCTTTCGCTCGTCGCTACTAAGGGAATCTCTGTTGATTTCTTTTCCTTTGGGTACTTAGATATTTCAGTTCCCCAAGTTCGCTTCTACACCCTATGTATTCAGGTGCAGATACCGCCGGAGCGGTGGGTTTCCCCATTCGGAAATCCCCGGATCAAAGTCTATTTGCCGACTCCCCGAGGCTTATCGCAGGCTATAACGTCCTTCATCGCCTTCAGCTGCCAAGGCATCCACCAGATGCACTTTTATGCTTGACCATATAATCCAATGTATTGGTAAACCAACGCATCTTCAGTATATGTTCTTCATATTTTCATCACATATTCATCATTTATTTATTCATTCGCCTTCCCCGTGATGCAACTTAAGCAAGTTGACTTCAGATCTGACCACTCGAACAGCGGACAGATCTTCTACCAACATCACAACATCCACGCGAACGCTTCAGTGTTGTATTCACAAGAGAATACTAAGACATATATCTAGAAAAAAATTTTTGTACCCGCATAACTTCTGCGAAACCATAAATGGCATCGCATAATTTTGCGGACTATCTCTGAATTGTTAAAGAGCAAAACTCAAGCAAGTGCTCAAGTTCACATCGGAAATGTTCGTTCTCTTAAATGAGGCCTCAGACTGGTCTTAGGATTAATAAGGAAACACATCGAATGTAAACTCGAAGGGCGAAGTGGGTACTAAATACTAAACATTTTCTTGATGCATATACCCGCTCACGAGGAACAAGTGCGAGGCCTGTTGCAAAGTGGACAAATGGTGGAGCCGAGGAGGATCGAACTCCTGACCTCCTGCGTGCAAGGCAGGCGCTCTCCCAGCTGAGCTACGGCCCCATTATGCAGGGTCAGCACTAAAGTCCGCTCGTTGATCGTGGTGGGTCTGGGTGGATTTGAACCACCGACCTCACCCTTATCAGGGGTGCGCTCTAACCAACTGAGCTACAGACCCAGAGTGCTCAAAAAAATAATTAGCAACAAACCATTCGTGTAGGAACAACGCAATTCGCTAGGAGTTGGACCTGTTTTTTCCAATCTCAAATGAGACTGAATCAAGGCCTATCGTTTTAAGGAGGTGATCCAGCCGCAGGTTCCCCTACGGCTACCTTGTTACGACTTCACCCCAGTCATGAACCACACCGTGGTAACCGTCCTCCCGAAGGTTAAACTAATTACTTCTGGTGCAATCCACTTCCATGGTGTGACGGGCGGTGTGTACAAGGCCCGGGAACGTATTCACCGCGACATTCTGATTCGCGATTACTAGCGATTCCGACTTCATGGGGTCGAGTTGCAGACCCCAATCCGGACTACGAGAAGTTTTTTGGGATTCGCTTACCATTGCTGGTTTGCAGCCCTTTGTACTCCCCATTGTAGCACGTTTGTAGCCCACCCCGTAAGGGCCATGATGACTTGACGTCGTCCCCACCTTCCTCCGGTTTGTCACCGGCAGTCTCCTTAGAGTTCCCGACTTTACTCGCTGGCAAATAAGGACAAGGGTTGCGCTCGTTACGGGACTTAACCCAACATCTCACGACACGAGCTGACGACAGCCATGCAGCACCTGTATCTCGGTTCCCGAAGGCACCAATCTATCTCTAGAAAGCTCCGAGTATGTCAAGGGGTGGTAAGGTTCTTCGCGTTGCATCGAATTAAACAACATGCTCCACCGCTTGTGCGGGCCCCCGTCAATTCATTTGAGTTTTAACCTTGCGGCCGTACTCCCCAGGCGGAGAACTTATCGCGTTAGCTGCGCCACCAAAGCCTTAAAGGCCCCAACGGCTAGTTCTCATCGTTTACGGCGTGGACTACCAGGGTATCTAATCCTGTTTGCTCCCCACGCTTTCGCACCTCAGCGTCAGTGTTGGTCCAGGCGGCTGCCTTCGCCATCGGTATTCCTTCCTATATCTACGCATTTCACCGCTACACAGGAAATTCTACCGCCCTCTACCACACTCTAGTTTGACAGTTTGGAATGCAGTTCCCAGGTTGAGCCCGGGGCTTTCACATCCCACTTATCAAACCGCCTACGCGCGCTTTACGCCCAGTAATTCCGATTAACGTTCGTACCCTCCGTATTACCGCGGCTGCTGGCACGGAGTTAGCCGGTACTTCTTCTGTCGCTAACGTCAAGACCACGACATATTAAATCGTAGCTTTTCTTCACGACTGAAAGTGCTTTACAACCCTAAGGCCTTCTTCGCACACGCGGCATCGCTGGGTCAGGCTTTCGCCCATTGCCCAAGATTCCCTACTGCTGCCTCCCGTAGGAGTCTGGACCGTGTCTCAGTTCCAGTGTGGCTGATCGTCCTCTCAGACCAGCTATAGATCGTCGCCTTGGTGAGCCTTTACCTCACCAACAAGCTAATCTAACGCAGGCTCCTCTAATAGCGTGAGGTCCGAAGATCCCCCACTTTCCTCCTAAGAGCGTATGCGGTATTAGCTCGAGTTTCCTCGAGTTGTCCCCCACTACTAGGTAGATTCCTACGCGTTACTCACCCGTCCGCCACTGTACTCACACCGAAGTGCTTTCTCGTTCGACTTGCATGTATTAGGCGTGCCGCCAACGTTCAATCTGAGCCATGATCAAACTCTTCAGTTTAATTTTTTCGACTTTCGGATTTGCGATCGGATAAATCCTCTCGCATCACCATGATGCCGAGTAATCATTTACTCAAAACGAATCACGTGTTCCCACACGAATGGCTTGTTTAGTACTCAGTGTTATTCGCGAATGTGTTAGTATCCGCGCTCACTTCGTACTTGCTTTTTCTTTTTAAAGAGCTGCTGCTTCGCTTTCGGCGTCGCTGCAAGGGAGGCGTATAATACGCAAAGAGATTTTCGGCGCAAGTCCTAAATTGAAATAAAATGAAATAAGTGCAAAAAAACTCCCATCAGGCCCCGCGGACAAGCAAGCCATATTGCTTTTTGCCCTTACGTATCAAGTAAAAACGACCAAACAGCGCATCATCAAAAGAAATCTCCATGCGGGGATCAGTTACAGGCTGACCGTTCATCTTGACCCCATTACCTTGAATGAGCTTGCGCGCCTCTCCCGTAGATTTGACTAAATTCGCCCCCACCATGGCAGTGAGCAGACCAGTCCCGGGCTCACAGATACTGCTGGATAAGCCGTCTTGCAGTAGTTGCGCCAAGTCGGCCTCTTGCAACCCTGCGACCTCGCCAGCAAACAAACACTCACTTATCCGTTCTGCAGACTTCAATGCTTCCTCACCATGGACCAATTGAGTCACCTCGCGCGCCAGCCTACGCTGACCCTCGCGCAACTCAGGATGATCTAGGGTTTCTCGAGCTAGCGCTGCTACCTCCTCCTCAGGGAGGAATGTGAAAAGCTTCAAAAACGGCTCGACGTCTGCATCGGCAGTATTCAGCCAAAATTGGTAGAAGCTGTAGGGCGAAGTCTTTTGCGCGTCTAACCAAATGGCGCCAGATGCTGACTTACCAAATTTCGTGCCGTCTGACTTGGTCACCAAAGGCATGGTTAACGCGAAAGCTTCTTTGCCTAAGTGCCTACGCACTAAATCAATGCCTGAAACAATGTTCCCCCATTGATCACTGCCACCAATTTGAATAAGGCAATCCTCGCGCCTCGCCAATTCCAAGAAATCCATCGCCTGCAAAAGCATATAGCTGAATTCAGTGTAGGAGATTCCTTGACCTTCACGATCAAGACGAGTCTTCACTGACTCCCGCTGAATCATTCCGTTAACCGAAAAATGTTTGCCTACATCGCGGAGAAAACTCACCACGTCTAACTTTTCGGTCCAATCTAAGTTATTACAAATTACCGCTGGATTATTACCATCGAAATCTAAAAATCGACCAACCTGAGCGCGCAGCGATTCTACCCAGGACCCCACAACATCTTTAGTATTGAGATTACGCTCATCATCGCGCCCGGAAGGATCCCCTATTAACCCCGTCGCACCACCCAGCAACAGTATTGGTTTATGCCCTTGCAACTGAAAACGCTTCAGAGCCAACAACGGCACCAAACTCCCTATATGCAAACTGTCTGCGGTGGGATCAAAACCGCAATAAAGCGCACGCGAACCGCCCTGCAAATATTCTTCTAACCCATTCGCATTAGAAAGCTGAGAGATAAGTCCGCGCCAACGCAGTTCATGCATGAGACCGTGTGTTTTCATATGCACCTTAAAGTGTAAGTATAATTTTCAAAATTGATCGCCCGCATTATGCTTACTCTTGATAGCTCGCAAGCGACCCTACAAGGCATGACAATCCAAACAGCGTATTAAATCAGAGAGGGCCTGCGCAAAATAGAGGCCACTAGTAAGACTTTTTTCACAACGAGATTCCCTTATACTGCATGCAACCCAGTGGCGCTGACTAACTTTCTTTCTAACGACACGATAAACACAGCCGCACAAACAAACCTATGCTTCCAACTTTACGAGCAAACACCATAGAATGAGTTTCCCCACTTTACACAAGCGCCTAATCCTTATTACTGGTATAGGGTTACTGACGTTGCTCCTTAGTGGGATCGGCGACGACAGCGAAGACAGCGCTAGCCTAGTCGCCCATACAACCAACCTTGAAACGCCCGACAGCGAGACAAACGACCTCACAGCAGAGAGCCAGGCGTTGATTGCGGGAAACCAGGAAAAAACGCCTGCAACAAACACCACCACCCAAACAGACAAAGTTAGAGCAGGCGATAGCTTAGCCAAAATTTTTGCTCGTAACGGACACTCGGCCAAAGACTTGCACCAAATCAGTTCCACCAAGCTGGGCAAACAACTGAAAAACATATTCCCTGGCAATAAGATTACTTTTCTATCCAATGAAGACCAGCTAGTAAAATTCATTTATCACGCATCACGGCTCGAATCCCTCGAATTTACACGCGCAGGCAAAGGCTTTGCCGGAGAAAAAAACGTTGTCTATCCGGATCGAGTCATTTCTTACAAACACGCCACCATTGATGACAGCCTCTTCCTCTCCAGCCAACGAGCAGGCCTTCCCGACAAATTGACTATGCGGCTAGCACAAATTTTTCAATGGGATATAGATTTTGTCTTGGATATAAGACCGGGCGATCAATTTTTTGTACTTTACGAAGAGCTATATTTGGACGGCGAAAACATTGGCACTGGAGCAATTCTTGCAGCTGACTTCATAAACCAACAAAATACATATTCTGCAGTCGCGTTTACAAACGCGAATGGAAATACTGATTTCTACACACCTAAAGGCGTGAGCATGCGCAAAGCTTTTTTGCGCGCTCCAGTAGAATTTTCGCGCATCAGTTCTAGCTTCAACTTGCGCAGAAGGCATCCGCTTCACAAGACTATTCGCCCGCACCGAGGGATCGATTATGCAGCCCCTAGAGGCACACCCATCTTGGCTGCCGGCGATGGCCGCATAAAAACGGCTTCTAGAACCAATTCAAACGGCCGCTATATTGTCATCCAGCACGGCGAGCAATTTGTCACCAAATACCTGCACCTTTCAAAATTTGGCAAAAATATAAAGTCAGGACGTAAAGTTCGCCAAGGCCAAATCATTGGTTATGTAGGCTCAACTGGCTGGGCGACGGGACCACACTTACATTACGAATTCTTAGTCAATGGTACGCACAAGAATCCGCGCACAGTAAAACTGCCCAAAGCCGAACCGGTAGCAGAAAGGGAACTTGCGACATTCCGCGCGGCGACAAGACAGTACGCACTACTTTTAAACAGCTATAAAGATCAAATCACGCTGGTTACTGCACAATGACCCACTCGACCAATTCGCTCTATGTCGGCGCTATGAGCGGCACCAGTGTAGACGGATTAGACCTCGCTTTAGTCGATATACAGCTGATAAAGGGCGTATTAAATATTAAAGTCATTGACGCGAAGACCGTCGCAATACCCTTAGCGCTACGCGACGATCTTCTTTCACTGGGCCAACCCAAAGATGACAATTTTGATCAGCTTGGCGCGTGTGACAAGTTACTGGGCCAGTTTATAGGCGAAAGTATCAGCGGTTATTTGCACGCCCTCGACGTTCGCCGCCAAGACGTAGCTGCAATTGGCAGTCACGGCCAAACCATCAGGCACCGCCCACCGGGAACACAAGCAACGCCCTTTACTCTCCAAATTGGCGATCCAAACAGTATTGCCGAAGTAACTGGGATAACGACCATTGCAGACTTTCGCCGGCGTGATGTAGCCGCTGGCGGACACGGTGCCCCGTTAACCCCTGCCTTTCATAAAATATTATTCGGCAACTTGGATGCAAAAGTCGCGGTCCTGAACATTGGCGGCATTAGTAACCTGACTCTTTTAAGCGGAGATAGGCTGGTTGGATTTGATACCGGCCCTGGAAACGGCCTAATAGATCAATGGTGCAATGCACATAAAGGTACGCCGTACGACAATGAGGGCGCTTGGGGTGCCAGCGGCAAAATTTGCGATAGCTTACTCGGGTCTTTCCTCGACGACCCTTACTTTGCTCTCGCTGCACCAAAAAGCACTGGCAGGGAATACTTCAACCTGCCTTGGCTTGAACAACACCTTGGACTCTTCGCTCAGACTGGGGCTGAAGCGTTGCCAGCAGAGGATGTACAAGCAACATTGATTGAATTGACCGCTCAAAGCATAGCGCACTGTATTGCTGAGGAGCCTTCTAACATTGAGGCATTGGCCATTTGTGGCGGCGGCAGGCTCAACAAATATCTAATGCAACGACTAGCGATAAACTGCAACCTAGACAAAACCAGAAAAATCGATGTGAAGCCGACTGAACATTGGGGTGTGGATGGCGATTCTCTGGAAGCCGCTGCGTTTGCTTGGCTTGCCTATCAGAGAATGTGTAACTTGCCGGGCAATATGCCTTCAGTCACTGGGGCCAAGGGCGAACGCGTACTTGGCGCCATCTTTCCTGGTTAACCAAGATTTGCAGGTAAAGGTGCAGGGGTTTCCCTTAAACGAGCGTTCGTTCGCCACGCCCAAAACCCCTTAATTGCAGTCAGGGCTGTGCTACTCAACATTTACTTCAACAATTAGATGGCGAAGGAGCTACCGCACCCACAGGTAGCCGATGCATTAGGGTTGGTAACCACAAACTGCGAGCCGTTTAAATTCTCAACGTAGTCCACCTGTGCGCCGGCGAGGTAAGGGTAGCTCATAGAATCTACCAGCATCGTCACGCCCTCGCGCTCTACCATTGCATCGTCCTCAGCCACCTCGCTGTCGAACGTAAACCCGTAGGAAAAACCATTGCAGCCCCCGCCGGTTATAAAGACACGCAGTTTGAGCGAACCATCGCCATCGTTCTCTATTAGGCGCTTAACTTTGATCGCAGCGCTTTCTGAAAAACTGATTTCTGCTTGCATAGAAGTCGAATGTCTCAAGGATTTATTTGATGGAGAAGCATATAGGCAACGAGGGGAAACCAAAAGCGACTAACGCAGAAAGATCTTGACCGCACGACGGTGCAATTAAGTGAACAGAGCCAGCAGCCGTTAACTCTAAACCCCCTAGCTGACTCACCTATTGGAAGCGCTTGCTTAGAGCACTTAGTGGAGTAATTACTTGGCGCCCTTAGCAGGTGAATTTGCTTTGCAGCTTTACTTGGCTAAATAGCGCGCCCTAGACGAGCGTACGCAATTTGAGAGCGCACTGTTTGAGCCAACTCAGAGGAAAGACATCAGGGGCGGGTGAGCACGACTCCGAATCTAGGAGCGACCACCGTCCACCGGCAGTGCATGCACGGTACCTTTCTTCGCCGCGTCTTTATCCGAGTGTATTAGCCGCCCCTGAACTTGAGCGCCCATGTGCATTTCAACGACACTGTAATAAAGATCCCCTTGGACCTCAGCACCGGCGGAAACTTCCAAACGCTCATCGGCATAAACATTGCCTTCAAGACGTCCATTAATGACCACATTCGGCACGCGGATATCTCCAACAACTAGCCCTTCCGGGCTTACCACCACAGTTGCACCAGGCTCTTCAGCCGAGATATTCCCAGTTACTTTGCCCTTTACAAATAGCTGGCTACTAAAATGCAGACTGCCTTCAATTTCACTGTCTGCAGCTACCAACGTAATGTCTTGTTTGGATTTCATTACTTTCATATCTGCTGTTCCTTCTATTCTTTCTACTGTCCGTTCTGCTGTCCGTTCTAATGTCCGTTCTACTGCCAGCTCTAATCTCAGCTATTTTTTATGCTGTCTTAGCCTTCGCCGACTCAATCAACGCAATTGCTCATCATTACTTCTATTACCAAAAAAGGACTAAGCAATGACCAGATCCTATGCCTCTTCCACAGCCCATGGAAAAGATCTATCTACCGACGGCCCTTTTATCGTACGAACGGTCACTATCACCGCCTGCGGCACAAAATTTTCAGGAAGATTCAGAACGCCATCCAAATCTTGAAAGTAGCGAAAGCGAAAATTCAGCGGTGCCTCAGAGTTGGCGCCTAGATCAGCCAGACTGAGCTGCGCGTCTTCACCGTCTATAGTACCCCGGACGACAAGGGAAGCTTGCCCAGATACTAAACGCCTGACCTTCTCAGCCTGCGTCACCAAAATGACAAAATTATAACTATTGGGGTCTTCACCAGGATACAGATCGAAATCACCTACACGTAGCCCTTGAGGCCCATCATCAGAGGTCATAAGATTTCTAAAAAAACCGAGTTCCTCAAGCAACTCGGCCCTTTCGCTATGCATGTTAGTGAGCTGCTCGCGCATGGCAGTAACAGCGAATTTCTGAGTTTCTAACGACAGCTCTGCATCGACTATCCTGTTGCGCAGTTCCTGCTCCGCCGCTTGAGTTTCGCTCAGCGCCACACGCAGCCCAGTATTTTCAGCAATCGCCTGTTGTGCGCGCCATTGGCCAGTGAAAAATCCACCTCCCAGCACTAACAATAACGTAAGCGCAGACAGGCCTGCATATAAGCCTTTACGAACCGGTCTATCTTCCACAACTCTGTACAAAGAGTTTTTCATACTTCACCAAGACTTTTTAGAGATTTATCCACCGTTCTACATATAATGTGACACCCGGGAACAATAGTACCTCAATGACCGCCAATGAAAGAAAAAATCCGAGTTTGAATTAAAGCTTGGAACATCAGCGCCAAAGCTGATGACTAGCCAATTTCGATGGCTAGCATAAACCAACACGTAACCCGACCGTTCGTAACCAACAAATAAACCTAGGAAACTAGACATTGAATATTTATCTCTGGCTTAAAGCATTCCATTTGATTGCACTCATAGCATGGTTCGCAGGTATCTTTTATCTACCTCGACTGTTCGTTTATCACGCGGCTGCCCAGGACCAAATTAGCAAAGACCGATTCAAAATCATGGAGATCAAACTGTTGCGGATCATCATGAACCCGGCAATGATTTTGACCATTGTTTTGGGTATTTGGATGTTGGTTGTTAACTGGACAGCACTATCCGGCCAAACATGGATTTGGATTAAAATTGCTCTAGTGCTTGGGCTAGTGGGCTATCAACACTTCTGCCTAAAAATAACCAAAGCATTCGCTCGGGATGAAACGCCCTACAGCGAGAAATTTTTCCGCATCTTTAACGAAGTACCAGTGCTTATACTCGTACCTGTCGTTCTTTTAGCCATCCTTAAGCCTTTTTAAAAATCTAGAAACGAGAACAATATGAATCGAGACAAGTCCAAAGCTCTAATAGAGAGAGCCTGCCAAACCATTCCTGGAGGGGTAAATTCCCCAGTGCGCGCATTTAAAGGCGTAGGCGGCGACCCAATCTTTTTCGAAAGAGGCCAAGGTGCTTATATTTATGATGTAGATGACAACGCCTACATTGACTACATCGGTTCTTGGGGGCCGATGATCCTTGGTCATAACCACCAACCAACAATCGACGCGGTAACCAAACAAGCCAGCAAAGCTTTAGGCTTTGGCGCACCTACAGAAATCGAAATAATGGTGGCGGAAAAAATTGTCGAGATCATGCCGAGTATGGAAAGCGTGCGCATGGTCAACTCTGGCACTGAGGCGACAATGTCGGCTATCCGCCTTGCTAGAGGGTTTACCGACCGAGACCTAATTGTCAAATTCGAGGGCTGCTACCACGGCCACTCAGATTCTTTGCTAGTCAAAGCAGGTAGCGGTGTACTTACACTTGGTTTGCCCAATTCTCCCGGTGTACCCGCAGCGCTGGCAGAAAAAACACTCACCGTACCCTATAACGATCTAGAGGCGACTGAACAACTCTTCAACACTTATGGTGATCAAATAGCCTGCGTCATAGTTGAACCTATTGCTGGGAATATGGGCTGTATACTCCCCGACCCAGTATTTTTACAGGGGCTAAAATCTCTCACTGAGAAATTTGGCGGCGTTTTGATCTTTGATGAGGTCATGAGCGGATTTAGAGTTGCACCGGGTGGGGCGCAAGAGATTTATGGCGTCACTCCAGACCTCACCACGCTCGGCAAAATTGTCGGTGGTGGCCTACCCGTTGGCGCCTTTGGTGGACGCAAAGATATCATGTCCCAAATTGCGCCATTGGGTCCTATCTACCAAGCAGGCACGCTTTCAGG
>JAOJBS010000078.1:0-2024 GCA_028228615.1 Pseudomonadales bacterium | reverse complement strand
AATAAACTGGGAAGCGATTAGCGATAACAGGGCAAAGCCTGCACCACAATAAAACACCAGTTCTGGTGCGGTAATCCACACAACGCCTAGTGCTGCGGGTATGACCACCGCTGCTATATGGCTAATAGTAAACGATACGCCTGCGGTGCTGGCCATATCTTTGGGGTCGGCAATTTTTTGAAAATAGGTGCTAATGGCAATGGCCATAGCAAAAAACATGTGGTCGATCACATATAAGGCGGCGGCCAATGTAGCGTTGTCTACCAAAGCATAGGCAATAAAGACAAAGATCAAACCAATGTACTCCGCGGTTAATGCACGGCGCTCGCCAAAGTGATGAATGAGCTTGCCAATGCGCTCGGCAAAAAACCAGTTAAAGGCGTAGTTAATGAGAAACAGCAGGGTCACCTCACTTGCGCTGTAACCAAATTTTTCTACCATCAAAAACGCGGCAAAGACGACAAATATCTGCCTACGTGCACCGGACAAAAAAGTCAGCACATAATAGAGCCAGTAGCGTTTACGCAAAATCAGGGTTTTGTGCTGTACGGTTTTTGAAGGAAAATGCGGAAAACTCAGCCACATGACTACCGCCAGCATCATGCAAACACCGCCCGCTAGCGCGAAGTTCCAAATATAATCTAACGCAAAAATTTCTAGGCACAGCCACAATATGGAATAAACCACCAGCGAGGTAATGGAACCCACGGCAATAAGCCTGCCCAACACCTGTGGCGCTTCCTCTTTAGTCAGCCACTGCAAACTCAACGACTGTTTTACGGCCTCGAAGTAATGGAAGCCAATACTCATAACCACCGTGGTGAAGTACAGACCATATTCGCTAGGAAAAAACCCCGCTGCGGCAACGCCAGCACCCAGTAATGCCAAAGACAGCACTGCAAAGGTTTGTTCTTTCAGAATGAGCAACACAAATATCACGGTGAATGACAAAAAACCCGGCACCTCGCGCAGGCTTTGCAAAATGCCAATTTCTACACCGGTAAATGCAGCGCGTTCAACCACAAAGTTATTCAGTAGTGCAGACCATGCGTTAAAGGCAATGGGCATGGCTACTGACATTAAGATCAGCAGCATAATGGGAGAGCGCCAAGTAGATTGCTTCATATTTGTTTCACCTAATAAGGCCTTTAGTAAAAGACTTTGTGGGCACCAGCGCCAGTTAAATTTGCCTGTTAACGTTTTTCTACCAACTGAAAAACAAAGCTACCGTGGGCCAATAATTGTTCTTGGTCGTCTACTACTTCAGTGGTAAATGTCATGACTCGGCGACTTTGGCTGACCACTTTTGCCGTGGCACGCAGCCGTGCGCCCGCTTGGCTGCCGCGCACGTAAGTAACATTGCCACTGGTCGTCAGCCCCAGTACGTCGAGAGAAGCACAGGCGTAGGCGCAAGCGCTGTCCATCATTGCGTAGGCCACACTGCCGTGAGTGAAACCCGCAGCGTTCACCCAGGCGTCGGTCACAACAAGCGCCAGTTCAGAATGACCGGCATCTGCACTGAGTACCTCAATACCAAAATTTTCACGTATTGTTGTGTCGCCCTGAATGAGCTGCTGGGCGAAGGCATTTGGTTTGTTCATTACGATGATCACTCGCGCTATTTATACTACGGTCAACTGACACGGCCATCTGCTGCCAGTTTCTGCAATTCACTGACCTCTCACCTATCCATATCTATCCATACCTATCCATACCTATTTATAGATTTCTATAACTAGGGCGTTGGAATGATGCGAAGCGTGGGAGAATAGCCGAAAATGGGGGCATACCCAAATGATCTAGTAGCAAGCTCGATAGCAAGCCCGTTTAACTTTTGTGTGGGGCGTCTTCTTGGCATCGGCATAGTTTAGATTTAGGTATTCGTTTGGGCATAAGTATAGGCATTTCGCCTTTTTTCCTTTTTTTCTTTTGCCCGCTGCCCTCCGCCTCTTTGTTCGTTTTAACTTATTGGTCTTTAAATCTATTGGTCAACTACTGCTAACCTACTGGCTTTTTAAACCGTA
>JAOJBS010000077.1:0-2029 GCA_028228615.1 Pseudomonadales bacterium | reverse complement strand
CTGAACATACCCAGTGAGTTGCACTCACCGATTCTGCAAGATGCCGTGCTGCTTAAGTACGGTGCGAATAACCAAGCAGCCGTAAACTTTCTGCGCTACTTGACGACTGCTAAAGCGAAGAAAATTATTCAGGCGGCAGGGTTTGTCGCCGCAGAGGCTGACCTGATAACTGATCTAACAACTGATCTGTAAGTTAACCTGGGAACTAGCCCAAAACTAAATCTAAAACTCAATCTAAAAACTAGCCTAAGACTGAGAGAGAAAGGTGCTCCCAGCCTTAGATCCCCTGAAGACGGCGGAGGACTAACGACCCACAAATACTGGATCGCGTTTCTCAACAAACGCCTTGGTCGCGTTTTTATGATCTTCGGTTTGACCACAATGTACGTGATGGGTGGCTTCCAAATCTAGGCAGTCGTTTACGTCACCAGAGGACAATGCGCGAGCAAAGTTTTCTTTCATATAACGATAAGCAACGGTAGGACCACTGGCTAAGCGCAGTGCAATTTCATTGGCCTTGGCTGCTAACTCATCGGCTTCGCACACCCAATTAGTTAAGCCCAAGTCCAGCGCTTGTTCTGCATTCACACGGTCTGAAAGAAAGTAAAGTTCCCGGGCCTTGGCTGTGCCGATAAGTTGCGACATGAAGAAGGTACCGCCGTAATCACCAGAGAAACCCACCTTGGCAAACGCGGTAGTCATCATGGCGCTGCTGGCCATAATGCGCATGTCGCAGGCCAATGCTAGGGATAGACCCGCACCCGCCGCCGCGCCTGGCAATGCAGCAATAGTTGGCTTGGGTATTGAGTACAAGGCACCAGCAGTGCCGCGCTGGTTGAGGCGCTGCCTATGAATGGCCCCGTCAATGGTGTTGTCTCCCACCGTACCGTCACCACTGGCAGCCATGCCTTTAACGTCGCCGCCTGCGCAAAAGCCTTTCCCAGCTCCGGTCAAAACAATGACCTTCACAGCGCTATTGAGTTCAGCGTCTGCTAACTGCTGCGCCAATGCGCCCGTCATGGCATCTGACATAGCGTTGCGTGCTTCTGGGCGATTCATAGTCAGTGTCAGCACACCGTCCGTTAGGTCTGCTAAAAGATCATCCGTACCTGTTTCCACTTTATTCGACATTTCCCTCTCCTAGGATTTTTTCGCTTTGGATAAATTTGGTTATTTTCTGCACCATTTTATTTGCGCTTATACAGCAATGGCACCGGCAAATGCTTATAACGGCATTGCACTCAACGCTTCTAGTCTTTCATTAGGCCTTTCATTTTGTCCAGTACTCTATGACTTGTTCTTTAGTTAAGGGAGCCTCAGTCCGTTGAACAGTCCATTGAACGGTCTAATGAACAGCCCATTGAACAGTGCATTGCCAGTGCTACGACAGACCTAGCGCGAAATAGCCAGACGCCCAGAGAGTGTGGTAAAAAGGCGTCTCCCTGAGTTAGAGCCCCCCAGCACACCGAAATAGGCAACAGGAAAAAACAATGTCCAATCTCACCCTGATCTATGCCCACCTAGCCACCATCGTGCCTGCTGCCTTCATCGGCGCTTATCTGTTGTTACGCCAAAAAGGCACGCCAGGGCATAGATTGCTCGGAAAAATTTATATGATACTGATGATGATCACGGCAGTGATCACACTATTCATCACCGCTGAAGTCGGCCCTACCCTTCTCGATCATTTTGGATTTATCCACCTCTTCAGCTTATTGGTCATCTACAGCGTGCCTGCGGCCTATTTCGCCGCCAGAGCACACAATATAAAGCGCCATAAACTCAATATGCTGGGCGTGTATCTGGGCGCCGTATTGATCGCTGGCGCGTTTACTTTTTCCCCTGGCCGGCTAATGCACACCTGGTTTGTGCTTTAGCTGAGCTACAACTACTGGCGATGATCTAGCTGCCTAAGATTTAACAGGCAGCACCGTTGTGATTTAGGATTAGGTGCTGATAACCGTCCATTTTCAGCCTAGTATCGCTATACTCAAATAGAGACAAAATCTAAGAATATCTATTGGAGAGA
>JAOJBS010000076.1:0-2166 GCA_028228615.1 Pseudomonadales bacterium | reverse complement strand
AATACCGTACATAGATCTACAAACTGACGTTCATTGTTAGCGGCCAGCATAATGCTGTCGCCGTCCAAGGTTTTAAAACATCCTGAGGAGGGCGAACCGCTTGCGGCTTCGTTGCCCAATTTAGGGATGTCTTCACCCGTCGTTGCCGCGGTAACAACGTTATTCGCCATTAAGTTCAGCGCAGTATCTAACATACTGATGTCTACATTCTGAGATTCCCCGGTGCGATCTCTCTCGCGCAGTGCGGCCATAACAGCGAAGGCAGCATTCAGCCCTGTGGCGTAATCAATGTAAGGCGCGCCCACTTTGGTTGGCCCCATTTCATCGGTACCCGTGGTGGACATAATGCCGCTCATAGCTTGCACCACATGGTCATACGCTGGCCGATGACCGATAGGCCCCTCACCACCATAGGCAGAAATTGAGCAGTAAATTATTTGCGGATTCACCTTACGCAGAGCATCAATACCCAAGCCCAAGCGCTGAGCGACACCTGGCCGATAATTTTGCACAAAAATATCGGCTTCAGCGGCTAACGCTAAAACCGCGTCCACTGCCCCGTCGGATTTTAAGTCAAGCTCTACACAATCCTTATCTGCGTTTTGGGTACAGTACGCGAGCCCCAAACGCTGGGCTGCAAGGTCCGGCATTTTACCGCCGAAGCGAGTTTGCTCTCCGCCCGGTGGTTCAATTTTAATCACAATGGCGCCCAGCAGTGCTAATTGATAGGTGCAATAAGGACCAGCAAATACCTGCGTAAGGTCGACAATTTTTATATCGGCTAACGGTGCGGGACGTGGCATAAACTTTCCTTCTCATTCGTTCGCAGTTTCAACAAAGCAGACAACAACCCATGCAGCAAAATCACTGTGTCGCCACAATTGGACTTGACCCTTTAGGGAAAAACGTAGGTTAATCGTGGCACATTTTGGGAGCTGCCGGGAACTCTGTCAAAACGCCTTATCAATCCGGCACAAACAATCGGCAAAAAAATGCATAGAAGAAATCAATAGAAGCGGTTAATCGAAGCAACTAATAGAAACACTAGACACGAGGGGCAAGCATGGATTTTACAAATACGGACATTACAGACACAGGCCTGGCAAAAAAAGTCGCCCTAGTTACCGGTGCATCAGGTGATATTGGCGGCGCTATTGCGCGCTGTTTGGCAGCGCAGGGTGCTGACGTAATCCTCACTTATGTCGGTGCTGCAGAAACTGCTGCCCAAGTTGCCAAGGACATTGAACAAGCCGGTGGCACCGCTTGGCCCGTGCAGCTTGACCAACGCGACCCAGAGGCCATTGAAGCGCTCATGGATCAAGTTGCGGCAAAGTACGGACGCCTCGACATTTTGGTCAACAATGCGGCATGGAATATCGGCATTCCTTTTCCCAACCTAGATGATTTGACCGCAGATATTTGGGACCGTGTATTAGAAACTAATTTGCGCGCACCTTTTCTTTTGGCGCGCGCTGGCGCTGAGTTACTCAAAGCACAGCCCGGTAGCCATATCGTAAATATTTCTTCCGCTGGCGGCATTAGCCCAGGCAGCAGCAGTATTGCCTACTCCTCAAGTAAGGCGGGCCTCAACCACTTAACTCGTTGCCTTGCGGTGGCCATGTCGCCCAACGTGGCGGTGAATTGCATTGCCCCTGGACTGGTTGAAAACACCCGCATGGCCCAACGCCTCCCAGACAACGTGGCGCAAGGCGCCAGAAACCAGGCCGTGCTGGGCAGAGTTGGCCAAGCCGACGACATTGCCAATCAAGTTTTGACCTTTGTTACCTCGTCTTCTATCACCGGACAAACTATGGTCATAGATGGAGGTATGCCTGGCGCCATGCGCTAACACAGGCCAATAGCCGTAGCCTAAGCGTCACGGCAAATGAGTGGACCGTTTATCGGCTCACTGGCTGCATATTTTTGGTAAAGGTCGCACTCGCGCGGCCTGAGCTGAATAATTTTGTTTTATCTGAAGTTGGATCTTTAATGACTACGCACAACACCCCCGCCAAACATCTATTGCATTACTTACAAGTGGAGGCGGCGACAGATCAGCCCGACGCCTTCACCGGCGATGCTGAGTTATACGGCATGATGGGCGTCTACGGCGGCCACCTTTTAGGCCAAGGATTGAGCGCTGCATTGCACACGGTGGACGAACCT
>JAOJBS010000075.1:0-2171 GCA_028228615.1 Pseudomonadales bacterium | reverse complement strand
CTGCCTAAGTGGATGAGTTTGAGAGAAGACCCGCATATTTTAGGCAGCTTAGGCAGCGCCTATTTCGACGGCGACGGCGTAGCGACGAGAATCAATGAGTTCGTATCTCAAGGCTCTGTGAGCAGTTACATATTGTCTAACTACTCTGCGCGCAAACTCGGCATGCAAACAACGGGTAATGCGGGTGGCGTACATAATTTGGATATTATTGCCCCCCAATCATCACATGCTGATTTGCTCAAGCAGATGAATACCGGCCTATTGGTCACCGAATTGATGGGTCAGGGTGTTAATGCGGTAACCGGTGATTACTCTAGGGGTGCTTCAGGGTTTTGGGTTGAGAACGGTGAAATTTTATATCCGGTAGATGAACTCACAATTGCCGGTAACCTTAAAGATATGCTGCTTAATATTGTCGCCATTGGCGACGATGTGGACATGCGTGGCAATATTCGAGCGCCCAGTATCTTGCTAGACGCAATGACCATAGCTGGCCAGTAAGCTTTGCGGTTAGCTGTACACCAGCGTCGCTAAGCCGAGAAAAACGAAAAACCCAGTGATGTCAGTAATGGTGGTCAGTACTACACCGCCGGCAATAGCTGGATCGATGTTCATTCTGCGCAGCAGACTTGGTAGTAAGCTGCCGGCGACCGCTGCAACCAAAATGGTCACCATCATGGCTGCTGCGATAACGTAACCCAATAACATATCTGCGAAAACGATTGCGGCTGCAACCGCTACCAAAGTTGCCCACAACAATCCGTTTAATGCGGCGACAATAAACTCCCTATTGAGCATCCAAAGAAGATTGTTTTTGCCGATCTGGCCGGTGGCCTGCCCTCTTATTACCAGAGTGAGGGTCTGGGTGCCCGCAATTCCGCCCATGCTCGCCACCACGGGCATAAGTACAGCAAGTGCTACAACTTTAACAATAGCGTCTTCGAATAAGTGAATTACGCCGGCGGCCATGAGCGCCGTGAGTAAGTTGATGCCCAACCATACGGCTCTTCGGCGTACGGCTTTATGCACCGGGGCGAAGGTGTCCTCGTCAACGTCTAAACCCGCCTGAGCCAAAACGGCCTCTTCTGCGTCCTCTATAATAACGTCAACCACATCATCAATTGTAATACGCCCGACAAGGCCTCCTTCGTCATCTATGACCGGAGCGGAAATTAAATCTCGTTCTGAGAATATTCTTGCCACGGCAGCATCCGTTTCCGATACGTGAATGGCGGGTATATCGCTGTCCATGATTTCTCTAACAATCACAGAGGGGTCTGAGGTGAGTAGTTTGGCTAGCGGCAGCATACCTACGTATTCGTCCGCGCTGTTCACGACGATAAGGGAGTCAGTGGATTTTGGGAGATCTTTGCGTAGTCGTAAATATCGCAGCACTAATTCGATTGCATGACGTGGGCGCACGGTGATGGTATCAGTGTTCATCAGCCCGCCGGCACTGTCCTCTGGGTAAGACAATACTGACTCTACCCGAGCGCGATCGCGGGCATCTAAATTTTCTAGAACTTGGGTAGTTATTGTCGCTGGCAGT
This sequence comes from Pseudomonadales bacterium, assembly GCA_028228615.1. Taxonomy (GTDB): domain Bacteria; phylum Pseudomonadota; class Gammaproteobacteria; order Pseudomonadales; family Azotimanducaceae; genus UBA4421. The sequence continues at coordinate 622 of JAOJBS010000075.1, read as the reverse complement.
TGTTGCAGAATGTCAGCAAAATCATCGGTGTCGAGATTTTCTGCGGCCGCGACCAGTTGCGCGGTGTCCATGGCTTCCAAAAATTCTGCGCGCACGTCCTCACGCAAATACTGCAGGCTTTGGTTGCGAGCGTCGTCGTCCAGTAATTGCCAGATTACTCTTCTGGTATCTGGTTGATTAGCCTCCATGGCCATGGCTACTTCGTTGGGGCGTAGGGAGGCGAGAAGTATTTTAGTTTCGTCTACGCTACTGCGGCCAAGGCCCCTTAGAATATCTTCTAGCTTTTGCTGGTCGCCGCTTATCATTAATCTTCGAGTTCACCAAAACCTGCGTTGATTAGTTCGCACACCTTGAGAAAGGCGTCCTCTTCATCTGCGCCGTCCACGCGCAGAGTAACTTCAGTGCCCATGGGCGCACCCAAAAGCAAGAGTTTCATTATGCTTTTGCCATCCACCTCACTACCGTCTGTCGCCAAAGTGATCGTCGCTTCAAAATGTTTGGCGCAATCAACAAGTTTGGACGCAGCTCGGGCGTGTAAGCCTAGAGGGTTAATAATGGTGAGAGTGGTTTGCTGCATAGTTTCTCGATTGTTTCTCGATGGTTTCTTGTGTCTCGAGCATTA
>JAOJBS010000074.1:0-2212 GCA_028228615.1 Pseudomonadales bacterium | reverse complement strand
ATGGATCGCAAACAGGTCATTCAGCCGGCCATTGATTTGGCCGCCAACGGTATTTTACTAGATCGTGATTTGGCTGAAGCGTTTGCGCGCAGGCAACCAGACTTTGCGCCTTACGCCGCCAGTCGAGCGGTATTCTCTAATGACGGAGAACTTTACCAAATTGGTGATCGCTGGATTCAAAGCGATCTTGCGCAAACTCTCATTCGCATCAGAGATAAGGGCAGGGACGGGTTTTATAAAGGCCGCACGGCTGACTTGCTGGTTGCCGAGATGAAGTCTGGTAACGGTTTAATTAGCCACAAGGATCTTGAGGATTATCAACCTCGTTGGCGTGAAGCGATTCGTGGCACCTATAAAGGCTACGAAATTATTTCTATGCCACCGCCATCCTCAGGCGGCATATTGTTAGTGCAAATGCTGAATATGTTGGAGGACTACGATTTGGGGGCCATGGGTTACGGCAGTTCTGAGGCAATCCACCTTATGATTGAGGCTGAGCGCCGCGCTTATGCAGATCGAGCCGAGCACTTAGGCGATTCCGACTTTTATCCTGTGCCTGTTGCACAACTGACCACTAAGGCCTACGCCAAAGAAAGGTTTGCCGACTTTAATCCATCTAAAGCCAGCCTCAGTGAAAACATTGAGTCGGGTAAGGTGCCGTATGAAAGTTTAGAAACTACCCATGCATCGGTTATGGATGCCATGGGCAATGCGGTGTCTTATACCACTACGCTGAATTTGTCTTACGGTACAAAAATTGTCGCTGCCGGTACGGGCATGCTTTTGAATAACGAGATGGATGATTTTTCTGCCAAAGAAAATGAACCTAACTTTTATGGTCTGATTGGTCGCAAAGCCAACGCCATTGAGCCGGGCAAACGCATGCTCAGTTCCATGACACCGACTATTGTGTTGAAAGAGGGTAAACCTCTATTGGTCACGGGTTCGCCAGGGGGCAGCACAATTATTACCACGACTATGCAAATTATTTTGAATGTGCTCGAGCACAAAATGTCGTTGTCAGACGCCGTGTCCAGCCCACGATTTCATCATCAGTGGTTACCTACCCGGGTTATTTACGAACCCCAAGCGTTTTCTGCTGACACGCGCAGAGCGCTAGAGAGCAGGGGTCATAACGAGCTAGTTGTGCTCCCGGGCACTTATCAAATTGGCGACGCTAACTCTGTTTTGCGGACTGAGAGGGGTATTGAAGGCATGGCCGACCCGCGTAATGCAGGCACAGCAGTAGGCTCGCAAGGATCGGTCAAATCAGCGGCTGTTGCCAAGTAGGCCAGCTTAAAGGAAGTTGATACATAGATGAGTTCCATTCGAGATAAAGCGCGGACAATCATATTTGAGGCAGATACCCCAGCGGGTAGGTTTTTCGATGTCGCCCTGATTGTAGTAATTTTGCTCAGCGTCATAGTTGTCATGTTAGATTCTATGGCGAATCTGAATAGCCGTTACGGCAAAATTTTGTATGCCCTTGAATGGTTGTTCACTATTGTTTTTATTATTGAATATGGTCTCCGCCTTTGGTGCATAGAAAAGCCTTGGGCTTACGCCCGTAGCTTTTATGGCATTGTCGATCTATTCGGTATTCTGCCAACGTTGTTAAGCCTGTGGTTTGTCGGAGCGCAGTATTTCTTGGTTGTTCGCGTGCTGCGAGTGCTCAGGGTATTCCGCGTATTGAAGATGGCGCGTTATGTAGGCGAGGCTGAATTGATCGCTCAAGCGTTAACGGCCAGTCGGCGTAAGATTACTGTTTTCATAGCCAGTGCCTTGGCGTTAATGGTGGTCTTTGGCTCCTTTATGTATTTGGTAGAAGGTCATATCAACCCCGGATTTGCCAGTATTCCGCACAGTATTTATTGGGCGGTAGCCACTATGACCACTGTAGGCTATGGCGATATCGTGCCGGTGACTGGCCTCGGCCAGGCTGTAGCAAGTTTCATTATGATTATAGGTTACGGCATTATCGCTGTACCCACTGGGATCGTTACCTTAGAGCTTAATGAGGCCAATAGGCGTCAGGCGAATACCAAAACCTGCGCTGATTGTTCTGCTGAGGGCCACTCTCGAGAAGCCAGTTATTGCTGGCGTTGTGGTGCAAACCTTTATCGGCGTAAATCCGCAGTAGATGAAGGTGATCCAATGACCAGCATCGACTGACTTTTTGTCGTTTCTCCAGTCTTTGCTTTGTTGTGCTCCT
>JAOJBS010000073.1:0-2456 GCA_028228615.1 Pseudomonadales bacterium | reverse complement strand
ATTATTGGTGGCTGAATAATCGGCACTAAGGCCATATAGGAGTATGCAGCGATGGCAATTGCACCCAACAATTCTGGCGCCAGCTTACCCGCTACAAAAATGGCCGTTGGGCCATCTGCGCCGCCAATAATGCCTATGGCCGCTGCCTGCTTTAAATCAAAATCCATAATGCCGAGAGCGCTTAAACCCAACGCACCTAACAACGTAGCAAAAATACCAAACTGGGCCGCCGCGCCTAACAACAAGGTTTTTGGGTTAGCCAGTAGAGGGCCAAAATCAGTCAAAGCCCCCACGCCCATAAATATGATCAGTGGAAATGCGCCGGTTTCAATACCCACTTCATAAATGAGGTGCAGCAACCCATTGCCGGTGGCTATTTCCGCACCTGGAATATTGCTCAACAGCCCACCAAAGCCAATGGTTACCAGTAACAGAGGCTCGAATTTTTTCGCAATGGCCAAATACAGCAGCAAAAGACTGATCAAAATCATCGCAAATTGGCCAAATGTCATTTGCGCCAAACCAGAACCGTTCCAAAGTTGATCTAATAGATCCATTCAAAAGCCTCTAAATTGAGTTAGCTCTAATAAATATGGGTTAGCTAAACCGAGCCATAAAACTGCGGCTCAACACCTTGTGCGCTAGCTGGGATTAATCAGTACCAAGGGGTGATTTACCGCAACTTGGTCACCAGAGCCCACATTGATCGCAGCAACTTCACCCGCTACCGCTGCACTGACATCGGTTTCCATTTTCATGGCTTCAAGTACCAATATCTTTTGCCCTGCAGTGACCACATCGCCCACTTTAACCAGCACCTGGTGAACAGTGCCGGCCAAGCCTGCATTCATCCACTCCCCGGAGGTGGCAACTTTCGCTGGCGCGCTCACCTGCATACGCTCCCCAACACTGCCACTGCCCTCTTCAATCTGAACCGAATAAGGCGTGCCATCTACAGTCACGGTATAAGAACCGCTGCCATTATTTGGTGCAGTGCTACTTGGTGCTGACGCTTGAGTGGTCGCGGCCACTCCAGACGGTGCCGGCTCAAATGCAGACGCATCGTTACGGTTAATCAGGAACTTGGTCGCCACCTGAGGGAAAAGTGCATAAGTCAGCACGTCGTCTATCTTGGCATCGGCCAAAGCAATATTTTCGCTTTTCGCTAACTCATCAAAGGCCTGAGAGAGCGTCTCTAGTTCAGGTGCAAGCAGATCAGCGGGCCGACACGTAATTTGCTCAACATCCCCCAGCACTTGCTTTTGCAACTGGCTATTTAAAGGCGCAGGGGTGGAACCATACTCTCCCGCTAAAACGCCGGTGGTTTCTTTGGTGACATTCTTATAACGCTCGCCAGCCAAAACATTAATCACTGCCTGAGTGCCGACAATTTGTGAGGTGGGTGTCACCAGGGGAATAAAGCCTAGGTCTTCGCGCACCTTGGGAATTTCTTCTAGCACTTCATCCAACCGTTCAGTGGCGTTTTGTTCACGCAACTGACTTTCCAAATTGGTCAACATGCCGCCCGGCACTTGAGCGACTAGAATGCGTGAGTCAACACCGCGCATAGCGCCTTCAAACTGAGCATACTTCTTCCGCACTTCACGGAAATAACTCGCAATTTCTTCTAACAACTCAATATTAAGGCCGGTATCGCGTCCTTCGTCTTGAAGAATCGCCACTACCGACTCTGTGGCAGAGTGCCCATAGGTCATGCTCATAGAGGATATGGCGGTATCTACATTATCTATGCCCGCTTCAATGGCCTTGAGGTAGGTGGCTGTAGACATGCCCGTAGTGGCATGGCATTGCATGTGTACGGGAATATCTAGCGACGCCTTCAAACGACTCACTAGGTCGAAGGCGACATAAGGCTTCAGCAACCCGGCCATGTCTTTTATACAAATGCTGTGGGCACCCATATCTTCAATTTCTTTGGCTAAATCTACCCACATATCCATGGTATGCACCGGGCTCACCGTGTACGAGATAGTGCCTTGGGCATGTTTATCGACCGCAAGCGTGGCTTTGATAGCGGTAGTCAAGTTACGCATATCGTTCATCGCGTCAAAAATGCGAAACACATCAACGCCGTTAATCGCCGCGCGCTCGACAAATTTTTCCACCACATCGTCTGCATAGTGACGATAGCCGAGGATATTTTGCCCTCGCAGTAGCATTTGCTGAGGCGTATTGGGCATGGCCGCTTTGAGTAGTCTAATGCGCTCCCAAGGGTCCTCGCCAAGATAGCGAATGCAGGCATCGAAGGTTGCGCCACCCCAAGACTCCAAAGACCAAAAACCAACCTGATCGAGCTTCTCGGCTATGGGCAGCATGTCTTCAACGCGCATGCGAGTAGCCAAAATACTTTGGTGAGCGTCACGCAAAATTACGTCAGTAATACCTAAGGGTTTGTTCTCGTTCATTGATATCTCCTCAAAGCCCGTGGGGCTAAT
>JAOJBS010000072.1:0-2609 GCA_028228615.1 Pseudomonadales bacterium | reverse complement strand
GACGCAAGTGCACCGGGGCAGTTGGTAGGTAAGGTTTTACGCTCACCTCATGCCCATGCGCAAATCCTCAAAATCAACACATCTAAAGCTGAAAAGCTTCAGGGTGTTAAGTCGATCATCACCTTCGAAGACTTACCGGACCTGACCGGCGCAGACCAAGGTATGGCAGACATTCTAGAAAACTGTATGGCACGCGGGCGTGCTTTGTACGACGGACACGCAGTAGCAGCCGTTGCAGCAGTAGACGAACAAACTGCGGCTAAGGCGCTGAAACTGATTGATGTGAAGTACAAAAAACTGCCTCACGTAACCGATGTAGATGAGGCCATGTTGCCCACTGCGCCCATTATTCACGACCGCATATTCACACGTGGTGTAGAGCCAAAGCCTACTAAGCCGTCGAATATCAGCAGCCGTACAGAGATGGGTAATGGTGATATCGAAGCCGGATTTGCCGAAGCCGACATCATTGTTGAACACAGTTTCAAAACAGAACAAACCCACCAAGGTTATATCGAGCCTCACGCATGTTTGGCATCGGTCAACCCAGACGGCACAGCTGAGCTATGGGTCACCACGCAAGGGCACTTCGTATTCCGTAACGTTTGCGCCGGGTTGCTTGGTTTAGATATCGCCAAACTCAAAGTAACCTCTTCTGAGATTGGTGGTGGATTTGGTGGTAAGACCCACGTTTGGGTTGAGCCTGTAGCGCTTGCTCTGTCTCGCAAAGCGAATCGCCCAGTGAAAATGGTGATGTCCAGAGATGAAGTATTCCGCGCGACTGGACCAACTTCCTCTACCTCAATTGATGTAAAACTTGGCGCAAAGAAAAATGGCCGGATTACTGCGGCAGTAGCAGAACTGCGCTATCAAGGTGGTGCGTTCCCCGGTAATTGGGCAATGCTTGGTTGTATGACTGCGTTCGCCTGTTACGACATCAAGAACAATAAGTCTATTGGTTGGGATGTGTTGGTAAACCGTCCGAAAGTCACCGCATACCGTGCTCCATCTGCGCCCATGGCGGCCTTCGCGGTAGAAAGCGCTATGGACATTTTGGCCAAAGAGCTAGGCATGAAGGCCATAGACGTACGGCTGAAGAACGTAGCTCGTGAAGGCACTTTGGCACCTTATGGACCTACTTACGGGCCCATTGGTATTGAAGACACACTGAAGGCTGTGAAAGCACACCCGCATATGCGCGCTAAGTTAAAGCCAAATCAAGGTCGCGGTGTGGCCTGTGGTTTCTGGTTCAATATTGGTGGGCAAACGTCTACCGATTTGAACATTGGCGTAGACGGCACTGTGAATTTGGCCGTGGGCACCGTGGACGTAGGGGGATCTAGATCCTCATTAGCAATGATCGCTGCCGAAGAGTTGGGTATCGACTATGAAGATGTGAAGGCAAATATTGCTGACACCACTTCGCTGGGTCACAACGACATGACCGAAGGTAGCCGAGGTACCTTCTCTTCAGGTATGGCAACCATCTATGCTGCCCGTGAAGCCATCGAGGTATTGAAGCAGCGTGCTGCACTAACTTGGGGTATTCCGGTAGAAGATGTGGCATGGGAGGCCGGTCACGCAGTAGCAACAGGTAAGGGCCATGGCAATTTGCCGAAGCTTTCTTTGCGCGAAATTGCTGCTAAATCTGGCCGTACCGGTGGACCTATTGCAGGTCACAACGAGGTGACTGCGGATGGCGCAGGTATGGGGTTTGCTAGCCACATCTGTGATGTGGAAGTTGATCCTGAAACAGGCCGCAGCAGCATTGTTCGTTACACCGTTGTACAAGATGCGGGTAAAGCCATTAACCCTGACTACGTAGAAGGTCAGTTCCAAGGTGGCGCAACTCAAGGCATTGGTTGGGCGCTTAATGAAGAGTACATCTACGGCGATGACGGTCGTTTGCAGAACCCAGGATTCCTAGATTATAGAATTCCTGTGTGTTCTGACCTGCCGTTCATTGACACCAAGATCCTTGAAATTCCTAACCCCAACCATCCCTATGGTGTGCGCGGCGTTGGTGAAACATCCATCGTGCCGCCTTTGGCTGCAGTTGCTAATGCCATTGCAAATGCAACAGGTGTGCGTATGGGCCACGCGCCTATGTCGCCGCCTAGAGTGTTGGCTGCATTAGACGCATTGGATGCGGGTTAGTTTAAGTAGTTCCTTCCGCGTCGGTAACGACGCGGAGGCAACCTTAGAGGTTCAAGCCGAAACAATTGCACAATTGATGGCGTGTCTGGCAGATAGGTTTCCTAACCTCCGGGAGGTTTTGTCTAGCGATGTGGCCGTATCAATCGACGGGCAAATCTATCGCGATGATTGGACCCAAGCTATTCCCAGTGGTGCCGAGGTGTACCTTATTCCCAGAATAGAAGGGGGCTAGGCCAGCTAGCTCTCCGGTTGTCTTTCTCAATTTTTTTCTGAAGCTTTTTCAGCTCATCCCCCTAACGCTTTCACAACCGCTTTCTCAACCGCTTTCTCAAACGCTTTGTCTAGAAACAGCGTTCAGTTTTTATTGCCTACATGCTTTTAATTGCGTTGGGTAACAGTCAAAAAAGCCTCGCTTTAGGTGCCTAACTTTTATCGCCAGCATGCTCGTAATA
>JAOJBS010000071.1:0-2673 GCA_028228615.1 Pseudomonadales bacterium | reverse complement strand
TCATGATGGAAGGCACCATGGAAGCTGGCGCCTGGTCATGCGGCATGGTTGCAGGTCTTGTTTATGATATTCCAACAGTACAAGAGCTGATGGATCGTATTATGAGCGAAGCTGATACGCTGATTTCCAAGCGTCTTGCTGGTTTTGCTGCCTAGCGCTAACAGCGCAAGCCATTAACAGCGCAAGCCATTAATAGCGCAAGCCGCTAAATGAGTCCGTCCTAAGCAATTGGCTTGGGGCGCTAAGCTAGCTTGCCGATATAAAATTCACACTCAAAAGCTATATTCAAAACTACATAAGGAATTGATATGCGCGAAGCAGTCATCGTTTCAACAGCTCGTACGCCCATTGGTAAAGCCTACCGTGGGGCATTTAACAGCACTTTAGGCCAAAGCCTAGGCGCTCACGCCATTAAGCACGCGGTAGAGCGCGCTGGCATTGATCCCGCTCAGGTGGAAGACGTCATTATGGGCGCGGCACTACAAATGGGTAGCAGCGCTTTTAACACTGCGCGTCAGTGTTTATTAGAAGCCGGTCTTCCCGACAGTGTTCCTGGTCAAAGCATAGATCGTCAATGTTCTTCGGGCATGATGGCTATTGGTATTGCTGCCAAGCAAATCATTGCTGACGGTATGGATGTGGCGATTGGTGGTGGTGTTGAATCTATTTCAACCAACCAAACAGGTGATATGTTCACCACGCCTAGCCCTTGGTTGATGAAAAATCAGCCTGGCTTGTATATGCCAATGATTGAAACCGCAGAAATTGTGGGTGAGCGTTATGGCGTAAGTCGTGATGACCAAGATGCCTATGCTGCACAGTCTCAGGCGCGTACAGCGCGTTTGATGATGAGATCGTACCGTTAGCATCAGTAATGAAGTTGATGAATAAGGAGACTGGCGAGGTTAACGAGATTGAGATGAATCTGGATAAAGATGAAGGTAATCGTCCAGGTACAACCTATGAAAGTCTGTGTGGCCTGAAGCCAGTATTTAGTGGCGGGCAAGTGATTCAAGAGGGTAAGCACGTTACGGCAGGTAATGCCTCGCAGCTGTCAGACGGCGCTTCAGCTTGTGTGCTAATGGAAGCCAAGGTTGCTGAACAACGTGGTCTTCAGCCACTAGGTGCTTATCGTGGTATGGCAGTTGCCGGCACTAAAGCTGACGAAATGGGTATTGGTCCTGTTTTCGCCATTCCAAAGTTGTTGGAAAAGAATGGTTTGACCATGGACGATATCGGTCTTTGGGAACTCAATGAAGCATTCGCTGTGCAGGTGGTTTATTGCCGCGACAAGTTGGGTATTCCTGATGAGTTGCTTAACGTAAACGGTGGCGCTATTTCAGTAGGCCACCCTTACGGCATGTCTGGATCACGCATGGTTGCTCACGCGTTGATTGAAGGCAAGCGTCGTGGTGTGAAGTATGTTGTAGCCACAATGTGTGTTGGCGGCGGCATCGGTGCAGCGGGCTTGTTTGAAGTGCTCTAGCATCAGCTAAACCTTAAGGCGCTGGTTATTGCCGGTGCTGAAGTTGAAAAAGACCAGCTAGTGCCGAAGGGTGTAGCTGGTTTTTTTTCGATAAGCTTTCTCCAATTGCTTGAAAGTGCCTACTCAGAGTCTTCAATAACGCGACCGGCAATCGCGGAATCATCAAATGCACTAACATCAAAAGCTCTAACATCAAAAGTCATAACGCCAAGTTAAGGCGTGATCAATAAGGAACATAATGAACACATATACTTCTCCTACAGAATTTCTAGCCACCAAGCTTGTCGACGGTGTTTTAACTATTACGCTTAATCGGCCCGAGGCACTAAATGCCTTTCGTCCCGAAATGTTGGAGGGCATTGCACAGCTGATAGATGCCGCTAACACCGATGCTATGGTGGCAGTTGTTGTTTTAGAGGGTTCGGGTCGTGCTTTTTCTGCTGGCGTTGACTTAAAGGTACTGCAAGGCACCGAACCTCAAGGCGGCAAAGTGGGTGATGTCTTTGATGCACCAGCCCAGCGCGCATATCTGGCTATACGTGGTGCGCGTATGCCAGTGATCGCTAAGGTGCATGGCGCCTGTTTTACTGGCGCGCTGGAAATAGCCCTGCACTGCGATTTTATATATACCACTGCCACCACAAAGTTTGGCGACACTCATGCAAAGTTTGGTCTTCGTCCTACTTGGGGCATGACCCAGACTCTGGCGCAAGCGGTAGGTTTGCGCAGAGCAAAAGAATTGTCATTCACGGCAAGAATATTCTTGGGCGCGGAGGCGGTGGCATTAGGAATGGCTTGTGCGGCAGTTGAGGATATTGAGGCGTTAGAGGTATTGGTTGCTCAGCGCACAGAAGCAATTGTTGCCAATTCTTCAACCGCTGTTGCGGCGATAAAGGATTTATACAATATTTCTCAGCAGGGCCATGCCATGCAGGATGCTTTAGAGGCAGAGTTGGCTAGAGAATATCCGCAAATTACCGATACTTCAGAAAGACTGGCCGGATTTTAGTCCCGGCCTTTAGAAACGCGGATGTGTCGGCTTTTATGGCAAAGGCGAATAGTCTGTCTTTGTCATAAACACCTTGTCGATATTTGCGACTAAACGACCGTCGCTGATAGAGGCCGCGTATACAGCTTGCCAAGCCGGGTCCGTGCCAAATGCTTGCCAGGCAACGGCAGCTTCAGCA
>JAOJBS010000070.1:0-2805 GCA_028228615.1 Pseudomonadales bacterium | reverse complement strand
CACAGAATTCTCCACATAGTTCTGTGCAATTAAATTCACCTGAACATTGTGCGGCGCAACCTCTACACCTAAGGATTGCACATAACCCACTTGGGCGGCGCGGGCTGCACTGTAGGTGGCTAACGTCTTCATGCCCTTCAACGCCGCCGCGCTGCCAAAGACAACAATTTTGCCTTTTTTGCGCTCAATCATTTGCGGCAGTACCGCGCGACACAGTCTATGCAGCGGATGCACCATCATATCGAAGGCAGTTTGCCAGTCATCGTCCGACAGCTCCGCAGTGGCAATGCCGCTGAAATTGGGCGAGGCAAGGTTGGCGACCAAAATATCTATTTCGCCGCAAGATTCTATAAGCGCCTCGCAGCGACCGGGTTGAGTCAGATCAGATGTATCGGTGGTGACCTGTGCGCCTTCTGCGGTAAACAATTCTGCAGTAGCTGGCCCCATGTAATCTGCCGCTTGGGTGACCAATACGCGCTTGCCTTCAATTCGTCCGCTCATATCTAACTCCTTTCTAACTTTTTAGCAGTGCAGCTACCTTACGGCGTGCTGTTTTTGATTTCTACAAATCTAAATGGATTATATGTATCAGCAACTCAGAGTATTAGGTTGGTCACTTAAGCAAGCCGCGTCAGCGGTTTTTTTTAGCTCGGGTCCATGTGTCTAATAAGTGGTGAGGGATTTTCAATTTCATTCACGCCAGATGAACATTTTGAAGTTATACTGCGCGGCTTAAATTCGGTAAGACTCAGGAAATAAATATGTCTATTAGCAGAGTGCAACGTGGTGGCCTTCAGGTTGCAGAAGAATTAGATCAATTAGTCGCCAATCAAGTCATTCCCGGTACTGGCGTAGACCTTGATGGTTTTTGGGCAAGTTTTGAAGCCTGCCTAAAAGAGCTAGGTCCTGTTAATAAGCAGTTGCTAAAAGTCCGTGACGAGATGCAGGAAAAACTCGACGCCTGGCACTTAGCGCGTAAAGGCCAAGTTTTTGATGAAGCTGAATACAAAGAATTTCTGCAGGCCATTGGTTATTTGTTACCCGAGCCTGAAGGGGTAAAAATTGACGTTGCGAATGTAGATGTTGAGATTGCCAGCATTGCTGGACCGCAATTGGTGGTGCCGGTAATGAACGCTCGTTATGCACTCAATGCAGCGAATGCGCGCTGGGGCAGTTTGTACGATGCGTTTTACGGCACCGACATTATTCCTGAAACACCCGGCAACGAGAAAGGCAAAAGCTACAACCCAGCACGTGGCGAATTAGTTGTTGCTAAAGTTGCTGAAGTACTCGACCAGTTAGTGCCACTACAAGGCGCCAGTCACAGCGATGTGAGCGCCTACGGTATTGGCGCAGATGCCCAAGGCATTAGACACTTGCGTTGTATTCTAGCCGATGGCGGCAACACAGCGCTGGTAGACCCGAACCAGTTCATTGGTTTCATTAATGAAGAAAATCCAAGCAGTCTGCTTTTAGCGCACAACGGATTACACCTAGATATTTTGATCGACGCTAACGACCCGGTGGGCGCAGTGCACCCTGCCGGGGTAAAGGACGTTGCCATTGAGTCCGCCATTACCACCATCCAAGATTGTGAGGATTCAGTTGCCGCAGTAGATGCAGAAGACAAATGCATAGTTTATGGCAATTGGCTTGGACTGATGAAAGGCGATTTAAAAGAGGTTATGCAAAAGGGTGATCGAGAAATTGTGCGTAGCCTAAATCCGGATCGGCATTACACCGCCCGCAATGGCGATGCTATGAGCATGCATGGTCGTAGTTTGATGTTAGTGCGCAATGTGGGCCACCTAATGACATCAGACTCGGTATTAGATGCTGGTGGCAACGAAGTGCCAGAAGGGTTTTTAGACGGGTTTGTAACGTCTCTGTGCGCTATGCATGACTTGGCGAAGACCGCAGCAGATCTGCGTAACTCCAGAGCCGGCAGTGTTTACATTGTTAAGCCGAAAATGCATGGCCCAGAAGAAGTAGCGCTAGCCGTAGCCCTGTTCACACGTATTGAAACTGCCTTGGGCTTGCCCGCCAATACTTTAAAAATCGGCATTATGGATGAAGAGCGCCGCACCAGTATTAATCTGAAAGCCTGCGTAAAAGAGGCCAGTCAGCGCATTGTCTTTATCAATACAGGGTTTTTGGATCGCACGGGTGACGAGATTCATACCAGCATGCAGGCAGGGCCGGTTTTGGCCAAAGAAGTCATTAAGGCTCAAACCTGGATCAAGGCCTACGAAGACAACAACGTTGACGTAGGGCTAGCTACCGGTTTCCAAGGAAAGGCGCAAATTGGTAAAGGCATGTGGCCTAAGCCAGACGAGATGGCTGAAATGCTCAGCGTTAAATCAGCGCACCCTAAAGCCGGTGCCAGTACTGCATGGGTACCGTCGCCTACGGCGGCATCATTACACGCATTGCATTACCATGAAGTCAGTGTTGCCAGTGTGCAATCAGAAATGATCAGCCGCGTTCCAGCTAGTGTTGACGACATTTTAAAGATTCCTCTACTAGCGGGTCAAAACCTCGCTGCGGAGGAGGTACAAGCAGAACTTGATAACAACATTCAAGGCATTTTGGGTTATGTGGTGCGCTGGATTGATCACGGTGTGGGTTGTTCGAAAGTGCCAGACATTAATGATGTAGGCCTCATGGAAGATCGCGCCACATTGCGCATTTCCAGCCAGCACATTGCTAATTGGCTACACCACGATATCTGTAGCGAAGCCGAAGTCACTGAAACCTTGCAGCGCATGGCCGCCATTGTAGACGGGCAAAATGCCGACGATGCAG
>JAOJBS010000007.1:0-107281 GCA_028228615.1 Pseudomonadales bacterium | reverse complement strand
TACTATCCTGAGCGCAGTTATTTAGTATTTGAACTGAGGGCGGAACACTTATACATTGACCTTTGAGTGAAGCCTCAGGGCATTTTCAACTGAAAGAATAAGTTTAAAGAACAAGTTTTAGGACAATATTCGCATCTAGATTCAGCAGATCTACCAAACTAGATACAAACTTAGATCTAATCATTGTGTTGATAACATTGACCGATAAAAGAGGAAGAGAGCAAAACCATGAAAATTAATCGTTTACTCGGCGCAATCGTCGCACTGGGCAGTGCATCACTGTTGCTTGGTTCAGTTCAGGTGGGCGCACACCATGCATTTGGTGCGGAATTCGACCCCAATCGACCACTCATTCTTAGAGGTCCCGTGGTTAAAGTTGAATGGGTTAACCCTCACGCTTGGATCCACATGGAGCACACTACGGAAGCCGGCGACAAAGAGGTTTGGATGGTTGAGGGCGGCACACCGAATACTTTGCTGCGCCGAGGGCTGAACAAGCGGTCCTTGGTGCCTGGCACATTTATTGTTGTTGACGGTTATCAGTCTAAGGATCGGTCCAAGCGAGCAAATGGCCGTGACGTGACCTTGGAAGATGGCAGAAAAGTCTTTATGGGTTCGTCGGGCACAGGTGCACCGAAGGACGGAAGAGACGCCAGCGAGCGTTAAATTTGACGCCCATTGATAAAAAAGCCGAGCTTGTCTCGGCTTTTTTGTGGGCGCTCTTTTTTGCTCATCAACTTTATCGAAGAGGGCGCTTAAGGCTGAACTTATGGAACAAAAGCCGCGCAGCCGCCCCAGTGAGTACCCAAGTGTGTGCTAAATACCCAGCGAACCGTCTTGTTTCATAGACTGATAAAGACGATTAAACCCCCACCCAGCGAGCCCGCTGACCGCAGCAGCTAAGGCAAAAATCCATGGCCCAATGCCGGACCATCCAAAACCTTCCCAGCCGGTGTACAAAAAGATGCCTATGAAAGGCGCGGTGGCGCCTCGCAAACCCGTAAGGGTTACGTGCACCCCCATGTACTGGGACAGTTGATTAGCCGGTGCAAAGTCATTGTGTCCAAGCTGCCAGGCAAGGGTGCCTCCGCCTCTCGTAATACCCATAATAAAGCGCCCCACATAAAGCCAAGTAATAGACCCAAGAATAGCGCCAACAAAAGTAAACAATTGTGCTACAACCCAGAGCACACTTTGCCTTGCCCGAAATTGGGCTACGTGAACTCGATCTAAATAGATGGCCCACAAGGGCAGCGATACCAAGCTCATAACCATGGGAATCACCATAACGATCATGAGTGACGTTGTGTAAGAGGCCTGCATTTCTCGAGTGATTAAGAAAATTAACGGCGCCTCCATGAGCATATTGCCAAACCCGGCACCAAACATAGAGAGCTGGTAGCGGGCAAACCGTTTGTCTTGCTTTAATATTTGAATGAAGCCTAGGCGTTTTTCCTCTTTGGCTCGCTGGCGTTTTTCTTCCAACAAATGCTCGGCTTCACCTTGAACGTTAACCCGACTAAAGAGGAATATGCCGACAATGCCGAGCACCGCGCCACTGCCGTAAAGCAAACCAAGACTGGTCGGGAATGCGTCAAGAAAGGGGCCAATGATAGAAGAAATAGCCACCGTGACGAGGCTGTTGATCATTTGGATTTGGCTAGTGGCTTTGGCTCGATTGTGGCGCGCATAATTGAGGCTCCAGACCACACTGCGCAAAGTCGTTAGCCCTGCAACGCAAAGCCGCGAAAAAATCATGCAGCCAACCAAGATAAAGGCGCCCATCTCATTAATAGGTGCCACCGCTACGGCTAACACGCAGAGCATGACAACAATTTGAATCACCGTCATGGTTGGCACTTTGCGCTTACCGCTGGCCAATTTGCTCCAAAGCAAACTAGATAAGTTAGCAAACATTGGCGCAGCACTGATTAAAGCTAAAGTGAAAGGTTCTACATCGTAGACCTTGGCGGCAATAACGCCCACAACGCCACCTTCCAGCAGCACCAAAGCGCCGGGCAAGGTAAATTCACTGAGCTTTTCGTAGGTAAAACTGCGCTGTATTTCTGGGCTGAAATTGAACCGTCGTTGACTCAATGCAATACAACTATGGCGTTAATCAACGGTTTGGACCTCTGTTCATGGGATAGGGTTGCCAACGTTCCAAATCTACCTTGGGTAGCACTGTTGGATTAACGCAACTCATAGGCCAACGGCCACGTAAGACTAAGGCGACCTCACGGCCAACCCTTCGCCTAGTTTCTGGTCGCATGCGGGTGGTTGCAGATGCCACATGGGGGCTAATCAAAACGTTTTCCATACTGAGCAATGGGTTATCTAGGGCAGGGGGTTCTTGTTCCAATACATCTAAGCCTGCGCCTGCTATAGCACCGGACTGCAAGGCTTGTATCAGCGCTTGCTCATCAATAATTGGCCCGCGTGCGGTGTTCACGATGATGGCGGTATTTTTCATCCGCGCAAATTCAGCGGCGCTGAAACTGTGGTGAGTTTCTTCATTGTGTGGCGCGTGGACAGACAAATAGTCTGCACGGGTGAGCAATTCATCGAAACTCACCGGTTCCACACCGTCTTCAGAAATGACCAGTTCGCTGACGTAGGGATCATACGCAATGACATGCATGCCGAATGCTTTAGCGCGCCTTGCAGTACATCGAGCGACATTGCCGTAGGCGAAGAGTCCTAAAGTTTGACCCATCATGCGCGGGATGTGATTTAACAAGGGACGTCCAGACCACCACTGATCTGTGGCGCTCATACGATCCATAGCCTTCATGCGTCGGGCGCTTGCCAGCAACAGCATCGTGGCATGGTCAGCGACTTCCTCAATAAAAACATCCGGCACATTGGTAACCACAATGCCTGCGGCGGTGGCGGCCTCTATGTCCACCATATCTACACCCACGCTACCCACACCAATCACCACGCATTGCTCTAGTTGGTTGATAAGGTCTGCATCTATACGAAACCCCCAAGACGTAATAATTGCGTCCATGCCCCGAACGCCTTGAGCAAACTCTTCAGCAGTGTCAGCTGACACTTCAATGATATCTGCTATGGGTGCCAGTGCTTCCAACTCCAAAGAATAACGAATTGCCACTGCTTCGGGGTTTGCTTGACGAGGTAATTGGATACCAATTTGCTTTTTCATAGACCCTCCCAAATTCATCAAAGATTAGCCCGCTTTACCTACTACCCAACCGGGGTGACCTAGGGTAACAGTACGCTGTTTTCTAAAGCTAGGTTAATCATCTGCGCTGATGATTTGACGGCGATAAGTATTTTCGGCGCTGCTAGTCGCTGAAAAATGCTGGTACCCTTATCGCATTACCCAGCGCCACATTGAAGCGGTGTTGGAAAAATATTGGGCCTATTTTTTGAATAGGGCCTATCTAAGGCGAGGAATTTGACTTGAGCGAATGGCTAAATTTAGCAATGTATCTGTTTTTCAGTGCTGCAATAGGCGCTGCAGTCAGCGCAAGGTTGTTGCACAAAAAACACCGGCAGGCGTTGCTCAGCGAAGTGGAAGCTGCGGAAACACTGGCAAAGGCCCAAGGTTTTCAAGAGGGCTTGCACGAAGGTCAATCGCTCAAAGCGCAACAACTGGGTGAAGCAGAACAGCATTTAGCCGCAGCAAACGCTCGGCTTGAAGTACAAACCCAGCAACTGGACCAACAACAGCAATTTCTCAACTCAGCTCGGACAGATTTGAGTCAAAGCCAAAGCGACTTCGCCGCGCTCAGTGCACGAATGGAGGAAATCAAAGCCGGTTTTCAGGAAAAAGAAAAACTCTTTAACGAAACCAGCAACAAGCTCAAGCAAGAATTCGAGCTGTTGGCGAACAAAGTTTTTGATGCTCAAGGCACACGCCAGCAACAATCATTGCAACTCATGCTCAATCCGTTTCGCGAACAAATCGGCGACTTTAAGAAAAAGGTAGAAGAGGTCTACCAAAGCGACACCAAAGAGCGCGCATCACTGCTAAACGAAGTACAAAACCTACAAAAGGCCAGCGAGCGCATCAATGCGGAGGCCGAGAATCTGACGAAGGCGTTAAAGGGCGACAATAAACTCCAAGGTAACTGGGGCGAATTAGTCCTGGAGCGAGTCTTGGAAGAATCTGGGCTGCGCAAAGACTACGAGTATTTTGTCCAGACCAGTAGCCGCAATGCAGAAGGGCAGATAAAACGCCCGGACGTGGTCATCAGACTGCCAGATGGCAAAGATGTCGTTATAGATTCTAAAGTGAACCTTGTCTCGTATGAGCAGGCGGTCGCCAGCGAGGAGGATGACGAGCGCGAACAGTACTTGCGCGCGCACTTGGCTGCGCTGCGTAGCCAGATTAAAGGCCTATCTGAGCAGGACTATGATCAACTACCAGACATTCGTTCACTTGATTTTGTGCTGCTGTTTATTCCCATTGAATCCGCCTTCACGCTTGCAATGGAGGCGGATCGGCGGCTGTTTACTGAGGCATTCAACAAACGAATTATGCTGGTCAGCCCCACGACCTTAATGATGGCCTTAAGGATCATCAATAACCTGTGGCGGGTTGAAAAGCAGAATAAAAATGCCCAAGAAATAGCCAGCAAGGCCGGTGCTCTATACGACAAATTGAACGGTGTAGTGGAGGAGGTTGACAAGTTAGGTAAGCAGTTGGCCACGCTGCAGGGAACATATGACAACGTTTATGCTCGCCTAGCTTCTGGCCGGGGCAACTTGGTGCGCCAAGCAGAGCAGTTCCGCGAGCTAGGTGCTCGAGTGAAGAAACCTATCACCCCGCAGTTGTTACAGGAAATGGATGACGAAGATCCAGCAGATTCCGAACGCACACACTGATAATCTCCACTGGGATAACAGGGTAAGTGGGCGGCTAGGCGGTTGGTTGCCGTTCAGCAAGAACAAACGCAGGGGTCTCACAAATAGCATACGGGTGAATTTGGTTTTCCTGTAACGGCATACGCAGAGTTCTAATGCCCTCAACCTGTTCGCGCAAAATTTGCTCGGCACTGGTTTTATGCATAACGCTGTCTATGTCCTGCCATATGGGGTTAACCGCATGTAACTCGCCAAATTCGCAGCGACTCTCCCAGCGATTACTCGTCAAACTCAAAACATCAATCTTGCTGATCATGCTCCAATGGGAATAAGCCGCTGCCTGGCCATCACTTACGCTGGCGAAAAGAATGGGCATGTCGCTTTGCTCAGCCTGAGCTTGAGCGAATAATTGCGCGGCGACAACCCAAGGGTGGGTGTCACGATAAAACCCCTGTCCTGAACTTTCTAACATAGATTCAATTGCCCGCTGGGTCACCAAAACGACAACACAATGCGGGTAAGCGGGCATGGGACTATTTTCCATCTTGAATTCCTTCAAAACTGGGTTAATCAATGGTTTTTTGTGCTGTAGCAGCAGCGGACTCGACAACACTCTACAAAGAAACACCTGCGCTAAACAAGCACGCACTGTGTTTAACTGTGACCGCGAATGCGGTACTAATCCATATCATCGGACGAATCCACTGGACTGGTCATTGATCTTTTACGTGGTTACGTGCGCTAATTCATCTTGTGACTGAATCTATTTTAACGCCCCAAAACCCAGCGCCCGCAGATTACTACCAAAACAATTTTTGTAGTGTCTTTGAGTTCGTGTTGGCGCGTTTTCAGGGTATTGCGGACGACTCAATTATTACCGATCTGCGATCTTATCTTGGGGCATCAAACGATGCTCAGAGGCTATTTGCCCGCCTGCTCACACGCAAAGGTCCAACGTTCCTAACTGCCTCTCTGAAATATGCCGAAGTCTCCAAACTCGACCTGGCAATCAGCGAACTGAGTGATCTGAACCTGCTCAAAATATCTTCACCTGTGCCTAGTGACCAACTATTAACGCTACTGACTAAGGCGCAAATCCTCGACTATTTTGCCTTGCCAAAGGCGGTGGCTAAAACCAGTAAAGGAGACATTGTCGAGTACTTGCTAAGTGGTGGCAGTGACCTGCAAATTTTCCAGCGCTGCGCCAAACATACACGTTGGATAAGTGTGGCGGCCCCAGATCATTGGTGGCTTATCAGTACATTGTACTTTGGCAATTCTGGTCAGGATTGGTCGACTTTTGTGCGCAGAGATTTGGGTCAGTTAGCCTATGAAAATGTTGCCTTGCAATCCCAGCAATTTGCAACCAGACAAGCCCTTGAAGAACACCAAGAAGAGAGATTCTACAGCAGCCTAATTTATCGTTTAGATGAATTTCCCTTTCTTGCTGATGCGCTACTTGAAAAACTTACCAGCACTGTAGTTACCAGCCAAAGGTCGCGCTCGCGCCATCGGTTAAGACAGCGCAGCTTACTACGTCTGGGTAAATGGGCTGAGAAAGAAAAGTTGTTAGACTTCGCCCTTGCAGCCTACGCGCGTACTGAAATACCACCCGCACGAGAACGGCGAGCGAGAATTCTAACAAAGGAAAAGCGGGTTCAAGAAGCGGACACCTTACTTAAGGAAATGCACAACGCGCCGATTTCAGCAACTGAAAGGCTATTTGTGGAACGCTTTGGCAACCGCGGCGGGGGCTATCAGCCACCCACAACAATAATGGAAATTGAAGACACACCGGAGTTGGTAGAAGACTTTGTCTTGATGGAACTGATCCAAGAGGGTGGCTGGGGTGTGCACAGTGAAAACCTGATGTTAAAAACGCTAACAGGCTTAATTTATTGGCCAATTTGCTTTGCTCCTATTACCGGCGCGTTTACCAACCCTTTCCAATCCGGCCCCCACGATCTTTTTGAAACAGATTTTTTTCTTCAGCGCATGGATGCTATCGAAGCCCTTGAAGCCTCGATCTCATCAGACGCAGACTTTGCTGCCCACATCACCCACATCGCTACAGAAAAACAAGGCATTGCTAACCGTCTTGTCAGTTGGGGGTTGCTTGAATCTATTCCCGTTGACGAATGGCTGTCCGCTATACCCATCAATCAGTTACGACAACTAAGCCACTTTCTAATTCGTAATCTCTCTGAGTATAGGCGCGGCTTTCCTGATCTATTTGTCTGCTATGAATCAGGCCGGGTGGAATACGTTGAGGTAAAAGGGCCAACGGATCAATTACAACCACAACAACGAGCATGGTTTGAAGAGTTCAATCGAATGAACATACCTGCGCGTGTAATAAAACTGCAGTTGTGCAAGTGAATACGTTATCTGTGCGCGCGCTAGCGGACTTTGTTTTTCGCAGTGGCGACCTATATCCGCCATTTCAGGGTCCCAGAGTGGAAGCTATTGAAGGCGTTGAAACGCAACAAAAGCTGCAACAGCTCAGATCAGAAAATGACCCAGAATACGCGGCAGAGGTTTCGCTAAAGCATTCGGTAACCCTGCTCAATGAAACCTGCGAGTTACGCGGTCGAATAGATGGGCTGAGTAAAAGTGCGACCGGCACCTGGATAATCGAGGAATATAAAAGTACCCGCGCTGAGAATAAGCCTTTAGACAGCGTAGATCATGGGCAGTGCCTACTTTACGCAGGATTATGGGCTTTGCGAGAAAACCTTTGCGGCGGCATAGTGCTGCGCATTATCTATGTGAATCCAGATTCGCTGGTTGAACATAGCTATGAATTTTCTATAGATGCAGGCCAAGCTGTTGCTCAACTCATACTGAGCTTGTGTTGCTATGAAAGCCGTATGCAACAAGATTTACATCGTCATCAACTGCGTCATAAATGGGCTGACTCTTTGCTGTTTCCTTACGGAGATTTCCGTCCGTCCCAGCGCGCCATTGCCCGCAGAGTTTTTCAGGCTCAGCGTAACAGCGAGAATTTACTGCTAGAGGCAAGTACCGGCAGCGGTAAAACCATGGCGGTTTTATATCCTGCATTACGCGGACAAAAAGTCGGCGACAAACTGTTTTTCTTAACAAGCAAAAGCCGCGGCGCCGATGCACTGCTCAACGCAACAAGAGATGTCACGCGAACAAATAGCAAAGGCGCTGAACAACTTATCGCGGTGCAGCTCACGGCCAAAGAAAAAAGTTGTTTGGTGGCGGGCATGCCGTGTAATTCAGAGCTGTGCGAATATGCCGCAGGGTACTACGACAAATTGCCCAAAGCCGTTGAACAGTTGATTCAGCAGGGCGGTGTTATTGATCAAGCACAAATCGAAGTGGTTGCGAGAGCGCACAAGGTCTGCCCATTCGAGTTGAGTCTAGATCTTGCTACATGGTCTGACCTCATTATTGGCGACTACAACTACATATTTGATCCTGTGGTTAGGCTGCAACGTTTTATTGCTCAGCCCAATATGCACCTGCTTGTAGATGAGGCCCATCAATTGAGTCCGCGAGTTCAGTCGATGTTAGCGGTACAGGTCAATTCAGTGGAAATTAGAGCAGCGAAGACCACTAAGAATAAACTGATGTCTAAGCGGGTCACCTCTTTAGAGCGAGCAATAAAGAAAATTGCCAAGGGCCTAGACGAGGGCGAGCACAGTGTTGCGCAAACAGACACTTTGGATAGAGCCGTATCCAAATTTCTCGAAAATTACGACCATGCAGAACAACTAGAAGATCGTGAAGAGGATTTAGAGCGTCTATATTTTGCCTGTTTACGGTGGGCCAAAGGCGCTTCTTGGTTTGAGAAAAAGCGTTTTCGTTACCTTGTCACAGTGAAGGAAAAAAACATCCAAGTTCGGCAAGTGTGCTTAGACTCAGGGCATTATGCGGCCCAGGTTATGTCTGAGTACGCCAGCACAATTAGGTTCTCGGCAACGGTTTCGCCCCTCGCTGTTTATCAGCAGTTACATGGCCAGGTTACCAAAGAAGCGGATTTTTCCGAACGCGCAAAAACACCTTTTAGTGCGGCGCAAACCCACGTGATGATCATCAAGGATATTCCTACCTATTTGCAGCAAAGAACTCAAAGTCTGCCAAAGATTGGCGAGCTGCTAGATATTTTGACCGCAAGTAAGCCCGGTCGTTACCTTTTAGCCATGCCGTCTTATGCGTACTTGGAACAATTTAGAAATGAACATATCGCTAGAAGTTCTAAGGCTGAACAAGCGAGCAAAATGTTGTACCAAGAGCGTGGTCAAGACACCGATGCGCAGGAAGCGTTGATGGCATCATTTTGTATGCATGAGAACGTTGTCATGGGAGTCGTTCTTGGCGGCGGGCTCAGTGAGTCGGTAGATTTTGGTGAAGCTAAATTGAATGGCGTGGTTATAGTGGGTCTGGGCTTACCGCCGCCCAGCTTAGAACGCAATCTCATGGCTGAATTTTTTGCGGGCAGCGAAAACGGCGAGCTAGGGCAAACAATGGCGTACAACCAACCTGCTATGGCTCGAGTCATTCAGGCAGCCGGGCGTTTGATTCGCTCGCCGGAGGATCGCGGCGTAATTTGCTTAGTTGATCCAAGGTTTGAGCGGCGCGAATTTCAAAATTTCTTTCCCGCGTACTGGCAGCCCCGTTCAATGCGCTTAAGTGAGGTAAAAACTTCAATTAATTCATACTGGTTACATGACATGTCGGCACGCGAAGACTAAGCTAGCGCCATGACTAGACGAACGAAAATTATTTGCACCATAGGTCCTGCGACTGCCAGCTTCGATATGCTCAAAAAGCTCTACGATGCGGGTATGAATGTTGTGCGGATTAACATGTCCCACGCAGATCACGAAAGTGCCTTACAGGTGATTAATTGGATTAAGACGCTCAACCGACAAATTGCCTATCCCATTCCAATTCTTTTGGACACTCAAGGGCCAGAAATCAGGACTGGGGTATTAGAAAACCCTATGGAGTTGAATACTGGAGATGTGGTCACGCTGTCTGTTCGCGATGGCGACATGATTGAACAACGATCAATTCATGTGAACTACACCGAACTCGTAGATGTTGTGGAAGTGGGTCGTATCATCACCGTGGATAACGGCTTGATGAACTTCAAAGTGTTGCAAAAAATGGACCGCCAACTTACCTGCGAGGTGATTGATGGCGGTACATTGGGCAGTAGAAAACACGTTAACCTTCCCGGCGTACGCGTTAACTTACCAGCCATTACCGCAAAGGACAGATTAGACATTGCCTTTGGCATTGCTAATGAAGTGGATTTTATTGCTTTGTCATTTGTCCGCAGTCCAGACGATGTTGTTGAGTTGCGAGAATTGTTAGCCGAAAAACAACAAAGCATTAAGATCATCGCAAAAATTGAAGATCAGGAAGGTGTGAACAATATTCATGAGATTGTTGCATTGTCTGACGGTGTCATGGTGGCTCGTGGCGACTTAGGTATAGAAACAGACATCGCTGATTTACCTAACGTGCAACGCAGAATTGTTCACGCCTGCGCAAAAGGCGGCAAGCGCTGTATCGTCGCCACCCACTTGTTAGAATCTATGATCGACAATCCAATTCCAACCCGAGCTGAAGTGACCGACGTGGCGAATGCAGTATATGAGGGTGTCGATGCCGTAATGCTGTCAGGTGAAACAGGCGTGGGGCAGTACCCTGTTAGATGTGTCGAACAACTAGACAATATAGCTGGCAAATCTGAGCGCTTTCCGGGCTTGGGTTACGAAAAATCCCTGGAAGTTAGCGAAGACAAACAACATGTGGCTATCCACGCAGTGGCCCTCGCCGAGGCACTAGATGCGAAAGGTATTGTTGTCATCACTCGACGCGGACTAACAGCAGACTACGTCACCAGCGCCAGGCCGATGCACGTACCCATTTATGCATTTACCAATAACAGCCAATCTAGACGCCGACTTGCGCTGAATAGGGCGGTTTATGCACATCGTATGGCGTTCAGTAGTGACCCAGAAAAGACTCTGCAAAGGGCCTTTGATGTGCTGCGTGAAAAAGAAGGTTTTGCTGCAAACGATAAAGTAGTGGTGATCTCGGATGTGTTGGCAGATCAGCCAACGGAGGCAATCCAAATTAGATCTATTTTGCAAAGCCCAACTTAAAGGCAAGCATCTTAAGCGCTCTCTTAACACGCTCTTTTTAAGCACGCTCTTTGCGCAAATGGCTTTAGGCGATATAGAGCATTGGCTGTAGCACTGTGGCCTGGCTATACAGCAAGGGCTTTGCCCTCCAGTATGGGCCGCCTAAAGTAAAAATGGCCCCAGTAACATGCGCAGGGAAACTAGCCCCAGCATTGCCCCAAAGATCTTTTTCAAGCTGTCTGCTGGCACCTTCTGAGCAAATTTAACGCCCAGTGGCGCGGTAATCACTGCGCCAATGACTATGGATAAAAACGCCACGCCATCTATATAACCGAACAAATTAGGCAGGTCATTAGCAGGTGCCAAAACGAAATAGCCGATTGCACCCACTCCCGCGATAGGCACCCCTAGAGTACTGGCTGTGGCGGTCGCATTGTGCGCTGGGATATTGAATAAAATAAGCGTGGGCACTATGACATTGCCGCCAGCAATGCCAGCTAACCCCGCTATAAGACCGGCAACCACTCCAATAAGAGAGCTACCCGCGTACCCCGGTAGAAGTCGATTTGGCTGTGGTTTCCAGTTTGTTAGCATAATGATGGCGACCAGCCCAATGAATAGGCCAAACATCCAACGCAAAATTCCGGGCGGCAAATTGGGTGCAATGTATCCAGCAGAAAAGCTGCCAATGAGAAGGAAGGGCAACAGCTTGTAGACTATGTCCCAATTAACTCTTTGTGCTTTGATTTGGGTTAATGCCGCCGAAGCAGAAGTGAAAACAATACAAGACAGAGACGTTGCAATAGCCACCAGTATCGCCAGTTCAGGGGTATATTGTCCGGTGAGGGTAAACAAAAAATACAGTACTGGCACTATGACTACGCCACCGCCAATACCGAGCAGGCCGCCCAGGAAACCACTGAACAAACCTAAGGCTAAGCACAACGAGATGAAGAAATAAGTTTCCAATTACAGTAATGTGAGCGGCGAGCGATAAGCCCATTGCTGATGAGTCTACCGGAGTTTGCTGGCGTGTATAACGAAACCTTGTACCTAAAGTTATTAAAGATATTACGGAATTTCTTTTTCCTCGCTATAACCTTGCTACCGCTCTCCGGACTTGCGGCTACGCAGATTATTACTTTAGAAAATGGCGATCGCTACGAGGGCGAAATCAAGGACAGTATTCTCAATGGTCAGGGCCTGTACATCTGGGCCAATGGTGACCGCTATGAAGGTGAATTTCTAAACGATTTACCCCATGGTAAGGGTATCTATCAGTGGGTTGATGGTCGCGCCTACGACGGTGAGTTTTTGCTCGGCAAGCGCCATGGTTTTGGCACCTTGACCTGGGCAAACGGCGATAAATATCAGGGCATGTTCAATGCTAACCGAATCCAAGGCACAGGGAATTTTAGCTGGGCCAACAAGGACAACTACAGCGGTGATTTCTTGGCTGATGTGCGCTCTGGCAAAGGCAAAATGCGCTGGCATACGGGTCAAAGCTATGACGGGGACTTTTTGCAGGGCGCGCTGCATGGGCAGGGGCATTTGGTTTATGCCGATGGCCGACAATATATCGGCGAATTCTCCAAGGACAAACGTTCAGGTAAAGGCACTTTGTACTGGCCCAATGGCAATCGTTATGTGGGTATGTTTGCCGCAGATAAACGCAGTGGTCTGGGTGTAATTCATTGGCGCGACGGCACAATCTATCGCGGCGAGTTTTTTGATAACAGCCAAAGTGGTTGGGGTATTAAGGAGCAACCCGGCGCTCAGCCAGAAATTCAGCAGTGGCGCGCGGGCACTTTGCAACTGGAACGCTTGTTGGTCGACAACGCTACCTGCGCACTAAACCACATGGGTCGGCAGTGGATGTTCGAGTCAACTCAATGCATCAATGGCCTTGCCCACGGAGAAGGGCTTGCGGTGAGTTTAGACGGACGCCTCTTGATACCCGACGGCAAATTTATCCTTGGTCAGTTAGTCAGTGGCAATGTGCTGGAAATTCCAGAAGTGGATACTGTGGCCAGCAACGCTGGGAACGGCAGTAGCTGAAATGATCGGCCAAATTATTCAAGGGTACCGAATATCCGAATTAGTTCGGGGTGATCACATTGACCAACACCCCAACGTCTACCGTGCCACCCGTGTTATCGATTTAGCAAATGCAGTGGTGAAGTTTGCGCCAAAGGCTCTGCCTGAAACATCAATTTTGGCCCGCACGAAGCACCCGATATTCCCTAAACTTTACGCCTCGGGACAGGGTGAGGATGCTTTCTTTGCCATCCTGCAGGACTTTGAAGGTGGCAACCTCACAGATCGCATGGCGAGTGGCGTTCAACTTCAGACTGTTATCTCAGCGATCCGCCAAATTGCCATGGGGCTGGACGAGCTGCACGGCCTTGGTTATGTCCACGGCGACATAAAACCAGAGCATATTGTCTTCACCTACAATGGCAACCCCGGCCTCATCGACTATGGCTGTGCCAGCCCCATTGGCGAAAGTGCCGCAAGCGACAATCCCAGTGGCTACACAGCACAACTTTCTCCAGGTTACGCCAGCCCTGAACAGATCACCGGTCGCGAACTAGATGGAAGCACGGATCTTTATAGTCTTGGTGTTGTGTTTTATCAGATTTTGACAGGGCGTTTGCCCTATACGGATCCAGACCCCAAAGTCATGCTGCAAAAGCATTTGCAAGAACCCATACCTCGACTACCTAACCATCTCTCAGCGCTGCAATCTGTCCTTGATTTATTACTCGCCAAGCGGAGCGAACAGCGCTTTCAGAACGGTAAAATGCTCAGCGATGCGCTGGCGTCTATTGCGCTGGACACACAACTACCGAATCTCACCATTAAAACACAGGCGATTAGAACTCAAGAGATATCTGTTCTAAGTGCCGAGTTGAGAACTGTTGCCTTAGACCCATCAGAACAGAAAAAAAGAGCGCGGCGTAAACGTAGACGAAAGGTCGCGCTACAAAGCTTTGCCGTGTTACTGGTTACCAGCATTTTGCTCAGCGTTGTCTTTGTACTGAGAGATGAGGTGACTCAGTCACTCACTGACGTGGGCAGTTCTCTCGGAGTCATTGAAAATCCAGAGTTGGTTTTTGCAAGAACTGAAGCCGAATCGCTGCGCCAAGACCCAAACCAGGGTCTAGCTGCCATTGCCGCAGCCTATCAACGCATTTTCTTAATAGAACCAAATGATCTTGAGGCACAAATCGCCTTAGAAGAAGTGGTCACAGTTTGGCGCGATAGCATCAATACTGCCTTGGCAGGCGGGGACCTAGAAACTGCGAATGTGCGCTTACAAGAGGCTGTAAGTGTATTGGGCGAAGACCCTGAACTGACAGTATTGTCACTGCGCCTACAAAATCGCTATCGCGCAGAACGGTTGCTAAAAAGCACCCAAGCGCTGCTTACAAGTCATGGCCTGTCAGATCTACCCAGTGCTGCTGCTGCCATTCAGGCTTATCAAGAAATACTGCGCATTGCGCCACAGCACCCAGGTGCAGAGCAGGGTTTAACCGAATTGTCTGCTCATTATATTGTCTTGGCCAAGGCAGCTGCCGAGAACGGAGAAGTTAACAATGCCATTAGCTTGCTGGAGCGAGCATCGGCTGCCAATAACGAGCTGCGTGCACTGGACGATGTAAGAAAGCTCATTTCCCAAGCGGCTACAGCCCAAGCGGCCATTAACGAACTCTTAGTACAGGCAAGGCGATTACGGGCAGATAATCTGTTCATTTCCCCACCTGGTGCCAATGCAGCGGAGCTATATCAACGAGTCCTAGCCACCGACCCCAATAACATGGTCGCCTTACAGGGGTTGAATGAGGTCGCCGCGCAAATTTTGAATAATGTGCGCAGTAAATTAGCACAAGACAATCTAGACAAAGCAGAGGAACTGCTTGACCAAGCGTCAGCAGCCGGCCTGCCAGCGGAGCCGATTAATGAGCTACGCTTGCGTATTGAAGGCGAAAGAACGCGCAAAGCAAGAGTCATTGTATTGCTTGAGACGTCGCAACAATTGATGGCTGACGGGTACATTACAGCCCCAATAGACAGCAACGCCACGGCCCTGCTGCGAGAAACCCTACAACTTGACCCAGCCAATGAAAAAGCACTGGCGTTACTGAACGAGTGCGCGCAACGCCTAGCGGACATAGCTCAAGAGGCCTATGAATACGACCTGCAAGTTAAGGCGAAAGAATATTTGGACTTGGCCTTAACGATAAATCCAGATGTGTCGGCATGGATCGCGTTGCGGGAAAAATGGGGCGACAGCTAAGCCCCAATATGTAGTCTGGGACCCGAGTTTTATTGCTTTTGCAGGGCCTGACTCTTATATTGCGGGACAAATTTTTTTCTGTTGGAGAGTGCGAAATGGCTGTTGAGATTCCCTATCGTCGCAAGTTAGATTTTGAATATGGCAAGGCTGAAGTTTTAGCACCAGGAATAAGAAGGGTCATCGCGAACAACCCAGGCCCGTTCACTTTTCACGGCACCGGTACCTATATCTTGGGTACAGGGAGCGTTGCCGTCATAGATCCGGGCCCAGACGATGAGGCCCACATAGACGCCATTTTGGCCAGCATTCCGGGCGAGACGGTGTCTCATATCCTTGTCACGCATACGCACATGGATCACTCGCCAGGCTGTCGGTTGCTGCAGGCCAAAACAGGTGCACCCACTTACGCTTATGGGCCTCACGGCGCAGGCAAAATCGAGCAGGGTGTGCAGGTTGAAGAGGGTGGCGATATGGACTTTGATCCAGATCACTTGGTCACTCACGGCGAAATCATTCAAGGCGGTGATTGGTCGGTGGAGTGCGTTTATACACCGGGGCATACCTCTAATCACCTGTGCTTTCAGCTAAGAGAGCAAAAGGCGCTGTTTACCGGCGACCACGTTATGGGCTGGTCTACCAGCATCATCTCGCCACCAGATGGTGATATGGCCGACTATATGTTGAGCCTTGAACTGCTGCTTGAGCGCGATGATGAAATTTACTGGCCAACCCATGGACCTTGTATTGACGAACCCAAAGCCCACGTTGAGGCTTATATTGCCCATCGCCTTGAAAGAGAGCAGCAAATTATTGCCTGTATTGAAGAGGGTACTTATAAGATTCGGGAGATGGTGCCACTAATGTACAAAGACACACCTGAATTTATGTATCCGGCTGCCGCCCGCAGCGTACTTGCGGCCATGGAAAACTTGGTGAAGAAGGGCACCGTCAACGGCTCCAATGGGGTGACGATGGACAGCGACTACAGCCTGACTTAAAGCCTTTTTTAAATGGGTTTTGGGCTTATGCCTGGGTTTCTGTGTAAGCAAAACCCAAGACCAAAGTTTTAAGCCAAAAAAGTACTAGATTAGAACTCGCCAAAACTAATTGCCGGATTTAGCCAGCAGACACGCTTCGCTCGGTCCTAAACACGTCATCCTCCAGAAGAGATTGTCGTGCCAACGGCAATTGAACCAAAAACACTACCCCAGTGTCGTCCTGCAAGTTCAGGGCGTTTACTGCGCCGCCGTGGTGTTCAGCAATTATTCGAACAACGTACAGTCCCAAACCGAAATGTAAGCGGTTTTCTTGGCCCCTGTGGCTGACCATAGAATCAAAGACCGTTTTACGTACATCCTTGTTCAGGGTTGGGCCGCGATTAGCCACTGAGATCTGCAAAGTGTCGCGGAAGCAATCTAACTGGACTCTAATGGGCGTGTCGCGCCGATGAAAATCTACTGCATTGTCGATAACCTTATCCATAAGCTGTTCAATACGAAAATCTGAAACTAAGGCATAGGCTGGTTTACTCGAGCCTCTATAGACGAAATTTATGCCTGGGTGACTGAGCGAACAGTTAGCAACGTAGCTGGAAAGCAAAATATCCAGATCAATAATTTCTAACTCTTCAGCTTCTAACGATTCTTCAAGATTAGCTGCATCTGCCAAATTTTGGACGATAGAACCAATGCGGTTGACTCCACGCTGGGCACTCTCTAAATACTTGCTTTGACCAAGCCCTGGGTATTCTTCAGCCAGATTTTGCAGTGAAGTGCTCAATGTGTTCAGAGGGTTGTTGATTTCATGGCGTAACGTACGGGGCATACTTTCGAGAAAAGTATTGTGCTGATTCAGCTTCTCTAACATGTTAGATACACTTCTCGCCAAATCACCTATCTCATCACCCGCACGTATTTCACTGAGTAATTGCGATTTCTTCAAGCGACCGCGCGCGTCAATGGCAGAACTGGCTTCTCTTCTGAGATTGCGTATGCGCCATGCCAATCTCCCCGCAAATGCGATCAGCGCAACAAAAATGGCAAACAAACTGAGCAATGACAAAAGCAGCACCTGCTCTAGCGCCGAGCGCTGGAAGCGCAGAATGTCATCAATATTTTGTTCAACAATTACGGTGCCAATGACTTCCTCCAAAGAAATAATTGGGTGAGCGGCCAATATAAGTTCTTGTGTGTCCGAAATTCTATTGCGCAGTGCAATGGGTTCTCCGCCTAGGCTAACAGCAATGGCTTTATCCGCTGGATTATCAAGCACGCCGTCTAGGCTACCCACTGTGGAATCAGCGCTACGGCCTTGCGCCTGATCCAACGATTCCCCTGTGATCAATTGATGCAACCAAGGACGTATGTCATCGAACCACTCGGTTATTATAGTGAGCCATCCTTGCTCTGCATCTGCAGTGGATTCGGGGCGAACACTGCCAGCTTCAGCGCGCACCCGCTGTTGACTGTCTATAACGAGTATTCGCGCACCAGCATAGCCAAGGCCCTGGACAATTTTCCGCACTTCAGGCGTACGCAACACTACTAAGTTGAAATTCTGTTTTTCTGTGGGCGGCAGTGTTTGCGTACTGGCTACAATTTCTCGATCAACGGCGTCGTCCACGTCAATAAAGGTCATACCGAAAAAAGTTCTAGAACCCAGCAAATCTAGAGGAATGCGGAATTCCGCAAAAAAACCATTACCCTCAGGCATAGGTGTTAACACACCCTGGATGCGGTTATCTGCATTACCCGTATCCGAGTAGCGCCACTGTTCATCCATAGAGAAGCCCGTAATAACATTGCTTTCCTGAAAGACTAAGGACACTCGACCATCAGCGCCGTCAGTGCGAATAAAGTTCAAACGAATGTGGTCAGCGTTATCCAAACGCAAATAGTCGGAGTCGCGGTAGACTATAGATTGGTCTTGAATGCGCATGTGCGCGTATAAATATTCAGCGCGTTCACCAAGCAACAGAGAAAAGTCGCTGTCACTGTCACCAGAGGTAGAGCCAAATTGCAGATAAGCATTCTGCGCGTCTTCCCCCCAGTCATCTGCATTACCGTCAAGTCGGATAGTACTTTGCAGTGGCAGCGCGTAAAGTGGTTCAAAATCTTCCACGTTAACGGGCAAATCGTTAAACAAATCTTCCCGTCCATTGAATAGCGTGGAAATACCTTCCGCGGTTAACAACTGGGCCTGGGATTGGCCCTGAATCAGTAGCCTCTCCATTTCTACCAATTGCAAATAGCTGAACCAAGGAATAACCAGCAGGGCAAGACCCATCATTGCAAGCTTAGTGCCTAATCTAGGTCCGCGAATTTTGAATTTAAACGCCATCTAAGCCGCTGACAACTTACTGATCTAACCAGCGATAACCAAACCCGTACTCACTCTTAATGCACGAAAATCCAGCATCAATTTTTTCAAATTTTTTGCGAATGTTGCGCATATGAGTATTAATGGTGTTGTTGGTTACCAAGCTTTGCATAGTGGCATTCATAAGCGTCTCGTAGCTCACAGCATGTCCGGGCATGCGCACTAGCTTGGCCAACATACGAAACTCTGTACCCGACAGGTCTATGCGCTCACCACGCCAAGAGACCAACAAGGCATCTTGATCTAGCGTAAGTTCGCCAATACTTTTTTCTGATGAACTCTCATTACGGTCTTGGTCACTACGGACCTCATTGATGCGCAGCAAAGAGGAAATGCGCTCAGCCAAATAGTCTAATGAAATCGGTTTAGGTAAGTAGTCCCAAGCACCCAAGCGTAAGCCAGAAATTTTGTCAATTTCGTTTATTCGCTCCGTGAGAAAAATAACGGGTAAATTTGGCGAGCGGGTGAGCAGTTCTCTGCAAAGTTGGAAACCTGCATCTACTTCTTCACCCAGAATAATATCGAGAATTGCTAAGTCTGGTAGCGCCTCATCAAACCCAGCGAGGGCCTCTTCGCGGCTGCCGAAAGCCCGCACCGTATAACCCTTTTTGGAAATTGCATCCATATAGTTTGATCGCTGATCAGGATCATCTTCAACAATAACGATATTTTTTGCCAAAATAGACACCTTTCAATTCATGTACTGCGTGCATTCTAGCTGGTTTGAAGGCAATAACGACAAATTTCGCTTGAGCTAATTTCAACATTTTAAGTACCAGATAGCGCTGCAAGAGCGCGCCTCAAGACCACCTAGTGAACCCAACCTCAGATCTCTTTAGGGCGCTATACGGTTCCATATTCCTTCATTATCTTCACTGATCCTTCATGAATTTGTCGCATATCCTTTGATTATCTTGGAGCTTAATACCCACCTCATCAAAGAGCGCAGGCAAATGAATAAAGAGCTAAATAACTCGCAACAGGCAAATATCGACAATTTAGCTTTTGTACCCTTCACTGAGGAGATACTGCATAAACTAAGTGAAGCTCAAGCCATGCCTAAAGCAACTTGCCCAGCCTTGGTACCTTTCGACTTAAAGTATGGCACCATTGAAATACTGGTCGAAAATCAATGGGTGACCGTGGTTCCTGTAGAGAAAGTTGCTGCATAGAAAGTTGCTGCGACGAGAGCTGCAACATATACAGCGGGTCACATAATCGCCTAACCGATTTCGGTCCTACCTCCTAAGCCAACTCGGCTTATTTTTGCCCCGCGCACATGGCCTTTTAATAAATACTTAACGAGCGCCGAACAAACGCTAAGCGAGCCTTTCCCGGCAACTTTTGCTACTTTGCACACGGTAGAATTACGTTCAAATCCAAACGCTCATAAGGCAATGGTGTGTTGCTAGAATATCTTGTAAATAATTGGTTAGAACTCGCTGGGGTAATCAGCGGGCTAGTTTGCGTGTGGCTTCTCATTAAAGAAAATGCACTGACTTTTCCCGTAGGGCTAATTTACGCATTCATCACAGTGGTCGTGGTGGCCAGAGCCAACCTTTTCGCAGATGTTTTACTCAACCTTTACTATGTCCTGATGAATGCCTATGGCTGGTTTTACTGGCTATATGGCGGCAGTCAGCATCGTCAAGAGGGCGTCCTCAAACCCATAAAAACCGCCATGCGCACTAATCTAAACTTATTCGCAATTACCCTCATCGGTAGTATTTTGATGGGCTGGGCATTTTCTGAATTTTCTCGGGCGGATTTGGCCTATGCAGACAGCTTCACAACGGTCGCTAGCTTCACCGCAATGTGGATGACTGCAAGAAAACACCTTTATAGTTGGGTTGCTTGGTTTGTCATTGATGCGTTACAGATTGCCTTGTATTTCATCAAAGGCATAGACGGCCAGCCTGGGCTTTTTCTCTATGCCGGGTTGTATACGGTTTATCTTGCCATGGCGGTTATGGGCTTCAGGGCTTGGCAAAAAAGTATGCGTGGAGTCTCGTGATTATCGCTTTAACCGGGCCCGAATCCTGTGGGAAAACGCAGTTAGCGGACGCGTTAAGTAGGCAATTGAACCTTCCCGTCGTTCACGAACACGCACGCAACTTCCTTCAACCAAGGGCATCTAAACCTCACTATCAACCCTCTGACCTAATTCAGCTTCTTGAACTTCAAATGAACTCGGAGCAGCGCCCTGGCAGCCTTATTTTAGACACCGATATTTTGACTCTGATTATTTGGTGGCGCGAAAAGTACGGTCCAGTGCCGGAAATTTTTCAACGCACTATGAGCACTCAGCTCCCGCGACACTACCTGCTTTGTGCGCCTGACCTTGCTTGGCAGCCGGATCCCCTCAGAGAGAACCCACACGATAGAGAGCGATTGTTTGCGGTATATGAGCGCGAACTCACATTGCGAGGACTGTCATTTGAGGTGGTTCACGGTGTGGGGCAAAGCAGACTTGATAGTGCATTAGCCGCGCTCAAGAAAATGCCTGCCAACTTCTCAATTGGCTAGAACCCAGCCAAATTTTCCATTGCAAATTCATGTTGGGCAACAATTTCTTCACGCACATTGCCTGCTCGTATTTGAAAATCAGCCCAAGCCCACTCGCGATACCAAAAGGATTTTTGCACCTTGAGTAATCTAGCGGGGTCAGCAACGCCAATTAACTGAATGCTTAGATCCAAAAGTCCCGAAGCGGGTAGTTCAAGGCCCTGATGCAGGGCAACTAAATCAAACAGGGGATCATTGAGCCCAACAAATTCCCAATCCAGCGTGCGCCACCCTTGCTCGGTAACCATAATATTCCACGGGTTCAGGTCATTGTGGCAGGAATGATACATTTGCAGCGAATCTGGTGGCGGCAGGGAAGCTGTGTCGATCTCATACAACTCCGCCAGCTTAAACATATTGTATTCGCGATCAATAGCGGGCATTTCAAGATGCAATTTCTTAACGTGATCTAGCAAATCTTGTTCGGAAAACTTGTTGAGATAAACCTCCGCTAAAATTTCACCCTTTAACATTGGCGTAATCATGACGCCAGATTTTACATCTAAGGCCATTGGTTTTACCCCAACATGCTCAGGTAACCTTTGATAAAAACGTGACTCCACCTCGCGACTCACAAAGGGTTGCTTCACCTTAGGCATTCTTAAAACAAACTGTTCGCTACCGTCGCTTTGGCTACGACTAAAACAGTAGTTGTCGTTACTGTAACCGCCGGAAAGGTACTCAAAGTCACCAAGTGAATCGCTCTGCCAGTGTGGCATGAGCATTCGAATATGCTTTACCAACCCGGCAATGGTTTTAGGCGATATTTGATAATTCATACCCTTATTCAATCCTGCTTTTATTCAGCCGCATGTTTTACTCAAGAATAGGGGACCCCATACGGTAATTATCTGGCGTTCGACTTGTCCAACGGTGAAATGCTCGACGGAAATTTGACGCCTCTGTGTAGCCCACCAACTCGGCGACCTCTTGTACCGTAAGGGTAGTGGTACGCAAGCAATCTTCAGCGAAACGCTGCCTAACGTCGTCTAATAGTGCTTGGAATGAAGTGTTTTCTTTGGCTAGATTGCGCCGCAAAGTACGCTCATTAATATTGAGCAAACTACTGATATCACTGGCGCTATTCACTGACGATAACTGCTGTAGCAGCAAGCGCGTGACTTTTTGACTCAGAGCTTTGGCGGTGCTGCCAAAGTCCAATAAGTCTTGGCAACGACGGTCCAACAATTCGAGCATATTGGAATCTTTAGCGAGCAAAGGCAGGTCCAAGGCTTGCAGAGAAATAGCATAAACGCAGCGAGGCGCATTGAACGTTGGCAGGCATCTAAATGCCTCTTCATAGCTTTGCCAATGATCGGTGTCAGCGTAAGACAGATCAATTTTCTCCGCTAGAATATCCTCCCCAGTCAGTTGATAAATCACCCTTGGAAAGGTGGCCATCAACTCTTCTACAAGCAATGCAAACACGCCCTCGTCGAGCAATGAGGTGTTCTCTAAAATCACCTCATAAAGATCATCGTTGACAGCAAAATCTACGTTCAGTAACGGCGCAGCTGTTTGATGATATTTCGATGCAAGGTGCAATGCCTGAGAAAGTGTCTGCGCACTTTTCATGGCATAACCTAAAATACCGTATTCACTGATCTGAAATTGTCTACCAGCCAGCAGACAAAGGACCCGTGGCAGTAAGTTTTCGTTGGTTAGGGTATTTAGCTCTTGGTAATTTAAAGACCTATCCCCAGCGCCCATTTTTTGCCAGCGCGCTTTTAATTGCGGGTCTTGTTCACAGCGTCGGTCAAAGGCGCGTTGCGCGCGTTTTGAGACAAAGTAACTGTTTAGACTTTGCTCCAATTGCTTGCCTATAGAGGTTTCAGCAACGAGTGCAGGCGTTGATTTGCCTGCTGCATAACCGTACCGATTTGCTGCTGGATCACTAGATCAGCGATGCCGTCTAACCCCGTTTCGTCGCGATTGATTATTACCAGTTTTGCGCCCAATTGCTTTGCATATTCTGGGAATCCAGCAGCAGGATAAACCGTTAGGGAGGAACCCAAAACAATCATCAAATCACAGGCTTCCACCATGCTGGTTGCCCGCTGCATGGGCACCTCAGGCATTGATTGGCCGAAGGAAATAGTTGCCGTTTTAATTATGCCGCCGCAATCAAAGCAGGGTGCAACACTCTGATCGCGCTCAAATTGAACCTTTAACTCATCCAAATCATAACGCTGCGTGCAGCTTAAACAGGACGCATAAGTGGCGTTACCATGCAGCTCAACTATTTTTTCTTCGGCCAGTCCAGAGTTTTGATGCAGGTTGTCTACGTTCTGCGTGATCAGCCCAGAACACTTACCGATCTTATCCAACGCCACAATTGCGTTATGGCCCTCGTTAGGCTGCGCAGTAAGCATCACTTGGTCACCGCCAAATTTGCGTTCCCAAGATTCAAGCCGCATCTCTTCTGACGCCATAAAATCTTGGAATTGAATAGGCTGCATTTTGGTCCAAAGGCCTGTGCCGGGACTACGAAAATCCGGAATGCCGGATTCCGTACTGATGCCCGCACCCGTGAAGAATACTATTGCATTGGAATTCTTGAGCATTTGAGCCAATGCTTCTATGGCTTCGCTACCTGAATGGTTTTGATTATCGATTTTGCCGCTCCCAAATTAGCTATTGGACCAAAATAACTTTTTGATTGAATAAGACACTTACATTGTCAGACCTACCATCATTATGGATACTAGCGAATCAATTAGACCTTTGACCAGAGCCGTCAAGCAACAAATCAGCGGCCACCCCAAACGATACCTGTTCAATATGTATAAACACATCAAGCTGGCTATATTAATGCTTGTTTCAAGCGCATCAATCCTTGTCTTAGGTACAGTGTTTGTAGCAATGCACAAGGGCTACGATGTGGGGAATGCAGCGCGCTTTGCTTGGCAAAGGGTAGAACAAAAAGTTGTCTTTACACAGATCAACCCCAGCGTTATTGCCAGCCAAGTGCAATGGGTAGGCGATATCCAAGACCGAGAACTCAACGAGTCTAGTGGCCTTGCCAGCAGTAACTTGTCAGACGAGGTTCTATGGTCGTTCAACGACAGCGGTGACTCAGCGCGCATTTTTGCATTAAGTACAACCGGAGCAGCATTAGGTCAATGGCAGATTAACGTCCCAAATCCCACCGACTGGGAAGCCATGGACAGTTTTGTTATCGCTGACAAAGCTTATCTATTGCTCGCCGACGTCGGTGACAATCTGCGCTGGCGACCCTTTGTTTCAGTTTTGGTTGTAGAAGAACCGGAACTGGGTAGCAATACCGGAAAAAGTTTGGAGCCTGTTTGGCAGCAAAATTTTCGCTATCCAAATGGCCCTAGAGACTGCGAAGCGGTAGCAGTGGATACCAACCGGGGGGAAATACTATTCCTGAGCAAGCGCCATGTGCCAAATGAGCTCTACCGCATCCCGTTAGAACAAATCAAAACAGTGGACAGCACAATGTTAGTGGCCGAAAAAATCGCGGACATTGATTCCATTCCCCGTCTGAATCAGGGTGAAGAGGGCTTGTTTGGCAAGGCGGCACCTTCCATGGGCATGCCTACTGGCATGAGTATCAGTGGCAGCAACCTGTTAGTGACAACCCTGCAAGATGCCTATTTGTTGAATCGCGGCGATTTAAGCCAGCCCGCACGAGCAATTCCTTTACCCTATATCGGACAGCGAGAGGCCATTACGTTTGCCAGAGGCGCTAGCAACCGTGCTTACGTTTCGCGAGAGAGAAGAAACGGCGAGGAGATCGCTGATATCTTTAAAGTAGAGTTTGCGCTGCCGTAAACGCCTCGGGCGGGGTGCCAAGCCTGTCAACAATAGCCTGGGCCACTTGCCGGGGGCTCGCGGCACTTGTGTCCACTTCAAGATCGTAGTTCAGGCCGTGTTCATGTACTTGTTTGTAATGCGATACAGCGGTGCCCGGAAATCGACCAGGCCGCAGCGCTTCGCGCGCCAGCACCACATCCAACGAGCATTTCACGCCAATAAACCATGTCTTTTCAGGGTTTAAAATACTCACATAGTCGTCCAGATATTCCCGCTTAAAGAGCAAATCGTCGACAATCACGTTACAACCCATTTCCGCAAATCCCGCAATAGAACGCCGCATGGCTTTTAACACCCGCTCGCCATACTCTCCAAATTGAATTTGCGTAACCCATTCACCCTCTTGCATGGCAGGAACTACGTTTAGTCCAGACGCACCCGGATCTCCGGGAGGAGAATTCAAACCACGGACACGACTGGGCATACCATCACGAAACTGATCCAAGGCCATATGTTGGTAGGGGGCTTGAAGCAATTGCTGCAACTTTATAGCGAGCGTTGTTTTGCCAGCGCTTGAGCATCCGTTCAGCAATATAATTTGACCCATCAAAAACTCTCAGTCTTGGAAATCTGCCACTGCCGTTATGGCATTACCCGCGCACTATCTGTGCTCTATCTATGCTCTATCTCTGCTTTATCCAAGCAAGAACTAAACGGTGTCGGCTGGAAAGCGGCAATGTTACTAAAGAGCGACAGTGGTTTCTCGGTTTTTCATAATGAATCTTTGTCTTGGCCACCGCTAGCCTTGTACGTGCGGGCGATTTAAAGTGGCGATCCGCGTTGTCGAATTATGAGCGAGCGCTAATTCGACAATGCAACTCCGGTTGCCTGTGTATACTTCTCACATCCTAAGTAGGAATCGAAAAATTGCAGCGCGATTGTGAACACCCTGACTTAACACCCCTAACTGATGGCATGCCGAACTTACCCGGTTCCGCCTTGGTTTTAGCGCCGATCAGGGACTATCGCGAACAATTGCTTGGCGGCGAGAGTGCCACCCTAGAATCTATGGCCGGGCAGCGTCAGCGGGAATTTTCCAGCGGTCGTTATTGCGCTCATCGCTGCAACGAATTACTTGGCCTGCTCCCAGAACCCATTCTTAGGCTAGAACGGTCACCTGTATGGCCTTCAACTGCCTACACCGGCAGCATTAGCCATTGCGATATTGCAGCGGCGGCTGCCGTTACCACCGAGCTAAAGGGCATTGGTATTGATATAGAGCGGTTAGACAGGGTTAAAGAACGACTCTTTGCAGCGTTGTTTACGGAGACCGAGCGCGCTGTTTTAGCGGGCTTGCCGAGCATTGCGCCTGCCATTGCGTTTTCAGCAAAGGAATCTGGCTATAAGGCAATATTTCCAACAGGCGCGCAATTTATTGGCTTTCAAGAGGCCTCTGTGCAGCTAAATTGGTCGGCGCAGACGTTTACTATTGAATACTTTGGCGCCCATCAGCCCAACCGCGCCCTACATTCCGGTGAGGGTTATTGGCAGGTTGAGGGCAATTACGTGTTAACAATTTTTGTGATTAATTAAAATGCAGGCAATTTTGGGCATTACCTTGCTTCTCGGCAGTTGCTGGGTCTTTAGCGAAAACCGTACCGCGGTCTCATGGCGGTTTGTCACCATTGGATTGTTCATTCAATTTCTACTGGCGCTGATTTTATTGCGCGTGCCGTGGATTACGGAAGTTCTTTTAGGCCTGAATTATTTTATCAGCGCCATTGAACAAGCCACTCGAGCCGGCACTGAATTTCTCTTTGGCTACTTGGGTGGCGGGGCATTTCCAGTAGACCTTAATGGCGGCTCCGCACCTTATCTCTTTGCCTTTCGTGTGTTACCTCAAGTCATTGTTTTTTCTGTAGTCGTTGCACTGCTTTGGCACTGGAAAATACTACCCAGCATTGTTCGCGTATTGAGTAAGGGGCTGCAAAAATCCCTCAAAGTCAGTGGCAGTGTTGCCACAGCAGGCGCTGCGAGCCTGTTTTTAGGCATGGTTGAAACGCCACTGGTCATTCGAGCCTACCTGGGTGGACTCACCCGGTCCGAGTTTTTCACTGTCATGACCTTGGGGATGTCCACCGTAGCAGGCAGCGTAATGGTGCTCTTCGCATCCATTCTAGAGGGCGTTTTACCAGGCATCATTGGCCATATTTTGGGCGCCTCAATGATCAACATGATCGGCGCAATTTATATTTCACGGCTACTTATCCCAGAAACTCAAGGCACCGTGAGCGTTGATACCCGCATTGATTTGACCTACTCGTCCTCTATGGACGCCCTCAGTCAGGGAACAAAAGATGGCCTTTCATTGGCCGTAAACGTAGGGGCTATGTTGCTGGTTTTGGTGAGTTTTGTTGCGTTGGCGAACATCTTGCTGAGTAACTTTGTTATCAACGGGCAGAGCGTTTCCATTGAACAACTTTTAGGCTGGTGTTTTGCGCCCATTGCCTGGCTGATCGGCATCCCTTGGAGCGAAGCTATACCCGCTGGGGCGCTACTCGGCACTAAACTGGTGCTGAATGAGTTAGTGGCATTTATCCAGCTGGCCCAAACCGCTGAGCTGTTTTCCCCGCAAAGTCGCCTTATTTTACTTTACGCGCTGTGCGGCTTTGCCAATATAGGCAGCTTGGGTATTTTGCTCGGTGGCTTGGCAGTATTGATCCCAGAACGTAAAGAGGAATACCTGCAAATTGCGCCGCGCTCAGTACTCAGCGGCACAGTGGTGACTTTGGTCACGGGCGCAATAGTCGCCCTTGTAAGCCGTATTTAACGCGGTTAACTGGCTTTGAAGCTGCTAATGCGGTCGCAGAGTTTAGCTTCGGCATTGTCATTGATGTCACGGTGAAAAACCCACCTTGGTCTACCTACCTTAATGCCGCTGTCATCCAACCAAAGAGCAAGCTTTTCATAATTTGCAGGCGGCAGATTCAGGTGAATCATATTGGTCGCCAAACGCACTGCGCCTGGGCCAAATTTGCTTTGCAAAACCCTCGCCACGCGCTCTGCACGCTGATGATCTAAAACAAGGTCGTCTACATGATGGGTTAATGCATGCAGGCCACCAGCGGCAATAATGCCTCCTTGGCGCATACCGCCGCCCAATACTTTGCGCCATCTACGCGCACTCTTGATCAAATCTGCGCGGCCCACCAATAACGAACCTACCGGCGCCCCAAGGCCTTTGGACAAACAAATAGACACGGAATCAAAGTGCTCTGCGATAACAGCAGGACTGATATTTTGTGCCACTGCTGCATTAAATAATCGCGCACCATCCAGGTGCAGGGCTAAGCTAAATTCGTCGCAGAGTTGCCGTACTTGAGGCACATAACCAGCAGGCAGCGGGGTACCTGCATGAGTATTCTCCAGGCAGACCACCTTGCTGCAAGCAAAGTGAATATCATCCGGCTTAACTGCGCCGCGGATATCCTCCAAGCTCAAGCAACCTTGTTGATCCATGGGAATACTGTGAGGCTGAATGCTACCCAATACCGCAGCGCCGCCGCCTTCATAGCGAAAAGTGTGCGCGTTAGAGCCCACAATGTACTCATCACCGCGCTGGCAATGGGCCAGCAGACCAAGCAAATTGGACTGGGTCCCTGAGGGCGCAAATATCGCCGCCTCTTTGCCCAATAAATTGGCCGCATACGATTCAAGGGCAATGATGGTGGGGTCTTCTACGTAAACGTCATCCCCGACAGGTGCATCGCGCATCACGTCGCGCATGGCTGAGGAGGGCTGGGTTACAGTGTCGCTGCGAAGGTCTATCGAATTCATAACATCACAATCGGTCATTTGTTGTTGGAGATAAGTTACAGGCAAAAAAAAGACCGGTAAACCGGCCCTTTTAACTAAGTGAAGTGCAATTGTTAGCTAACTAAAATGCCTCAACTAGATATACTTTGTACTTATCTACTGAGCTGCGAGAGAGACGTTATATACGCCAGCTTGTCGCGCTGAGTCCATGATATGAATCATCAAATCAGTGGTTGAATCAGGGTGAGGCTGAATGATAACCGGTGCTTCAGGGTTTTCTGCATGCAGGCGTTCAATATTTGCCCGAACTGCGCGGCGATCAATATCACGCTTAGCAATTTGAATTCTATCGCGCTTAGTAATCTTAACCACGATGCTCTTTTTATTCGGATCTACCGTCTTAGGCTTGTCTTCGTCTGGCTGGTTTACATCTAAACCCACTTCCTTCACGAAAGTCGCCGTTACGATAAAGAAAATCAACATGATAAATACCACGTCTAACATTGGCGTAAGGTTAATAGCCTCTGTTCCTTCTTCGTCTCTTCCTCTACCAAAAGGTCTACGCATAATGCCCCTCGAATTCTAGCTTGCGTTTAAAGGCGCTATGGTATGTCATGCGACGCGCCGATTCCATAGCGGTATGCAGCAAATTAACAGACTGGCGATCAAGATCAAAAGGGTAATTGGCCTCTCCACCAGATAACTCATTTCCCCTGAACTGAGCAACAGTGCGCGGCGCAAGTTCTCCT
The DNA here is from genome assembly GCA_028228615.1 of Pseudomonadales bacterium. Classification (GTDB taxonomy): domain Bacteria; phylum Pseudomonadota; class Gammaproteobacteria; order Pseudomonadales; family Azotimanducaceae; genus UBA4421. Next base: position 77,729 of record JAOJBS010000007.1, on the reverse strand, counting down.
CAAATAGACCGCTCATAATAAACCCTAGAAGCATGGGTGCTAATGGGAAGCCGTAGGCTCTAAGAAGCCCGGCTGCTAGGGCAAAACCGAGCATCAGTCCCAAATCAAAAACACTAAACGTGGTGAGAAATACACCAATAAGCGAAAACCCAATCACCAGCGGCAGCAAAACCTTACTTGGCAGGTTGATGAGTCTGGCAAGGTATGGAATCAGCGGCAGATTGAGCAGCAGCAGCATTAAATTGCCCACATACATTGAAATAATCACACCCCAAAAGATTTCTGGTTGCTCAACAATCAAAGTGGGGCCGGGCTGAAGCCCGTAGGCCAGCATTACCCCAAGTAATACCGCTGAGGTGCCGGAACCTGGAATCCCCAGGCTCAACAACGGCACAAATGATCCGGTAGAAGCGGCGTTGTTAGCCGCTTCCGGGGCGGTTAAACCGGCCTCAAGACTGCCATCACCAATCTGCTTTTCTAAATCATAGGCAAAGAAACTCGCAAGGGTAGCACCGGCCCCAGGCATAACGCCGACAATAAATCCCAGCAAAGCACTTCTTCCGGCAACCGGTGTTAATTTTCGCACTTCAGATTTAGCCAGTTTCAAATCACGTAGCGATACTTTTTGCTCAGTTTGGGGTGATTGAGCAATAAATAATCTAAATGCCTCAGCCAAGGCAAAGGTCGACATAACCAGCAGGACAAAGTGAATGCCATCGGCTAAATCAATTTGATTGAAGGTGAAGCGCTGAACGCCACCTAGTTGATCTGTACCCACAGTACCTAGCATTAGACCTAATAAAAGCGTCACTGCACTGGGGATGCGCTGGCCTGGTTGGGCAAATACAACAATACTGGTCATGGCGAATAGTATTAGGGCCGCATACTCTGGGCTTTGAATCTGCAGCGCCAACAGCGCCAACGTTGAGGCAAAGAAAAGCAGCATCACAGCGCCAAAGGTGCCGCCAAAGAAAGACGCATAGGCAGCAATTGCCAAGGCTTTACCCGCTTTACCGGACCGGGCCATAGGGTAGCCCGCAAAGCTTGTCGCCACAGTACTGGCAACGCCGGGTGCATTAATCAAGATTGCCGAGGTAGAGCCGCCAAAAACCGCGCCGTAGTAAACACCGGCCATCATAATCAGGCCACCTGCGGGGTCTAGCGAGTAGGAGATGGGAATCATCAACGCGATTGCGCTGATAGGGCCTAACCCCGGAATCATGCCGATAAGCGTGCCGGCGATGCAGCCAAATACCACCCAGCTCAAATTGCTCAACGTTAGGGCGGTAGCTATGCCTGTCATTACGCCTTCAAGCATGACTAGAGTGGAATAACCATTTCAAGTACCTGCTCAACTAACGCCCAGCCAACAAGAGGTACACTGATTGACATGCCAAGCAGAATAGGTAGCCGACGCTCACCCATGATCAGCATATTGAGCAATAGCAGCGCGCCCAGTGCCCACCACAAGCCGGTGTAGGGCAACAAAATGATAAAAGTAATGATCACCAAACACACCGCTGCCAGTGGCAATAGTCGCGGCGAAACTTCCACCTTGTTGGGTTGTTGCCAAGTGAGCATAAATGCGCAAAGCATTAACCCTGTGCCGTAAAGATACGGCAGCGTGCGCGAATTGATGGCGTCCATTTCACTCCAAGGGTCCAGCGCAATTTGGGAGGTTAGCAGCACATAGCCAGCGCCTATCGCCAACAGTGAAACAAGAATGCTGCGATAGATCATGGCAGTGCCTAGCGCACCAAGCCTAACTGAGTGAGCACCTCTTTGAGCATGATTTCTTGCTGCGCAAGATACCTAGAGAACTCATCTCCCGGTAGATAAAGTGGCTGCCATCCGTAGCGCGTAAGCTGTTGCTGCCACTGTGCACCAGCAACGGTGTTAGATAATTGCGCAATCCATTGGGCACGTTGCACAGGCGTTGTCGAGGAGGGCGCGAATAACCCCCGCCAGTTGTAAAAAACCACGTCTACTTGCTGCGCTCTAAATGTAGGAACCTCTGGGAAACTGAGGTTGGCTTGCTCAGACGTCATACCCAGCAGCCTAATACTGCCGGCCTTTTGCTGCGCCAACGTCTCGCCTAGACCACTGACCATAATATCCACCTCGCCACTGAGCAGGGCCAGCATCGCTTTGCCGCCACCGTCGTAAGGTAAATAACGAACACTGCGGGGTGCAATGCCCGCCTTATCGACCAGTAGCGATAAAATAATATGATCTAAGCTGCCTTTCACCGACCCGCCGCCAACAAACAACTTGCCTGGCCTCTGCTTCATGGCTGCAACAACTTCCGCCCAGCTTTGATAGGGCGAATCAGCCCGCACAGCAATGATGCCCGGATCTGCAATCAGCCCTGCAATGGGCGTTAAATCACGATAGGAGTGCGGGAATAGACCTTGGAGTGAACGGATCAGTAATGGGGTTGAGTTGACCAACAGGGTATCGGTCAACGAATCTGTAGATTCGACAAAGTAGGCCATGGCTTTGCCGCCACCGCCGCCAGTGCGGTTTTCGTAACTCACCCGAGCGACCTCTTGATCGCTCACCAGTGCTCTGCCAATAGCCCGAGCTGTGGCATCTAATCCGCCACCAGGACCCGCTGGAATAACAATATGCAGGCGCGCGTCAACCGCATCATCAGCCAGCGCGACAGAACAAATACCAGTAAGGCAGAGCAAACCGTAGGCTATAAGGATTCTGTGCATAATTTGCGCTTACTTATTCAGGAAGTTTAAAGGTAGACCGCCAACGGGCCAGTCCATTGCCACCAATTGTCCAGTGGAGGACAAAGTAATGTAAGCGGTCTTTAAGTCTTCGCCACCAAAGCAGATATTGGTAGTGATTCGGTCTGGCATAGGTACAAATAACGGCACAAATTGCGGATCTTTCCGCTCTTCTTTTGACTCTCGTTTTGAAAAGGAGTCGGCTCGGTCGGAAAGGGTGGTGATACCGCCATCCAAAAGCGTCGCCACACAGACATCTCCGTTAGCATCAATGGCGAGCGAGTCGAACATAAAGTGCCCGCTGCGCCCGGCCAGCAGGCGCTTAGAATTTTTGCCCGTTGCAAGTTCGCCCGGACCCGCCAAGTCAAATGCCCAAACTCTGCCTGTGGGTGTTTCAGCAACAAATACCGTCTTCTCATCGGCAGAAAGGCCAATACCGTTTGGCGCTTCCAAGGGGAAAATCACCTCAGTGATCATTGAACCATCCGGCTGCGCATAAAACACGCCGGTTCTATCTCGATCTCGAGGCCTTGTTTTACCGTGATCTGTAAACCAAAAACCGCCGGTTTGATCAAAAACAATGTCATTGGGGCCGCGCAGTGGCTGACCCTCACATTGAGTATAAAGGGTGGTGATTGCGCCGCTGACCAAATCAACACGCTCAATTCTGCCGCCACTATAGTCCCGGGGTTGTTCACCCGGATAAGTTTTATCGCCTGCTTTGATCCACTCAAAGCCGCCGTTATTACAGATATAACACGCCCCATCAGGGCCAATGGCTGCGCCATTGGGTCCGCCGCCTAGCTCAGCAACCACGTCCACTTGTCCATTTTGCACTCTGGAAAGCGTGCCACGTTGGATCTCAACAAGCAGGACACTGCCATCAGGCATAGCGATTGGACCCTCTGGGAATTGCAGGTCTGTCGCAAGAATTTTCAGTTCTGGTTGCATTTTAATCTCTCCGTGATTCAATCTCGCATTCTAACTGGGTCTATGGATAAGGATATAGCTATGCGCACTGTTCGTTTGCTTTGCACTGGGATGCTACTGAGTTTTTTGTTGGGTTGTCAGGCCTATAGCGATGGATCAAAGAGGACAACCGGCGAATTTACTGACGACGTTCAAATCAAAGCTGCAGTGAAATTGCGTTTGCTCAACGACCCAGAAGTGAAGGGCCTACAGGTAGGCGTTTCGGTCGCAAAAGGCGTGGTCACGCTGAGAGGGCGAGTGCCCTCAGATTACGCGCGGCAAAAAGCCCTACGCATTGCTGGCGAAACCGGCAGTGTGAACGGTGTCGAAGATCGATTGACTATCGTTGAGTAAAATACTTGATATTATTTTTACAATAATTACTTATCTAGCTGAATTTGCTAGAATTTTTTAGCCATTCTTGCGGTTTCAAATAATATTCAGTGAGCTTGGCTTCAGGACTACCTGCTTGCGGTTGATAGTTGTAAACCCACTTCACCAATGGCGGCAGCGACGCCAATACTGACTCCACTCGGCGACCACTTTGCAGCCCGTATGCAGTACCGCGGTCTAGTGCCAAATTAAATTCTGCGTAGCGCCCGCGCCTGTATAGCTGAAAGTCCCGCTCTTGCTCAGTAAACGGTGTGTTCATGCGTGCGTGAAAAATAGGTAGGTAAGTAGGCTCAAAGGAATTGCCAACACCTTTCACAAACTTAAGGCTTTGATCAAAGCCTCCATTTGTCCAATCGTCAAAAAAAATGCCGCCCACGCCTCGGGTTTCACCTCGGTGAGAAAGGTAGAAGTAATCATCACAAGCCGCTTTCAGGGCCGGGTAATGGTCTCCTGTGGCGGCTTTAGCGGCGCTGTGCCAGCGCACAATGTCTTCATCTATTGGATAGCAGGGCGTTAAATCATAGCCACCGCCAAAGTACCAAGACGGCTCATCTGCCTCGACATAAAAGAAACGCAGATTCATGTGAGTAATGGGTACATGAGGATTGCGTGGGTGCACGATTAAGGAAATGGCCGTGGCTTGGAAGGGGCAGCCCGCTAAGTGCGGATTGCGTGCTGTAGCCGCAGGCGGCAACGATGCGCCCACCGAATGCGTGAACTGCACCGCAGCCTTTTCGATATGCGCGCCGTCAGCCAAGACCCGAGGCTGTGCCAAGCCTCCGGTTGGCGGGTGAATTTGCTCAATAGAGAACTCAGCCGCGCCATCTACCGCGGCTAAGTTGTTGCATATGGATTTTTGCAGCTCTAGGAAGTAAGCGGTGACCTGCTCTATCATTTAACTCGTTCACTGAAGTAGGGGTGGATACTATTGCCTATCGGATTAACCGCTGCAACGACCATAGAAATTTTGTCTATTGTTTGCCGCCCAAACGTGGGCAGCGCAGTGCACACTAGGGCAGGCATAAACACCGACCCAAACACAGGAATAAATGTGTCCACGCAAAGGTGAACTAAAAGCTACCGGCATTATTCCTCAATCGCTCAAAAACGGGCATACTTCCGCCCCATGAACCATTGTCAATTCACTCCGGTCCTCGACCAAATAGATACGCTCATCCGCAAGTCTTGCGCCTTTCTGCAGGGCGATTTGGACCAAGAGCAGATAGAACTTTACAACCTTTCCTTCGCTCAAGCAGATCTTTTAGCCGCTAGAACAATACTGGCTGGGGTAGAAAAAAATCCTAACCTGACCCAATTAGCCAACTATTTTGTCGCTGACGTGATTACTTCTATCACACAGAGATTTGCGGTACGGCCTAAGACATATGGCCTTGAAGCGGCGGAGTTACCGAACTTAGAAAGTCTGCAAGATTTCCTATCTCCAGAATACGTCTCCGCATTAGGCCAGCAGTTTTTGGATGACGGCCTGCCTGAAAGCGATGTTGATGAAGACAAGCGCATTATCCGCGACACCTTCAGAACTTTTGCAGAAGAGGTGGTTATGCCATTAGCAGAAGACATTCATAGAAAAGATCTGCTGGTGCCTGATGAAATACTGGAACCCTTAAAGCAAATGGGCGTGTTTGGCCTGAGTATTCCCGAGCGGTTTGGCGGACTTAAACCAGATACCCAAGAGGACAGCATGGGCATGGTCGTAGTAACTGAAGAGCTATCACGAGGCTCACTCGGCGCTGCCGGCAGCCTGATTACGCGCCCAGAAATTATGGCACGCGCACTGATGGAAGGCGGCACCGAAGAACAGCAAGCCAAATGGCTGCCTGCCATTGCCAGCGGCGACACACTCTGTGCGGTCTCAGTAACTGAACCCAACACGGGTTCTGATGTTGCCTCCGTTGCCTTACGGGCAACACAAACCGAAGGTGGCTGGTTGTTGAACGGCGGCAAAACCTGGTGTACCTATGCAGGTGCTGCCAGCGCATTATTAGTACTCGCAAGAACAGACAAAGACATTAAGCCTGCGCACAAGGGCCTGTCTCTATTCATCGTTGAAAAACCCGCTTATCAAGGCCACGACTTTGAATACGAGCAGGAGCAGGGCGGGCGCATGACTGGCCGCTCGATTCCCACCTTGGGTTATCGCGGCATGCATTCCTATGAAATGTTCTACGACAACTTTTTTGTACCAGACGATTGTCTAATCGGCTGTGAAGCGGGCATTGGTAAAGGCTTTTATTTCACCATGCGCGGGTTTATGGGAGGGCGATTACAAACCGCCGCCAGAGCGTGCGGCCTAATGCGCGCCGCCTTTGAAGAAAGTAAGCGTTATACCCAAGACCGCAAAGTGTTTGGCCGTTCTGTAGCCAGTTATCCGCTGTCTTTGGCCAAATTGGCAAGAATGGGCGCACTTATTAGCGTTTCCAGAGAGTTCACTGCTCATGTAGCCGGATTAATGGATCAAGGCCTTGGGCAAATGGAAGCAAGTTTAGTAAAGTTATTCTCTTGTCGCGCCGCCGAGTGGGTAACCAGAGAAGGCGTACAGCTGCATGGCGGCATGGGCTATGCAGAAGAGGTTGCAGTAAGCCGATATTTCGCCGATGCTCGCGTCCTTTCGATTTTTGAAGGCGCGGAAGAAACACTGGCTATTCGTGTAGTAGGTAAGTCTTTGCTCGATCAAGCGCGGAATTAGACTCAGCGCAGAAGCAGAGTTTGCGGCGTATTTAAATCAGATCTATTTGATCTAGAACGGAATTTTGGCGCTATCGAGGAGTTTTTTCACACCCTTTCGATAGCCGTATTAATACAATTTAACTTGAATCAAAAAACTTGGAGTTGTAATGGACTTATCATTTTCACAAGAAGACCGGGACTTTCAACAAGACGTGCAATCTTTCCTCGAAGGCGCATGGCCACAAGAAATGCGCGACAAGAAAGCACGCAGCGCACTAGGCAAGTTGTCTAAAGACGATTTAGTTGGCTGGCAGAAGCGTTTGGCAGAAAAGGGCTGGGCTGCAGTCAACTGGCCAAAAGAGCACGGCGGCGCAGCGTTCACACCAACCCAAAGCTACATCTGGGACCTAGAGCGAGCCAAAGTCGGTGCGCCTGGTGTTATCCCATTCGGAATGAGCATGGTTGCACCCGTGATCATGAAGTTTGGTACAGACGAGCAAAAAGCTAAGTTCTTGCCCTCTATCCTTAACTCTGACGTTTGGTTCTGCCAAGGTTACTCAGAGCCAGGTTCCGGTTCAGATTTGGCGTCCCTCAAGACTAAAGCCGAAGATATGGGCGATCACTACTTGGTTAACGGCGTAAAAACTTGGACCACATTAGCCCAGCACGCTGATTGGATGTTCTGCCTCGTCAGAACCAGCAACGAAGACATCCGCCAAATGGGCATCAGCTTCATTCTAATGGACATGACCACACCGGGTATCAGCGTTAAGCCTATTGTCACATTGGATACGCCAGCTGAGAACTTCCAAGAAATCAATATGGTTTACTTTGACAACGTTAAAGTGCCTAAAGAAAACCTAGTAGGCGAGCAAGGCAAAGGTTGGACCTGTGCTAAGTACCTGCTTGAATTTGAGCGCGGTAACGCATATTCGCCAGCACTCAAGGGCGCAATGGCGCATCTGCGCGGCGCAGCGGCTGCTGAGCAAGATGGCTACGGGGCTACCTATGCTGAAAACGCAGATTTCATGAAGCGTTTCAATGAAGTGGAAGTAGAAATTTTGGCGATGGAATTCACGGAGTTCCGTATTTTGGGCGCATTAGCCGCAGGCCAAAACGTTGGTCCAGAGAGTTCAATGTTGAAGACCAGGGGTTCAGAGTTACAGCAGTCAGTAACTGAACTTGCGTTGGAAATCACCGGTAACTACGCGTTGCCATTAGATTCATCAACACCAGCACCTGGCGACAACTTCCAGAGCGTTGGCCCGCAGGCATCGAATGGTGTGGCTCAAGAGTATTTTAATACGCGTAAAGTGAGCATCTATGCCGGATCAAATGAGATTCAGCGCAACATCATGTCAAAACTGGTACTGGGTCTATAATCGAACAGAGTCGATGACCAGTTGACTAATCAAGTGATTATAAAAAAAACGGGCGTTAAGCCCGTTTTTTTTCGCCTAAAAAGTGGCTAGCGCAAAACAGTCTTCCGCAGGGTCGATCCGGCCAAAGCACTGCGCAAACCAATGAGGTCAAAGCAACTCAATTGTTATGAATGGGAAAATGCCTGTATCGGCACTTAGTCGTTGCAAAATTTGCGGGGCAACAGCTATGATCAGTGACCGATCGTGACCATTGTGTTGCTGAAAGAGTAGGCTGAGAATAAAAATAGGCCTGTTCAGGTCATAGAAGAACAAAAAAGACCTAATAATAATAATAATAATAGGGCAGCGGCTTGAGTAAGAGACTGAACGATATGCTAATCGGCAAGATCCGGCATAATCTTAAAACTCACCTAAATATCATCTGCGGCTTTTCAGAACTTCTTCTTGAAGAGCTGGAGGACGACGAGGAAATAGATAACCCCCCACTAGGCAGCTCCCTAGAAAACATCAATCAATGCGGCGACAGTATTGTTCAGCACATTGACCAAATGTTCGCCGCTCACAACTTTGCCTTAGAAGACCTATTCTCCCAGATAAATGTGCAAGCCTCTGGGTTCAAGGGCTATACAGATGAATACCTAAGCAAAATTCATCAAGAATTAGCATCAGCCCAAAATTCCGGCGAAAGCGCATTCTTAGCAGATTTCGAGAAAGATTTTACGCGCATTCAAACAGCTGCAACGGTGCTGCAAGGCAATGTTGAAAGCCTGCAAAGTGGCGACATCGACTCCGTAGACAGTTTGGTACGTCACGAAGTGCTGAGCAAAGACGACGTGGCACTGGTAGAAAAATTTTCTGAATCATTAGATGAAACCCCTGATCTATTGGAAACTAAGTACCCGTCAAATGTACTCGTAGTAGACGACAACCCAGCCAACACCGAGTACCTAGCGCGCAAGCTCACAGCATCACAACATACGGTTTTTGTGGCTAATTCAGGTCGCGAAGCCGAGCAAATTCTTGCTGACAATCTAGGCATACACCTAATTTTGTTAGACATATTGATGCCGGATTTAAGCGGCTACGAAATTTTGGGGCGCAACCAAGCGTTGCTCAAAGAGCGCAATATTCCGGTCATCGTGGTGTCGTCTTTAGATGAACAAGAAACCGTTTATCGCTGCTTGGAATCTGGCGCAGAAGACTTTGTGACCAAACCCATCAACTTTATGATTCTTGCCGCACGCATAAACTCGGCCCTTGATCGCAAATATTTGCTCGACCGAGAGGAAGAACACCTAGCAAAAATTGAATCAGAGAAGCAAAAAAACGAAGAACTACTACTCAATATTCTGCCTCAACCCATCGCTATGCGCATGAAGGCCGATGAATATCTTATTGCTGATTCTGTCGATAACTGCAGCATCTTATTCGGCGACATTGTCGGTTTTACCCCTCTTTCCCAGGCCCTTGGCGCAGTAAAAATCGTCGAAATGCTAAACAAAATCTTCACCCAGTTTGACGATTTCTGCGAGGACATTGGCGTAGAAAAAATAAAGACCATTGGCGACAACTATATGATCGCTTGCGGCGTACCTACGCCTGACCCAGATCACGCAATCAAAACCGTACGAATGGGCGCCAAAATGTTGAGTTTCGTAAATTCGTTACCTGAGCTTCAGGGACACAAGATCTCAATGCGTATTGGCGTTCATTCAGGATCTGCGGTAGCTGGCGTTATCGGCAAGAAAAAATTTGTCTATGACCTATGGGGTGATGCAGTAAATACAGCAGGGCGCATGGAATCTTACGGCTTACCAAACAAAATTCATGTGTCATCAATAACCGCTGAGCTAATCAAAGGCCATGTAGCCCTAGAAAGCCGCGGTATGCTTGAGATAAAGGGCAAGGGAAGTATGGAAACATTCTTCGTCGTACAATGAGAATTGTGGCACGCCACGCAAAGATAACGATCAACGCTTTGTTTGTAAGCGCTGGATAAAAATTTATTTATTGGGAGAGGGACTATGAAGGCTAAATTCTGTGGTTTTGTTGGCTTGTTAACAATGCTTTCTGCATCGGCGATGGCATTTGAATTCGAGGCCAGTTCACCAGAAAAATCTGGCTTTGACGGCGAGAAACTAAACGAGATTAAGGTCAAATTCGACGAGCTCTACTTAGATGGAAGAATCCCTAACTATGCAGTTGGCGTTTATACGCCAGACAGCCTTGTCTATGCAGCAGTCAATGGCCAAGTCGGAGTCGGAAGCGGGCAAACTGTCGACCTAGACACTGTTTACTGGCTTGCATCCATGACCAAGCCCATTGTGTCTACGGCCATTATCCGATTGATTGAAGAAGGCAAACTTTCTTTAGACGACAAACTGAGTAAGTTTTTCCCTGAGTTTGAAGATATGTTGGTTGCGCCAGGTGGCAGTTACGACACCACTCTTGAGTCCGCAAAAACTCAAATAACTCTACGCCACCTGATATCACATACCTCAGGGCTCACTTATTGGACAACAGTAACCGGTGTTGGTGACGTTGCCGAACAATACGACGAATTAGGTGTGATGCAGTGCAATGCCGAAGGCCGTCAGACCCTCGACGAGGAAGTACGCTTCCTCGCCCAGTTACCCTTGATTGCGCACCCCGGAGAATCTTGGAATTACTCACTGTCGACAGATGTACTAGGCGCTATTATTGAACAGGTCACGGGCAAACGTTTGGGCGTCTATCTCAATGAAATCATTTTTCAGCCGCTGAATATGCAGGACACCTTTTTTGAAATTCCCGAAGATCGTTTAGCCTCAACGTCTGAAATTTATACCACAGCAACGGCTGCGCAATTAGCTACTATAGATGTCGACAGCGACATCGACTGGAAGATTATTCCTAGTCCTTACAATGGCATACGAAATCGCATACCAAATTGTGACAGTGGCGGCGGCGGTTTATTTGCCAGCGTCAATGACTTCGCAAAATACTTAGCCATGATTGCTAACGGCGGCGAACTTAACGGCGTAAGAATATTGTCGGAAGACTCTATAACCTTACACCTTCAGGATCAAACTACTAAAATGCTCCCAGAAGCTTTCAGGCGCGGCTTTGGTGACGATGCTTCAAGCTATATGAAGTTTGCTGCAGGCTTTGGCCGCAAAATGGTTGTCAATGAGGAAGATAACTCCGAATCGGTAGATTATTTTTTCTGGGGCGGCGCTGCGAATACGTTTTTCTGGGTTGACGTTGAAAATGGTACGATCGGGGTGTTTGCAACACAACTGGCACCGTCTCTCTACAATTTTTCAAATACAATTGAAGAAATAGTCGACCAGGCGCAGGCTAAGTGAAGTTTCTCACATCGGTTAGAGCCATAGCTCTAGCACTAATTACACTGTTTAGTAGCGTTTCGGTAACCTTAGCTAACGCGTCAGAAAGTGAGATTCTGGCGAAGCTGGACCGTCTGGTAGAAAGAGGTTTTCTACCTCATTACCAGCTTTCCACTGTAAATTCTAAGGGCGTCAGTTCCTATAGGTCGAAAGCCTATGTCGACGGCCTAGTCGAAGTTACCGAGCCTCAGCCCGAATCCTTGTTTGCGATGCTGTCTCTGTCCAAGCCTTTGACCAATTTATTGGCGCTAAAGATGGTGAATTCAGGGCGCATCAAACTAGACGATCCTGTTGCGATGTACTTACCTCAATTGGCACAAGTTAGTGTAATCACTGATGACCGTAAAAGTGCAAATATAACCCAGAACAACATCCTCATTCGAGACCTATTGCTGCATACGGCAGGCTTCGCGCAGAACACTGAACTAATGGGTTTAGGGCCTATTGCGGATCAATACCGTAAAGATGACATTTTTGGTGTGAGCTGCTTACACGGAAAAGAGCAAAAAAGTCTTGATGTAATGATCAACAGGCTAGCGGCTGTACCACTGCAAAATGAACCAGGAACCGTATTTAAATATTCGGTAGCAACAGACGTTCTAGCAGCTGTGCTAGAAGTAGCTTCCGAAAAACCATTTGAACAACTGATTACGCAAGAGCTATTTGTACCACTTGGTATGAAAAATACATTCTTCACTGTACCGGTCCAGGAGCGAGTTAACTTGTTGCCACTATACCAACCCTTGGTAAAGACCTATCCAGTGCCGGGCGACTATCAAAGGTATCAACCGCTGAGTGTGTTTTCTGAAAAGGGCGCCAAAGTAGGCGAACAACCCGGGTGTATTAGCGCCGGAACCGGGCTGGTCTCATCAGTCGAAGACATGCAAATATTTTTGCAGTTTTTACTCAACGATATGCGGCTACAAAGCGGCGATGCTTATTTGAACAAAGTTGTAATGCAGTCATTTTTCACCCACCAACTGGGTGAAGATTTGGGCAAATCTCCTCTGAGTAGAAGTTTACCTAGAGCGAAGAGAGATGGTTTGTCTTATGGACTAGCAATCCACCTAGAAGACGGCGGCTCGTTAGCAAAAACGACAACCTACGACTATCTATATTGGTCAGGGTTTTCAGGCTCAGGTTTTTGGCTAAACGCGGATAAATCTGAAGGTGGTATTTTCGTCAGCCAATTATTCAACAGTGATCAATTTTTGCTCCCCGAGATAGCAGAAAATTTAGGCCACTGATTTCCACAATACCGACAATGTAGGCCTAAAAGTCATGCAGATCAGAACTCTACTACTCATAATTTCGCTACTTGGTAGCGCCTTAACGGCTATTACCGTTTGGGTTGTGAGTGCCCAGCGGGAAGCTGCGCAAATGCAAGCAGACTCAGAGCTAAGATGGCAAATCTACTCAGATTCTTGGCAAAGGCTTGAATCTGCAGAACTGTTGGAGCTAGATAAATATGGATCCCAGGGGAAAAACCAATCTTTCTGGCGCGCCGAAAATGCAGATCCACTGGCGTCCAGCACCTCAGTACCCATCTATTCAAGCGATGTAGACTACTCGACCGCTGGTATAGATAGCATTGCCAACCCGGTTATCAAAGGGATTATTGAGGAGAAGGGGGCTTCACGTCAGGCTAATGGTCTACTTAGAAGGTTCTTCGGAGCGCCATTACAAAGGGGCAAAGTACTTTTTTATTCAGTAACGCAAGCGTCAGACTTTGAGCAAATCATTTGTAAAAAATCACTTTTCGCAAGAGCCTATGATCCATGCTCGGCAAAATTTCAAGCATCTTTCGAGGGCGTAGGTTCTCGTATACAGCTGTACGACGAAATCGTGCGAACTGGCACAACTTGGTCAGGCTACATGAGGCAGAAATCAACGACCAGTTCAGAATACAACTTGATTACCGCATCGCCAATTATGGTGGGATCCGAGGTCAAATTTATTCTCATCGTTGCGGCGCCATTACCCCCTGTGGTGAAGCGTTTCGGCGAAGAATTCAACCTAGATGTCTCTGTCATTGACCTTACCAATGATATTCCGAGTACCGACGCGACCAGTCTCGCCTCTAGAGAATTTATAGATCTAAACCCAGATAAACTGTTTGGTATTCTGCAACAAACCAAATCTAGTTTCGTCAAACTGCCACTCAACGATGAGGCAGTAGAATCTACTCTTTGGCTTGCCCTAACCAATGATATAACCGCTCTGATAAATCAAAAAAACACTTACACCTATCAAATGATTGCAATTACGCTAGCTGTAATTACCTTGATTTTCCTCATCGTGTTTTTTGCTCAGCGTTCCTTGTTGTCGGGTTTAGGTAGCGCAATATTTGTTCTTAAATCTTTAACCGAAGGTAATAGTGATGTCGAAATCCGCCGCCAAAACTCGTTCCTTGCCAGTGATAATGACGAAATAGGAGAGTTAGTATCAGCACTGCGCGCATATAAAGATAAACTCCACGAGATTGATGACATACACAAAAAACAGGCGCAAACACGCAAGAAGACCAATTCAATAATCATCAGCAAGATGGAAAATTTGGCAACCCAACTTGATGGAGACGCGCGCGCGCTGATCGTTAAAGACATCGAAAAAATTAGAGGCATGTTCTCTCAGTCGTCCAATCCAAGCGGGGCGGAAATTGAAGAAAACGAACTGATCACCATTGCTTTCGAGCGTATGTCAGACCAAGTAGTTGCATTAATAGAAGCAAGAACCAACGAACTTGAGACGGCCCGTGACGAAGCCGGGGAGGCCAACCTTGCAAAGAGCAAATTCCTTGCCAATATGAGCCATGAGTTACGCACTCCGCTAAATGCCATCATTGGCTATAGCGAATTGTTGGCAGAAGAAGCCGAGGATGAAGGCCTCGACAGCATGCAGGATGATCTGAGTAAAATTAACGACTCAGGCAAGCACTTACTTGGTCTGATTAATGACATTTTAGATTTGTCGAAAATTGAAGCCGGCAAGCTAGAACTGTTCTTAAGTGAGTTTGAAATTTCCAGCGTGATGTCAGTCATGCAAAGTGTTGGCGAGCCGCTGGCGGCAAAAAACAATAACCAACTGGTGATAAATTCTTCAGTTGAAGGCAGTGTCTATGGCGATGAAACCAGACTGCGACAGTGCCTACTCAATTTAATGAGCAACGGCTGTAAGTTCAGCGAGAACGGTGTGGTTTCACTAACTGCGCAAAACGTATTGGTCTCCGGCGAAGAATGGTTGAGTTTCGAAGTATCGGATACTGGCATAGGCATGTCGCCTGAGCAGTTGGATAAGGTATTCAAAGAATTCACGCAGGCAGAAGGCAACACGACCGCAAAATTCGGCGGTACGGGTCTTGGTTTGAGCATTACCAAGCAACTAGTAGAAATGATGGGCGGGTCTGTCTCTGTAGAAAGTACGGTTGGTAAAGGCTCTACATTCCAACTCAGAGTGCCCAAGCACGTCAAAGAACTTGCGGACACTGTAGAAGAAGATATTCAAACCAGCGAGCCCGCGCAAGCATGGGATGACGCTAAACCTGGTAGTAAAAAGGTCTTAGTTATTGATGACGATAAAAACGTCCACGAGCTGGTGAAACGCAATTTCGGTGACGAATTCTCAATGATGTTTGCAGAGAACGGCGATCAGGGCATTAAGCTGCTGCGCGAACATCGGCCAGATGCAATTCTTTTGGATATCCAAATGCCAGGTAGAGACGGGTGGTCAGTACTCTCAGAAATCAAAAACGATCCGACGCTACGAGATTTACCGGTCATTATTATCAGTATGTTGGAAGACGACCGGCAAGCTGAGGCGCTGGGCGCCGCTGCGCACATGACAAAACCTATTGACCGACAATTGCTGCTTGATCAAATACACAGCTTGTATGGCGACAATACGCAGGGGTTATCGGCCCTCGTCATAGACGATGACCCAGAGGCCAGAGATTTGGTCTCTAGATTGCTAGAAAAAGATGGTTTCTCTGTGACATTTGCGGAAAACGGACAGCAGGGTTTAGACAAATTAGAGGAGGGCGTAAGCCTAATCATTCTGGATTTATCTATGCCGGTGATGGATGGCTTCGAGTTCTTAACCCATTTCAATGCGCTGCAAATGAACAACCCACCACAAATCATAGTCTTCTCAGGCATGGATCTTGATGACACTCTGCGAGGGACTTTAGAGGGTATGGGACTTGGAATTTTAGATAAGAACGATTCTGGGTTAGAGAAACGACTACAGACGCTTTCAGCGCAAATAGCCTGAGTTTCTGGCAAGGGGGGTGTAGGACCCCTGCGGTTCTATCCGGCGGTAAGCGCTTTGTCAGGACGCCATATCTATGCGTGGTGGCGCCGTTCATCTTCTTTAGAGCTGGCGTTTAGAGCTGTTATTAAACAAATTTTTAACCCTCTGACGGAGCCCATTGCTCAATCTTCTGCAACAAACGCTTCAAATCCACTGGTTTGGTATCAAAATCGTCCGCACCAGCTTCCAGCGCCTTGAGACGATCTTCCTCTAATGCATGCGCTGTAAGCGCAATAATTGGAATATGCTTGATGGAATCTGTAGCTTTAGCTGTTGATGTTGCCTCCCAGCCGTCCATTACTGGTAAACCAATGTCCATTAGTACGACATCTGGCATAAAGCTTTTCATAGCTTCAACGCCCAAAGCGCCGTCTACAGCCATCTCAATTTCGTAGCCTTTGCGGATAAGCCTGCGCGACAACATATCTCGATTCAGCTCGTTGTCTTCTACAATAAGAATTTTGGTCACTAATGGTTCCTCCAAAAAACTCGTTCGACCTAACCCAAACAATCCAAGTTATCGCGCCCGAGGTATAAAACTGAAAATGCAATTCACGTAAAGTTAAATGATAAAATTGTAATCTTTTAGTTTACGAATTTCTTAGTGTAACCGACATGCGGGACCTGAATACACAGGTACAAGGGGTATACTGGATATTATTGCAAAGGAACAACTAGCGCTTTATTACACCGCCACAATCACCAAACAAAATGCGCATAATCTATATTATGTTAAATTAGATAAATCGTTACTTTTTAAATAACAACGATTGACGACTGTTGCCCACTGCCGTAACCAGTACGTAAAACGGTGTATGTAACCTCAAAGACAATCACCTCTTATCTAGTCCCCTCGCCAACCATAGCTCGTAGGATGGCTATGATCATCAGACAAATCTACGGTCCAAGAAATACAAAGCAACGGCCGAAATGATTATTCCGGCTACACAGATGAGCGCCGCATCTATGAGCTGATTTATGACGTGCGCTCCTTACTTTGTTTTTTTAGGCGGTCATGGCGCCGTCAACGACAAATTCCGAGCCACTGCAGTAAGTGCTTTCATCGGAGGCTAAGAACAGCGCGAGATTGGCAACCTCTGAAGCATCCGCATAGTGTCCCATGGGAATTTGATCACGCACGCTCTCATTGATTCCTTTGCGGCTAAATTCATCAACCATCGCTGTTTCGATAATACCGGGGTGTATCGAGTTGACACGAATACCATGCGGCGACAACTCTTGCGCGGCACTTTTCGTCATACCGCGCACCGCCCACTTACTGGCACCGTAAGCAAATGCGCCGCCAGCGCCGCGTAAACCGGCGATAGATGAGATGTTGATAATTGACCCTGATTTCTGGCGTGTCATAATAGCTGCGACAGCCTGCAAACCGAGAAAAACGCCGGTCTGATTAATTGCTATCGTGCGATCCCAGAGCGCCCTCTCCGTATCCGCCATACCCATCATATGAAAAATACCTGCATTGTTGATCAGCACATCAAGATGTGCATGTTCGTTTTCAATGCGTTTAACAATTGCGCTCCAAGCGTCGCTATCAGTCACATCATGTTCTATAAACGTGGCACCAATTTCGGCGGCAGTTTCAAGACCCTCGTCAACTAACACATCTGTCAGATAGACTTCGGCACCTTCAGCCCGAAACAGTTTGCCTTCCGCTGCACCTTGGCCACGCGCCCCTCCGGTGATTAAAGCAACCTTGCCGTCCAATCGTCCCATCGCTAAACCCCTTGTTTAATGTGTTTTTGAAGATTTGGTTAACAAAACACATTTTTTAAAGATGGGTCAAGCAGCAAAAATCTTAACCGCTTCGTTATATCTAGCAAAACACCTTTGCCTATTCGCGTGCTCGCCAACTTTTGCCACGGCTTCTGGCAATAAGGCGTTTCAAATTCTAAATGGCCTTGAATAACAACACCGAAAAGAGACTGTCTTTGTCCACCCAGCTATCTGCCATTTGCCAGCCACACTGCCCGATGAGTGCTTTAAGAGCATCAATCTCGAACTTTCTAGAGTTTTCGGTATGAATGGTTTCACCCTGTCGGAAATCGAATGTTTTGCCTGATATTTCAACAGATTGGTCTCGCTCGCTGACCAAATGCATTTCTATTCTTGCATCATCATTGTTCCATCTGGCTTCATGATTAAAAGAGGCTACATCAAAGTTGGCGTCCAACTCTCCATTGATCCGCCTGAGCAAATTGAGATTGAACTCAGACGTAATACCGGCGGAATCGTCATAGGCTGGAATTAGAATATTGGGATCTTTTTTCAAGTCCGCACCCAACACAAATTTTGCACCTGCACCTAGATCCTCACGTGCGCGCTGCATGAAGCCCGTTATTTCTGCGCGCTCAAGATTACCGATAGTAGACCCAGGAAAGAAACCGACCCGAGCTCCCCCGCCTGATTTTTCAGGTAAATCGACGGTGGATAAAAAGTCAGCAACAACTGGCTCAATATTAAGATTTGGATAGTCTTCCTGCAGTGAAGCAGCACTGGTCTGCAAAAATTCTGCTGAGATATCAATGGGTATGTAAGTACTGAGTTCTTCGAGCGCGTCGATGAGTATGCGGGTTTTGACCGAGGCACCAGCACCATACTCAACCACTGTTGAGTGAGGGCCTACGTGCGCTGCGATTTCTGCAGCGTATTGCGACAAAATGCACGTTTCTGTGCGGGTCGGGTAATATTCCGGCTGCACGGTAATGTCCTCAAAAAGTTCTGAGCCCCTTTCGTCATAAAGCCATCGGCAAGGAATAGTTTTTGGGACTTGAGAAAGCCCATTAATCACGTCGTCTTCGAACATATTTTGAGAATCACTCATTGTTTCAAGCATTAATTAGACTCGCTACGTTGGTCAATCTAAAACCAACGCTTTTAAGGGGTGGATGTGTAGGGATGCTAAATTGCACAAGCGCAAGTGAATGCAATCGAATAACCAGCTGTGTTTAGTTTACAGAAAATTGAACACGAAGAACGTAATACAAAGATAAAGAACGAGTGACCTTGCCTTCGACAGAGTTTAGTTCAATCAACGTTATAAGTTATACAAATTACGGACAATTCTAGCGCGCGTTTGTTTGCGCCTTAGGTGTTAGTTAGGTGTTAGTTAGCTGTTAGTTAGTTGTTAGCCGCTTGCTAGTAAATTGTTGCTCCATAGAATTTTTGCTTCAGCTGCGAACAGGCTTTCTTGCAAGAAGACCAAACAACACGCTTGCAAGTAGTCCGAGAAATGCAACGCAGGCCATCAAAAGATAAAAGTCTTGATGACCTTGCAAACCCGGAGAGCGGTCCAAAATCCAACCAGACATAGGACCCATGAAAATATCCGGCGTAAAACCAATGACAGAAACCAACCCCGTCGCGGTACCCGTTTCGAGGGCCGGCACTTGACCCTCCTCGAACATCGCAAAATAGATGCCGCGCAGCCCAAATACTGCAGCACTCGTGACAATCACATTAGCGAACAGAATCCAAATCAGGGACACATTCGGGGTGTCGAAGGAAAGAAATCCAAAACAAAATATCATAAGTGCAAAGCATAAGGCTGTTGCCCGGGACGGCAAAATACGGTCCGCCAGAAGACCAGCACTAACGGCGGCAAGCGGACGTATCCAAACGCTGTAGGCAGTCAACTCAGCGGCCTCCACTTCATTTAACCCATATGCCGTATAGGCGAACAGAGAATAATTGTCGATGCCCTTGTACCCCACGTAGGCCGCTACAATAATGAGTGATTGTAACCAAACGGTTGGTAATCTCATGACATCAATCGTACGTTTTACCAGACCTGCCCTGTTGGCGATTAAATTCGCGTTGACCAGGTCCACTGCCGGTTCAGGCACGCACAACCAAACTAAAGGCACTGCCAAAAATGTGAAAAGCGTATAGCAATAAATCACATACTGGAGCGCTAAAATGCGCTCCGCATCCGTGGCCATTGCCACATCGTCAGGAAAAAAACTACGTAAGACAAAAACCGCGATCACGCCAATCAACGCCGCGAATAACCCGCGGCCACCATCTAATATGCCGAAAGCGCGGCCTTGTGCTGAGACCGCGCCCCACTCGCGTGTTGCTCGAATCAGCGCACCCCAAAATAACAGGATGGTGGTAAACCCCCAAAAGCCAAAGAGTAAGTGCAGGCCTTGGTAGGTTGGAATCTGCGCAAAGTAGAGTCCGCCAAGCCCTGTCGCGATAAGCGAGGCCGCTAGGAGTTTGCGGGCAGAAAACATATCGGCGAGCTGCCCACCTGGAAAATAGGCCAACATTGCAATCACGCCATAGGAAGCTTGAACAAGCCCCAACTGCATGTTACTGAACTCGAACACTTCCAAGAATGTGGGACGAAAGAACCGGGTTACGTGAAACGGTAGGGAGAATATCGCCTCTCCCGCGATAATGAGCGCGATCATCGTCATTAAGCGCGGTGAATCCGCAAGACTAATACCAAACGTTGGTTTTTCAGACCTATTCATAAAGACCTACTCATAACATTCTCATTTGCGAGTTAATCAGCGCATGAATAGCATACAGGATTGTATGCACTGTCAATGGTGTCGCCTGGTTCGATTGCTGGCATAAATTTGTGAAACTCACCCGAGATCATGGTCGGATTTGAGACAAGACGCGCACCGTCTTCAAAATAGGTTGTCGCTAATGCCATGCGTGATTCGTTAGTCCTATTGGCGCCGGCGGTATGAAACGATAAGGTGTGGTGAAAGCTGATTTCACCTAAATCAAAGCTACCATCATCAATGGGAATCAGCCTATCGGCAAAAATTTGGCTTAGCTGCTGATCATAGCTTGAATCAAATTTGTTAAAAGGCAGGTCTTTAACAAGTTTGTAGGTTTCTATGCCTGCCGCAAATGCAAGCGGTCCCATTTCCCTTGGAATGGGTTGCAACGGAATCCAGGCGGTGCAAACATTTTGACTATCGATAGGAAAGTGATGGTAGTCATAATGCCAGGGTGTGCGCCCACAGCCAGGCTCTTTAGATAATGCATTGTCGTGATACAAACGAACCGCTTGCACACCTAGGAGCTCGCTCGCAATTTGCGCGATGCGCTTGCTCAAGACAAAATGTCGCACCAGCTCATCGTGAAGCCACATCATCTCCTCACTTCGAAAAGCTAAACCAGGCTCAGCGCCCAGGGCGTCAATTAAGATACTGTTAATGCGATGTCTGAGAAGCGTTAGGTGGTCAGGGTCGATGACGTTTTTGAGCTTGATGTAACCTTCCCGGGTAAATTGCTCAATCGCATCCGCAGACAATTCGTAGGGCACTGAAAGTGCGCCCTGTATCTGTCCGAGTGTTGATTCGTCAATTTCAATAGGTGATTGTAGGCTAAACGGCGCGGGCTTAATGGCCAAACTATTTTGATCACGCTCATTATCCGCCAGCGTCATATACCAATTCCACCATTGCTGGTTGTCTTGGTCCCACTGCGAGGCAACGTCTTCGCTTGCCTGTTGAGCTTTGGACAAATACTCGTATGACTCTGGTTGGGGCGGCGAGTCAGTAGGCTCTATCACTCGCCTTGCATCCAAAAATTGAACGAGGACAAATCGTTGCCGAATACTATAACGTCAACAGATTGCTGAAAACGATAGGCGCCCTGCGTTTTGGTACTGGCCAAGTATTGCCCTAGGCTTCCGCTATCCAACATTTGATCCAAAGATATAGAGTCATCAAAAGCGCAACGTTGAAGGTAGGATTCGAGCGCTTGACGATCATTTTCGTCAATTACGGTGTCATAATTCAGCGTCCGGCTTTGTCTCTGAAAGCCAACATTTTCTGCGGCTTTATCTACGTCTTCGGCAGCGCTGAAAAGCGTACCGTTGCCACCGTGGATGCTGTCTAAGAAATGTTCATAAAAGCGGATATAGTGTCCACTGCGGTTAGATTGAGCCACGATACCGATGCCATCGGCCCCCATGCCACTTTTTACGATTGATATGCATTCGTTCATCTCCTCCGCCGGAACGCAATAAAGTGCGTGAATTGCCCAGCTCAGATCATAGGTGCCCGGCTTGGGCTGCCAGTCTTGCAGTCTGCAGCAATAGTGATCGCGTTCTACAAAAGGCGACTTGAGTACTGCTGCCGCTTCCTCGATGGCAAAGGTACTGGGATCCAAAAGGTCGTAAAGCACTTGAATGGATTTACCTTCTGCGTCCATCAATTCGGGCAAGGTTGTATGTTCTATAAGCGCCGCCGGAAATTTACCACTGCCGCATGCGATGTCCGCTAACTGCAGAACACCTGCTTGCTTCGCCAACGAGGCCATCAAAGCAGTCCAATCAATCAAACCGGCCAAATGCCTGTAATCGACCGTTGCATAGGTATAAAAGTTGTCCATACCCTCACGACCGTCGGCACTCCAGTGGGCACAACTCCGGTCAAAGGTATCTGCATCTGCCGCAGCAGGAAGGGGTCGACTCATAGCTTTGCACCAATTTGTTTAATTCTTATTGTAACCATCAAAAGATTACGCTTGTTTGAAAGTGAGAAGATTCACACTCCCTCAGTAAACTTCTCAATAATTCTGTTAGTATACGCTATCGGTGCTCAAGCGACCGTACTTTTATGCATAAGCGCTGATTTTGGGAAATAGTTTCAACTATGAATTTGTATACGTCACATCAAAACAAGATAATTGGGTCGATTGACCGAGCAGTTACAGACCTAGCGCAAATACATCCTTTAGATGACAGTTATTACGCCAAGTGCCTAGAAATTTTTGAAGCCAACAGTGATCAGCGATTGGGGCTTTTGAGCTGGCTCGAAGCGAACATCGTCGCCAAGATGTCGCAAGACGCCAATGCTATTTTGAGTGTTGGCTGTGGTACAGGTGCTTTTGACGAAAGCATTTTACGATACGCACGGGCAAGGATGAAGCAGATTACCTATCTCGGCATTGAACCAAATGAAATATCGGCAGCTGAATTTAGCCAAACCATGGACAAGCAGGCAACGGATCAAGTCGATGTTGCTGTGCTCTTGCAAAAGTTCGGAGAACAAGTTTTTGAAGACCAGTTCGACCTGATTCTTTTTGTACACTCCATTTACTATCTAGAAGATCGAAATGACGCCATCGATGCTGCGCTGAAAGCGCTAAAACCGGGCGGTGAATTGATCATAGTAATAGCGCCTGACGAAGCACTGAATACGGTTGCCAATCTCATGTGGCAACATCAAATGGAGCAGAAAAGTTGGTTTAGCGATGACGTAAGAGCCCACTTCGATGCACGTGGATTGGATTATGGCGAAACGCGCATTGGTGCCACTCTAAATGCTAAAGGATGCTTCGGGGAAGCGACCGAAGTCGGTCGAAATATTTTGGATTTCATCGTACAAACCCGCTTAGATGAATTGCCAGCAGGGTTGCACAATGACATTTCGAATTTCTTAATGTCGATTACGGACGGGCTCGGCGTAAACCCATGTCTACCCCACCCAGTCGATATTTTTCGATGTCAAAAACCCTAGAGCGATTTTTTACTGCATTGCAATCACATGTAAATACACGAAAACTAAACAACAATGTAATCAAAAATTATTAGATTGAATAATTATTATTGCGTTAGCTGTTTCTCACGCCATCGAACAGCTACGCATTGCGCCCACATATCGACCTTAGACTAACCCTGTAACAATATTAGCAAAGGGGTATTCGTGCACGATAAGGTGGCAGACTCCGCCGTTGTCTCGCGGCGTAATTCACAATTTGCACTATTTTAGGACATGCATTTAGAAAACTTAGAGGAAACAAGCTAGAAAACAGATAGAACTCAGCTGGGAATGCTGGGAACTTTAGTCAGCAATGCCTAATGTCCTGTCAAAGGCCGTAATAGAAGGGTTTTTATCGGATAGAAAATTCATCGGTCGGGTAAGCTAGTGTCACTGTACCCGCAACTGAATATTCACCAAACCCACATTCTCTGTCCTATCAACGCTAATGCGATCAATCAAAAGGTGGTTGTTGGTTTCTAAATCCACCATCCAGCGCAACGACTGATCAAAAGATTGCGATTGCAAAGAAATACTAACGCTTCCGTCCTGTTCCGGCTGCAGCCGGTTGAGCTTTAACTGCCTTAGATTAGCGCCGGCTGTAACAAGTGGAATAAGCGATTTTTGCTGAGGCCCCGCACCCTGATTCTGGCCACTGGCCTGCAACGCACTCTTGTTCAGGCTCACCCAATCAATCAAAGATTGCGCCCACTCATAACGCAACGCTTGGCTGTCACGATATTCCAATAACGGCTTCCACATCGCTAGGTAGACTATTGACCCTAAACAAAGCAGCACAATAGCGATAATGACTTTTTGATCCGTTGGGCTTTTTTCGGCATACCAAGCGCCAACACTGCTGTTACGGAACTGCTCAGAAATAAATGTAAATCTGTTCATTATTTGTACTCTATTGATACTCTGCGGACAATCTTGCTCTAACGCCATTGCCATCGTTATCTGCGTTGGTCACTTTAAGCAATACACCTTGAGCTGACGCGCGCTCTTTCAGAGGGTCGAGTTCGTTAAAGCCGGGCAGAAGTATTTCAAACGTGAGCTCCATGCGCTGATGGTTGAAGCGCAGCGATTGTATTTTGTCTGCGCCAGTAATACCCCCTGAGACTCTGGACAGAAGGTCGATAAAACCTTGCGTATTTTCGTCCCCAGCAGCCTGACTGCCTAGCTTAGCCTTTAGCCTGCGGGTTAATTGACCTTGGCTTACTGGCACACTGTCTCCGGGAAAAAAGGCCTTATAAAGTGAGGTGGCCTCTGCTGACAGCTCATCTGCCTTCTTCTCCGCCCAATAACCTTCAACACCAAATGAGACCATGGCAACAACGAGCCAAATACCTAACAACCCAACAATGCCTGCAATAGCTCTGCTTGAGCCATTTGCAGATGCAGTAACTTTATACTCACCTTGGAGTAAATTGATTAAGTTTGCAGTATTGAAACGCGAGACCAAATACTCAAATCCACCGCGTTGGTCATTTTCTATCAACACGTTGGCATCAAGTTGGCTGATCTCAATATCGGTGAGTTCGCCGTCTACACAGACGACTTTATCTAACGCTATGTTTGATATAAGGCCCAAAACTTCAGACCTCGCCACACTGGCACTTTCATCATTTGTGGCAATCGTGACCTCGCCGTCGTTAAAAACTAATGTGCAAGCATTCACCTCAGCGGTAAGCAATTGCCCTTCAGAGATGATATTTCCGGGATATATTTCTGCGCGACTAAAACAGTCTTGCCACTGACTCAGCTGTTGTTTACTGATCAAAGCACACTTAACCGGCTGCCCTGGACGGATTTTATCGTGAGCAATATGTAGATCTTCAATGTCCCCGGCAACAAATTCTTCTAGCGCATAAGGCAAAGCTTTTTTCACTGTGCCAGCCGTTCGACCGGGCACTTCGCAGCCCAATAACAGCACTTCATCGCCGGGAATAATGGCGATAATGTGCTCGGGAGATTCAGGCCAATTGGCGTGATCATGCTTGAGTAAAGGGAACTCTTGTACAGAGCTTATGCCCGCTTCAACCGATGACTCTCCAATCAACCGCCAATGTAATCGCAGTGATTGCTCATCTGAGATCGCAAGTTGGCTATCGCGCTCTTGAACTTCCGCTCTGACAAATAACTTAGGCACTATAATTCTCTAGCTATCAGCATCTATATCAACCACAACCTTAGACTGAAAAATTTTGGCAAAATCTCGTTGCAGTAATGTTACCTCGCCCGTGTCCGCATTACGAAAAAATAGACTGGCGATACTCATTGTACTCTCACCCACTTGCACTTTAGCCTGCATTTCAAAATATTCGCTGGTTACGCCCAACTGCGGCGCGACAATTTCAAACTCTGGGTGGGCATCAACAAAGCTCTTCACATCTAAAAAACTGCGCTCAGATTCAACCAGGCCTTGGGCCGCATCAATGGAGATGCCCGCGTCTAATGAATATAGGAACTCAGCAGTTGCTGTGTTTATATTAACTTTGTTATCTGCACCTGGTAGCACGCATAAGTGCGGTGAAACAATGCCAACATCTTTAAACTCAATATTATTTAGAAGAAACAACTCAGAAATATGCCGCATCGACTGATTGGCGGTTCTGTAAGGTGGCGTTAGCCCTAAATACGCATTGTCTTCAGCACCAAACCCCGTCACGTCCTGGTCGATGTCTACCCAATCCTTTATCAGATCACCCAGCCCCGGATCAACACCAAGATTCTGCAACAAGCGCTTTAGTCGTGCCAGATGGTCCACACCGGTCGCACCCATTAGGCTGTTTACATTAAAACAACCATTTAAATCTCTCACCTGAGCCTCAAGATACCCGCCCTGATCGAGCTTAAAGGGCAATACCGGTTGAGCCCAAGTCTCCAGCAGGTGATCTACACCGGGTCCTGAAATACTAAAGTCGTCAAATAGCAACTGGCGCGCTAATTCTTCGGCGCCGTAAGCATATTGAAGCGCCTGATTCTGCTCGAAACTATTCTGATGCTGACTAACCACCAAATGGTGATTTGAAAGCAGCTGAGTACTTAAGCCAACTAAAATCGCCACAATCAACAGCACACTGATTAAAGCAACGCCTTTCTCTCTAGCTGCGAAACCAAGGCCAGCTTTGGAAGGGTTCGTTGATATGCCGTTGTCTTCCGCCCGAGTTCTCATTAAGGCACCTGCCAAATTCGTTCTACCACTCCGAAGGGCACAATTTCAATGCGCAGAATAATTGCAGCTGGATCCGCTGCCTGCCCCCCCTGACTCTGAGGCGGCCAAAATTTATGCTCCTCACCTTGAGTATCAAGCACGTAAAACTCAACCCGCTCTACCTCCTCAAGCAGAGTTTGAAACGCCGGTTCCGCATCGTAGCCACGATCCAGCGTATGCCAATATCCACGAATCAGTTTTTCATCCTCTAATCGATAGCTGACCCGCTGCATTTCTGAACGGCGATGCTTAAGCGGGTTGCGCCACCCCATTCTGGTCATTTCTATAAACCCATCGGTGTTAATCAACAGCGGCGCAAGTGGCACCAAACTGTCGGAATCTCTAATCGAGCGATCGGTCAGTTGCAACAGGTCACGCTGAACAATTTGCATGGCTCTATGCACTAGCGCCAAGCGCTCACCCCTATCCTGCAATTGGTCCTGCGCACTCAGCGTACGCGACAACAATTGCCCGCTAATCAACGCCACTAGTGCAAAGATAAATAGCGCTACCAGAATTTCAATGAGGGTAAAGGCATGTTGACGACGCCTCATCAGTAGCGCCCAATGAAAGCGGTTAAATGATCATATGGGCCCTTGCGTTCGCCCTCAGCAACCTCATAAACGTCCACTTCAAGTCGCCGCAACCAAGGGTGATCTGTAGCTAAAGTGGTGGTTTCAATCTCCCACTGCCGCTGAGCCATAAAAACTTGGGTATTGATTTTACCCTCAGGCAAAATCTTTGGCTCAGCACGTTGCGCAATACGTATTTGCGTAATGTGGTTGCTAGCAACCCAGTTCGCCACCGTTTTGCGCTCTAACGAGAATGTTTGATTAGCCACGCCGCCAATGGCGGTTGCAATAGCTGTGCCTACCGCGCCAATGATCACTACCGCAATAAGCATTTCTATAAGGGTGAAACCGCCAGATGAGTTTCGTTTCACAGGGAATTATCCTGTTGTTCGGCGCGTACTTGAGAAAAGCCGTCGGATTGAAATTGCCAAGTCGCGTTGGGCAACTCATCTATTTTAAGGTCAAGCACAAAAGGACTCACCTCACCGCTAGAAAAAAAGATTAGATCCGGCAATTCCTCATCATCTGAATCTACTTGAGCAGGGTAATCTTCCACGGTGAGTTTAAAGTTCAAAGTATATTGAGTTTTTTCTGCATTGAAGGGCTTTGTCGTGTGCTCAAACCACTCGCCGTTTATATGGTCAAAAATGGCAAAATGATATTCGTCTTTAGCAACGAACATGCCCCACTCTGAATTAGATTGAATCGCACGATCTCGGGCCATTTCAATTCGCTGGGCTAAACGCTGAGCGTAGGCGTTTGCCGAGTAATAACTGTTTGAGGCCGAGAAAGAGAAGCCGATAACTCCTACGGCAATGCCAATGACCAACATCACCACAAGAATTTCTATCAGAGTGAAACCCCGAGCCAATTTTTGCACGAATGGTGAGTTAACCGACATGGGTTAAACTTTATAGACTCAGAGGTTATCTAAACTGATATCGGCATTGGTCCCTTCACCGCCCTCTTCTCGGTCAGCGCCTAAACTGATCAAGTTAATACGACCATCGATATTCTCGTAAATGTAAGGCATCCCCCAGGGATCTTCGGGCAATTTCTTGATATACCCATCAGGATTCCAACCTTTCGCCTCGGGAAAACCACTAGGCGCTTGCACGAGGGCCTCTAAACCTTGATCCGACGAGGGGTAATTGAAATTATCCAAACGGTAAATATCTAACGCGGACGAAAGCGTACGCAAGTCAGTTTGCGCAGCTTGCACGCGGGCGGTATCTGGCCGGGACAAAATTTGCGGAGCAACCACTGCGCCAAGAATTCCCAAAATCACAATGACCACCAAGATTTCAATCAGCGTAAAGCCCTGCACTCGCCTCTGTTTTTGCATGGAACTTGCATTACCCCGCAGCCCGCCCTTAGAGACTAACGAAGAATCCATTGAGCAGTTTTCGCGTACCTCAGCTATTTCTTTTGCCGCGGTTGAATAGAGCGTGTTATTCATTTTAGATGTCTCAAAATTGTGTTTTTCAATCAACTCAAGCAGCACTCTTCTGGCTTGAACATTCTTAATGCTTTTGTCTTTTCAATGTCGTTTCAATATCGTTCAAATCTTCTTATCTGGCTATTAGACCAGCTGATTCATGCTCAGCAATGGTAGCAAGATTGCCATGACAATAAACAATACTACCCCGCCCATTACCAATAGCATTAGAGGTTCAAACAATTTAACCACCGTGGCTACAACTCGCTCAACTTCGTTCTGCTGAAACTCAGCAACGCGACCCAGCATGGTGTCTAACTGACCACTTTGTTCACCCGCTGCAATCATATGCAGCATCATTGGCGGAAACTGGCCTACATCGGTCAGGCTGGCTTTCAAACTGCGGCCTTCGCTGACACTTTGCGTGGCTTTTTTCAGCCCTCGTTGTAACCAGCTGTTAGCAACAACATCGCTGGCAATCAGCATAGCGTCTACTAACGGTACTCCTGAGCGGGTAAGAATAGACAACGTATTTGCGAAACGTGACGAGTTTGCACTACGGCTGATACGCCCCACAAGGGGAAGGTCAAATTTCACTCGGTCCCACTTTAGCCGCACGTTAGGCTGGCTGAGCAGCCAACGAGTAACGATAACAAGCGCTGCAAAGCCTGCAATAATCAACCACCAATAAGCGGACAAAATTTCCGTCATTTGAATAAGCACTACGGTAAACCACGGCAACTGTTGTCCAGTGTCGACAATCACCGTGACCATTTCTGGCACTACATAAACCATCAGTGCGCCCACTATCAGAAACGCTAAGCCAAGCAATACAACCGGATACACTAAGGCCATTTCAACGTTGCGTGTGGCTGAGAATTGACGCTCTTGATAGTCAGCCAAATTTTCTAGCACGTTGTCTAAATAACCCGACTGTTCTCCCGCAGAAACCGTGGAGCGATACAACGCATTAAAGCTTCCCGGGTACTCACCAAGACTTGCCGCTAAGGTAAAGCCTTCCAGTACCTTACTGCGAATGGCCATTACCAATGAGCGCATGTGCTGCTTTTCTGACTGCTCGGCAACTGCAGCTAACGCCTCCTCGATAGGCATACTAGAACCAATAAGTGTTGCCAATTGGCGGGTGAATAACACACGGTCCAGCCCGCCTAAATTTCTCGTAAAAAGAGCGCTTTTGCTCGCGCCACTAGATGTCTTTCTGTCTCGAGTAGTCTCTATACCCGTTGGAAACAGCGATTGATCGCGCAGTAATTGACGCGCATGACGGGCGCTGTCAGCTTCTATAACGCCTTTTTTTTGACGCCCTTTCGCGTCCACTGCTTTGTATTCAAATGCAGCCATAACTAGCTCAGGGTTACCTTAATCATCAAGGCTTACCCGCAACACTTCTTCCACTGTGGTCACGCCTAACAGCACTTTTTGTACGCCGTCTTGGCGAATACTCGGCGCTTTTGCGCGCGCATACGCCACCATTTCATGCTCACTACTGCCATCATGAATATGCTGTCGCAGTATTTCGTCAATGGCCACCATTTCATAAATACCTGTGCGCCCGCGGAATCCAGATTGCGAACAAGAGCTGCATCCGGGCGCGGTAAATACCTGAGCCACCCGCTCGCCTAAAAAGCTCAGTTCAACCGGCGTAGCTGGCCTTGGCACGCGGCAGTCTGGGCAGAGTACCCGCACCAATCTCTGCGCAAGCACACCGACAATACTCGAACTTAATAGAAATGGTTCAACCCCCATATCCATGAGTCGTGTCACTGCGCCAATAGCGCTGTTGGTGTGCAATGTGGACATCACCATGTGACCAGTCAAACTAGACTGTACGGCAATTTCCGCCGTCTCCAAATCACGAATTTCGCCCACCATCACGACATCTGGGTCTTGGCGTAAAATGGCGCGCAAACCTCTAGCAAATGTCATATCTGCCTTGTTATTCACCTGGGTCTGACCAATGCCAGGCAAGCTGTATTCAATTGGATCTTCAACCGTCAACACGTTAATTACAGTGCTGTCTAACTCGGCCAATGCTGCGTAAAGGGTTGTGGTTTTGCCTGAACCCGTTGGGCCAGTCACCAAAAATATGCCGTGGGGTTTATGCACAACATTTTGTAAAGCTTCCAGCGTGTGGGTTTGCAGGCCTAATCGCTGCAACTGTAGCCGCCCGGCTTGCTTATCCAGCAGCCGCATAACCACCCGCTCGCCCGCACTTGCTGGCATGGTACTGACCCGCACATCCACTTCTCGCCCACCTAACAGCAGTGAAATACGACCATCTTGAGGCACACGCTTTTCTGCGATGTCTAAACGGGCCATGACTTTGATTCTTGAAACCAACAGCGACGCCAATTCCCGCCTAGGCCGCACCACTTCACGCATTACGCCATCAACGCGAAACCGCACAACCAGTGCTTTGTCGAAGGTTTCAATATGCACATCTGAGGCGTTTTCTCTTATCGCCTCAGACAATAAAGCGTTAATCAGCCGAATAATTGGCGCATCATCCGCCTGATCTAAAAGGTCTTCGGTTTTTGGTAAAGCGCTGGCTAGGCTGGCAAGATCCATCTCGCCGCCAAGATCCTCGACCATTTGTTTGGCTTCACTAGAGTCTTGGGAGTAAGCGGCGGACAGCAACTGATCAAATTCGTCTTCTGCAACAATTCTTATCACGGTGGGATGTTGGGTAATCCGTCGGATCTCGGCCAATGTGGAAAGGCGCGGCTGAGTTTTAGCCGCCACTTCATAAGCGCCGCTGTCATTTGGTCGAGAATCTAGCACCACGCCAAAACGGCGCGCAAAAGCAAAAGGCAGCGTTGGCACATGGGGGGATGTTTCCGCAGGATCAGCACTCACATTTTGCGCTTCGAGCGTTAAGCCAGACTCTATATTGCTACTCATGCCTACAATTTCCTATTTCGACTTCAAAGGCTTCTATATTCATTTGCGGACCAGAACTCGACTGCGCTCATGTAAAGCGGCAAAACCGTCACCGGACACCCCGCCCCCGCAAATAGGCGAGGTGCCTGCATCCTAATATTAACTCTTATTACAAAAAGTACCCAAGGTGCTTATTCACAAAGCCGCTACATAGTATCATTACTTCATCACTTACCGAGGGATGCATCACTTTGGATTTTGTTGGCAATCACATAATTTCGGTTGGGCAATTCGATCGATTAGCCGCGGACCGCGTATTCGAAGTTGCAGATGGTATGCAACCCTACGCAATGCGCAAAAAAATCACCCGGGTTTTGCAAGGTGCAATACTCTCCAATATGTTCTTTGAACCCAGCACCCGAACCCGAGTTTCTTTTGGTTCCGCGTTTAATTTGTTGGGTGGAGAAGTACGCGAAACCACCGAGGTCAAAGCCTCGTCGCTGGCCAAAGGTGAATCTCTTTACGACACGGCCAGAGTATTGTCTGGTTACAGTGATGTCATTGTCATGCGCCACCCGGAGTCCGGCAGCGTTGCAGAATTTGCCGAAGCCAGCCGAGTACCTGTGATCAACGGCGGCGATGGACCCAATGAACACCCAAGCCAAGCCCTCTTAGACCTGTATACCATGCGCACAGAAATGGCAGCCAGCGGTCAGAGCATAGACGGCTTAAAAATTGCCTTAATCGGTGATCTGAAGTTTGGTCGCGCAGTGCATTCCCTGTGCAAACTGCTGTGCCTTTACGACAATATTCAACTGAATTTAATTTCGCCACCAGAGCTTGCGCTGCCAGATGATGTGCTAGATCTGCTTAAAGCCGCCAACCATACAATCAATGTATTCCATGATATGGCCGAGGGTATCCAAGGCGTTGACATTCTTTACGTCACGCGCACCCAAGAGGAGCGTTTCCCCTCTCAGCAAGAGGCGGACAAATACAAAGGACTATTCAGGCTGAATCAGGCCATTTACACACAAAATTGCGCGCCCAATACGGTCATCATGCACCCTCTGCCGAGGGATTCTCGAGCGCAAGCACAAGAACTGGACGACGACCTGAATCAAAATCCGAATCTGGCGATTTTTCGCCAAACAGACAACGGCATGCTTATTCGCATGGCATTGTTCGCGCTGGTTTTGGATGTGGTGGATGAGGTAGACAACCATGCCCAGCCGGTAACTTGGTATACGGCCAAACGGCACCTACCGACTTAATTAGCAGATTTTCCGACAACGGTTAAAAACGCGACGGTACCAACAAATAAAAAGTATTATAAAACAATCGCTTAGACGTGGCTCGCGGCGCAAAGCCAAGTGGCGCAGCGTTGTAAATAGAATGGAAACCGCTGCAAAGATTTAGCAAGAATGCGCCCAGATAGGGCACTAACCAGGTGAGAGGACCTCACCTGGTTAAAAAAGCCGGTCAACGATCGGTTAGATCATTGATTCCAACTCTGGAAGCGCTGTAAACAGGTCAGCGACCAGGCCGTAATCGGCAACTTGGAAAATCGGCGCGTCTTCATCCTTATTGATGGCAACGATTACTTTGCTGTCTTTCATACCCGCCAAGTGCTGGATAGCTCCAGAAATCCCTACTGCAATGTACAGATCAGGGGCAACAATTTTGCCTGTTTGACCGACCTGCATGTCGTTTGGTACGAATCCAGCGTCAACTGCTGCACGTGATGCACCAATAGCTGCACCCAACTTGTCAGCAATGCCTTCTAACATGCCGAAGTTTTCGCCGTTTTGCATGCCTCGGCCACCAGAAATGATGACGCCTGCTGCGGTCAATTCTGGACGTTCGGACTGAGCAATTTCCTCCGATACAAAGCTAGAAATACCTGCGTCAACAACCACATCACACGCTTCCACTGCTGCGCTTCCGCCCGTTGCTGCGACTGCGTCGTACGCTGTACCACGAACAGAAACAACTTTAACTGCGTCGTTCGCTTTAACTGTAGCAATTGCGTTGCCTGCATAAATAGGACGCTTAAAAGTGTCTGGGCTTTCTACAGAAATGATGTCGGAGATCTGAGCAACGCCAAGCTTGGCCGCTACTCGTGGCAAAAAGCTCTTACCTGTTGCTGTATGCGAAGCAAGAATGTGGCTGTAGCCACCTGCAATCTCTACAACCAAACCGGCGACATTTTCTGCTAGTTGGTTTGCGTAAGCTGCATTATCTGCAACAAGTACTTTGCTCACACCGGCTGCGCCTGCTACTTGGTTCGCAACGCCGTCTACTCCACTACCTGCAACCAATACGTGAATTTCTCCACCAATTGCTTGAGCTGCCGCTAGGGTTACCAATGTTTGGGTTTTGTTTTCAGAATTATCATGTTCTGCAATGACTAATATGCTCATGAGATCACCTTTGCTTCGTTCTTAAGTTTGTCTACTAACTGCTCTACAGACTCTACCTTTATACCGGCTTGACGCTCGGCAGGTGCTTCAACCGTCAAAACTTCAACGGTAGGTGTCATATCAACACCCAGTTCTTCAGGTGTGAACACATCAAGCTGCTTTTTCTTCGCTTTCATAATGTTCGGCAATGACGCGTAGCGTGGTTCGTTCAAACGCAAATCGGTTGTAACAACCGCTGGCAAGTTAATTGAAAGTGTCTGCATACCGCCATCAATTTCGCGAGAGACTTGGGCTTTACCATCAGCAATGGTAATTTCCGAGGCAAAAGTTGCCTGAGGCATGTCGGTTAAAGCAGCAAACATTTGTCCGGTTTGACCGTTGTCAGAATCGATACTTTGCTTACCAAAGATCACAACGCCAGCCTGTTCCTTTTCTTGGATCGCTTGCAGTGCGCGGGCAATTGCCAAAGGTTGGGCGTCTACGTCAGTTTCAACCAAAATCGCTCTGTCAGCACCCAGTGCTAAACAGGTACGCAGTTGTTCTTGGCAAGCAGCGCTGCCTACAGCTACAGCGATCACTTCGTCAGCGCTACCGGCTTCCTTCATTCTTACAGCTTCTTCAATGCCGATCTCGCAGAAAGGGTTAACTGACATTTTGACATTACTCAGATCTACACCTGAGTTGTCCGGCTTTACACGTACTTTAACGTTGTAATCCACTACTCTTTTGACGGGTACAATTACCTTCATTGACATATTGTCCTCAATATTACGTCCACCATGCTCACTCGCATATTGCCAATTTACGGTGGAAAATTTATGGTTGCCTGCTGTTTAATGTTCCGCCGAAAGCAGTATCATTTAAACAATACGGCTCAAGAAAAGAACATCTTAAGAAGCAATTAATTGACTTCTTTCAACTTCTTGCAAATTCTTGGGTGACGCGCTTTACCAAAGTCTTTAGGCTTCGTCGCGCATCGACCCCGAATTCCATTAGGCTTTTTCGGGCGACGTATTGTCGCTATGCCAAGACCATAGGTCAAGGTGCGGTATATACGGTTATACTACCGTCCAAAATTTGAGATTAACCAAAAAGGATCTAAAAGCATGTCAATGGAGCAACAAGTTGAGCGTGAATCCATGGAGTTTGACGTTGTAATAGTAGGTGGCGGACCAGCCGGTCTTTCAGCCGCTTGCAAGCTTATGCAGTTAAGCGAAAAAAGTGGCCAAGAAATCTCTGTTTGTTTGGTTGAGAAAGGCGCAGAGATAGGCGCGCACATTTTATCCGGCGCGCTGTTCGAGCCCACCGCACTGAATGAATTATTTCCTAACTGGGAAGCCGACGGCGCGCCCGTTAACAACCCAGTGACCGAAGACTTGATCTACTACATGGTCAACGACACCAACCGCATTAAAGTACCCAGCATGTTTGTGCCCGCGGACGCCCACAACGAAGGCAACCACGCCATCAGCTTAGCTAACCTGTGCCGCTGGTTAGGTGAGCAGGCAGAAAACTTGGACGTCAACATCTTCCCAGGCTTTGCTGCGTCTGAAGTTTTATACGATGAAAATGGCGCAGTTAAAGGCATAGCCACTGGCGACATGGGTGTGGGTAGCAATGGCGAAGCCAAAGGCAGTTTTGCGCCCGGTTACGAACTTCTAGCCAAATACACCATCTTCTCTGAAGGTTGCCGAGGTCACCTTGGCAAGCAACTAATCAATAAGTTCAACCTAAATGCCGACAGCGGCACACAGCACTATGCCATTGGTCTGAAAGAACTTTGGACAATAGATCCCGCCAAACATAAGCCCGGCAAAGTCATGCACAGCATTGGCTGGCCGCTCAACCACCTACCCGGTGGTACCACAGGTGGCTCATTCCTTTATCACCTACCTGACAACCAAGTGTCTTTGGGCCTTATTGTTGACCTGAGTTACAAAAACCCGCATCTGTCACCCTTTGATGAAATGCAGCGTTGGAAGCATCACCCCCTCGTTGCTGATGTCCTTGAAGGCGGAGAACGAGTGTCTTATGGCGCACGTGCAATTTCTAAGGGCGGTTTACAGGCGTTGCCTAAACTCACCGTACCCGGCGCACTGATCGCCGGCGACGATGCTGGCTTCCTTAACGTGCTAAAAATCAAGGGCAGTCATACTGCAATGAAATCTGGCATGTTGGCAGCAGAAGCAGTCTTCGAAGAGCTAGAAGCGGGTCACAGCTATACAGAAGCTGGCAGCTTTCAAACTCGATTTGAAAAGTCGTGGTTGTTTGAGGAACTCGATCGTTCACGTAATGTTGGCCCTGCTCTACACAAGCTGGGTGTACTTGGTGGTGCGGGCTACGCGTTTGTTGATCAATACTTTGGCGGCAACCAACCTTGGACCTTGCAAGATCCAACACCCGATCATGCAACCTTAAAGCCTGCTGCCAGCAGTAAAGTAATTGACTATCCCAAGCCGGACGGCGTGCTGTCTTTCGACAAGTTGTCTTCAGTATTTTTGTCCAATACCAATCATGAAGAAGACCAGACTTGTCACCTAACGCTGGCTGATCCAGACATGCCAATTAGAGACAATTTACCCATGTACGACGAACCGGCTCAGCGTTATTGCCCAGCGGGTGTGTACGAAATTGTTGAAGAAAGCACCGGTCCACGTTTTCAGATTAATGCCCAGAACTGTGTGCATTGTAAAACTTGTGACATTAAGGATCCGTCGCAGAACATTACATGGGTGGTACCCGAGGGCTCAGGCGGCCCAGTTTACCCAAATATGTAATTAACTGATCGACCCAAGGTCAAAACGGGCGCCCTGGCTATAAACAATCAGTGCGCCCTCTTCCTCAACCCCTTCCTCGACTAATCTGTAAAATACCGAACGCTGAATCCGCGCCACTAAGCCATCGCGAATCTCTATAAATGGCCGTTCATCGACCATGTATACAGGGTGATCGATACCCGCTACAACAAAATCACCCACGTTGGTGGTAAACAACAACTCCTTTTTCTGACCCTCCCCCCTGATGTCTAAATCAATGGCTAAAAACGGCACTTCCTCAACGACTATGGCCATTTGCTCCACCGGCGTGACCAGATAATAAGTATCTTCTTCTTTGCGCAAAATAGTCGCAAACAAGTCCACTAAGGGCTGGCGTTTAATCTGAGACCCTTCGTGGTACCAGTTACCTTCGCGATCAATCCTAATATCAATTTCGCCCACACGTTCGGGCTGCCAAAGGTGAATTGGAGGTAAGCGCTTTTGCTGCTGCAAATTCGTGAGCGTTGCAAATAGTTTGTCGATGTCAGACATAGTTATCCTTGCCTCAAATTTCGAGGGTCGTTTTAAAGATTTTTGGAATATTGGGTCTGTTGGTGAGTCTGTTAATAGACCCAGCACATGCTGATCGTTTATTTACAAGCGTAAATACTTACAGCTATCAACCGCCCCAGATTAAATTAGCCGCCAATAAACTTCATCACGGTGACTTCGCCACTGAAGTTATCGCTTTGTTTGTCCCCAAGGGCACTGAGTAAAATTGTCTGCAATTGAGGAACCGCCTCTTCATCACTCAGCGGTAAAAGCTCACGGATACTTTGCGACCGCGCATTGGACAAGCAGCCATACAAGTCCCCATTAGACGACAGTCGCAGGCGTGTGCAGTTTTTACAAAATGGCTCACTCTCGTTGGCAATAATACCAAACGTACCGTGACCCGGAATTTCATATCTTACGGCGGTGGAATCAAAAGGCGCATCGGTGCGGGTAAACCCATAGCGCTCGCTAATGCACGCTAAGATTTCGTCCATGCTATAAAACTGCTGGCCGTGCACCGGACTTGCCTGCAAGTGACCCATATTCATCAGCTCTATGAACCGCAGCTCAATACCGCGTTCCAAACTGTACTCAAGGAGTGGAATAATTTGATCATCGTTGACGCCGCGCATGGGCACCATATTGATTTTCACCTTTAAACCGCCAGCCTGCATCAACTCAATACCATGCAGTACAGTGTTCAAATCGCCAGACCGAGCTATATCGCGAAAGGCATCTCTATTCAGCGTGTCTAAGCTGACATTAATGCGCTTCATTTTAGATTCAATAATATCGTTTGCGTGCCGCGGTAACAGTTGGCCATTGGTCGTGAGCGATACATCCTGCAAGCCCAGCCCCATGATCCCTTTAAGCAGCTCGCCAAATTTGGGCGACAAC
Organism: Pseudomonadales bacterium; assembly: GCA_028228615.1. Taxonomy (GTDB): domain Bacteria; phylum Pseudomonadota; class Gammaproteobacteria; order Pseudomonadales; family Azotimanducaceae; genus UBA4421. Next base: position 39,574 of record JAOJBS010000007.1, on the reverse strand, counting down.
AGCGGCTCGCCGCCGGTGATACGCACCTTGTCGATGCCTGCGGTGGCAATCAACAATCTAACCGCTTGAATCATCTCCTGAGCACCCAGCTCATAGGCCGCCGCTTGTAGGCGCTTGCCGTCGGGTACGCAATAGGTGCAAGCATAATTACAGGCCGCCGTAAGACTGATACGCAAATTGCGAAAGCTTCTGCCTTGGCGATCAACAATTAGATTTTTTTCTTCAGCAACTGGATTCATGATTTTTCAGCGATAGCCTTAAGCAACTTTGATACGAAATCTCTGGCCCAGAATACCCGGTTTGACCCCTTAATTAGAAGGGCATCCTCGGCATGAATTAGCCCAGTGAGGTCTTTTAACAAAAGCTCACTGGCTTCAGGGTAAAAATGCAGGTTGTTATGTACCAAGCCCGAACCGTGCTCTGCCGCTGATGCTGCCGTTTGCTGGTGAAACAAACCTTCACTGACAGCCAGATGCAGCATCGCCGAACCAACCAAAATGACTTCATCAAAGCCGCCAAGTTGGGTTAATAACGTTTTGTGCGCAGCAGCCGATTCATCTCCTAACTCGCGCATCTCGCCAAGGACTGCGATCTTGCGGCCACTATCGCGCTGACAAAAAGCTGCAATGGCAGCCTGCATACTGGCAGGATTGGCATTATAGCTATCATCGACAATGGTTACGCCGGCTGCGCTCAAGACATTGCCACGACCCGTAGGTACCGCTGAATCATCAAGGTTCAGCGCTGGTGATAACTCTTTATCAAGGAGCTTCGTGGCCAGAATAACAGCCGCTAAGGTGTTGGCGCGGTGCGCACCACCGCCGGGAATTCGCGCCTGCAACTTTTCACCAAACAGCGTCAGCACTAAGCGGTCACCCATCACTTCTAAGATACGCGCGTCGGCGCTGGTGAGATCGCCGAAGGTATAGCCGGGCAAGCCTAGTGATGCCTCCACTATTTTAATCCCAGCGGAGCCCTCGCTTTTGCCTTGGTGCTCGGCTTTCGCGAACGGTGCAAAAATCTGTGTCTTCTCAGCAATCAAAGCCTCACGCCCAGAAAAATTCTCAATATGCGCGTTGTGCACGTTAAGCAAAATGGCTAGGTCTGCCTTAACCATATTTGCCAGCGGGCCGATTCCCCCCGGACCACTGGTGCCAATTTCAAACACCCATGCGGGCGCATCCAGCGTTGCATTAGCCAGCGCCAAGGGCACACCTATATGATTATTAAAGCTGCCAGGGGGCGAATAAGCAGACAATGCGGCGGTTAAGAAATGTTTTGCGGTGGTTTTACCGCTGCTGCCGGTAATGGCGCACACGGGTTGATTCAAACGCTTACGCGCCATGTCACCTAAATGCCAAAGGGCATCGTAGGTATCAGATACCACAATTTGTGGCAGCGCCACAGGTATTGGCCGCGCAACGATGGCCGCGACAGCGCCGTTTGCCAAGGCTGCGCCGACAAAATCGTGGCCGTCTACTTGACTCACATAACTGGGATTAAATCTTGGACCGGGATCGCCCGGCAATGCTACAAATAAGTCGCCCTCGGTCACCAGACGACTGTCCACCACCACCCGTTGAATAAACCCGTCGTCCTGGTTTAAGGCATCAGGGCTGGCGGGCAATTCAGTGCCTGGCGCAGGCTGTAACGCCGCTTGTGCTTCGAACCCACTTTTTAGATCCTGCCAGCGCCAAAGATTAGATTTTTTTGCTACATCGTTCTGCATCACAGCATTCTAGCCTGTTTCGAAAGACAATAGTGACCTAGCTGCCACACATCGGGGACATAAAGCTTGCCCCCAGATTTACTCTTAGATCCATGCTTAGATCTACTTTCAGATCTTCCCTTGGACCTACCCCTAGACCTACCCTAGGACCTACCTTTAAAGAGACAAACGATCTCGCTGGTCGAGGCTTTCTCCCGAATCAATACCATTGCCCGAGAATAACTCTCACTTTGTAGTGGCAATTGCTGAAGGTAAGTCTAGGCCAACATCTCTAGCTATAAACTAAGCCACCCGCAGGGTAAGCTTCTCTAAGAACTTTCACGCTTTATAGGATCTGCATTCATGTCCGAATCTACCGGTTTTTTCTCCAAGCTAGGCCACAGGATCACTCAAGTCAGAACATTCGTCATTAACAGCGTCTTCGTTATTGTTGTTTTGTCTATTCTCGTCAGTCTATTCGGTGGCAACGATGCCCCGACGATTCGCAATAACAGCGCATTGATCATTCAACCCATGGGCTCAATCGTTGAGCAAAATGTTGTACCAACTAACTGGCAGGATGCGCTTTTTCGAGATTCCAGTGATGCAACCATTGAGATTGGGGACATTTTGCATGCCATCAAAACTGCCGGCAGTGATGAAAAAATTAAGATGATTGTGTTGGACCTTAGTGACTTGAACCAAGTCAGCCTGACCCAAGCAAAACGCATTGTCAGCGCGTTACAAACATTTAAAGAAACCGGTAAAAAAGTAATTTCATATGGCAATGTTTTTGAACAAAATCAATACTATATAGCCAGCTCCTCAACTGAACTCTATATGAATCCTTGGGGCCAAATGCTGCTTCAAGGTTACGGCGGCAACAACCTGTACTTTAGGGATCTGCTGGCCAAACTAGACATCAACATGCACATCTTTCGAGTTGGCGAATTCAAATCCGCCACCGAACCCTTCTCTCGAATCAACATGTCTGACGAAGCAAGACAGGCCAGCTCTAGCTTGTACCAAGGCATATGGGACGAGTTGGTTGATGGTATTGCCGAGAACCGCCAACTCACCAGCAACGAGGTCAATGATTACGCGCAGAACTTTGACGTGCTGTTGGCCAAGACCAATGGCGATATGGCGCGAGCTGCATTGGAAGCCAATTTGATCGATGAACTGCTGACCCAAGATCAAGTGGAAACACGTATCGCCGCCGAGGTGGGCAGATATGAAGATGAGATCAACGGCATTGGGATGCGCTCTTATCTCAACATGCGCGGCCTAGTGGACGAAACCAATGACGAAAACGCCGCAGAAATAGGCGTCATTGTGGTGCAAGGCGCCATACTTGAAGACGGTCAAGGGGTAAGCAATGTGGCATCGGCCCAAGATTTGGTTGGACGCATCCGCCAAGCCAGATTCAACGAAGACATTAAAGCCATTGTGCTTAGAGTGGACTCTCCCGGCGGCAGTGCCTTTGCCTCAGAACTTATTCGCCAAGAATTAGAGCTGTTTCAAGTCACCGGCAGGCCTGTGGTGGCGTCGTTTGCCAATGTTGCCGCTTCCGGCGGTTATTGGATATCCGCCACCAGCGACGCCATTGTTGCTGAATCGGCCACCATCACTGGCTCTATTGGCATCTTCGGTGTCATTCCAACTTTCGAGAAATCGCTCAGCCGCATTGGCGTATACACTGACGGCGTGGGCACCACCCCTCTCGCACGCGGCATGGACTCCTTTGCCGGCCTAAGCCCCCAAGCCCAGGCGATTTTTCAATCCAGCGTAGAATTTGGTTATGGGCAATTTATAGACTTGGTTGCGCGCGGGCGCGATATGTCAAAGGCCGAAGTCGAAGAGGTTGCACAAGGTCGAGTTTGGCAAGGCAGCAAAGCCTTAGAGCTTGGACTGGTAGATGCACTAGGGGATGTCAATGTGGCGTTAGAGAAAGCGGCTGAATTGGCGGGCGTAGAGCAATGGCAGGCCATCGACTTAAGACAACCCATTGACCCGCGAAGCATCTTCATTATCGAAATGATGGACTCTTTTGGACTGGTGCTATCCGCCCGTACCAACCCATTGCTGCGCAGTATTCAAGAACAGCTCAACACCCTAGCAATGTTCACCGACCGCAGACACACCTTTGCGTTGTGTCTTGCCTGCACGAACTGAGACCGAATAATCTGAGACTTAGAGCACAGCTTAAAGAAAAGGCTTAGAAAACAAGCTCTGCGCAAGTAGTTAGAACGACATAGGCATGCCACTACTGAGTTTTTCAACGCCGGCTCCAACAAGCCCCTATTGGAAGGCATTTGCGCCGCCCCTTCACCTCTCTGGCAAAGGCCAGAGAGCGTATGCGCTCTAAGGATTACTAAGGATTAGAGTCTTTAAAGCGCTGCCAGTAATCTTCCGTCATCTCTTTCATCTCTTTACGCATTAACAAAATGCCGAACAAATTAGGCAGTGTCATGAGCGCAACAGTGACCGCTGAAATCAGCCAGATCAACGTGGTATCCACAATGGTGGCCAGAAAGAAACCGCTCACATAGAGCAAGCGATATGGGGTTACCCAACGTGTGCCCACAAGGTAGGTTACCGCTCTGTCGCCATAATAGGACCAGGCCAAAGCCGTTGAGAACGCAAACATAACCAAGCCAATTGTGACCAGATATGAGCCATTAGCACCCAAGAAACTGCTTTCAAAGGCTTTAGCGGTTAAGGGTACTGAGTGCAGCAGAGATTCCCCATTCAAGGTCAAACTGCGATCGTTCAAGCCCCCCTCTTCAATTAACACAATGCCCGTAAACGGCACGCCGTCTTTGCTGACCCGCACGTTTTCAGCAACCGAGCGGTTATGCAGTACCGTCACATTAGACAGCAGCAGAACACCGTCACGAGCCTGCAAGGTGCCGCTATACGCCTTAACTGGATCATTTTCTGGCGGCATCAAATCTAGGTGCGCTGAGAGCTGCTTTACGTGAGCTGGATTTTCATCACTGTAGGCGCCAGCAATAATTTCTGTATCTGAAACACTAAAGTCTGTTTCAAACTTTTGCTGCCATACCCCTGAAGAAAGAATAACTAAGCCGGTCAACGTACAAATAATCAACGTATCAATAAACGGCTCAAGAATAGACACCATGCCTTCAGCAACGGGCTCTTTGGTTCTGGCCGATGCGTGGGCAATAGGCGCAGATCCCTGCCCCGCTTCATTGGAATACAACCCGCGATTCACGCCTCGATTAAAGGCATATGCGAAAGACGCGCCCAAGAACCCGCCCGCGGCAGCCGAACCACTAAACGCATTGGCAAAAACAGAGCCTAAGGAAGGCAATATATTTTCATAGTTAGAAATGATGACAGCGAATGCGCCAAGGGCATACAAAGCGCCCATGGTGGGCACGAGTGTCGCAGCGACCTTAGCAATACGCTTAATACCGCCCACAATGACCAGCCCCAGCAATATGGCAAATACAGCGCCGGTTACATAAGTGGGAATGGCAAAGGAGGTTTCGATGCCAACGGCCATGTTATTGGCTTGAGGCATATTACCCGAGCCGAAGGAACTCACTACTGTAGCAATGGCGAAGAATACAGCCAGCCACTTCATGTTTAACCCATGCTCCATGTAGTGCATGGGACCACCCACCATGAAGCCCTTATCGTCTTTACGTCGGTACTTGTGACTGACAGACACTTCCACAAACTTTGTGGTCATACCCACAAAGGCGGTAGCCCACATCCAGAATAAAGCCGCTGGCCCGCCCAAGAATATGGCAAAGGCCACGCCGCCAATATTACCGGTACCCACCGTACCTGACAGCGCAGTTGATAAGGCTTGAAAGTGGCTGGTATCACCCGGATCTTCATCCTTGGCATATTTACCCAGCAACACGCCCCAAGCATGCTTAAAAAAGCGAATTTGCGGAAAACCCAGATAAAAGGAAAAGAGTACGCCGGCGCCTAACAGGGCGATGGGGAAGTAGGCAGCACTGCCTAAAATACCATCCAAAAAATTAAAAAATTGGCTGATCTGATCCATGTTTAATCCTTAACGAGCGTTAACCCAGTGTATACCTGTTCTTGCTAGCTGACGCGCTAGATGCGGTGGCCCGGCAACGCTGTTTATGTTCGGCTGCTATTTATCAAAAAGCGCGCTGTGCATAACGTTGAAGAGCTTATTCTGCTCCATTACACCGCGGACCTGAGTGGCACTCTTGCCCGCAGCGAATGCAGCTACGTCCTCGCCCGCATGAGTCTCTATCATCAGGGGCACAGTACCGAGCTGCTGGTAGTCCTTATCCGTTGTATCTATATCGGTGAGGTCTGGCTGCTGCTTCTTGTAACCCGGACCATTGGCGTAGCTCAGTGTTGTATAAGGCTTGCCCGTAGCATCCGGGAGGATTTTGCCCGGCTCGGTTTCCACCAAACCTAGAATAGGATTGCCTCGACGCGGATACCCGCTAATGGTCATAGTATGGCTATGGTCTGCGGTAACAATGATCAGGGTTTCTTCTAGATCTACGTTATCTATGGTCCATTGCACAGCATCTGCAAGCGCGACCGTGTCTTCCAGAGCCCGATAAGCATTAGAGACATGGTGGGCATGGTCTATGCGCCCGGCCTCAACCAGCAAGAAATAGCCTGTGCCTTTGGCTTTAGCTTCTAGCTGGCTCACAGCAAACTCTGTCATGGCCGCAATAGAAGGCTCGGTGCCCGGATCTTTTTCTCTGTCGGTATCAAATTGCATGTGCGAGGGTTCAAACAGCCCCATTACCTGCCCCGCAATTTTGCCTTGCTTGCTTGCTAGCGACGCAAAACCGTCGCCATTCCAAACGTACTGTCTTGTAGGGTCCTTAGCCAACCATTCTTCAATTAAGTTGCGCCCGTCATCACGCTTGCCAGTCTTTTTCGGATATTCAGGATCGCTTTGGTTGTTAGGTAAAAACTGACCTCGACCGCCACCCAAAATTACATCTAAACCATCGCCATTGGGCATTTGAATCATCTGCTGAGCAATATCAATACAGCCCAGTGCTTCAGCCTCATCGGGGGTAGAGGCACTGTCTTCCCAATCTCTATTGGGCGTATGGGCATAGGCCCCGGCTGGCGTCGCGTGTGTGATGCGCGCAGTAGAAACCACACCCGTAGCCATTCCCGCATCTTCTGCCAGCTCAGCAATTGTCGGCAGCGTATTCGCCAACGCTGCGGCGCAGTCGTCGCGCGCAACGTTAGAGGTAATACCCGAAACGCCAATACCGGTTTTCTCGCCGGTCAAAATCGCGCTAATGGTGCCGGCACTGTCCGGCACTTGAGAATTGGTGTTATAGGTTTTGATCAAGGCAAGGTTAGGGAAAGTTTCAAATGCTAGGCTGTATTCTTCGCCTGTGGCGCCTTTGAGCTGGCCTGCATAAATACGTGCAGCTGTGACGGTACTGATGCCCATACCATCACCCAAAAACAAAATGACGTTTTTAGCTTGAGCTGGCGTGGTCCACAGGGCGCTTAACAAAAGTAACACTGCCCCTTGAATGACTTTCTTGCCGGACAAGTGGCCCAACGCTGAGCGAGAGCTTAATAAGCGACTTGAAAAATATGAGTGCATTTTATGCTCCGCGAGTAATTGATCGTAATGTGACAAATTCTTCCGCCGCTGTGGGGTGAATGCCCACTGTGGCATCAAACTGAGCCTTGGTTGCACCGGCCACCATAGCCACGGCCAAGCCCTGAATGATCTCACCAGAATCTGGTCCCACCATGTGAATGCCCAGCACCACATCATCACTACGGCGGACAATCATTTTCAAAAATGTACCTTCATCGCGCCCGGAAATAGTGTGCTTCATAGGCTTAAAACGAGATTCAAATATATCCAAATCACCGGCATGATCTACCAGCGCCTCGGCCTCGGTTAAACCCACCGTGCCAATGTTCGGCTGGCAAAATACAGCCGTGGCAATATTGCGGTAGTCCAAATGCTTCTTAGGGTTATCCGTGAACAGATTATTGGCAATACACATGCCCTCTTCAATGGCCACCGGGGTTAACTGAATACGGTCTGTAACGTCACCAATGGCAAAAATATTGTCCACACTAGTCTGATAGTAGTCATCAATCAGCACCTGGCCATTATCACCCAAGGCCACACCCGCTTGTTCAAGTCCCAAGTCAGCGGTCTTAGGCTTACGACCAGTGGCGTAAAGGACCAAATCTGTATGAATCTGTTCGCCGGTGGTGAGATCTAACTGATAACGAACCGCTTCATCATCGCCAGTGATTTTTTCAATAGCAGTGACATTGGTTTCAAAGCGCAGGTCTATGCCCTTCTTCTCAATTTCCTCCTTAACAAAGCTGCGAATAGAATCATCAAAGCCACGCAAGAACATAGAGCCACGATAAATCAGAGTAGTTTTAGCGCCTAGCCCAGCAAAAATGCCAGCAAACTCAACGGCAATATAACCGCCGCCAACGATGGTTATTTCTTTAGGAAATTCAGGAAGATAGAAAGCTTCGTTAGAAGTAATTATATGTTCTTTACCGGGAATATCCGGCACCACTGGCCAGCCGCCGGTAGCAACTAAAATGTACTTCGCCGTGACAGTTTTATCGCCAATTTTAATAGTGTTGGCATCCACCAATTGAGCATGACCCTCAAATAAATCTACCCCGGCACCGTCTAAAAGGTTGGCATAAATACCATTCAGCCGTTCAATTTCTCGGGTTTTGTTGTCGCGTAAAACAGGCCAATCAAATTCTCCCGCCTCAACTTGCCAGCCGTAATTTTTGGCATCAGCAAAATCTTCATGAAAATGCGAACCGTAGACAAAGAGCTTCTTCGGCACACAGCCTACATTGACGCAGGTGCCACCCAAAAACATAGACTCAGCAACGGCAACTTTAGCCCCATAAGAAGCGGAGATACGACTTGCTCGAACGCCCCCAGAACCCGCACCAAGAACAAAGAGGTCGTAATCAAAATTCATATTAATTCCTGCAAATAAAAACGCTTATGGGACAGTTCGAAACCGGCATCAGCCTAAGCAAGATGCGCTTGGGTTGCAATAAAACGGCGATAAAGACTTGGGCGTAAGTGGGCGGTAATGACGGGCGAACCCCACAATAGACAAAATCTTTTCAAGAGCACTTGAACCTAATGCTCAAGGCAAGTAGATTAAGATACTGTATATTTATCCAGTAACTGTAATTTACAAGCATGCCAATTCATAAAAAAAATCAAACAGCAGGCAAAACAGTAGCCAATACTATGGTGCAGCCAGCGCTTATGCAGCAGTCCTTTATACAGACAACGCTGCCCTTTGCTGCGCCTGAAATAACACCAAAAATGACGCCTAGCTTTCCATCTAGTGCATCATCTAGCTCTTTACCTAGTTCCCCACCTAGCTCCCCACCTAGCTCCCCACCTAAAAAGAGCCCAAGCCAAGGCCTCTTATACAATCAGGCGCATAAGCGGACGCCAGAACCCCAAAAAGAGATTATAGAAGAACTCATAGAAGAACCTATAAAGGAACCTATAAAAGAGTCTATAAAGGAATCCAAAAAAGAACCCACAACCAATGGCCTAAAAGTTTCAAAAATAGAAGAAACTTTAAAAACAAAGGAGGCTTCAAAAACAAAAGAGCTTTCAAAAATAAACAAAGGTTCGGAAACAAAAGCCCCCACACAAGCCTCTAAACAAGCCTATGCAGATCTGCTCAAGCACCCACAACTGTGGCGCGGCAAAGATCTGACCAAAGCCTCGGCCACCCACACCGTTGCCAGCGGCTATAGCGCATTAGATGACTGCCTTGCAGGGGGCGGCTGGCCCAATGCAGGCTTAGTGGACTTCATTTTGCCTCACGCAGGCATTGGCGAACTGCGCCTACTGTTACCTGCGTTAACTACGCTTGCAGAGAATCGCTGGCTGGCTTGGATCAACCCGCCCTTCACGCCCTATGCACCAGCCTTAGAAGCTGCGGGCATAGACAGCAGTAAGATCTTACTCATCTACACAAAGTCTCATGAAGAAATGCTGTGGGCTATGGAGCGCACCTGTAAATCAGGCAGCTGTGGCGCGGTTTTAGTCTGGCCAGATGAGCGCAAACTGTCATTAAAAGAAACTCGCCGAGTGCAATTGGCAGCCAAACAAGGCACAACGTTAAGTGTGCTATTTCGCCCAATAGAAGCCAGTAGCAAAGCAAGCTTAGCCGAGCTACGGCTGGCGTTAAGCCCAGGCAAAGATCCCCTACATTTATCTGTAGATATTATAAAGCGCCGAGGCGGCTGGCCGGTCAAAGGTTTAACCTTGCCCATAGCTGCTGTCACCCAAAGCCAATACACCTCTGCCCATGCGGTGAGGCAAAAACTGTCGTTATGGCGGGACCAGTGGCAAGGATTACAGTTTCAGCAGGAAGCGCTGCAAGAGGCGCTACAAAAGCAACGTGACGACAACTTCACCAAAGTTAGCTCTGCAGGCTCTTCTGAAGACTCTTTTGAGGACTCTTTTGACGACTATGTAGAAAGTTATGTGGAAGGCTTCAGCGAAGGTAATAGCACAAACACCTCCGCGCCTTCTCTTCATTAAAGCTTCATTAAAGCTGCATTAAAGTAAGCACTGCCCTATGTCCGCCAAACCCAGATCTCAGCCCCCTGCACCACTCCTGTGGCTTGCCCTTTATTTTCCTAAGCTGCCCTTAGATGTGTTTGCTCCTGAGATCTCCGCTGCACGAACAGCTGCACGAACAGCTGCACAATCAACAGCGCAAACAGCCCCAAGCCAAGAAGCAACAGAGCCAACAAACCCAGAACCGGCAACGGTCATATTAGAAGAAAACCGTGTCAGCTTGGCCAATGCCGCGGCTGAAGCTGAAGGTATTGTACTGGGCTGCTCATTAGCCACCGCCCACAGCATTAGCCCGGAAATTGCCTACTTTGCTCGAGACAAAGCTCGAGAGTTCAACCGTTTAGATGCACTTGGGCAATGCTTATACCGCTTCAGCAGCATGGTCAGCCTTGAAGCCCCAGACTGCATTTTGATAGAAATTCAAGGCAGCTTAAGACTTTGGCAAGGTAAAGAGCGCCTGGTTATGAAAGCCATCCAACTTTGCGAAGAAATGGGCCATGAATGTGTTGCGCGTTTAGCACACACCCCACAAGCCGCCGTTGCCTTAGCCCGTGCAAACGCCACACAACTACATAGCGTACCGCTGCACAGCATTGGTTTAAGCCACCATAACGTTAAAGAACGCGTCATTGAGCACCTAGCCAATATGGGCATTTATACCCTTGGGCAATTGATCGCATTGCCAAAAGCCAGCCTAGGTAAGCGTTTTGGGCAAAGTCTGGTGCGTTATTTACGGCGTCTTGAGGGTGACTTAGTTGAGCCGCGAAACGGCATTCAACCCAGCAACAACTTTGCCCAGCAACTGCACCTGCTCAAACCCATAATGAATAAAACCGTGTTGCTGCAAGGGCCTATGCCCTACTTGGCTCAGCAACTACAACATTGGCTGATTGCCCGGCAGTTAGCCTGTGTCAGCTTGGAATGGCAGTTTGCGCCATTTCGCGGCAACGGCATCAACGTTGAAGTGGGCTTTGCCGGTGGCAAGCAGCGCCAAGGCGACTTTATGCGCCTGAGTCATCTGCAGTTAGAAAACATCAAATTGCCGGGCGAAGTACTCTCCATTGGCCTCAAAGCCAAGGTCATCGCCCCACTTCAAGCCATAAATAGCGATCTATTTGGCAGTACAGAAAGCGCCACGGGACTGGTTACAGAATTAGTAGATGAACTCACCGCACGCCTAGGACCAAATACCTGCCGCAGCATACAACCCGTGCAAAAATACACGCCGGAAAAAGCCTGGCAACAAGACAGTAGCCAACCTCAACTACGCCCTCAATCACAGCCAAAACTACAGCCACAACTACAAAAAGCCCAAAGCAGGCAAAGAAAAAGTGGTGCCAAAAGGAGTGTTAAAAGCAGCGCTCACAAAACAGAACAACATTTAATTGCCAACCCAGAGCTTATGGGTAAACGCCCGTTATGGCTGTTTTCGCCACCTCGGCAGATCGCTTTTGCAGAATTAGAGCTACTCCAAGGGCCTGAGCGGATTCAAAGTAATTTTCACCTAGAGCCCAAGCAGAGCACAATTTTTCGCGACTACTACATTGCAAAGCACAAACACGGCTCGCTTTGCTGGGCCTTCACCGAATCGCCGAGCAAACAGACTGGCACAAGTAGTCACGGCAAAACCGCTGCAAACCAGTGGTACCTACACGGTTATTTCGCATGAAAGACTTAAATACCGCATTAGGTTTAACCTTAAATTCAAATACAGATTCGAATGCAACGAATAGCCCACAACCACCGCCAGCATTTGCAGAGCTACATTGCATCAGCAACTACAGTTTCTTGCGTGGTGCATCACACCCAGAGGAAATGGTTCAGCGCGCCTATGAGCTGGGCTATAAAGCCATAGCCATCACCGATGAATGCTCATACTCAGGCTTAGTCAAAGCCCATAAAACCGCACAAGAATGCGGCATGAAACTGATCATAGGTTCGGAATTCATCATTACCCCTGACTTTGCAGAAGAGGAAGACGCACATTCAAGCAACCCGAACATTGCTAGCGGACGCGACAAACTGATCTTGCTGGCTCCAGATCGAGCCGCTTATGGTCAGCTTTCAACCCTCATCAGCAAATTACGCCGCCGCTCAGAAAAAGGCACCTACCAAGTGTACTTAGAGGATTTCCGCTGGGGCTTAAAAAACTGCTTGGCGTTATGGGTTCCAGGAGGACAAAGCATTGAAGCTCAAGGACAAACTGGCGCAGCGTTAAAAGCATTGTTTAGCCGGCTATGGATTGCGCTAGAGCTATTTAGAGACGGCCAAGATTTAGATAAAACTGCCCATGCGCTTACCCTGTCTTCGCGCTTGGGTTTACCCATAGTGGCGAGCAATGATGTGCACACCCACTGCCCTGAGCGTCAGCCACTGCAAGATGTGCTCACTGCCATAAAACTGAACACCAATGTGCATGAGCTGGGTTACCAAGGTTTTGCCAATGCCGAGCGCACCCTGCGTCCACTACAAGAACTAGCCACCCTATACCCACCGGAAATGCTGGCTGAAAGCATAAAAATTGCCGACCTTTGCCAATTCAACATGCTGGAACTGCGCTATGAGTACCCACAAGATTTAGTGCCCCCACACCTCACCCCTAAGGCCTACTTGCGCCAACTGACCTTTGCAGGGGCACAAGAGCGCTGGCCCCAAGGCATACCCGAAGACACGCTGGCACTGATAGAAAAAGAGTTATTGTTAGTGGCGCAACTGAATTACGAACACTACTTTTTAACCGTACAAGACATTGTGCAATTTGCCCGCAGCCAAAATATTCTTTGCCAAGGTCGCGGCTCGGCAGCCAACTCGGCGGTTTGTTACTGCCTATTTATTACCGAAGTAGACCCCGCCCGCATGCACCTGTTGTTTGAACGATTTATTTCCATGGAGCGTAAAGAGCCGCCGGATATTGATGTGGACTTTGAACACGAGCGGCGCGAAGAGGTCATTCAATATATCTATAAGCGTTATGGCCGCGAGCGTGCAGCACTGGCCGCCACACTGATTACTTATCGCCCACGCAGCGCCATACGCGACGTGGGTAAAGCCCTTGGGCTGGACATTGGCGTACTAGAACTATTGTCTAAGTCTATTGCCTGGTGGGACAACAAAGATGTGTTGGACGAGCGCTTCCGCTCAATAGGCCTAGACCCAGAAAGCCCACAAGCCACACAGTTCTTTCGCTTCTTTAACGAAATTTTAGGTTTCCCCAGACACCTGTCTCAACATGTGGGCGGCTTCATTATCTCCAGCGGCCCCCTCACCCAACTGGTGCCCATAGAAAATGCCAGCATGCCCGAGCGCACGGTCATTCAATGGGACAAAGAAGACATAGAAATTTTAGGCCTGCTAAAAATTGATGTACTGGCATTGGGTATGTTAACCGCCATACGCAAAGCCTTAGACCTGTGTTACAGCAGCGGCCAAGTATCGAGTCCGCTCACCATTCAGCAAATACCCGCCGAAGACAAAGCCACCTATCAAATGCTGCAAACCGGCGACAGTGTGGGCGTTTTCCAGGTTGAATCCCGTGCACAAATGGCCATGTTGCCAAGGCTAAAACCACAAAACTTTTACGACTTAGTGATAGAAGTGGCCATTGTGCGGCCAGGGCCCATTCAAGGCGACATGGTGCACCCCTATTTACGCCGTCGCCAAGGGTTAGAACCTGTCACCTACGCCAGCCCCGGCGTGCGTAAAGTGTTAGAGCGCACATTAGGCATTCCTATATTTCAGGAGCAGGTTATTGAACTGGCCATGGTGGCAGCCGGGTTCAGCGCCGGAGAAGCGGATCAACTACGCAGAGCCATGGCGGCATGGAAAAAGCGCGGCGGCCTAGAACACTTTGGCGAGAAGCTGATTAACGGCATGCGTGACAACGGACACAGCGAAGAATTCGCCGAGCGCATATTCAATCAAATGAAAGGGTTTGGCGAATACGGCTTCCCAGAATCTCACGCCGCCAGTTTCGCGCTACTGGTATATATCTCGGCATGGTTAAAGTGCCACCAACCCGCTGCATTTTACGCAGGCTTACTCAACAGCTTGCCCATGGGTTTTTACTCCCCATCACAACTGATACAAGACGCCAAACGTCACCATGTAATAGTACGCCCAATAGATGTCGCCATTAGTCAATGGGATCACACATTAGAACCCCCAGAGCAGCCGCTTAAACAACCCGTGTTACGTTTAGGGTTACGTTTGGTGAAAAGCCTAAACCGCGCAGCTGGCGAGCGCATTTGCGCCGCACAAAACAGCGCCCACATTTCCAACGCTAAAGATCTAGCGCGGCGTGCAGGTTTAGATGATCAACAGTTGAGTTTTCTTGCACGCTCCGGGGCATTAGCCGGATTAGTCGGCCACCGACATCAAGCCCACTGGGATGTTACCGGCATAGAAGCACCATTAGCTTTGGAGCGCCCACAAAAACAATACGCCATGCATAATGAAAACGTTTATTTGAATACCCCCACGGTGAGCGAAGACATGCTCAACGACTATCGCTACACAGGGTTAACCCTAGGCCCCCACCCCATGGCACTGCTGCGCAACCACCCCACATTAAAAGGCTTCCGCCACGCACAAGATTTAGAGGAGTGCAGATCAGGACAACTGATTCGTATCGCTGGACTAGTCACAGGCAGACAGCGCCCAGGCACCGCCAGCGGTGTGGTGTTTTTAACCTTGGAAGATGAAACTGGCAATACCAACATTATTATTTGGGCCACCGTTATGGCCCGCTTTCGCGCCGCGTTACTGCAAGGCCAATTGCTCAAGTTTAAAGGCGTTGTAGAGCGCGAAGGCCGAGTGATTCATGTGGTGGCAGGACACGTAGAAGACGCCAGTGAATTGTTGGAAGATGTACAAGCCCATGAAACACCGTTTAAGTCTAGAGACTTCCATTAGCGTCAAGTGCTCTGAGAGGAACTCTTTCACCACTCAGAACTTTTCTTTAGTCACCCAAAATAAAACGTTGAAAAAACCCAATAAACAACGCCATTAGAACCCGTTAACAAAAAGTACTGGCCCAAAAAACTAGCAAAAGCACTGATAAAAAGTACTGATAAAAAGTACTGAGGATATTTAAGCGCTCATTTGTTATCTTTCGCGCTAGCCCGGCCGAGACAATTCGCAGACAAAACTCTGCCGCTCTCGGTCACATTCAACCTCTTGCCAAAACGGCAGAAGATATAGGTTCCACAATATGCAGCTCACGCCATTTCACCTCGCTATTCCGGTAACAGACCTAGACGCCGCAGAAGATTTTTATGCCAATGTATTGGGCTGCGGCATAGGTAGACGCAGCAGTGAGTGGATAGACTTCAACCTATTTGGACATCAATTGGTGTGCCATGAGGTAGCCACCAGCACTGCCAACAAAGTTGACCCCAGCAATGCCGTAGATGGCCACGACGTACCCATCCCCCACTTTGGCGTGGTGTTAGAAATGGACACATGGAAAGGGCTGCGCGACCGGCTGATTGCCAATGAAATACAATTCATTATAGAACCACACATTAGATTCGCCGGCCAAGTAGGCGAACAAGCGACTATGTTCTTTCACGACCCCAGCGGCAACGCAGTAGAATTTAAAGCATTTGCAGACATCGAAACAGAACTGTTCAAAGCTTAATTGAACAACAGTAACTTGGGTTAAAACTGATTCAAGCAGAAGCGAAAAGCAACTTGGCCCAACCGGCAACAAAGCCGGTCAAACAAAATGATGAAGCTCTCTAGCGCCACCTGGTTTTTACTAACTGTTGCTCACTTCTACCAGCTTTTACTAATTAATATGCCGGCGCAAAAACTCAGCCAGCTCTCTGTAAGTGGCCTCGTGCTCTGGAGAGTCAGCAACAAACGCGTACTCCGCATGGGATAGTCCCTCATACACATTAAGGTCAGCCGCCACCCCTGCATTGCGCAGTTTGCGGTGCACTCTGGCCGTGTCGCTCAAAAACATATCTCGAGTACCGGTGACCAAATAAGTCGCGGGGAAGCCAACAAGGTCACCATAAACTGGCGACAGTAAGGGGTCGGTTAAATCCACGCCATCTGCATAGAGCATTGCGGCGGCTTCTAACAAGGCATCATAAGTCACCAAAACTCGATCAATACCTTCCATAGTAAAGAGCGTATCGCCAGTTTTAGTCAAGTCTGCCCAAGGCGTACCCAAATACAGTGCGCCGGGAACAGGCAAACCCAAAGCCTTGAAATGATGCACGGCAGCCATACTTAAACCGCCACCCGCAGAAGTCCCCCCCATACCCATATTGACAGCATCATGAGTTTTCAATAACTCACGATAAACCCTCTCCACATCCGTCACCGCAGCAGGATGCGGGTGATCAGGGGGCATACGGTAGTCAATAGAAATGGTAGCAATACCAGAACGCGCAGAAATTAAAGCACCTTCAGACACACTGGCATCGCCGCCACCAAAGACATAAGCCCCACCATGAATATAAATGAACAGACTCTTGCCAAGAACCACATCATTAGGCACCACTCGATGCACGGCAACGCCGGCAATAACGTCCCGAGTAATCGTCACATTAAGATCGGTGGCCAACTCATCAAGAGAAACTGCTCGGCTTTCAGCGCGCAGCGCAATTGCGCTATGCCATTGATCCACACTCCGAGGCACCAACAATTTGCTCAAAGCAACGTCAGGTTTGCCCGCATCAATAATTGCTTGTTGTAGCGCTTTACTCGCGCCTGCTGGTGTAGGTAAGTCTGTAGCTTTGTAAAGTTGACCGGCCAGAAGCAAGCCAACAACTAGCCCCGCAACCAATAATGAAAAGCCAACCGCAACTGTGCGAATTTTCATCAACCAATCCCCTCAGACTATTTGTATACAGTATTAACGCATAGGTCACTGTCAGCGCAACTTGCGACTTCAGAGGCTTTTACAGCTCTCGCAACGCTTGCGGCTCCTGCACCGAAAGACGACTAGTCCTGCCGCCCTATCCAAACCTGTTTAGATACTGCGCAGCACTCGCCCTGCTGGTTAAACATAGCAGTACCCGCAAAGTGTTTTTTACCCTCAATGCCAATACACCAGCCAATAACAACAATCTGATCAGAAGCGGCAACCGGCTTCAGAATCTTGGCGGTCATACGTCCCAACAAGCCGGTACGAATGCCATCATTCATAAAGGCAAACTGCCCGGGGCAATCAAGCGCAGCCCAAACAACCGCAGACGGCAAAAAACCCTCGTCATCGGCAAACGCAGCATCCGGCTGCCATGCAGCAGCGACCCCATCAAACCCTTCAACAGGCGCAGCAAACACACGCAAGCCTTCAGAGGCATCCACATCCGCGCCACAACAAAAACAAATGGGATGAAAACCTAATCCACCAGGAACAAGAGAATTAAGTCCCGGCATTAAAGCAGGCGACTCACCAACAGCGGCAGCGGCGTCAGCAAAGGACGGCGGCGTAGGCACATCTAAATCAAGTTCAATACGCTCGGCCTGAGCAATCAAAACCTCGCCCTGCATCACATCTAAGTGATCAGCATCTACACCAACCACCTGCATCTCCAAATCAAGAGGCGTAGGCGCACGAAGCGTGACCTGCACCGCATCACCGGCCCCGTCACTTGGTACACCACTTAGCGCTAAAAGGTGCCCTGCAAAAGCGCCACTAATATACCCGCCATTACCTGAATCGGGTGGACCGCGGAACTTCGCTTCAATGACAATAGATGACTGCATAAACTACTCATTCTAGAAAAGCCGAGAAGTTTATTAAAAAACTGGGGGAACTGATAGCTGGATAAATAATACAAAGGTAATGAAGGCGACCGGAATAACCCTTACCCAACAGATAATGGTTGTCTTTCCGATACCTTGGGGGAACAATAAACTTAAAGTTACCACCGAATCTACAGCCTAGAAATAGGGCCTGCCCTTTTTCAAAATACGGTAACAAATGCATATCGTACTCTTGCCGGTCAAAATGCCCTGGTATTAAATCGGATAGTTTGAATCTGTTATACGCAAAAAAAACGGTGCTATCATTGGTTGCCTTGACTAATCCCAAAAGCTCTAACTGCATCCAACAAACCTTTTGCCAATGTGCGAACGCTTGTCAGATTGTAGCCACTTGCTTTTTTTTCGAATGAATAACGGCCGTTTTCGAAGTAGTTGGCGCATTCCCTTAAGAGAGGAATTAATTGTTGGTTTGTCGAAGACACGAACTCCAATTTAATCACTCGTTGTGTTTCCTGCTCCAACTTTTCAAAAATCAATTTCAAGTCATGCCCCCGAACAACCGATTCAATATTTACCGGAGACAATATCCCTTCGGGGCTAACTTCAGAGCCTTTAACCTTACCTTCAGAGGCCTTAAGGCTTAACTCACATGAGAATGCATAATTCACTAATAGTGGGCCCAAATAGGCGTCAAAATTTACATATTCTGCGTTCCATAATAACTCTCCAGCATTATAAAATTCTTGTGCCGCCATCCATATATGGCCGTTCGCTCTTTTTCTCATCCCCACCCTAGAGTTTTTAACCGCCTGCTTTATATGTCTAAGAGATCTGAGATCTCAGTGCGCTTCGGCTGATAGTCACAGGCTCGATCCTCGTAGACGCTTTAACGGTTACGCACCTACTTCAGATGAACGGCTTAAATTTACTGATAAGCCAACAGGGCGTTGCTAGATCAAACCAAAGCCCGCCGGCTAGTACTTTTGAATAGCTATTTCAATTTGAATGACCACTAGCTTAATGAAAAGCAAGCACCTCTTGACTCACCATAGCCTTTCCACCAACACCCTCTCGCCCCCTATGACAACCCCACCGTCAATGTCACAATGCACGCCTTTATTTGCTTGAGAATTTGTTTTGCAAAACCCTAACGAACCTGAAATTACTGAACGCCAACGCAGCTACACTTTGTTCGTGCTGGTGTTGGTTTTTACCTCTAGCCATGTGGATCGCCAAATTATGGGGATTTTGGGCCAGCCGATTAAAGAATCGTTGCTGATCTCTGACACTCAGTTAGGCCTATTGACCGGCATTATGTTCGCGTTCTTTTACGCCACCCTAGGCATGCCTATGGCCATGTGGGCTGACCGTCGCAATCGCCGCAACCTCATCACGTTTTCTGTCTTCACCTGGAGCTTTATGACCGCCCTTTGCGGTGCGGCGCAAAATTTTGTGCAGTTGCTGCTGCTACGCATCGGTGTCGGCGTTGGCGAGGCCGGTTCTAACCCGCCGTCGCACTCAATGATTGCTGACCTATACCCACCGGAGCGTCGCGCCACGGCTATGGCTATTTTTGGTACCGGTATTAATTGGGGCATTTTGATTGGTTTCTTAGTGGGTGGTTGGATTAATGAATGGTATGGATGGCGCACCGCTTTTGTTGTTGTGGGCTTGCCGGGCATTTTATTGGCCGCCCTAGTGCGTTACACCGTCAAAGAGCCGCCCCGAGGTTATTCGGAGCAGATCAAAGAAATACAGGCCCCACCGCCGTTTTTGGAAGTCGTTAAGTTCCTCTGGGGCCACCACATACTGCGCAACATTATCATCGGCGGCACGTTAGTTGCGTTTACTGGCTACGCATCGGTAATTTGGGTACCAATTTATTTGGTACGTATACACGAGATGGGCACAGGCGCCGTGGGCAGCTATTTGGCTTTACTCATTGGTGTTGGCGGCGCATTGGGCATCTACATGGGCGGTCGTATCGCAGACTACCTTGCGGGCATCTGGGGGCCTCAATGGCTACCTTGGGTAATTGGCATTGCCAGCATTTTCACCATCCCAATGCTCTACTTCGCTTTTGTAGCGGAAACCGCTTCCGGCGCACTATGGGCCTATGTCATACCTGCCGCGCTGGGCACGGTGTACATCGCACCGGGCTTCGCGCTTATTCAGAATGAAACACCACTGCATATGCGCTCGGTCGCCGCGGCCATCAACTTGTTCGTGGTTAACATTGTTGGCTTGGGACTGGGGCCATTTGCGGTCGGGTTTTTGAGTGACCTGTTTGTACCTGCTTATGGCGACGACAGCTTGCGCTACGCGCTTATGAGTACCTTGGTGATAATCGCCTGGAGTATCTTTCACTACTACCGTGCAGGTGTGCTGCTACGCCGCAGAGCTAGCCAGTCCGCGGCTACAGCTTAAACTGCGCGCCGACCGTATATTGATATCGGCATCAGACCCCTGGTGCCGATCAATCATTTTATTCGCTAATCATTGCTTAAATTTCCCCAGAACCGTATCACTCGCGCCCCGAATGCCCCTACCTCTATTGCTGCCTTTTGCAGCACTCTCAACGCCACACATAGCAACTTATGCCATATAAAACCTTGAGCACCCAGCGACAGCAGTATAACTTCTAAGAGCGACTTCGCGAAAAATAATAATAATCAATAATAAGGATAATAATAATGAAAAAAATCATACTTATACTTTGCGCGCTGACAATCTCAGCCCAAAGCGTTGCAGATCATCACGCTCCAACTAATGGCGCTGTTTCCGTAATCTACGAATGCACACTAAACGAAGGTGTCAGTCCTGCTGACGTAGTGGCTTTTGGTAAAAGTACCGTCAACCAATTTGCCACCACAAACAATCTAAAAATGAACAGCTACCTATGGGAGGCCATCGCAATCAACCCTCCCTACGATGAAGCTGATGTGCGTTGGGTTAACTACTTCCCTACCTGGGTAGATTACTACGCGAGCAATGAAGTTTTTGGCACGAAGGGTCAGAAAGTGGTTGGGGAATTTTACGGCATGGTTACTTGTGACAAGCCAGTGATTCTCGGCGTGCGTAATGTTGGTGGACCAATACCTACCGTCCAGGAAAAGCCGCTTATTACTAGCGTTTGTCAGTTGAACGACGGTAAGACCATGCAAGACGCAATGGAGTTTGTGCCTAAGATGACGAAGCTAATGAATAAGACAACTGGTGCCAATGTTGCCAGCAGTATTTTCGTACCGGCTTTCGGCATCAGTGGCTTTGACTATGTCGGCATGTTTACCGGAGCGACCAGTGACATGGCTACGTTAATGGACAGCGTTCGAAGCGGCGCGATGCCAACGGCAATGGCTAAAGCTGGCATGCAGCCTGCTGCAACCTGCGTTAACGACCTGCATCAATCTCACCTGATGATTCAGCAGCAACAGTAACTTTCTATCCGATAGAAAGTTTTCTATGAAGAAAGAAAAACCGGCCGCCTAGGTCGGTTTTTTTCTTTAGTTAAATTCAAAGAACGTCAAATACCGGCCCTTGTCATTCTTGCCAAAGCTCTGCGCTCACGAGGCAATCACTTATCAATGTGGGTTATCCAAGTTTTCGGCATGTACATTGCCGTATCCATTATATCCAGCACCGTGCTCATAACAGGCACTAGCTGATCTTCCGCCACCTTATCTATAGTGTCATCTGCGAAGAATAAATATTCAGGCATAGACATAATTGAAAAGCACGGTATGCCGCCAAGGAAATAACTTTGTGTTTCGCCATAGAGCGGAATAGCCCCTGGTTTAGTAATTGCAGTTGAATGCAGATCATTATTCTCAACAGCACTGACCGCTGCGTTAAACAACATCTTATTCCGCGGCGCCCAAATAAATCTTGGTTCTACCTCGCCGGTATCCACCATTTTTCCGTCCACACCAATAAAACGCTTACCGATGTGCTCCACACCAAAACACAACACCAGTCGCTGCATAATGTCTGGGTTCATGTCCGCAAACTGATTCGCGCCAAATGGATAGTTCCAGTTGTAGTGACAGCCGTTGAAAACAAAATACAAATCTTTTTGAATGTAGTTGGAGGGAAACTGGCTATAAAAAGCGGCTAGCCCCATGACCACGGCTACTCCTGAAGCGTCTTGAACAGCCCCAGACCAGCCTGCGTCGTGGTGGGTATTTACCAGCATGGCCTCGCTTTTTTGTCCGGGTACGTGGACGATAATATTGCCGCTGGTAGATTCTTCAGATTCGCCCAAAAGCGTAATCTTGCCGCGCAACCCTGCTGGCTGCTCACGCAATTGTTCTAGCAACGCTTTGCCTGAGGAGTCTTTTAGAAATAGCCCGGGGATTTTTGTTTGTACCATGCCGGTTGGATCTGCGAAGAAGCTGTCTACATTGGAGGGCCTGTTAGCAAAAATGCCGACAAACCCCAACGCCCCCTGCCGCGCTGCTTCGTAGTATGGAGATGGGAAATTAGACGGTGCTGGGCCACCTGTGCCGCCTACTGTAGATTCCGGCAATATTCCTTGAGGATCGTAGGTGTACTCAGACACATGGCTGAATGCACCGCCCTTCATTGCAGGACCGCTTTTTAAATCGAAGAGGACAATTTTGCCGGTTAAGTCTTGCTCTGGATCCACCTTGTCACCAATGTAGATAAGTTCGCCCTCCACACCATTTGCGTCAGTGAATTCAGAACCGTTCATAAAGAAGCATTCGACCTCGTGGCCGCCAACACTGAGTTGCCATTGATGGTAATGCCGCACAGTCACCGGATAGGTTTGCTCAGTGATGTTTTCAATACCTAAACCCTGGAGGGTTTTAATAATCCACTGTCTACCGGCTGCATCCCCAGCTGTGCCGAAACGTCGAAACTCAGGAAACGTTTCGGTGAGCTCGACTAACTCTTTTACCCAATTAAATAAAACGGATTGATTTGGCGCTGCTGGACGTGCACGTTTGAATGAAGCCTTGTTAGCCATGATTAACCCCTGTATCCCAGTAATTGCGCCACCTACGTTAACAGGATTCGTAATATTTGATAGATATGCTAGATTCGCCCAATGGCCAACCCTACTTTAGAAGAACTCACACAAGACCCTAACTATTGGATGCAAGGGTTTCCGCCAACCAAAGAGCAAATTGTGCGCTTCAATGACGGCTCTTACTACGACTGGCCAAAGCTGCGTTGGAGCTTTTCAAATATTCAACAATTGGTGCCCACTAAATCTTTTTGGTGTGGTCCCAAAGCTGCGCGTGAACTAAGACAAGGCCCTACTCTTAATCTAGACAACACAACCGTGACCACCACTTTCGGTGAAACCTTTACTTGGCAAGATACGCTGAGCAGCACCTGCACAGATGCCATAGCGGTACTACACGCGGGTAAATTAGTTTACGAAACCTACTTCGGCGCAAGCTCACCCAGCAAACCTCACATACTTCAATCCGCTAACAAATCCTTTGTAGGCACCATTGCCGAGTGTCTAATTGATGAAGGCAAACTTGATGAGTACGCCCCTGTCACTGATCTAATACCAGAACTCGCGCAGTCCGCTTGGGCAGACGCCACAGTACGCCAAGTCATGGACATGCAAATTAACATGGCATTTCATGAGGACTATACGGACCCAAAATCAGAGATTTGGCGTTTCCTTAGAGCCATGGGCATGGCACCTTCTAAAAGCGGCGCAACCCCGGAGTCTATTGCTGATGTGTTACCCAACATAAAATCCGGCGGTGCCCATGGCGAAGTTTTCGCTTATAGAGAACCGAATATTTTTGTCCTCGGTTGGTTGGTCAGGCGTGCAAGCAACAAAGATTTAGCCACGCTGGTATCTGAAAAAATTTGGCAACACATGGGTGCTGAGCGCGACGGTTACTACATGCTTGACGACGCGGGCAGCGAAACAACGTGCAGTACCACGCTACGCGACTTAGTCAGATTTGGTGAACTCATGCGCCTACAAGGTAAGGTGGGTGACAAACAAGTAATACCCAAACGCGCAATTGACAGCATTTTTGCAGGCGGGGATTTAGCCAAGTTTGCTCGCGGTCAACCATCTAACCCCAAAGTGCCCACCTTTAAAAATTGGTCCTACCGCTCTCAATGGTGGGTGCGTCATTTGCAAGATCGTGTTTGCCCGGTAGCTAGGGGCGCTCATGGCCAGGTCCTCTACATAGACCCAGCAAATGAATTAGTGATCGCTCGCTTTGGCTCAAACAAACAATCGCCCTCTTCCGCTTTAGATCACATTATGTGGCCGATGGTTGACCTGATCACTGAGCAAGTTTTAGCAAGTTTTAGCAAGTTTTAGCAAGTTTTAGCAAGTAAAGAGTGACGCTCGCTGAGCGCAAGCGCTGACACTTAACCTTTCAACATGTGCTTTCTCATGAGAGAAACCCACCATATTTTTAGGCCACAATGCGTACAGGCATACTTTCATAGCCATTGATAAAGTTAGATTCTACCCGCGTCACATCACCGACAATTTCTATGCGCTGCCAACGGGTCATAATTTCTTGCCACAGCACACGCATTTGCATCTCTGCCAAACGCATACCCAAACAGCGGTGCACACCAAAACCAAAAGAAATATTATTGCGCGCATTGGCTCGAGTAATGTCTATGCTGTCTGCGTTTTCAAACATGCGCTCATCACGATTACCCGAGTAATACCACATCACAATCTTGTCGCCCTTCTTAACTGCCTGCTCACCTATGTGGGTGTCGTTTATCACCGTGCGGCGCATATGCGAAAGCGGTGTCTGCCAGCGAATAATTTCAGAAATGGCATTATTTAGCAGATCTGGATTCTCTCGCAGCTTGGCAAATTGCTCGGGAAACTGGTGAAAAGCATTAATGCTGGCGCTCATGGTATTGCGCGTAGTGTCATTGCCACCAACAATCAGCAACAGCAAATTACCCAAGAAATTTGAGTCTGGCTGATCTGCCGTGGCGGCATCTTGGGCGAGCATAGTGACTAAATCGAAAGCTGGCGGGCCGTCTTTGCGCTCTTCCTTCAAGCGCTTAAAGTACATCAAACACTCCATCAATTCGGCCACGCGCTCTTCTTGGCTGCCAACAATCTTGGAACCCGGTTCAGCAGTTGTCACATCTGACCAGCGCGTAAGCTTACTGCGATCTTCAAAGGGAAAATCGAACAAAGTGGCCAGCATCATAGTGGTCAACTCGATAGATACCGTTTCTACCCAGTCGAATGTCTCACCTACGGGCAAAGTGTCGAGCAGCGTAGTGGTACGTTCTCGGATCAAGCTTTCAAAGTTCATCAAACTGCCGGGGGCGACAATCTTACTCACCGCCTTGCGTTGGGAACTGTGATCTGGCGCATCCATGGTGATGAAACTTTTGACAAAAAAGTCGCTATTTACATCGCCGACAATGGCGTCGTCGATTTGTACGCCACCAAATATGGCGTCGGAGGAAAAGTTCACGTGGTCTTGGTCAGTGGCCTTAATGTCAGCGTAGCGGCTAACCGACCAGTATGGCCCATAAGGGCTATCGCTACAGTAATGTATTGGCTGCTCCGCTCGCATTTTGGCGAAGTAAGGCAGAATGCGCTCCTCACCAAATAGTTTCGGATTAGCCGGATGAAGGTTACTCAGATCTAACTCAGCACCTGCGCGCTTTTGCTCCACGCTCATTGACTCGCTCATACTCACTCCTCCCAAAGTAAATGTGCCCTGACCCTACCAGCCGCTACATTTATTGTCGAGAAAGTCTCAGTTACTGCGTACGCTGCGATTTTGCAACAACCGCGAACTGATTAGAAAAAGCCCTCCCAGTGGTACACTTTGAGTACTGAATCTCCACGCGGACCACTTGAATGATCATAAGCCAGCTTAAAATGCGCATCGCCGCCGGCACCTTTGCTTTTAAGTGCGCGTTTCTTTCTACACTAATAATGCAGTCGGGCAGCCTTAATGCGGCGGACCCCTACCTCATTGGTCGCGGCATTGCTGATGTTACTGGCCCAAGTTATGGCATTCAGATGTGGGGCTTTGGTCGCGCTGATCAGTTAACAGAAGGCTTGCATATTCGCCAACGCGCTCGCGCTTTTGTCATTGCTCAGGCTGACGACCCTACTAAACGACTGGTCTTCGTCAGCGCCGACATAGGCAGCGTAGAACACCACATAACTTTGAGTGTGATCGACCAGCTACAATTGCGCTACGGCGACACCTATAGCATCGACAATGTCATTCTCAGCGCCACCCACACCCATGCTGGCCCAGGTGGCTACTGGCATTCGCGCTCGGACACCGGCTTAGATGGCGGTTTTTATCCAGAACACTTCGCCGTCATCGTTGCAGGCATTACTGCGTCCATTGTCAGCGCTCACGAAGATCTACAACCCGGCAATATTTTACTTGGCAAAGGTCGCGTAACTGACGCCGGTGCTAACCGCTCGGTGACGGCCTACCTAGAAAACCCACAGGAAGAGCGCGACCAGTACGTGGAAAACACCCCTACTGAGATGACCTTATTAAAGTTTGTCGATGACTCCGGGCCAATCGGTGTGCTCAACTGGTACGCACTGCACCCTACCGCTATGAACTTCTACAACCCGCTTATTTCTGGCGACCACAAGGGCTACGCCTCACTAAAGATGGAGCAGTTACACGGCACTACTTATAGCGATAAAAATGATTTCGTCGCAGCCTTTGCACAGGCCGACCCGGGTGACGTTACTCCGAATACGAACCTGAATAACACGGGGCCGGGAGAAATCGATGTTGAAACAACCCAAATTATGGGTCAGCGACAGCTAGAAACCGCGCTGGAATTATTTGCCAATGCTAATGATGCTCTGAGTGGCCCTATTGAGACGCGACAGCTATATGTCAATCTTGCCAACTATGAGGTCAGCGACAGTTACACACACACTGGCACACAAACAACCTGCCCGTCGGCTTACGGCTACTCTTTCGCTGGAGGATCTACCGAAGACGGTGGCGGGCACTTCTTGTTTAGCGAGGGCATGACAAAACAACGTGTTGTTTTAGACCTCCTAATTCGCTGGTTAACTGGCGCGCCAAAGTGGACGAAGTCTGTGCAAGCGTGCCAGGCGCCCAAGCCAATTTTGTTTGAAACGGGCACGGGAAATCCGTCTCTGCAATCGCAAATCCGCTCGGTAACGGTTGCACGCATAGGACAGCTGGTCATACTGGCCCTACCCACTGAAGTGACAACCATGGCCGGACGACGCTTACGCGCGGCAGTTATGAGCCAGCTAGATGACTGGGCAAGTCATATTGTCCTTGCAGGCTATGCTAACGGCTACGCGGGCTATGTCACCACGCCAGAAGAGTACTTAATTCAACACTACGAGGGCGGCCATACCCTACATGGTCGCTGGACGTTGCCGGCCTACGAACAAATTGCCAGCCAGCTAGCCAGTGGCCTAAATGCTGGCACGCCCGTTGTGTCCACCACACCCTTTGATGATTGGCGCGGCAAATCCGCGGAGGCGCAACTTTATGTTGGCCCAACCGGCCCACTACCCGCACTGCCTAAGGGCGCAAACTATGGCGACGCCCTAACTAAGAACAGCGAAGATAAAACCGAGTACCGCAAAGGTGAAACTGTCCAAGTCGAATTTTGGTCGCATAACCCCACCGCCAACTACGTAACCGGCAATAACTTCATGAGTGTTGAGCGCAAAACCGCTGGGAATTGGCAAGCGCTGGTGAGCGACGCCGATTGGGATACAACCGTGCGCTGGCGCGCCGAAGGCGAGGCGTTGGTCGCCACACTAAAATGGCAAATACCCGCAAACATTGATGCAGGAGAATACCGTTTGATACACCTAGGGCTAGACCCGCAGGGCCTGAAATTTAGCGGCGCATCGCGCAGTATCCAAGTTAAACAGTAGACTGGCGGGTGGCGAAGAAATACCGCTTCGACCCTTTCAGCAAAGATTGCTTCCGCAGCATCCAAAATTTGCTGTCGCCGAAGCGCTTTTTCTTCGGCTGTTCAAACGCGTTTACGAGTGTTACCTAAGTCTCTCTACACAAATCCCTTACTACTCTTTGCCAAGCCAAGGGCGGCTACAAGTCTTAACAAAAACTCAAAACAGCAGCTCTCTAGATGGCGCACTCCAACGACCTACAAACGTGCCTGACGTTAGCAGCGACGTAGCAGTGAATATCCGCCGCAGACCACTTTTTCCTAACGCCGGCAATTTCTAACCCCATCCGAGGGGCTGTCTAAGTATTGTTCCCGTAAAAATTCGGCCATCAACGTCATCACACCTCGCAAACTGTTTGTCCGCGAATAATAATTGCGTTCAAGAAATAAACGCGCAAACCGCAATAAACTTTGAGGAGAATAAGTTGAACGAAGAGGAAGTGAACGAGTTAGTAGAACGAATACACAGTGCAAAAGAATCGTTAGTTTTATTCGGCAGGCAGGTTTTCCGAATTTCTTCGGACTTTGGCGAACTCAGCCGAACACACCCGGATTCATTCAGGCTATTAGCCGCAGAGCACAAACTGTTTGCTAACAAAGAAATTGTGCATGCACAAATGGAAGAGTTTTATAAAGCGTCTATCAACTACATTGAGTTACTTCGAGAAATCAACGGCAGGGCAATTGAGTTATCTGGCACAGCGGCCCCAAAGAAAAATCTCTGACCACACCTTGGTGACGCCACCCATCTGGTGAAAGATCTTAATAATTGGCGTTGTCTTGCGCAATCCAATGGGAGAAAAACCGCCAAATCTCTGCGCTCGCATCTATGTCCTTGTTTTTCCCGAACCCCATGCCATAAAGCGCCGCGTATCGTGTGGGTTGCCACCAAGAGTCGAATTTAGCACCGGGCCAATCATGGCCACCGTTGTCCACTCGATAAAACCAAACCTCAGCCTTGCCCTGGCTGCGCCAGAAACGTTGCAGTTGAACTGTACTGTTACCTACTATTATTGGTTCATGCATGTCCTGCAATTCAACTGTGGAGGATTCAACAAGACCATGCATGGCGATCCATAAATCTTTGCTCGCCTCCTGCCCAATATATGCCCCCCACCCGCCACTATTTTGCAGGTCTCCAGCGTAGAGTGTCACAGGATCCTCCGTGCCACTGATTGCCATAATTGGTATGAGTCGATCTGGCGCGCACCTTTCAACCATTGTTTGCATCATCGAGCCGGCGACTGGAGCCACAGCGCGAAAAATTTTACTTGAGCGGCAGGCGAGCAAATAACTCATGTCGCCACCGTTAGACATGCCTGTTGCAAACACTTTTTCTGTGTCCACCCCATACTCGACGACTAAACTGGCGACCATTGCTTCGATAAAGCCCACGTCGTCCACTTCAGAGTCTTGGTGGAACTCATAGCCAACGTTGAAGAACGCGTTTTCATCCGCATCTAACGTGCCCTGCGGGTAGGCCACAATGAAGCCGTGAGTGTCAGCCAGTTCATTCATGCCGGAGTAGCTCATAATTGTTTGGGCGTCTCCAGAATAGCCGTGCATTACAACGACCAGCGCAGGTTTTTCCGTTAGGTTTTGGGGCGTATACAGCCAGTAGTCTCTGCCGACCGCCTTGCCGCCAACGTTTTGGTTGAGGACCTTTTGCTCAATCAAACTCTGGCCAAACACCCAACTTGGGAGAATGAGCAGTACGAGCAGAATGAGCTTCTGCACGTGCTTAATTCACGCTTCTGTCTGTTGCCGCCCAGAAAGGCGCGCGCAATTCGCGCTTTAACACTTTACCTGGACCTGATTTTGGCAGCGGCTCTAACTGTATGTCGATACCTTTTGGTATCTTATAGCCACCAATGTGTTCCCGGCAAAACGCAATAAGCGCTTCAGGCGTAACGTCTGTCGCGTCTGGCCGAGGCACCACTACCGCGTACACCGCCTCGCCCCACTTTTGATCTGGCACACCAAACACTGCGGCCTCTAAAACTCCGGGGAATTTATACAAGATATCTTCAACCTCGGTGGAGTAAACGTTCTCTCCACCGCTGACAATCATGTCTTTGGAGCGATCCACCAAAAATAGATAACCCTCTGTATCTAAATAGCCTAGGTCACCCGTCCAATAACCACCGCCCTTAAGCACTGCGGCGGTTTGCTCGGCCTTATTCCAGTACCCCTTCATAATATTAGCACCGGATACGACCACCTCTCCGACTTCGCCAGTCGGCAGTGCGTGGCCTTCCGGCGCGCAAATCGTAATGGCGCAGCCAATGACAGAGCGCCCGCAAGAGCGCGCTTTTGGGTCATCTATGAGCTGCTCTTCATTGCCTAGCAGTGTTGCCAAAGGTGATGTTTCGGTCGCGCCATATACTTCTACCATTTGCGCTGATGTGAACGCTTGGCTACAGCGCTTAATGACCTCTGTGGCTATGGGAGAGCCGCCGTGGGCCAAAATCTCCAGACTTGAAACATCTTTAGGGTTCACGTGCTGCTCTTCTGCTATGGCAGAGAGCATAGAGGGCACGCCCAAGGTGATGTTAATTTTGTGCTTTTCGATCAACTGCAAAACAGTTTTCGGTTCGAATGTGTTAAGGGCAACTTGGCAGGAACCCTGCCATATAGCGGCCAAAATACCGTTGGAGCCAGCTGCATGAAACATTGGCGCCATTACTAAGGATCTATCGTTTGGGCTCTGGGGTACCGCAGATAACCAATTGAACGCATTAGCGATTAGATTCCGGTGGGTGAGCATAACGCCTTTACTGGCCCCGGTTGTGCCACCGGTATAAAACAGGCCGGCTAGATCCTCTTCATCAGAATCTTCTCCGAGCGGTGCCTGTTCAGCCCCAGCTAGCAGCTCTTCGTACTGCTCATCTAGCGAGATCACTCGATCAACACTGCCTTGTAACGGGCCAATGTCGCTGCGGTCTGTGAGGAGTATTTTTGCGCCAGAATCTTCAAGCGCGTACAACAGCTCGGGTAAAGCGTGGCGGGTGTTGAGCGGCACAATAACCATGCCTCCGGCAGGAATGCCCATATACGCTTCAAAATATTGGTGGCTGTTGTTCGAAAGAATGGCGATACGATCACCTTTGACCGACCCTAAGTTGCGCAGCGCACCGACAAGCTGAGAACAACGCGCCCATAATTCATCGTAAGTGAACGCTTTCTCCCCATCAATCACCGCCACTTCCTTGGCTCTAATCTGTAATGCTCTTTTTAGCGGATCTACGAGTGTTTGCATGTCGTGCTACCTTTATTGTAATCAGCAAAAGATAATATATTTAGCGACGCCAAACCATCGTTTGGACGTGTATGTGAATTATTAGATGCGCCGCAAGATAGGCTGAGGAATAGGCTGAGAGTTCGGCTGATTGATCAGCTGACAAGACTAGAGGCTGCTTTCCCCGCTTTTATAACGTGTGCAGTAGGGTTTCTTTTTAGCAAAATTTAGCAAGTTTTGGGCTGTTTTCCGAGGCTTACGTCTGTAATTTGTCTAACGCGTTACAAAAAATATAATAATAAGTATAAAAATAATCAAAAACTCATTTTGTGCTTCTTGGCCTTCACCGGGCTAAACGCTAACGTCGCAATTGCTGAAGAAACGTCAGTTCCAGAGTTCGCAACAATTTTCCAACTTTCTACAACAGACCACGCTAGTGTCGCCACTGCATTTACCCAATTTGCACAGTCTGACTGCAGAAAAAACCTACCCACCAATATCCGCATCATAAACGAATCCTTTAACGGTACAGATGAAACAACGCATTCTGTTATCTGGAACTTTGCTGACGCCGCAGGTATGACGTCGACATTTGCAGGACTAAGAGAGTGTCGCGCCTGGGCTGATACTTTCACGCGCTGTCTAACAATGTTGAATGGCAATCTCAGCAGCTACTACGCACTTTAGCAACGGGTGGAGACTACACTAAGGATACCGCTTACATCGTTTGACAGACTAATGTGTCAGATGAAGCTGCTTACGTAAAAGCCTACAAAAAACTGATGGCGGCTCAAACCAAGAACGGCCTAGTTAATGGCGCTTGAGGTCTGTGGAGCTTTCAAGGAGGCGCGACGAGTGACGTAACTCATATAGCGTTCGCTGGCGCAGCAAACCTCGAAACACTGCTTGCAAATAGCAATCCGTCCAAGGCATTTTTGACCTTCCAAAAAGAGGTTGCAGGCCTTCGCACTGGACACACCCAAAACACTAACAGTGTACTCGCCGATCTATAAATAGTCGGACAACCCTAAACAGTTAGGCTAAAAAAGGCGGCTTAGGTTCTCTAGGCCGCTTTTCCGAGTTGATGCAAATTATCAGAGCATCACCATCTGTTAACCGTTCACTAAATCTATAGCTAGAAAAACTTTCTCAGCCTCATTCGTCCTGCCTTAAAAAATCAGCAGCAACTTTTGTCTTGATTACAAATATCTGATCAAAACCTCGCAAAGCCCCAACCTGCAACCGGTACATAGGTAAACGATCGTTACCCTATTTGAACGGCGTTATATTTTTTCAGCCAAATAAGAACGAGCTACCTTTAGCGGCATTAGCAGTTCTATCAAAGATTTTTCTGAGGGCAAAATTAGGCTTTGGAGGTGAACCTGTTGCGATAGGAGCACTTACAGAATTTATGCGGTCTTCAGCAGGCGCTAAAGAGAGATAAAATGGCGGAGGGACAGGGATTCGAACCCTGGAAGGTTTTAACACCTTGCTGGTTTTCAAGACCAGTGCATTCGACCACTCTGCCATCCCTCCAGCGGGGCGAATGATGAAGAAGTAGGCGCGGAATCTCAAGAGCTATAGCCATTTCTAGGCATTTTATTTTCCCACCGCCTCAATCTCCCTCACCACAAGCTAAAATCCAGTCCAAAAACCCCCTTCACAGAACCCCGGGGTGGCGTATGATTCTCTCCGAGTTCCAAACCTAAACCTTCGTACCTTTGGGGAGATGTTCGATGAAACGTGTATTTAAAATTGTTTTAATTTTGTTTGTTGTCTATGTCGGCATCGTCGCCACTTTTGAGTCTTTGCTCGGCTATTTTCAACCTCAGGGCGATGGCATGATTGTCATTACCACGACCAATTCTGACGGCGTGCGCAAAGACCGCGTGGTCTCGCGCATTGACAGTGCAAATCAGCTTTACGTTGCTGCGAACCATTGGCCTAGAGCTTGGTACCGCCAAACTCTTGCCCTGCCCAATGTGAGTGTCACTGCTGGCAATACAACCGCTGAATATCTCGCCGTGCCTGTTGAAGGCGCTGAGCATGACCAAGTGGATGCAGATCACCCCTTACCGCTCAGCTTTAGAATTCTTACTGGATTCCCGCCCCGCTATTTTATTCGACTGGACCCTAAATAAACCCTGATAAATAGACCCTAAATAGACGCCTGATTAAATCTAGCCGGGGCATTCACGCCCATCGCAGCAGGACTCAACCTGCTGCTGCATCTTTGCTTGCTTTCGAGCCTCATTGCGCTGTGTATTCACGCATTACTCACAGCCCTATCTTTAGCCTTCTGCCTTTATTTTACTTCGAGACATTGCCGTGCGACTTTTACTCAAGAACACTCTGAAAATTTGCGGGTTTGGCCTATTTATGTTGCTGATGACGGGCTGCTCACTCGTTGTTCCCAAGCTACTGCCCTTCGATGACTTGCCTGAACCCGCAGGCCCTTACGCTGTTGGCACCCAGACCTTCACTTGGCTAGACAACTCAAGGGAGGAGACCTTCACCGCCGAAGCTGGCGACAAGCGGCGCTTAGTGGTGCAAATATGGTATCCCGCAGAGCCAACTTCAGGCCAGCCGGTTACCTACTTACCGGACCCTGAGTTACGTATGGGGCCTTTTGCAAAGTCCTCTGGCCTGCCTAAATTCTTGCTCAACCACATGCAGTGGGTTGAAACCAATTCTCACGAGGACGCACCAATAAAAACAGCGCTTGCCGAACTTCCCCTGGTGCTTTTCTCTCACGGCCTTGGCGGCATGAAAAATCAAAACTCTGTGCAAATGGAAGAACTGGCCAGCCAAGGATACTTTGTAGCTGCAGTAGACCACCCCTATGACGCGTACCTAACTATCTTTGACGATGGCACCACTGCCGACTACCGCGCTGGCCACGATGGCATAGATTCTGAAGAGGCATTTTGGGCATTCCGCGGCCCGCAACTCAATACCCGCGCCAAGGACATGTCCTTTCTGCTTGATCAAATCCAAGCAAGAAAAAATCAGGGCGAAGCAATTTGGCAAAACATTAGTACTGACCGGGTGGGCATCTTTGGTCACTCATTTGGGGGTGCCACCAGTATTTTGGCCGCTGCCCAAGACCCCCGTTTTTCCGCCGTCATCGCTCTAGACGGATGGATGGTACCAGTACCGCCAGAAACCATTGAAGCCGGCCTTGATGTGCCTATGCTGTACATGGGGCAGCCTGAGTGGAAGGGTACGCCCCTAAACTATGAAAATTTGGATTCGCTGATCAGTAACAGCGCGGGGTTCACCAAAAAGCTTTTGATTAGCGAAACCAAGCACATGGATTATTCAGACGCACCGCAATTCTCCAACTTTGCTAAGCGAATAGGCTATGCTGGCAAAATCTCCAGCGTAGAACTGAAAGAGATACTCAACAGCGAAACCTTACAATTTTTTAATACCCATGTTCGTGGGCAAGGCCAATAATGCAATTATTCTCCCGCGCTAATGTGCTAGCAGCACTTATCATCCTTGGGGCCATTGGTTATACCGCCAGCCAAATGCTTAACCCCAGCGCGAAGCAGCCAGCACCGGCGGCAGTCGCACCGCCAGCAAGCGTACCTCACTCTACAGCGCTGCCAGATTTCTCTACCTACACCGACGTAAAAGCCAAGAAAGCCGCGTTTTTTGGCTACATGCTGCCTTTGGTTGAAGCCAGAAATCTGCACATTCAAGGCCAGCGACAGCAGCTTTTGGCTGTTGCTGAGCGCGCACAAGATGTTTTATCTACCCAAGATACTATGACCCTAGCGGACTTGGCTGGCGTTTACCGATTGGTGGATGCAGACCTGTCATCACCCGAACTCATCAAAGAATTACTTATACGTGTGGACACCGTGCCGCCTTCTCTGGCGCTGGCGCAAGCCGCGGTTGAATCTGGTTGGGGTACCTCAAGATTTGCGGTTCAAGCAAATAACCTATTTGGCCAATGGTGTTATGAGAAAGGCTGTGGTTTGGTGCCTAGCCAACGAAACTCTGGGGCAAACCACGAGGTGGCAAAATTCAATAATGTGAGTGACGCGGTGTATTCCTACACGCGCAACATCAATACCCACCAGGCGTATAAAGATTTACGTATGAGTCGCGCGGCACTCAGAGCAGACGATGAAACAGTCACCGGACACATTTTGGCTGAGGGTCTGCTGCGTTATTCAGAACGCGGCGAGGATTATGTGCATGAACTGCAGGCCGTCATCCGCATCAATAAGCTGGCGTCTTATGACGAGCCCAAGACAGCTACATCGAAGGGCAGCATTTAGCAGCTCTAGACAACTACTATGGCAGCCATTCGAAAGCACCCTTTCGACTAACGCCCTCCACCTCTGCGCCCGCGTTGCCATTGATTTAAGTCATAGACTGATCTGCCAGTTACCGAGCAGCCTACAACGTATCAGCGTTTAGCCTATGACCTGCCCCTTGCGTGCATCGGTATAGCCAGTACTGCTGTTATAAGCCACCGCGCCGCCGATAATAACAGTATCGACACCTATGGCATCACGTACATAACGGTAGCCGTCGCCGGGTACATCTTGCACATAATATTCTGGGCCTCGACCAATATTCTCATCATCAAATATGGTGATGTCCGCGGCATACCCACTCTTCACAAAGCCGCGATTATGCATGCCCCACAAGCTTGCGGTATCTGATGTAATTTTCTTCACCGCTTGCTCTAAACCCAACGCATTGCACTGACGCACAAAGCGGGAGAACAGATAACCTGTATCGCCATAAGTAGAGAAGGACAAAATGTGCGCACCGCCATCACTGGCACCAATCATTACATTGGGGTGCGTTAAGAAACTTGCCACTAACTCATCATCGTTATGACCCATATCGCTGGAAAGAAAATGCGCATCTAACGACTCTTCCAAGGACAGGTCAATCATCACATTGAGTGGATCAGAATCGCGCATCTCAGCGATCTCCGCCAAGGTTTTACCCACATAGATCTGATTAGCATCTGTCTGCACCTGACGCAGCACTAAGCGCTTCCACAGTGAATTCATACGCTGGGCTTCACCCACCAGTTTGGCTCTGGCTTCTGTATTTCGCAGGGTTGCCATAATTTGCTCTGGCGTACTAAAACGCATCAGCGCGTACCAACCGGGCAAACGTATAAACAGCAGACTAGGCACGGCAAAGGTAAAACTAATGTCTATGGGCCGCGTTTGCACTTGGGGCCAAACTCGAGCGCCCCTAGCAGTTTGCTCCACAACGCGCTGCATAATTAGCTTGGCGCCCTCTGCGTTATCCTCACTGACAAACAGCGGCGACAACGTGGTTGTAATGCCATGCTTCAGGCTTATCTCTGCCAGTTGATCCACACGCGCCAACGTAAGGTCGGTGTCGTAAAACTCGTGTACTACCTGAAGAATCTTATTGTGCTCAGCCAAAACATCGCACAATGCAGCCAGTTCAATGGTGTCTGAGTATCGGCTAGGTACGGGCTGGAGTCGCTCGTCCATGTCTACAAAACTGCTAGAAAGACCAATGGCTCCGGCGCTTAAACATTGGCTAAGGAGGTCTTTCATCGCATCTATTTGAGTCTGATTTGCCGGGCCTTGCATGGACGCATCACCCATTACCCACAAACGTAAAACACTGTGCCCTACTAAGGGCGCTACATTAATCGTTAGATCTTTTTCAATGCGGCCAACAAACTCTTCAAAAGTCTCCCAATTCCATTCAACCCCTTCTTCGAAAGCCTTATGCGGCATTTCTTCAATTTGATTGAACATGCCCACCAACTTCATACGGTGCTCGGCCTTTAAAGGTGCAAGAGACAACGAACAGTTGCCGGGCACAATGGTAGTCACGCCGTGTTCAATGGCCGGTTTGGCGGCGCCATCCCACAAGAGTTGCGCATCAAAATGGGTATGAGGGTCAATGAACCCGGGTGCGACTATTTGACCTTTGGCATCGTATTCTTCTTTAGACGCTTCAATGACTTTGCCTACGGTGACAATTTTGCCGTCTTTAATGCCTACATCAGCGGCATATAAAGGCAAGCCCGTACCGTCCACTACTCGACCATTGCGAATAACTAAATCTAACATTTCCTCTCCCCTACTAAATTCTGTTGTACGTATTGGTTAATGCGCTGCATGCAATACGTTTTTTGTAACACGCGCTGTTAGGTATATCTGTTGTAAGACTGCGACAAAGCGTCTCGCACTTTCTCCCAGTTTTGCCCGATTAGATCCTCTGGCCCGTTTGCAGCGCACGCATCCATCAATAACCTGCTGGTATGCGCGTCTAAACTGACCTTACTTATGCCGCCATTATCAAACAGCAAATCTACAACCAGCTCCGCCACCCCTTCATGGGCTGCCGCCAATTCGACCTTATTAATTACCGCCGCCAAGCTAGGCTTTAACTGGCGGTTCGATGAATATCACATCGCTGGGCAAGATCGGATTACCCATTTCGCCGGTATCGTCGTTGACTACTCGGCGCGCAAAAACGTGCAAATTCCAGCTTTGCAGCTGGCTTATGGCTTGTTCTTTGTCTGCAGCCGCCATTTCCCGAACGGCAATACTTTCCCAACTGTCATCCGCAATGGGGAAAATAGATTTACGTGCAGTGTCCATGAGCCCTCCTCTCAAATTCGTGTATGTGTTTCTGCCAATTACTATAGGACATATTGGCAATAAAAGAACATCTGCAAAGCCACTCATTTGCACCCCCGGTGAATGGACAACCTTGAGACACTTGCCAAAACCTTTGCATGCGTGGCTAAGATCGTCTTTATGTTTACCGTTAGAACCCACAACGTAATCAACAGGATAGCCAACAACATAGCCAGCAATATAGCCAACTACCTAGCCAATTACGAATCACCATAAGCGCCCCTTATCAGCCAACCAAAACAGCAAAAGGCATAATTGGAAGCTGTAATTCTCGCGCTGTAACTGTTATATCTTGACTCGGGAGATCTGGATATAAGAGGGGATAATATGAACCAGCAAACAATACCATGGCACCTGCGCGGCAATTGGGAACCCATGCTAGAAGAGCGCTCCACCAGTGACTTAAGTGTCACAGGCAGCATTCCACCCGAGCTTGAAGGCGTCTATATACGCACTGGCCCTAATCCTCACTCCGGCACGTCAAACCACTGGTTTTTGGGCGATGGCATGGTCCACGGCATTCGCTTGGCTAATGGCAAAGCCCAGTG
Source organism: Pseudomonadales bacterium (assembly GCA_028228615.1). Lineage (GTDB taxonomy): Bacteria > Pseudomonadota > Gammaproteobacteria > Pseudomonadales > Azotimanducaceae > UBA4421. The sequence continues at coordinate 1,134 of JAOJBS010000007.1, read as the reverse complement.
GTATCGCAATCGTTTCATTCAAACCGATGAGATTACCCAGCCGTTAACCGACCCTGGCGCAGGCCTTGGCGACCTTAAACGGGGCAAGGGTAATACCCATGTTGTTGCCCATGCTGGCAGAATACTCTGCCTTGAAGAAGCCCACTGGCCCTGGCGCATAGACCAAGATTTGAACACCATTGGCTACGAAAATTACGCTGGCGCGCTGACTTGCTCCATGACCGCGCACCCCAAAATTTGCCCTGTTACTGGGGAAATGCTGGCATTCAGCTATTTTTCCTTTGAACAGCCCTATCTGAAATACATACGCATTGGCAAGGATGGCCAGATCAAGCAGATAGAGGGCATTGACCTGCCCAACATGGTAATGATGCACGACTTCAACATTACCGAGCATCACGTCATATTTATGGACCTGCCCTTGGCCTTAGACCTAGATTTGCTGGCTTCAGGCATACCCTTTAGCTTTCAGCGAGACAAAGGCGCACGCTTGGGTGTGATGCCCCGCAACGGCACAAATGACGACATTCGCTGGTTTGAAATTGACCCGTGTTATGTCTTTCACCCAGTCAACGCCTTTGAAAAAGACAACGTCATCACGCTCTACGTCTCCAGACAAAACTCCGCCTTTGGCGCCGACTCTGAAGACTATTCTGAGGTAGGACGCCTGCACAGATGGCAGATAGATTTGAACATCGGCACGGTATCGGAAGATAAAGTCGACGACCGTCCAGCGGACTTTGGCAGGGTCAACGATTCTCTGGTAGGACTAGAAAATAGATTTGGTTACTTGATGAGCTTAGACGGCGAAGGCAACAGCGAAGAACCCATTTATGGCGCAAATTTGTACAAATACGATCTACCCGCAGGCAGTTGCGAAGAGCATTTCTTGGGCCATAATGTTCGGGGGGCAGAGCCTGTATTCGCGCCTTGCGCAACCACCTTGGGTCTTGCCCAGCTGAGCGAGGACGAGGGTTGGATCATGGCGCTGGTCCATGACGAAACCAGCGGTAAATCTCGATTAGTCATTATTGACGCGCAAAATTTTTCTGCGCCGCCGGTTGCAACCATTGAGCTGCCCTTTCGAGTGCCTTATGGCGCTCACGGCAATTGGATACCCGACGTAGCAATAAA
>JAOJBS010000069.1:0-3077 GCA_028228615.1 Pseudomonadales bacterium | reverse complement strand
CTCAGCGGTAACACAGAGTTAACTCTAAGTTACCGCTGATTAATGCCAGAGAAATCCCCACCCGATCTAAACGCTATTACTCAGCTGCTGGTTCGGCTTCAGGAGAGGCCTGCGCTTTGTTCATCTGCATGGCGCTGAACAGCAAAATTGCCGCCATCACTATCTCTGCAACGATAAATACCACGGTAAGGTCAGCGCCATGAACGGCCCAGGCTAGGGTGCGGAATATCGCGGCAAGAGTGAGCATCAGTGCTACCGCCTGCAGCCAATGTCCCTGCTGACGAATTGCGCCAAGAAAACACAAGAGTGTGCCGCCGATAAAGAACGAGGACAGATCGCCAATCTGCGTGCTACGACCAATGCCGTCCAGTAGCGGCATACCTAAGCTGAGTGCGGCAGCGGTGGGGTCAATGACCCAAGTGACCGCAGTAGACGCTAATACCAAACCCACTAAGCCCGCTAAAATTCGTGGCAACATGCTTTCTCTCCCAATAATTAGTGAAAGCACAGTCTAGTGGATTGCGTACCGCTTGCCATAGCCAGTGGTCGATTGATATATGTGCTCAATAGTGCTGGCGGAGTGCTCTGGTAGACCCAATTTCTGTAGGCCCTCAGCGAAAATTCAACAACGGCGCTAGGCGCATTATCTCTACTCAATCACTACTTACTATCTGATGAGTGGGCGGTATGATATGAACGCTACTGAATCTAATGCTTAAGGAAATTTTATGCCGCTTACTGGAAAGAAAATGGTCATTACTGGCGCAGCCGGTGGCCTAGGCGCGGGTGTTGCCCGAGTGGCCAAGCGCCAAGGGGCAGAGGTGGTTTTACTTGATGTGATTGAAGATTTTCAGTCAGATCTTGGCCAGACCTTTAGCGTGGATTTGACCGATTCGGACAATGTAGAGGCATGTTTCGAGGCCATTGGCTCATTCGATATTGTTGCTAACATTGCCGGTGGTTTTGATATGGGGCCAGAGGTGCACCAAACGGATGACGCCCTTTGGGATGCGCTGTTTGATATTAACGTCACCACTTTGCGCAGGGTGTTATCTGCTGCCACGCCGCGTTTGCTGGCCAACGGCGGTGGCCGAATCATAAACGTAGGCGCAGTGGGTGCTCTGAAAGGTGGGCCGAATATGGGCGCTTATCTGGCGTCTAAGTCTGTTGTGATGCGCTTGACTGAGTCGCTCAGCGAAGAGGTGAAGGGCCAAGGTATTAACGTTAACGCTGTGCTGCCTAGTGTGATCAATACCGCGAGAAATCGGCAAGATATGCCAGATGCGGATTTCAGCCTGTGGGTGGACCCAGAAGACTTGGGTCAGGTGGTTTGTTTTCTGGGATCAGATGCCGCTAAAGCCATTCACGGTGCACTCATACCGGTAAACGGCCTAACTTAAACCAGCAACATAACCAGCTGATTATACGGTCGACGCTAACCGTAACTTAAGGCCCACTTTGTGGGCCTTGTCCTAAGTGCTGCTAACGTCTATTCCTTAAAGTCTATTCCTCAAAGTCTATTCCATAACCGGAATAGAGAACGCAGCATTTTGCGTTTCACCGTCAGGCCAGCGCTGAGTCACGGTTTTGGTTTGAGTGTAAAAACGCACGCCTTCCATACCGTGCTGGTTGGCATCGCCAAAGGCCGAGCGTTTCCACCCGCCAAAGCTGTGATAGGCCACAGGCACCGGAATGGGTACGTTAATGCCAACCATGCCCACGTTCACTCTTTGCGCGAAGTCTCTGGCTGCGCCGCCGCTACGGGTAAAGATGGCTACGCCGTTACCGTATTGGTGTTCGGAAGGCCGTTGCAGGGCTGATTCAAAATTGTCTTCTCTAAGCACTTGCAGAACGGGGCCAAAAATCTCGTCTTTGTAGCTTTGCATGGTGGGCTTTACGTTGTCGAAAAGGGTAGGGCCAACGAAAAAGCCTTTTTCATAGCCTTGTAGCGAGAAGTTACGACCATCAACAATGAGGTCTGCGCCTTCGTCTACGCCCATCTGAATATAGTTTTCGATCTTCTCTTTATGTACAGATGAAACCACGGGGCCGTAATCTGCTTTGGGATCAGTGGATATACCGACTTTGAGCTTATCTAATTCTTTAGTCATAGCGTCTACAAAGCGATCACCGGTCTCATTACCCACCGCCACAACAGTGGACAAAGCCATACAACGCTCGCCAGCCGATCCGTAAGCCGCGCCAGTGATGTCTTGTACTGCCTGCTGCATATCTGCGTCTGGCAAGATAATACCGTGATTCTTGGCACCGCCCATGGCTTGCACACGCTTGCCGTGTTCAGCGCAACTGCGATAGACATAATGAGCAATATCAGACGAGCCAACAAAACTCACCGCGCGCACAGATGGGTTTGCAATAATGGCATCCACTGCCTCTTTATCACCATTCACCACGTTCAATACGCCCGGGGGCGCACCCGCTTCCAGCATCAATTCTGCCAAGCGCATGGGTACGCCGGGATCTTTTTCTGATGGTTTAAGAATGAATGTGCAGCCGGTGGCGATTGCCACGCCAAACATCCACATGGGGATCATTGCAGGGAAGTTAAATGGCGTAATGCCCGCGACTACGCCAATGGCTTGGCGCATGCTGTAAACGTCAATGCCGGGGCCTGCGCCTTGGGTATATTCGCCTTTCATAAGGTGGGGTATGCCACAGGCGAACTCGATCACATCTAGCCCACGCTGAATGTCGCCGTGGGAGTCAGCCAGCACTTTGCCGTGTTCTTCCGAAAGAATTAGCGCTAGCTCGTCTGCATGGGCTTCAACCAACGCTTTGAATTTGAACATAACTCGTGCACGACGCTGGGGGTTCATGCCGGACCATTCAGGGAATGCTGCCTGGGCCGCTGCAATGGCTGCGTCGACCTCACCAGTAGTGGCGAGGCTAACGGTACCGGAGACCTCGCCCAATGAAGGGTTGTATATGTCGCTGGCGCGACCAGAGGTGCCTTGTACCACCTCGCCGTTGATAAAGTGCTGATATGCCTTGCTCATTGTTTCTCTTCCCCATCGCAAATAACAAAAAATTATGCATTCTAGTTTATTCCTACCAGC
>JAOJBS010000068.1:0-3157 GCA_028228615.1 Pseudomonadales bacterium | reverse complement strand
AGGTCTATAAATGGTGGACGCGAGTGTACAGGAATTGCACCGTTTAGTGAGGGAATTTAGAGTCTTCTGGTTGCCAATATGACAATCGGCGTTTCCGGCACTGCGACCATGCCGTTGCTTATGCCAGTGTCCACCAACTCTATGGTTTCTATCACATCGCGGCCGCTGATGACCCGACCAAATACGCTATACCCCGGCCCATCTGGCGTTGCATCAAGATGAGTATTGTTGCCAACGTTGATAAAAAACTGGGTATCCCCGGAATCTGGGTGGTCTAGGCGGGCCATGGCGACAGTGTATTTGCGGTTTTTCAATCCATTCAATGATTCATTGGCAACGCTGCGATTTGTTGGGCGATAGGTGAGGTTTTCAGTATATCCGCCCGCTTGAATCATGAAATTTGGGATTACGCGGTGAAACACCAAACCCACATAAAAGTTCTCGTCGATGAGGGCTAAGAAGTTACTGACGTGTTTGGGTGAAAATTTGGGTAAGAGCTCAATTTGTATCTCGCCAACGTTGGTGACCAAAGCAACTTGGGGGTTTTCAGCCGCCGCATTCTTGATTTGTAAAAGGCCTGCCATAGTCAGTATGACAAAACCCATGAATGTAATTTTGGTGAAGATATTTTGCATGGTTAAACCCTGTAGCCGTAATCAACGTAGGTTACCTGATCAGGTGGGTGTTTTGCATAACCTTGGAGAGTGGTGTCAGGTACGTTGGTTTACGTGGTGACTTGAGTAGCTACTCCAAACTCAGACGGGCGACCAGAGACCTCTACGCAATCACTAACGACTGACGAGGGTTAGCTCAAGATATCAACGTAGGCGCGAATGGTGGGCGCAAAGCCTGATTCTAAAGATTCGCAAATAATTGCATGACCTATAGATACTTCCTGAAGACCGGGCAGGGTAGCAAATAAGGGTAAGTTTGCTTGGTCTAAATCGTGTCCTGCGTTAATGCCCAAACCAATCTCCAAGGCCAGATTTGCTGCATCTGTATAGGTGGTAAAGCTCGCCTGTGTCGCCGGATGCTCTGCACCGTTAGCCCAATAGGTTTCTGCATAGGGGCCTGTGTAAAATTCTATGCGTTCGGCCTCGTGAGCTTTGGCCGCGATGATTTGTTCGCGAACCGGGTCCATAAACAAACTCACTCTGGCCCCCATTGAATGATAAAAGGCGATTTTGTCCTTCAGCAGTGCAGTGTCTTCACTCAAATCCCAGCCGTGGTCGGACGTCAGTTGATCGTCACTGTCTGGTACGAGGGTCACTTGTTGTGGACGGGTTGTTGCAATGAGCGCATCAAATCCGGGGTAACCGTTGTCTGTAGGGCCGGCGAACGGGTTGCCCTCAATATTGAATTCGATGTGTGGATATTCTTCTCTTAACAAACGCGCTAGGTCGTAAACATCTTGCGGACGAATGTGTCGTTGATCTGGTCGTGGATGTACTGTGATGCCAAGGGCCCCCTGCTCAATGGCCTGCCGAGCGGCGTTCACTACACTGGGCCTGTCGCCCAACCGAGAGTTACGCAGCAGCGCGATTTTATTCAGGTTAACGCTCAGTACTGTCATCTTGGCGTCTCCTCGGATGGGGTGAGGGGCGAGGTCTCATCTTCGCTCTCTTCCTTATGCATGTCTGGGTTTAGAACTGGGTCAGATTCTTCTTCTGGCGCCGCTAGATTGGCCTCGCTGAGCGCGCCAGAGGCGACCAGATAAACAACCATAACGATAAGATAAAAGAGGTTAATGCCCATTTGGCCGAACAGTTTGAAGGTGACCCAAGTGTCCATGGAAAAGTTATTCACTACCCAAAGATTGAGCACGCCAGAGAAGGTGAAGGCGATGGCCCAGCCGTAGGTTAGAACTTGCCATTTTTCATCGGGCAGTTGAATGGCGTGGCCCAAGAGTTTCTTCAGCAAGTAAGTTTTTGTAAACCAGTGCGCGCCAAGCAGCGCAGAGGCAAGGGCCCAACTGACAATACTTGGCTTCCACTGTATGAATGCTTCGTCCCTAAATAACAGCGTCAAACCCCCCATAATCATACTCAGCCAAAAAGTCATTTTAAGTTCTTTGCCAATGGGTTTTTTCAACACTTTGTAAGCGATCACTTGCAGTGCAACGCCAGCCATGAGTACGCCGGTGGCAAGAAAAATGTCCTTGGTGGTGAAGTAGACAATAGCGAAGGCAATGACGGCCAAGTAGTCGAGTAACTGCTGCATGAATGAATGTTCTTTTGTTGCTGGTCGGTGGAATAGCGATGATAAAGGAATACACTGGGGCTGTAAGTTTTTCATAGGATAATAAGCCGTGGCACAACATTTGCGCGTACACCCAACAGACCCACAAAACCGGTTGTTAAAAATTGCCGCCGAGGCCCTGCATAAAGGTGGGTTGGTTATTTATCCTTCTGACACAACCTACGCCATTGCCTGTCATATGGGTGATAAGGCAGCGCTAGAAAAAATCATTACGCTGCGAAACTTAGATAAGAACCACCAGTTCAGCTTGGCCTGCAGAGATTTGAGCGACCTTGCGACCTACGCCAAAGTAGAGAACGCTGATTACCGGTTACTCAAGCGCAATACGCCAGGGCCATTTACATTTATTTTGCAGGCTAGCCGTGAAGTGCCAAAACGTTTGGTTCATCCGAAGAAAAAATTGATCGGCCTGCGCGTGCCGGATCATCCTATTGTCCAAGGCTTGTTGGAGATTTTTGGCGAACCTATGGTGACGGCCACACTGCGCTTGGAGGAGGCCGACGAAAATCTGGGTGATATCGAAGAAATAGTTGAAACCCTGGGCAATCACAGAGACATAGACGTGATTCTAGATGGCGGGCCCTGCGGTATAGAAACGTCCACAATTGTGGACCTGTCCGACGGCGACCCGGTGGTTGTGCGTCAGGGTCTTGGGGTGCTTTCCTGAGCGAGGGTCTGCCAGCAAATGTTGCCGGCTTAGATCATTGTAAGTATCCCTAGTCGAGATAGGAAATACCTGCCATTGGAGGCCATGTGATCTATACTACCCAGTCAATTTTGACTATAAGGTGCTCGCTTGAGCAGTAATGATTCGAATCAGAGGGTTGTCTCTGGAATGCGTCCCACGGGGCGTCTGCATTTGGGCCATTTACATGGTGTGCTGAATAATTGGGTGCGT
>JAOJBS010000066.1:0-3395 GCA_028228615.1 Pseudomonadales bacterium | reverse complement strand
GCAAAGCAGATTTCACCAAGCTCAAAGGCCCAGATTTGGGACAGAACCAGGTGATTTTGGGCAGCGATATTTGCTTTTGGGATTCGTTAGTAGAGCCTTTGGCGAAGATGGTTAACCGGGCTATTAATAATGGCGTGGAGCGGATCATTATCGCAGATCCGGGTCGGCCGACCTTTTATGAGTTTTGCGACAAGGTGGCGTCCAAGCATAAGGTCAGTTTGCAGGAGTGGTATAGCGTCGAGCCAGATCGCAGCGTCGGCGAAATTGTTGAAATAAGGCCGTCCTAACATCAAGAAAGCGTAAATTTGGGTCCCTCTCAGTGGCGAGGCATGTAGGCGTCTTAACATAGTCGAATTCGGATTGCGGGCAGTACACCGCTAGGAACTGCCGTTGTTGATTAAAAAACCCTTCAATTGCTTGGCCATGCTATTACATGCGTTGTTTTGCACTCTGGCGATAATCGGAATAGGTACAACGATAGCCGGCATATAACTGGTGCCATCTGCGTCCGAGGATATGCGGCCCACAGTTTTACCGTCGTCTGTGTCCCAAATTGTGGCTTCATAAGAGGCGTCATTTTCCCAAGTTAAAAAACCAAAACAGCCTCCGCCCCCGGGTGATACAGAACAGGCCAGTGAGCCATTTGAGGAGGTGCGCTGGGTTTTGCCATCTAGCCAAATCAGGTACTTGATGCCTAGGTCGCTCAAGCGGTCGGCAAGCAATCGTTGCTCTAGAAGTTGGGGTAGCTGATTTACTTTGACTGGCGCGGTGCGTGGTTCAAACCAAGGGAAAGTTTGATCCTTAAAGTTTTGCTCGCTGACAACATTCAGGCCATTGGCACCTTTGGCCAAATCTTTAGCAACACAGTCGACAAAGTTTATTTCGGTTTCCTCGTGGCTGGGTCTGTTGCTGCGCCCCAGTACAACAACGGAGTCGCCCAGCTGTATGCCGGTTTCCCGCTCTCTCACTTGTTGTATTGTGGAGTTTACGCAGCCACATAAAAAACTGGTAATGCATAGGGTGAAAATGAGTTTCATTGTATGGCCCTCGTCATTGGGTGCTTGGCTTGCGCGTTAGAAATAGTCATTCTGTTAGGTTCTCAGTTGCGCTCTCAGTTGCGTTCTCAGGTGCGTTCTCAGTTGCCACGGGTTGCGCTTGCCCTGTTGTTTTCTGTTCTTCTAGCGCATCTGTCTTATCTGTCGCCTCATGCACTGCTGCTGAGTTCTCAGCAGACTCTAACGTCTTTTCTGGTGTGGTTTCTGCTGAGGTTTCCTGCGCCGCTTTCGGGGTGCCTTTTTCACCTGCAGCCCAGCGCGCGGCTACAGATTCGGATTGGAAGTTTAGGCTGAAGAAAGCCATGGCGTCTCGACATGCAGAAAGTGCTGCTGCTTTTAAGCCGGCTTCATCTCCTCGGTAGTCGTTTTGGTTTGCCTTGCCATAGGCGGGAAGGTCCCACGAGCCGATTAGATTTGCCTCGTTATCGTAGAAGTGAAACCGGTAGCGCATCCACACCTCAAAATACTCTGAGCGTGTTTGGCGGGGTAGGGCCATTTGCATTTGCATAATTTCGGGCAGCAAAATAGCGTCAACAGTTTCGTTGCCGGCCAGTTGCCCAAGCACGCTATATTCGCTGAATAGCCCCTCGCCCAGTCGGCTAAACATATTGCGTTGGGCGCTACCCACATGAATATTGAACTTGCCCGAGCCTTGAATTTCTTCGTTGTGGTTATAACTCAGCAGTTGTTCATTCAGAACGATGCCGGCATTTATAGGAATAGGCTCAAGCAGTGGCGTTGGAAATTGGTTTTCCAAACTGACTTGGGCGCCACTGCAGCCTGCGGTAAAGAGCGCCAACCCTACTAACACATGTGTTGTTAGTCTTGCGTTCTTGGCGCCGTTGGTCAGTTCCGGTGCTTTAAACCAGGGGATAATTTTAGCCATGCTTTTACTCATTGGTATTGGGTGAGCCCCACAAAGGTACCGTCATTACGGTAAGCCAGTTCGCGCATTAGCGCCGCAAAACGAAATGTTCTGGCATTGGGGCGATCTAGAAAAACCGGAAAACCTACAGCGTGTATGCGTACGCGCCGACGGCCTGATTCGTCTGCTAAATTTATTCGGTCAACGGCTTCCACAACCTCTTCTATAGAGTTGCCGGTGTAGTCATCGCCAAATACATAAACGCTGATGCGCTTGTTAGGGTCATAGAAGGCCGATACAGCCTCCTCGATGCCTTCCACCGGACTAGAGTTGCTGAAGGGGGCCCAATTACGCAGTGTATTAACTATGTTACTGCGTCGGCTTGGGCTGTCTTCTATCCACTGACGTGCAAAGGTGGGGAACATGTAGTCGCCCATGTCGTTCATGACTTGTATGCCTTTTACGTTGGGATAAATAGCCAAGGTTTCGCTGACTTTTTGTACCGCTTGGCCCCAAGCTGCGCTTTGCATACTGCCCGATGTGTCAATCACGAATATTATATATTCTGAGTCAACGGAGATGCCGCCAACAAGTCCAGAGTCGCGTCTGAAGTCTAGGCCTAAGAGGCGTTCCATCTCATCGGTTAGGCTTTGTCTGGCAGATGCGAGTTGCTGGTTTTCGAGGGAAATTTCTCTTTCTGCTGCGGCCAAGTTGTCAAAACGACCGAGTACTTTGGTGAGTTGTGTCTGTAATTCAGCCAGCTCTACTAATTTGCTTTGTAGATCGCTATTTTCTAGTTGGATCTGCCGGCGCAATTCGTTGATTTTTCCTCTGATTTCAAATAGGGCGGCCTCGCGCTGCTGAACCTGTTCGGTTAGGTCCACACTACTGACCTCCAGCACCTCTGGCTGAAATGTTTTGGTCAGCATTAACAGCAATATGATCGCGCCAAAGCCACAACAGATGACATCTAGGAACGATACGCTGAATTCTTCTACACCTCGTCTTTTACGCATTTAGCGCGTGCCTCGTTATGGAGTAGCTTGTAAAGAAGCCATTTGTTGAGTGGTCGCACTCCTCATGGTCGAAGTAGGCGACGGAATTTCGCGCAACTCAAGGGAAATCTGTCCAGCGGTCACTTTCTTTGACTGTGCTGCGATTTGCTCCGCAATATGTTCTGATTTTTCTCTGGTCATTATGGCCAATCCCATGAAGGAGAAATAAATGCCAGAAACTCGTGCCAACTGCCACCATGCCGCGCCGGCCAGTGGCTCTCCTTCCATCGGGAATAAGATGACATTGACTGGAATTTGTCGCGGCAATCGCTCGGCGGCAGCTCTAAACAACTCTAGCCTCTTGTTGCCGACAATGGTTGCGCCTCTTGGCTCTGCGTTGCCTCTAGTAGGCAGTCCGTCGGTAATGAAATAGACATTATCTGGAATGGGAGAGAACTCTCTTATTGCCAGCATAACACC
>JAOJBS010000067.1:0-3288 GCA_028228615.1 Pseudomonadales bacterium | reverse complement strand
TCGTATTGGACGTAATGTTGCCTGGCGCAGACGGACTGACTGTTTGTAAACGTCTACGCGAAGACGCAAACGTGACCACACCCATTATTATGCTTACCGCCAGAGACCAACTTAACGACAAGCTCAAAGGGTTTGCCTCCGGCGCAGATGACTACCTCATTAAACCCTTCGATATGCCTGAACTAAAAGCCAGACTAGACGCGGTCATTAGGCGCAGCGAGCACCTAGAAAAAGAGTTCATCGTTAGCGACCTAAAGTTGAACCTAGACACCATGGATGTCACCAGAGGCGAAACGCCGTTAATGTTGTCGCGTACCTTGTTCAATATTTTGCATGTATTGATCCGTGAATCACCCAAGGTAGTTACCCGCGCAGCACTTGAACGCGAGCTTTGGGGCGACGAGCCACCCGACAGTGATACGCTAAGAAGCCACATCTATAATTTAAGACGAATTATAGATAGACCTTTCGGCAGGCCCCTTCTACAAACTAGGCAAGGCCAAGGTTACTGCCTGAAAGAAACAGCCGAAGATTAATCTCGTTACGTTAGGCTGCCGCCGCTCTAGGCAGGCAGCCCTCTAATTATAAGACCGCATAGGTCAATCGGAGACAACACAATGCCCAACCTAGTATGGTTCCGCACAGATCTTCGTGTACGGGACAATCCAGCCCTTTATTACGCCTGCCAAGCAGGCCCAGTGGAAGCCCTTTTTATACTGACGCCAAGCCAGTGGCTAGAGCACACCATATCGCCCCATCGCTTAGCATTGATTCTGCGAACACTAGATCAGCTCAGCCAAGATCTGGCAGAGCTCGGCATTCCCTTACGCATAGTCGAATCAGAGAATTATCAAAGCGCCATAAAAGTTGTCGTTAACAATGCCAAAGCGATAGGTGCCAGCAGTGTGTTTTTCAATGATGAAATAGCACTGAACGAGGCCCGCAGAGACAGGGAGGTCATTACAGCATTGCAAAGCAACGGTATTGCCTGCGAAACATTCAACGCTTTTACCTGCCTGACACCGGGCAGCGTTCGCAAACCCGACGGCTCCGCTTACTCGGTGTTCACCCCCTTTAAAAGACGTTGGCTGTCTGTGCTGACAGAAGTTGGGCTCGACATTTTGCCACCTCCAAAATCCCAAGGCCCTGCAATCACACCAAGCCAAGCGCCAGCAAAAATTGCAGGCGTAAACAAAGACTTTGGCAGCGAGCTTTGGAAAGCAGGAGAACGCACCGCTCTGAGTCAACTCAATGCATTTTGCAAAAATAGAGCCGACAACTACCAACGCGACCGAGACATACCTAACGTGCGCGGCACTAGTGGCTTATCTCCGCAGCTCGCAATGGGCACTATTTCTGCCAACCAATGTTTAAAAGCGGCTTACAAGGTTAATGGCAATCGTTGGGTAGGCCCGTCCGAGGGCATCAATACTTGGGTCAGTGAAATTATCTGGCGCGAATTTTATAACCACATTTTGGTGGAACATCCGCGCTTGGCAATGGGCCAAGCGTTTAGGCGTGAAACCGACAACCTACCTTGGAATCAAGATGCTGAGTTGTTAGAACGCTGGCAAAAAGGTGAAACTGGACTGCCCTTTGTCGACGCCGGCATGCGCCAACTCAACAGCACTGGCTGGATGCACAACCGCCTGCGCATGGTTACCGCCCAGTTCTTAGCCAAACACTTGTTCTTGGACTGGCGCTTGGGTGAACAATATTTCATGTCTAAGCTGGTAGATTGCGATATTGCCGCCAACAACGGCGGCTGGCAGTGGAGCGCATCTACTGGAACAGATGCCGTACCCTACTTCCGCATGTTCAATCCTATCCGTCAGGCAGAGCGTTTTGATGCAAGCGGCGACTTTGTTAGAAGCATGGTGCCAGAACTGGCCAACGCTGGGAAAAAACAAATACTTGAACCTTGGAAAGACGGCGGCTTTGCAGGCTACCCCGCTCCAGTCATTGACTTAGCTCAAGGCAGAGACAGTACGTTAGCGATATGGAAAACCATGCGCGCAGATATTGCCTAAAACATTCAGTCCCCGCCTGCCTTAAAATGAGGCGGAAGGGGGCAGCACAAATCCAGCGTTAGATGCGTTCTGGGCTGTCTGATACCGGCAGGCTGATGCTAATTTTGGTACCCACGCCTTCCTCACTTTTAACGTCGATGACGCCGTCAAATTGTTCAACCATTCTGCGCACAATAGACAACCCTAAACCATGCCCTGCATTACTCACGCGAGCACGGTCACCTCGGTAAAACGGCTCAAATGCTTGGTGCAGCTCATCAGGGCTCATACCAATACCAGTATCGGAGACTGAAAAGCCAGTGGCGCTGACGGTTATTGTGACCGCCCCTTCATTGGTATAAATAATCGCATTACGCAGTAAGTTCATCATCAGAATTTGTACCACGCGCTTGGGCACGTTAGTCCATAATTCGCCCGTAGTTTCATTAAGCAGCGAAATGCCGCGCTCCTGGGCTAAAGGCGTCAGCTGCTCTGTCAGGTTGGGAACCAGATCGTTAATCAGTGTAGATTCACCACGCCGGGCCACTTCCTCCCCCCGCGCAAGTAACAGCATAGTGCCAATTAACCCCTCCATGTCTTCAACCGTTCGACGCATTCGGTCTAGTGCTTTGACATCCATTTCCGGGCGTTCCGCATTAAGTTGTAGCAAATCTAGGGATCCTTTGAACACGGCAATAGGCGTGCGCAACTCATGACTCGCATCTCGTGTAAAAATACGTTCACGTTCAATAAATGTATCCAACCGCTCAGCAAAACTGTCTATGGCGTCAATCATGACATCCACTTCAGGATTGGCAATTCTGCGCAAATCACCAAGGTCTACCGCGGGCTGGTTGAAATCGCCAAAACGAAATTCTTCTAAGTAGTCGGCTAACTGCACCAGTGGCGAAATCGCTTGATGAGAAAGCCTGTACGTTAAGAATGAAAAGCCATAGATCAATAGAAGCGCAATAGACAGCGGCAGAATGCCAAATAGAAACGCTAACTGGGAGACGTCTTCGCTGGCGAATAACAAATACAATCTAGGCCCCACCCCCGACGCCTGCTGACTGACATAAAGTGTTGGGCTTGAATCGCCCAGTTCAACACGACCAAAAAAACCGGGCTGGTGCGGGCGAAGGGCCTCGGGCAGTGCGGATAAATCTTCACCGTCAGACATATAGCCGACCATATTATTGGTATTTGGCAGCGCTTGTCCGGGATTCTCCTGATAAAGCCCCCAATAATGACTGGCCTCATCCTCTAGCGCTTCGTTGAT
>JAOJBS010000065.1:0-3539 GCA_028228615.1 Pseudomonadales bacterium | reverse complement strand
AAGGGGTCGCTTGTCAAAGGTTCTAATACGGGTCAAACGCCAACCTATGTCTTCGACTGTGCCTTCAATATCGCGATCTGGTGAGCGAATCCAATCACCCACAGAAAATGGGCGATCTAAGAAGATCATCAAGGCGCCAAAGAAGTTGGCCAAGATGTCGCGGGCTGCAAAGCCAATGGCAATGCCACCGATACCACCGAATGCAAGAACCCCTGAAATTGAAAAGCCAAAGGCCTGTAAAACCAGCAAGACGCCAGTGATTACAATAGACGCTCGGAGCAACTTGGCCACCGCGGTAGCTGTTGTGGGATCGACCTTGGCACGGTGTTTACCCTGAATAAGATTGGCCTCTATGGCGCTGATAAATCGCAGCGCAAACCAAATCATTAACCAGACCACGGCAACGTCGCGAATTTGTCCTACGTAGTCGAATATTTCTGCCTGAGCGCCACCGCCAACGATCTCTGCAGCAAAGGATATACCCAAGATCCAAATGCCCAGCCCCAATGGCCGTCGCCCGGCATGCACCAGCGCATCATCCCAATGGTTCGATGTGGCTGTGGCGCGCCGTTCAGCACCATCCATAAACACCTTGGCAATAAAACGTACCACCGCGGTAATAAGCAGAATTACAAAAACCTCGCTCACCCAACCATATGTGGTGAACATCGAAATCAGATCATCCATAGTTTGCCAAAATCCCTAAAAGTTCCCTAAAAGTTCCCTGTCTGCGCTGTAGGGAGTTTCATCAATGAAGTGGCGCACTTTATCACGGTTATTACGTCTTGTTTGCGGACACGACACTGGATTCAACGTCAGTATCTATATCTAAACAGTGCTGTACATAAACTCAGTGTACTGTATATACTGCAAGCACTGTATATTTGAACAGGAACACAGACGATGAAATCGACCTTGGAATTGACCGGTATCTTAACAGCGCGGCAGGCACAAATTTTGGAGCTGATCCGACAATATATCGGCGAGACCGGTTACCCCCCCACCCGAGCAGAAATTGCCAAAGAATTGTTTCAAATCCGCTAATGCTGCTGAAGAGCACCTCAAAGCGCTGGCACGCAAAGGGGCCATTGAAATGATTCCGGGCACCTCAAGGGGCATTCGTATTCCTGAGCTCACCGATCAAGGGTTACCTATTGTGGGTCGGGTTGCAGCTGGCGACCCAATTCTGGCCGAAGAAAATATTGAAGATAGAATAGATTTGCCGGCTGGGTTCTTCCAACCCCAGGCAGATTATCTATTGCGGGTTCGCGGCGACAGTATGATTGATGCGGGTATTTTAGACGGCGATCTGCTGGCAGTGCACAAAACACAGCAAGCCACCAACGGACAAATCGTTGTTGCTCGTATAGACCAAGAGGTTACTGTGAAACGCTTTCAGCGCACTAAGAAACGCAACCAAATTCTGTTGCTACCAGAGAATGAGGCATACAGCCCTATAGAAGTAGATTTAGCAAATCAGGCATTTGCCATTGAAGGTTTGTCTGTTGGGGTCATCCGACAACAAATTTAGTAGCTAATTCGTTTCCTGCGAGGTGATTGGGTACCCAACATGCCCAGTCACTTTTTTATGCCCTGTTTTCTCCATCTCGACTGCCTTTAGGCGCAGGACTAGATCCTCATTTAGACCCAGAACTAGAACTAGAGCTAGAACTAGAGCCAAGTTCAAACCCCACCCCAATGCTAAGTTGATCTGTCGCTGGGGCATTGAGTCTCTAACTCTGTCTCTGTCTCTGTCTCTAAAGAGACTAACCCTAAAGAGACTAACCCATTCGTTAGTCTTCGGCCTCGTCTGCTTTCGCAGCTTTCTTTTTAGCTGGCTTCTTAGTGGTTTTCTTCGCAGCGGCCTTCTTTTTCTTAGTTGCAGGCTCGCCCTCTTCTATCCACTTAGGTTCAATATAGAAGGCTCTCCAACCGGATGCCTTACCCTCAATCTCCGACTGCACATATTGCTCTTTTGTCTTACGGCTATAGCGAATGATGGCTGGATTACCTTTTGGGTCGAACTCGGGGGCGTCCAATAAGTAGCGAAACTTAGGATCTAACTCATTTGCATGGGGCTTAATCTCAATAACCTTGGGCGCCCGGGTTTCGCGATTCTTCGGAAATTGACTGGCCGCAAGAAAAATTCCCGAAGCACCGTCTCTGAGCAGGTAATGGTCCTCAACCTTCTCACACTGTAATTCGGGCATAGGTACTGGGTCTGCTTTTGGTGGCGCAGGCTCTCCACTGCGCAAAAGCTTGCGCGTATTTTTACATTCCACACAGCCAAAATACTTACCGAACCGCCCAGATTTCAGCTGCATTTCCTTACCGCATTTATCGCATTCCAGCAGCGGTCCGTCGTAGCCCTTAATTTTGAAGGTGCCCATTTCTATGGCGAAGTTGTCACAGTCAGGGTTGTTGCTACACACGTGCATCTTGCGGGTTTCATCTACAAGGTGGCTGAGCATGGCGCTGTTACATTTGTCACACTTGCGTAGTCTACGCAGAAGTTTTGACTCGCCCTCTTCATCCTTATCAACATCTACCGCCTCTTCGCCGGGAATCAGGTTGACAGTTTTAGTACAGCGCTCTTTCGGCTTCAGGCCATAACCAGAGCAGCCCAAAAAGACGCCAGTAGACCCATTACGGATCTGCATGTGCCGCTCACAGGTAGGACACTCAATGTCCGTATCGGTAGGGGTATTGGCGCGCATACCGTTGTCTGGGTCCTGAGCACCCACCAACTTTTGGCTAAAGTCGCCATAAAACTCGTCAAGCACTTGGTCCCATTGCGCCTGGCCTTTAGCCACTTTATCCAGCTCCTCCTCCATGTTGGCAGTGAAGCTGTAGTCCATTAAGTTTTCAAAATTTTCCATCAGACGATCTGTCACCAACTCGCCAATCTTCTCAGCGTAAAAGCGTCGATTGGTCAGGGTCGCGTAGCCACGATCTTGAATGGTAGAAATAATGCTGGCATAGGTAGAAGGCCTACCAATACCCTGCTTTTCTAATTCTTTAACCAAGCTTGCTTCACCAAACCGCGGTGTGGGCTTTGTGAAGTGCTGAATGGCCTCTGAGTCTTTATGCCCTAGCACCTCGCCCTCATACAGGTCAGGTAGCGTAGAGTCTTCGTCCTTGCGCGACATGGGCGCCATAACTTTTGTATAGCCATCGAATTGCAAAATCCGTCCACGCACGGACAACTCAAATTCACCCGCGGCGACTTTAATGTTTGTACTCAAGTAACGGGCTTCGGTCATTTGGCAGGCAATGAATTGGTTGCGAATCAATTCATATAAGCGCACTGCATCGGCGTCTACACCCTCTATATGTTCTGGTTTAGTACCGACATTTGACGGGCGAACCGCTTCGTGGGCGTCCTGAGCGTCGCCTTTACTGGAGTATTTTTTAGGCTCCTCGGGTAGATAGTCAGCGCCAAAATTCTTATTGATATACTCGCGTGCGCTTTCTACCGCGTCCGCGCTCAAATTAGTTGAATCCGTTCGCATATAAGTAATATAGCCTGCCTCATAAAG
>JAOJBS010000064.1:0-3673 GCA_028228615.1 Pseudomonadales bacterium | reverse complement strand
TGCGTGGTGTGGGTCGTAACTTCCGCGCACTGGGCGGAGACCCCGGCGTGGCAACTTACATGAACGGTGTTTACTCAGAAGACTTGTTGACTGCAACCGCAGCGACCTTTTGGGACGTAGAGCGTATTGAGGTACTTCGTGGACCACAGGGTACACTTTACGGCCGTAATGCTGTGGGTGGCGCGATCAACATTCTTTACAAAGAACCTACCGAAGAATTTGAAGGTGCTATGAAGGCCATTGTTGGTGACTTCGGTACCCAAGATTACTACGGTGCATTCTCTGGATCTCTTGTAGAAGACAAGCTTCTTGGTCGAATTAACTTCAGTTATCGTGAACGCGATGGTTCTATTGAAGAGCTAGGGCCTACCGAAGACCTTGATGGCCTAGGTACAGAAAACGTAGCTATTCAACTGAAGTGGAACATCAGTGATTCAGTAACACTGGACGTACGCCAAAACTGGATGGACATTGACCGTTCATTTGGTGGTGCTAACGGCGCGGGCCTGGTTGTGCTTAATGAAGACGGCGAAGGTTCTCGTAGTACAGAGATTGTACCAGGTTATCGCTTCATCGATCGCACCCAGACAGATGCGTTGGCGAATGATTTCTATAACCCAGACCAAGCAGTACGCAGCTTCACCAACCCAGTTACTGGCGTGGTACGAGAAGCCCAGTCCAACCGTCTTGGTTTAGACTTTGCTGATTTTGATGGCTTCCAAAATGCCGCGGCATCAATGGACGGGTTCAACACAACTTCAGCGGCAAGCCTTGCTCGACTGAATTCTTGTGTATTCCCAGGCGACATCGATGGCGGTAAATTGTGTGCTGCAACCAACGGGCTAAATCGTGAAGAATTCAACCAACAAGGTACTCAGGCGACCCTGACCTGGGATGCCTCGGACTCGTTGACGGTTAAGTACATTTACGGTCAAAACCAACTGTCTTACCAACGTACGACAGACGATGACAATACTTACAGTCAATTCCATGACCGTCAGTTCTATGTAAACCATGAAGCCGATTACAGCTCACATGAGTTACAAGCGTTCTTTGAATTCAGTGACACAATATCTGTGACCTCTGGGGTATTCTGGTACGACGCGTTGATCGATCAGCGTGGCGACTTCTACTCAGCGGTTAATGAGGCACGCTTCCTGAACGCTCGCACCTATGACAACGCAATCGCATTAGGTGCTACAGGTAGCGGTGCAACAGGAGCGCCAGTTGGCACTCCGGTTAATGCGCTCTTGGGTGCTCAGGCAGGCATCAACCTATTCAGTGCGAAAGATTCGTGCATGGTTGAAAACCCCGCGGCAACTTGCGCACGTAACTACTCGGCTGATAACAGCCTTGAAGCGTTGACCATTCTTTCTGCAGGCAGAAACGACAACCTACAGCTTGGCTTGTGGGAAGGCGACAACGGTACTGCGCCAAACCTAGACGTAATCAATGGACCAAACACACTGGGTTCAGATTTGCTTTATGCAACTCAGACTCAGCGCGAAGCGTTTGCAGCTTACACACAAGGTGTATGGGATTTCGCTGAAGACCTTACTTTGACCGTGGGGGTTCGCTACGCATGGGATGAAGTCACCGCAGAAGAAAACCTTTTCCGCTATACTGAAATCTTCAGCACAAATCAGGTGCTGGCTCGTTTCATTACTGACGACTTTACAAACCCAATTGATACAGCAACTTCTGGTGCATTGTATGCACTGAACGCTGCTAACGGTGGCTTCGAGCTTGATGCAAATGGCGACGTTGCCCTTGACCAATATGGTCAACCAATTGGTACCAACCTTGCGGTCAATGGTGGTATTCCGGTTGCAGTGAGCGTTTATCGCCCATTCGTACGTAAAGATGAGAAAGTAACGGGTCGTATTAACTTAGACTGGGACATCAATGACGACTTAATGATGTACTTCTCAGCCACTTCAGGTTTCCGCTCTGGTGGTTACAACCTCGTATTCTTCAGCAACACCGCTGACTACGATCCAGAAGAACTGCTTGCTTATGAGATAGGCTATAAAGGTCAATTCTTTGACAACACGCTGCAGATCAACGGTTCGTTCTACTTATACGATTATGAAACCATTCATACTGTAGCAACAGAAGTGACAAGCCTTGGTGGCACCTCTACCTCCGTATTGGAAGCACCTGGTGCGGAAATTATAGGTATGGAAGCTGAAGTACTTTGGCTAGCAACAGATGCGTTAACCTTAGGCGGTAACTTTAGTTTCACTCCAAGTGAGTACACTGAAGACCTAAACGTACTCGACCCAGCGGACGTATCACGTCCTACATCACTGTATCCAGATCAGGAAACCAACGAAGTAAACATCAATGGAAACCAACTGCTACAAGTGCCTGAGTTGAAGTACACCGTTTTCGGCACGTATGGCATTCCTTTAAGCTCTGGAGCGAACTTAGATTTTTCTAGCGTTTACTCTTGGACTGACGAGGTTTACTACTCTCCTTTCGAGAACGAAAAAGAGAAGGGTGAGTCTTATGGACGTTTAGACGTTCGTGCTACTTGGACCAACAGTGCGCAGAACGTTATTGTTTCTGCATACGTTAACAACATCTTAGATGACGTTGCGGTACTGCAGATCCTACGTAACGGCGAAGGCGAGCACTATCGTGTAAACGCTGGCACAACACTGCCACGCATGATGGGTCTAGAACTCACCTACAAGTTGGGTGCTTACTAAACCTCAAGACGCCGACAGATGATTTATCTGCCGGCGTAATGATGGCATTTGATAACAAGCCACCTTCGGGTGGCTTGTTTCGTTTTGGGGATTAATAATTGTTTGGAAAAACCCCACAGCTCGGTAGATGAGTGCCGAAGGCAAAGAATTGAGGTCTCAGTGTTTGGGTAGAAGTACCTCGCGTGACCTGTATTAGAAAGCCTATGCTTTAAAGCACGCTTTTAAAGCACTCTATCTAAGGCAGTCTATATAAGGCAGTCTGTATAAGACCCTATGCATGAGGCGCGGTTTGAGCAGCCTAATATAGGCCACACCCCCCAACAGAACATCTTTACCGCCCAAAGCAACCCCTACCTTCAGCGCGATAAAGTCACAGCTATGTCTCCTGTGCATTCAACTCGGGGCTATTTAAGAAATATGGGCCTAAGACGAACGCTTGATCACGGCCTCGGCAAGTTGGTCTAAACAATTAACCGTGTCGTCCCAACCAATACAAGCATCCGTAATGCTTTGGCCATAGGTGAGGTCTGCGCCCAAACTTTGCTTGCCCGCAACCAAGTGACTTTCAATCATCACGCCCATAACGCGCTCTTCGCCTGTAGCAATCTGCTCAGACAAATTTTTACAAACATCTAACTGCCGCATATGGTCTTTAGCGCTATTAGCATGGCTCATATCCACCATAAGACGATCGTTTAAGTTGCCATCTGCAAGCAATTTACCTGCTTGCTGAACAGAAGCCGCATCGAAGTTAGGGGTTTTGCCGCCGCGCAATATGACATGGCAATCTTCATTACCTAACGTAGAGAAAATGGCTGACTTGCCAGATTTCATCACAGATAAAAAGAACGATATGCGGATGCTGAGCACTCTTCACCGCGTCCGCGGCCACCTGCACATCACCGTAAGTACTGTTTTTAAAGCCAATCGGACAAGAAAGGCCAGATGCTAATTGACGG
>JAOJBS010000063.1:0-3712 GCA_028228615.1 Pseudomonadales bacterium | reverse complement strand
TCTTGCAACACCAGCACCTGCCCGTCCGTATGCGGTCCTGCACCGATACCAATAGTAGGGATATCTAACGCTTTGGAAATGCGTTCACCTAAACTTTGAGGAATACACTCAAGCACAAGGCTAAAACAACCCGCAGCTTGCAGCGCCAAAGCATCGTCAAGAATGCGCTGGGCATCAGCCTCCATACGGCCCTGAACCTTATGCCCACCTAGGCCTTCAACAGACTGAGGGGTCAGACCTAAGTGGCCCATCACTGGCACACCGGACTCAACAATATGTGCGAGCAACGGCAATTGCCCTGCCGCACCTTCAATTTTTAAGGCATTGCTACCGGCCTGCATAAGCGCCATGACCGCGTCCATAGCTTGACCAAGATCTTTACGCGCAGCCAAGAACGGCATATCACCAACAATAAATTTGTTTGGCGCACCGCGTTTCACAGCGGCAATGTGCATGGCCATCATATCGACTGTTGCGTGTACGGTACTGGGGAAGCCGTGCATGACCATGGCTAGACTGTCACCCACCAGCAATGTATCTACCGTAGATTCGGCCAGAATTTGCGCCGACCAATAGTCGTAACAAGTGACCATAGAAATTTTTTCGCCCGCCATTTTACGCTGACGGAAAGTTTGGATTTTCATTGCTCACCCCGGGATGGGCGCTGCAATACGTAGCACTGTTGCACTAGATTTCGCATTTTTTCTACCTGGTACCTGTCCGCAAGCGGATCAAGTCCTTGTTTTTACTGCATATATCTCTAAATCTGGCGATCTGAAGATTACCCCTGAGTCTTCGTCTTCGCCCTGCTTTAACCAAAAAGGTTGATCGCACGAGTGTCCATTCGAAGCTCAAGGGGAAATTACTATAGGCGTTGCTGGATGTCGAGCGCCCCAACAGCCTGGATATTCTGATTAATCTGAACGCCAAACGCCACGTAGTTGGAGTCAGCCGCCTTAGGGTCACAGTAGCCAGAGAAGCCAGCCGGAGTTTTACATTTGATAACCGTTCATAGTGACAACCGCTTTACCCACAACCTGACGTTGTTCGAGCAAACGCATGGCTTCAACGGCTTTTTCTAGAGGCAACGCGTGGCTGATGTACGGATCAATCTCGCCCGCCTCAGCCATGGCATAAAGGCGCTGAGCGTTCTCAAGCCCCTTAACCGGATCTTGACGCCCGTACTCACCGGCGCGCACGCCAATGACAGAAATCTGTTTAATTAGAATTAAGTTAACAGGTGCCTGCGGCCAGCGCCCACTAGTGAAGCCAATACTCAGTATTCGACCGCCCCAGTTAATGCAGCGCATACTTTCATCAAACACGTCGCCGCCGACCGGATCATAAATTACATCTGCGCCGCGGCCATCGGTAAACGCTTTTACCGCATCGCGAAAGCCGCCTAAACCGCCATCCTCCATGGTGTAGTTAATCACATGGTCTGCACCACGCGATGCAACCACCGCTAACTTGTCATCACGCCCGCCTGTGCCAATCACCTTAGCGCCAAAGTGCTTACCTAAATCTACAGCGGCCATACCCACGCCGCCGGTGGCGCCATGTACCAGCAAGGTTTCACCCTGCTCCAAATAGCCACGACGTTTCAGCGCAACATACGCGGTTAGGTAAGCGGTTTGATAAGACGCGCCCTTGGCGTAGCTCATGCCTTTGGGCAGCGGTTTAACTTGAGATTCATCGACCACCACGGCCTCAGCAAAGCCCCCATAACGCATGCCAACAATCACCGCGTCGCCTTCTTTAAAGCTGACACCGGGGCCACACGCTTCAATATCGCCAGCAGCTTCACCACCTGGCGGAAAGGGCAGCGGCGGCTTGAATTGGTACTTACCCTGAATCATCAGAAGGTCTGGAAAATTAACGGCGCAGGCTTTTAGCCGCACGCGGACTTGGCCTGGACCGGGGTACGGCAATTCAATTTGCTGCAGCCCAACGCTGCCAATATCTTCAGCAATCTCTTCGCAAACTATGGCGTTAACTTGCATTTTTTTGACTCAACAATTGAGTTAGGGCGCGCTTAGTCAGCACCTTCACTAAGTGGGCACGATATTCGGCTGAGGAGTGTATGTCGCTATTAAACCCAGCATCGGGTACTTCAACATGGTCCAACACATCTACGCTAAGATTTTTCATCAGCTCATTTTCAATACCTATTGCACGACAGGCACAAGGGCCAGCGCCAGTGATACCCACACGAATTTTACCTTGAAAGTCTGCTACCAATGCACCAACAACCGCATAGCCTGAAGCCTGATTACGAAATTTTGCATACGCTGCACGATCTGGCAGAGGGAATTCAATTCGGGTAATCAGCTCGCAGGGGTGTAAGGCTGTTTCAAACAGGTCGAGAAAAAAGTCATCCCCAGCAATGCTGCGCGATTGAGTGACAACTGTGCCACCCAAACCAATCAGCGCAGCCGGATAATCTGCAGCCGGATCGCTGTTAGCGATGGAGCCGCCAATTGTGCCTCTATTGCGTACTTGATTGTCGCCAATGGTTGCGGCCAGCTGAGCCAGTACCGGCAGATGCAGCTTTATCAGAGGGTGAGTTGCTACTTCATTGTGGGTCGTCAGCGCGCCAATACTCAAGCCCGCCTCGCTCAAGGCAATACCTTTGAGCACATCCAATCCAGACAGATCTATTACGTCAGTGGGCGCGGCCAAGCGTTGCTTCATAGTTGGAATAAGTGTCATACCGCCGGCTAAAAATATTGGGTCGTCGGCACCCTTGAATAGATCTAGCGCTTGATCTAACGCCGTAGGTTTGTGGTAATCGAATGAATACATTTATGGTAAAACCTTTCGCCTAAATTTGGTTTTCTTCAACTGGATTATATAAATCTAACTAAATTGTTAAGCTTTATCGACAACAGACTCTATTGCGCTGACAATATTGTGATAACCCGTACAACGGCAAAGGTTCCCCTCAAGGCCTTGGCGGATTTTGTCTCGATCTAAATTGTCTTCATGGGTGACAAGATCGATGGCTTGCATAATCATTCCTGGCGTACAAAAACCGCACTGCAAAGCGTGGTGTTCACGAAAGGCGGTTTGCATTGGGTGAAGATTGTCCACCTCGCCAATACCTTCGATGGTAACCACTTTAGCGTCAGCAACTTGAACAGCAAGCACTGCACAAGACTTAACTGCACGACCATCCAAATGCACTGTGCAGGCCCCACACTGGGAGGTATCGCAGCCTACATGGGCACCTGTTAAGTGCAAATTTTCACGTAATACATTTACCAGCAACGTATTGGGCTCAATCGCCACTTCGTGGACGGTATTGTTTACGTCGATTTCAATTTTCAAAAAACGCTCCAAACCCTTTAAATGGCGGGTCATCCGCCTTTAGAGAGACATTCTTAGTCTGGCTAGATAGTCTGGCTAGATAGCCTGGCTAGATAGCCTGGCTAGATAGCCAACACCATAGCCACAGCCAACACAACAAATGCAGTAGCCCAAATAAATAACATGCCGTCGTTAGCACGTTCAATATTGCCATCTGCGTCTTTCTTTGGCGCAGACCCTTGCGGTTGTGGCCCGCCTTGTAGTTGTTGCTCAAAAGCCGAGAAGAAGTCATCAGACATCTTTCGCGCAGCACTGTCCACTAGCCTACTGCCTACTTGCGCTAACTTCCCCCCCACAGAGGCGGTGACTGCATAGGTTAAGTGGGTTGCAACCTTGCCGTCGA
>JAOJBS010000062.1:0-4005 GCA_028228615.1 Pseudomonadales bacterium | reverse complement strand
CCCTTTACAGTTTTCACTAAAATGACTGTGGGTTTGCCGTTAGCCTCACTGGCTTTTGCGAAAGCCGCAAAAATTTTCTTCTGGTCTTGGCCACCGCGCTTAATGGCTTTTACTTCCTCATCAGTGAGGGTATTCATCATTTGCTCTAGCGCAGCATTACCTTCAACCCAATGCTCGCGCTGCACATCGCCGGGGAGCACAGAATACATCTGATAATCGCCATCTAAACACTCGTCCATGCGGCGTTGCAGTACACCTTCACTGTCACGACTGAGCAAGGCATCCCAACCACTGCCCCAAATGACTTTGAGCACCTGCCAGTCTGCACCGCGAAATACCCGCTCTAACTCTTGGATTATTTTACCATTACCTCTAACGGGACCATCTAGTCTTTGTAGATTACAGTTAACCACTAAAACCAAATTGTCTAATTTTTCCCGAGCGGCAATATTTATAGTACCCAGCACTTCAGGCTCGTCGGATTCGCCGTCTCCGATAAAGCACCAGACTTTACCGCTAGCGGCCTCTTTCAGACCACGATTTTCTAAGTACTTTGCAAACCGCGCCTGATAAATTGCGGCAGGCGTAGAAAGCCCCATAGACGCATTAGGCACTTCCCAAAAGTCTGGCATGCTGCGTGGGTGCGGATAAGATGATAGGCCACCGCCCTCGCCCAACTCCTGCCGGTAATTTTTAAGCTGCGCCTCACTCAGTCTGCCCTCTAGAAATGCACGTGCATAAATGCCAGGTGCGGCATGAGGTTGAGGCAATAGCATGTCTACTGCACCACGATTATTGTTTGTACCTGCGCCGCGAAAGAAATGGTTAAAACCCACTTCCAACAGGGTGGCACAGGACGCATAAGTGGCAATATGGCCGCCAACGCCAATGCCTTTATCTTGAGCCTGCAAGACCATAGCGATGGCGTTCCAACGAATGATTTTTTCAATGCGCTCTTCCAGCGCCAAATTGCCGGGGTATGCGGGTTGAGACTCAGGCCCAATAGTGTTGCGATACGGAGTGTTTAGGGTAGCTTCATCGAGGGGAATATTCAGGCTCAACACATGATCTTGCAGGCTGCGCAAAATCTCACGGACCCCTGCCTCACCGTACTCGACCAAAATATCGTCTATGGCCTGGGCCCATTCTGCCTTGTCTTCCAACAAAAGCGATTGAACTTCCATACCAAGCCGGTCCTTTGCGCCGCTCATACTATTTACTCCAAATGTTTAAGCAAGGACTTCACGTATGCGCTGTGCATGGGTCTCAAGCACAGCGAAATCAGCCATATCTCGGGCGTGCATACCAATGTCTAGGCCGTCAGCACGCGGCAGGATATGAAAGTGTAGGTGAAATACAGTCTGCCCGGCGGGCGCACCATTGAGTTGGGCAATCATAATACCGGGCGCAGCAAACGCTTGTTTAACCGCCGCAGAAACGCGCTGCACGGTGGCCATGGTGTGACCAAGAATGATGGGGTCAGCATCGTGCAAATTTTCTGTGGGATCCTTGGGGATGACCAACGTATGGCCTTCAACTTGGGGCATCACGTCCATGAAGGCTAAAGAGTAATCGTCTTCATAAACCTTAAAAGCTGGGGCTTCGCCGCGTAAAATCTTGGCAAAAATGTTGTCTGTGTTGTAAGCCATAACTGTCCAAAGTCGCTAAAGTGATTCCGAATTTTGCGCCAAAATAAAATCCCTTCCAACCCATCAAACTGTGATAAAGCCGCCAATCACTGGCTTAGACTTTTCAGCACCTCTTCTGTGTGCTCGCCAAGTGCTGGCACTTTAGCCACCATAGGTTGTTCGCCAGTGGTCCCGGGCAACCGAGGCAATTGAATATCTTGATTACCCACCCGCACAGTTTCGGTATGAAAATCCGGATGTTCTTTGAGCGCAGAAATATCGCTCACTGGCGCAAAAGCAACATCAGCACGGTCTAAGCGCTGACTAATAGAGGGATAATTTAGCTGAGCAAAAGCGTATTGCACGGTTGCGTCCACAAATACTCGATTTGCCACCCGGGTTGGGTTGTCGCTACAGCGAGTGTCGGCTGCCAACTCTGGATTTTCAATCCCTACCTCGCACAAGCGTTGCCACTCTCGCTCGTTTTGAATAGACAGGATAAAACTCACGCCATCGGCACTTGTGAACACGCCGTAAGGGCAAATACCCGGATGTGCAAGACCAACGCGTTTAGGCGCGGCACCGCCATAACGGTCTAACAAATACGGCACGGCAAGCCAGTGAGATACTGCGTCGAACATGGAAATATCTACTTTTGCGCCTGTTGAGGAAGCGCTACGTTGCAGCAAGGCCTGCAGAATGGCTTCATAAGCAAACTGCCCCGTGGCGATATCCACCACAGATACGCCCACCCTGCCTGGCTCCTGCGCACTGCCGGTAATTTGCGCGAGACCAGACTCCGCCTGCATAAGCAGGTCATAGGCTTTGCGTTTGTAACCGGGGCCATCTGGGCTGAAGCCGGATATTGAAACAGAGATAAATTCTGGGCGCTGGGCATGCAATAGATCAAGATCCACCCCCAGGCCAGCCAAGGACCCTGGCTTTAAATTTTGAACCAAAACGTCTGATTTATTGATGAGTTGCAGCAGCGACTGCTTATCTTGGTCAATGCTTAAGTCCAAGACCACGGATTTTTTACCCGCGTTGAGCCAAACAAAATACGAGCTCTGGCCAGCCACTGCCGTATCGTAGTAGCGAGCGAAATCGCCCTGAGGACGCTCAATCTTAATGACCTCGGCACCGGCCTGAACTAGCCGTTGAGTGCACAATGGCGCAGCTACTGCTTGTTCAAGAGAGATCACTTTGAGGCCCTGAAGACTATTCAGGCTGTGCAGGCTATTCATAACAAAACCTTAAACTGTTGAAGATTGCCCCACCCTCCTATTCAAAGGGATTTAATCAGCAAAGGCTGGCTGAGCTGGCGATCAAAATCAAACGAAGTAGTACGCACTGGCTCATTAAGCTGTTGAAGAATACTGGCTTAGAAACGAAAACCCCCGCTGATCAGCGGGGGTTTGCTGGACGCTTCTTTTAAACGCGAGCTAGCTCTTGGGGGTGTACCCCATGATCGCCTTCGTTTCTAAGAATTCTTCCAAACCATAGCGACCCCACTCACGGCCATTACCCGACTGCTTGTAGCCACCAAAAGGCGCGTTCTGGTCAGTAGGTGCACCGTTCAAGTGAATGTTGCCGGTGCGGATTTTACGCGCAATATTTTTGGCGCGATCTGTGTTTTCAGAGGAGATATATCCACTCAACCCATAGACCGTGTCGTTAGCAATGCGAATAGCGTCTTCGTCATCTTCATAACCGATCATTGTGAGCACTGGTCCAAAAATTTCTTCCTGAGCAATGGTCATGTCATTGGTTACGTGAGAGAAAACTGTAGGCTTGATGTAGAAGCCAGCGTTTAGGCCGTCTGGACGACCGGTACCACCGGTTTCTAAGCGCGCGCCTTCGTCTATGCCTGCCTGAATGAGCGCTTGAATCTTGTTGTACTGAACTTCAGAAACAACCGGTCCAATCATTGTGCCTTCAGCATTAGGATCGCCAACTTTCACTTGCTCAGCAGCCGCTTTAGCAACTGCGGCAGCTTCATCCATGCGCGACATAGGCACCAACATACGTGTAGGTGCGTTACAGCTTTGACCTGAGTTAGTCACCAAACCGAACACATCACGAGAAATCGCTTTACCGAAATCAGCGTCATCTAGAATGATGTTTGCAGACTTGCCGCCTAGCTCTTGTGCAACGCGCTTAACGGTAGGCGCAGCATTCTTAGCCACCTCTACGCCGGCACGAGTTGAGCCAGTGAAAGACATCATGTCTACATCAGGGTGGGCTGAAAGGGTTGCGCCAACTACTGGGCCGTCACCGTTTACAAGGTTAAATACACCAGCGGGAACGCCAGCAGCATCTAAAATTTCTGCGAACAAAATAGCGTTGTATGGCGCGACTTCAGAAGGCTTAAGCACCA
>JAOJBS010000061.1:0-4190 GCA_028228615.1 Pseudomonadales bacterium | reverse complement strand
AGCAACTATTGCATCTGACGAGGGCGGTTGCTCGCCCTTGTGCAAGCCGAACCCGTTGATGGGCATGACTATGCCACCTAATTTGGCCACTACGTTGGGACATAAGGCCAACTGCGTTACATCCTTTTGCCATTGCGTGAAGATTTCTTCGCGCTTCCCAGCGTAAGGGCCTATACCTAGAGGGCCACCAAAATGATCAAATATAATCGTGATTTTTGGAAAAGCCTGAGCCAAGGTGGTGAGTTCGCTGATCTGCGGATGGTACAACCACGCATCAAAACTTAAACCGCGCTTTTCTAACTGGGTAAATCCTTGCTGAAAGGTCTCATCCAAAAACAAATGCTCACTGGGGTCGGTGTGCGAATTACGTACTGCTAGGCTTCCATCCCAACCCGCTGCATGGCGAATACCACGAAAGCTTGATGACGCTGCCATATGTGCATCTAAGACTGGCCCCACGCTGTCCCCTAACGTTAAGTCTGCATAACTGACAATGCCTGCACAAACCTTGGCAGGCCCATACTGATTAGACGCAGACATCGCCGCTATGCCGTTTACAAATTCGGTTTCTCCCACCGGCGCCATAGTCTGATCGGCACTCGCGTTGTACATAGACCCACACTCGACAAAAACAGTGCTCACCACATTATGCCCCTGCCCTATATCCGCCAATAATTCAGGCAGTAAGTAGGCGTTGCGATCATGGTCCCAAAGATGATGGTGTGGATCACAGATTATCCGCTCAGGGTCTATGATGTCTTCCTGCACCAACTCTAGCCACTGATTGCGATCGGTAGGCGCAGACATCAGTAAACAACCACAGATCGAATGCCTTCGCCGCAGTGCATCGCCTCAAAGCCCTTGTTGATGTCTTCTAGAGCAAAAGTATCGGTGATCAAGTCATCAATATTGATTTTGCCATCCATATACCAATCTACAATTTTTGGTACATCTGTGCGGCCCTTTGCGCCACCAAAAGCGGTGCCGCGCCAGACTCGGCCGGTAACCAACTGAAATGGCCTTGTGGCAATTTCTTGGCCCGCCGCCGCAACACCAATAATAATGCTTTCGCCCCAGCCCTTATGACAGCACTCCAAGGCTTGGCGCATCACTTCGGTATTGCCGATGCACTCAAAGGAATAATCTACGCCGCCGTCGGTCATATCTACAATGGCCTCAACCACGTTATCTACAGAATTAGGGTTGATAAAATCTGTCATACCAAATTTTTCGCCTAACGCCTTGCGTCCATCGTTGAGGTCTATGCCTATAATCCGTTCTGCCCCCGCCATGCGCGCACCTTGAATAACATTCAAACCAATGCCCCCTAACCCGAATATCGCAACCGTTGAACCCGGCTCTACTTTAGCCGTATTCATCACCGCACCTAGCCCAGTGGTTACGCCGCAACCGATATAGCAGACTTTGTCAAACGGCGCGTCGGACCTAATTTTGGCAACGGCAATTTCCGGTAGCACTGTGAAATTAGCAAAAGTAGAAGTGCCCATGTAGTGATAGATGGGCTCACTGCCAAGAGAGAATCTAGAGGTGCCATCAGGCATTAAACCCTTGCCCTGGGTCTCTCGAATGGCGCCGCATAAATTGGTTTTTCCAGATAAGCAGAACTTACACTGCCTGCACTCAGGGGTATAAAGCGGGATCACATGGTCGCCTGCTTTGACTGATGTCACACCCGCACCAACTTCACGCACAATGCCCGCGCCTTCGTGGCCAAGAATGGATGGAAAAATACCCTCGGGATCGCCACCAGACAGGGTGAAGGCATCGGTATGGCAGATACCTGTAGCCATCACTTCAAGCAACACTTCGCCGGGACCGGGGCCGGCAAGGCGAACGGTTTCTATACTCAAATCTTGACCTGGACCGAATGCTACGGCGGCTTTGGTTTCCATCATGTAAATTCCTTCCTTAACTTTACGCTTTTAGCAGCATGCTTGTATTCAGCGCGTCTAACTTCTAGCTGACAACTGTACACCCCGATTGAGGTATCTTTGTGCCTTCATTATATAGGGCAAATACATTGAGCCGACAGCGAATGAGTTTACGACGGTCTAGTGTGAACTGCCTTTATTCGCTTGCACACTGGCGCTGCCCGCGTGAGTTTTATTTTGCAATGCTCAAACTGGGCATCACTAAACCAGAGAGTACTGTTAAACTCAGCCGATGATCTTGCCTATCCACCACAACTTGCACATACGCGCCTGGGTCAAGCGATGAGACTGGGCATGCGCGTGGTTCTTAGCCTTAGAAGCTGGCGAAATTTTGTGCCACTGATTGCTGTGCTCACCCACTACCGTCGCCAAGATTTAAGCCACGACTTACTCGCCGGATTAGTAGTGGGTATGGTCACCATTCCCCAGGCCGTAGCCTATGCCTATCTGGCTGGTGTGCCGCCCCAGTCTGGGCTTTATGCCTGCCTACTGCCCATGGTCATATATGCCATTTTTGGCAGCTCAAAACAAATGGTCGTTGGACCGGTGGCCGTGGCTGCATTACTCGTGGCTGCTACCGTGAGCGAATATGCGCCCAAATACAGCGACGCTTATTTGGCGATCACCGCCGTACTGTGCCTACAAATCGCCGGTATTTTGTGGCTGCTTCGACTCTCTCGCATGGGTGGGCTGGTTAACCTGCTAAGCCATCCGGTGATTACTGGATTCGTCAACGCTGCAGCAATTTTAATCATAGTCAGCCAGTTACCTGCATTAAGTGGTATCGCCCTTGGTGAGGCAGAAAGCCCACTTGCCGATTTGCTCAACCTTCTGGGCGCAGTGAGTCAATTGGACGCGCTTACCTTGACCTTTGGACTATGCACACTGACTTTTTTAGTCGCCAGCAAGTGGTTAATTGCCAAGTGCCTAATTTTATTTGGCGTTGAACACACCCAAGATCACCCCGCTACCCGCACCGGGCCAATGTTGGCGGCTATCTTCAGCATCATTATTGTCGGTGCATTTGGGCTTAGCTCAGATCTAGAAACTGTAGGCTTTGTGCCTGCCGGACTACCCAGCATTGTTTGGCCGGACTTCGACCTAGAGCTGTGGCTAAATCTACTGCCCGCTGCGGCAATAATCGCCATCATCACCTACGTAGAAAGTTATTCCATTGGCACCACATTAGCGGCTAAACAGCAGACGCGCATTAACCCCCATCAAGAATTGTTTGCTTTAGGCGCGGCCAACGTCGGCGCTGCAATTACTGGGGCGTATCCGATAGCAGGATCTTTTTCACGCTCTAGTGTGAACTATTCCGCAGGCGCACGAACCCCGGTGAGTTCACTCTTTTGCGCGTTGGTAGTGGTTGTAACACTGGCGTTTTTTACTGGCCTTTTCGCCAATTTACCCAAAGCGGTATTGGCGGCCATAGTCATTGTGTCTGTAATCGGCCTGATTGATTTCAAAAGCTCGCGTAAACATTGGTCAATATATCGACATGACAGCTGGACAGAACTGGCCACCATGGCACTGGTGCTGATTTTTGGTGTAGAGTTTGGTTTGCTCGCAGGCGTGGGCATTTCTATTGCCCTGTTTATCCGTAGCTCTAGCCAACCTAACATCACTCAAGTCGGACGCCTTGATGACACAGAGCATTTCCGTTCAGTGAAACGTTTCGAGGTAACAACCTACCCAAACATCTTAGCGCTGCGTGTGGACGAAAATATTTTCTTTGCCAACGCAACGCAAATAGAAGACCGACTCTTAAGACGCGCCTTGCGCCGCAAAGATACGCGCCATCTACTTATTGTTTGCAGCTCTGTAAATATGATTGATGCAACGGGTTTAATGATGCTTTATAGGTTAAACAGCCACCTTAATGAGGCTAATATTTCTCTGAGTTTGAGTGACGTTAAAGGCCCGCTAATGAAGCAGCTGAGCAATACAGATGTAGCAGGCACAATAAGTGGCGAAATTTTCTTTAATGCAGACCAAGCGATTAAGCGGTTGTTGTCAAACACTCAGCTAGCAGAAGGCACGCATGAAAATTCTTGACGGATACCTTACACGGGTCGCCACTCTAGCTGTTTTTTTAACGCTGTTATCTCTAGTCAGCATTACCAGCCTTTTTGCGCTATTTGAGGAACTGGGGGAAAGCCAGGCCACCTATGGCTTCTTAGATGCGCTGATTTATTTGGCACAAACTCTGCCTCGCCGAATAGACGAGCTACTCAT
>JAOJBS010000060.1:0-4282 GCA_028228615.1 Pseudomonadales bacterium | reverse complement strand
CATGGCACCCGTCAGCGATGACCCAATTCGCACCATGGTGAATACCGCTAACGGCGAGCTGGCCTTTCAACATTACTTTGTACGCGAGCAATGCAAACCTGCCGTCACCGGGTTTAGATTTGAAGGCATTGAGCAGGCAAAAATTAACCCCGCTATTAAAGCTTGGTTACAGGACTGCGACGGCGTCATCATTTGCCCGTCTAACCCGTTCGTTTCGGTTGCGCCCATTCTTCAAGTGCCTGGCTTCAAGCAGGCCATAGCGCACCTACCCATTATCGCGGTATCGCCCATTGTGGCTGGCATGGCGCTGAAAGGCCCGGCAGCAAAAATGATGCAAGAATTACGAATACCTACAACGGCCAAGGCCATTGCGGACCAATATAAAGGCTTGATAGACGGTTTTGTCCTAGATGAAACCGACGCCCAGAGCATAGGGGATTTAACATTACCCGCTATCGCCACTCAGTCGGTCATGGTAACTTTAGAAGATCGCGTGGGCTTAGCCCGCGAATGCATAAGGTTTTTGGACACATTGCAGTCTAAATAATACCGGTCTTTTTCGCTGAGTCGCTTACCGCATAGGCATATGGGGTACCGGCTGAATTCGGCGCACCCGGTAATGATCAGCTCTGCTGATACTCGTAGCACTACGAGCCACTGCAATAGTCCAGAACGGTTACGACAACTCAGTTGCACAAAAAAGGGGTGCGAATAGGGGTCGATACCGTGTTATTAACAAAACAGGAGATGCTGATGTGGGCTATCGTTCCCATCAAGACTTTCGCTCGGGCGAAACAACGTCTGGCTAATGTCTTAAACGAAGACGAACGAAGGTCACTCATGCTGGCAATGGCGCGAGACGTGCTGACCTGTTTGTCTCAAAGCGAAACCCTCACAGGGGTTTTGATCGTATCTCGAGCCAGAGAAGCCGACGTTCTTGCAGAAACATTTGCCACAGAGCGCTTTGCAGAGAGTCCCAACGTGGATTTAGCTGGCGCTTTAACCCAGGCAGCCCAATACCTAGTTTCACACTTCTCCGCTAAAGGCATTTTTGTTGTACCTGCCGATGTGCCGGCCATTACCACTGATGAAGTGGATCAATTGGTACGCTCTCACAACCAAGTTACGGTGCTACCAGACTCTGAAAATGTCGGCACCAATGGACTGATTTGTTCACCCCCGCTCAGCGTGCCGTACATTTTCGACGGCAAAAGCTTCAAGCCCCATGTGGATGCTGCCTTTGCTGCAGGCATCACACCCAAAATTGTGCCTGCCAGTTGCTTTGCCCTTGATGTTGATACGCCAAAAGATTTGATGGCGCTCTACCAACAACAACCGCGCAGCCAAACTGCCATTTACTTAAATAGATCTGGTATCGCCCACCGGCTTAGTACCGACACCCATTTGGCCCAGGATAATTTATGAAGTCCCTACTCGAAAATGCAGTAGCTGGAATCAGCCCAAGCAACGAAGAAGCGCTAACACTGGCCGACAACACCGACACCCGTGCGCTGGCTGACGCAGCATCACTCATGCGCGATCAGGGTTTTAGAAATGTGGTGACCTACTCACGCAAAGTCTTCATACCGCTCACCCACCTGTGCAGAGATGTCTGTCACTATTGCACCTTCGCACAAGTACCGCGCAAGGTTAAAGCCCCCTACATGACCATTGAAGAGGTTTTAGAGGTGGCACGGCACGGTCAAGCCATGGGCTGCAAGGAAGCGCTTTTCACCCTTGGCGAAAAACCTGAACTGCGCTATCGAGCGGCCAGAGATGCGCTGGCGGAAATGGGCTACGCGTCCACCACAGAATACTTATTCGCAGCAGCCGAAGCCGTGTTTAAAGAAACAGGCCTATTGCCCCACCTAAATCCGGGCAACCTAGAACCTGAAGAACTGGCAAAACTTCACTCGGTGTCGCCTTCTATGGGCATCATGCTGGAATCTGTCAGTGAACGGCTGTGCGAAAAAGGCATGCCCCACTATGGCTCGCCAGACAAAATTCCCGCAGTGCGCCTGCAAACGTTAGAAAATGCTGGCATTGCTGGCGTACCTTTCACCACGGGCATATTAATTGGCATTGGTGAAACCCGCCTTGAGCGCGTTGAAAGTTTGCTGGCGATACGCGACATTCATTTGCGTCACGGCCATGTGCAAGAAATCATTATTCAGAACTTCCGTGCCAAGGAAGACACCAAAATGGTTAACGCGCCAGAGCCAGATCTTGGCGAACTGCTGTGGACCATCGCTATTGCGCGCATCTTATTCGGCGCCACCATGAGCATTCAAGCACCGCCCAATTTGAGCCCAGGCGTGCTGCCACAAATCGTTCACGCGGGCATCAACGATTGGGGCGGCGTATCGCCGGTGACCCCAGATTTTGTCAACCCAGAAGCCCCTTGGCCTCAGGTTGAAGAGCTCAGCCGCGAGACCGCCTCAGCTGGCAAATACCTAACCGAGCGGTTAACCATTTACCCCGCCTATGCGCAAGATATTCAGCGCTGGGTTCATCCAGACCTGCACGAACGGGTATTGGAAATGATCGACACCGAGGGCATGCCGCGCATTGACGAGTGGTGTCCAGGGGACGTAGACACTCAGCCTCCTGAGGAAGTCATGAGCGCCATCATTAATCCGGTTAAGCGCATATCCGCTGACTTAGCTTCTATTATCGAAGACGCTAAAACAGGCAAAGAATTGACTGAAGCAGAGGTTGTTCGTTTGTTTCAAGCACGCGGCGATGACTTCAGCGCGGTAGTGCAGGCTGCCGATGAACTACGCCGTAACACCAACGGTAACAGCGTCAGCTTTGTCGTTAACCGAAATATCAATTACACCAATATTTGTTATTTCAAATGCCAATTCTGTGCGTTCTCAAAGGGTAAGTTGTCAGAGAACCTAAGAGGTCGACCTTATGACCTTTCCGACGAAGAAATTACCCGTCGCACAGTCGAGGCTTGGGACAGAGGCGCAACAGAGGTGTGCATGCAGGGCGGCATACACCCTGAGTACACTGGCGACACCTACACCCACATTATTAAAACTGTCAAAGCGGCGGCCCCAGAAATGCACATACATGCGTTCTCACCGCTAGAAGTTTGGCAGGGTGCCGCGACCCTTGAGATGGATCTTAAAACCTACCTAATCCAACTCAAGGATGCCGGGCTCAGTACGCTACCCGGCACAGCAGCGGAAATTCTCGACGACGAAGTTCGCGCGGTGATTTGCGCTGATAAGATTAATACCCAACAATGGTTAGATGTCATGGAAGCAGCTCATGAAGTGGGCTTCAAAACGACCGCAACCGTAATGTACGGCCATGTTGAGAAGCACGAGCACCTCGCCAGGCACCTATTGCGGGTGCGCGCGCTACAAGCAAAAACCGGTGGTTTCACCGAATTTGTGCCGCTGCCGTTCATTCATATGGAAGCGCCAATGTACCTCAAGGGTAAGGCGCGCAAAGGACCAACGTTCCGCGAAGCTGTTCTGTTGCACTCGGTTGCACGCTTAGCACTGCATGGCCAAATAGATAACATTCAGGCGAGCTGGGTGAAGATGGGCCATAAAGGGATAGAGGCTTGCCTTAATGCTGGTTGTAACGACCTAGGCGGCACCTTGATGAACGAATCTATCAGTCGCGCCGCGGGTACTCAGCATGGTCAAGAAACCTCGCCCCGGCAGATGCAGACCATCGTGCGCAATTTGAATCGCGATCCGCAGCAACGCTCCACCGTCTATGGCAGTGTCAGCGCCGAACGCATTAAGGCGGGTGACAAGCAAGGAGAATTGTTGGAGATTGTTAACACGCCTGCTGAGAAATACGAGCGTAAAACGCCATCCGCACAATTGATTAGAAATCCTGCCCCAGCGAAGGCTGTCGCTAATAATAGGTCGGGCTAAGCGGTAAAAAATGGGGCTGGTGGTGTTTCCCACAAACAGTACCCCCCTACTTATGCAGCTAACGCTGCATTTTCCTAGAACGCTAAGGGACTAACCCCATCGTTCGCTGAATGCCTTCTTTTGCGATTATAAAATATTTCAATGCAGTTACAGCTTTATGAACAGAGTGATTATTGTTCTCGATGAAATCCGTTGAATTGCAAGAAGCTTGGCCACTGCAAAAATCATACAATGTTCCCAAGATGATTTTTGCCTATACCTAGAGATTTTATTTATCGAGCCGTTGCTCAATTTGGTAACTAGGCTACCAGTTCTTTAACGCATCCAGCTTCGGCCTGTCCTTGGACCTAATCTCGCTCCCACAATGCACTGCTATGACC
>JAOJBS010000006.1:0-113569 GCA_028228615.1 Pseudomonadales bacterium | reverse complement strand
GACAATTTAGACGACCAAGGTTTTTTCAAAGCGCCAGACGACCTTGCTAGACGCTTTCTTGCTCTGGGCTTAGAGCGCTCCCATAAAGACCCAGCTGTAACCATTTATTGCGGCTCTGGCGTCACCGCCATTCACAACATATTGGCCATGCGCATTGCGGGGTTTGGCGAAGCCGCCTTGTACGCGGATTCTTGGAGCGGTTGGATCGTGGACGCTAACCGACCAGTGGCTCGCGGATTAGACAAATAACTTTTTATGTCGCAAAGCCCGACCTATCACCAAGAATATATAGCCCCCGCTGCTCTGGACTGGATCAACGACCAGCCATTTTCCAAGCAGTATGAAGACATTTACTATACTGCTGACGGCATAGATGAAGTCCACAGAATCTACCTTAAACCCAGCGCCTTGCTTGAGCGCGAGGACTTGGGCGCGTGCATTAATGTCGGCGAATTGGGCTTTGGTAGCGGTCTAAATTTCGCCATAACCGCCACCGAGCTTTTACAACAAACCGATAAACACCTGCATTTTATCAGCTTTGAAGCACATCCACTGGACTACGAGGCGTGGCAAAAAATAGCCCCAACTCGCGCGAGCTTGCAAATATATAGAGTACTTGCAGACAACCCACCGCCGCTGCTCACGGGCTGGCACCGTCGCAGCTTCGCCAATGGGCGCGTACAGCTCAGCGTCTATCATGGCAACGCCTTAGACGGCCTTCAGGATTTAGCAAAGCGACAACGACAACCCGTAGATGCATGGTTCTTAGATGGCTTTTCACCGCCAAAGAATCCTGTCATGTGGGACTTAAACATATTGTCTTCCATTGCAGACAACTCTACCCAAGGCACCACCGTAGGCTCTTTCACCTCTGCCGGAGCTGTAAGACGAGGCCTTGAAGCGCTGGGGTTTGCTATGCGCAAGGTTGATCAGCAGCCCATTAAACGCTCTAGTCTCGCCGGCACTTTAGTGGCTAACGGGGCCAAACAAAGCACGCCTCAACGCGTAAGTGTTTTTGGCGCAGGTATCGCCGGATGTACCGTTGCTCGACACTTGGCCGACCAAGGCGTGCAGGTACAAATGTTCGATCCCAATGGCGTAGCCAGTGGCGGCTCAAAAATGGATGTCAGCGCACTGCATTGCAGATTGTTAGGCGACAGCAGCCCTGGCGCAGAATTTCGCGCTCGCGCTTTTCACTACGCCCGCAGCTACCACCCAAACTTCCCGGGATTCTCCGCCACCGGCGCGGTGCAACTGGCAATGAACGACGGTGAGTTGAGCAAAATTCGCAGAATAGCCAAGGTCTATGCACCTGACTCAAGCGCGACTCAGAATTGGCTGACCTATCTAGACGAGCAAACCTTAACTGACGATTTTCAGTTAGCCGGCCTTGGCGCATTGGTTTTCCCCAGCGCCGCAATCATCGACTTGCCCCAGCTTTGTCACGGCCTTATGGACCATCCGAACATTGAGTTCGTTAAACAACCGGGCGTTGAGACAGACCAGCAGCCCTTTATTGTCGCCTGCGCTGGCGCCAGCCCAAATTTCGCCAACACCAAAAGCTTAGAAATTGGCGAGATGTACGGCCAATTAGATTGGATAAAGCCGGTGACTCAAGCACGAATACCCATGCCAATAGTGGGCAACGGCTATGTCATCCCCGGCGACAAAGAGTGGACCGTGGGCAGCAGCTACGAATACGAACCGTGGACATCGGTGGAAGCGAGCACGAGCAACATCAACAAAAACCGACGCTTTATCGGCAACGGCAAAATGACATCACTGCGCCATAAGCGCGCACCACGCTGTGTCTCTAGCGACCGCGAACCGGTGGTTGGCAAGCTCAGTGATATGGGGTGGATTTCCACCGCGCATGGATCAATGGGCACCAGCTCCGCGCCCATGGCCGCAGCTATGATTAGCAGTCAACTATTGGGCTGGATCGCGCCGGTCTCCCAGCGTGTAGAAACCAATCTTAGCCCTCAGCGCTTTATTGCTCGCCAAGCTCGGCGCGGGGTAAAGCATGTAGGGCCTAAACCGGACTAGTTGAGTGTGCGATGACCCACGCAGCCAGCACTTACCTAAACAGCAGGCAAAAAAAAAGCGCACCTTCAAATGGATGCGCTTTAATTTTCTGATCCTGCAGAGGACCAAGACTCAGAGCAAAATTAACGCTCTTGAATCACGCGCACGTTAATCACGCTTTCAATGGCTCGAATTGCTTCAAGCAGGCCTTCATCTGGCACTTCCGACAGATCAATTAGATTGTATGCCAACTCATCACGGCTCTTATTGATCAGATCAATCACGTTGATGTTGCGCTCTGCTAATACCGCAGTCATTTGGCCCAACATGCCCGGCACGTTGTGGTTACTTACTGCCAAGCGATAGCCAGAAACTGCATCTGCACTTACCGCTGGGAAATTCACAGAATTCACAATACTGCCGGTTTCTAAAAACCGTACCAACTGGTCCGCCGCCATTACCGCGCAGTTCTCTTCCGCTTCGTCAGTACTCGCACCTAAATGTGGGGTGAGCATTACGCGGTCGTGGTCCAACAAACCTGGCACTGGGAAGTCGGCGACATAGCGGCCTAAATGCCCACTGGCTAGGGCTGCTTTTAATGCATCCGAATCAACAATGGGCTGGCGCGCAAAGTTCAACAACACGCTGCCTGGCTTAAATGCCTTTAGCGCTTCTTCATTAATCATGCCTTCTGTAGCAGGCAGCAATGGCACGTGAATGCTCACGTAATCTGCTTTCGCAAAAAGACTTGGGAGATTTTGCATACGCTCTACCTGAGAAGGTATGCGCCATGCGGCGTCTACTGACAACGCAGGGTCGTAACCCAACACGTTCATGCCAAGATCCATGCCTGCCCGAGCAACCATAGAACCGATAGCGCCTAAACCCACCACGCCCAAGGTTTTGCCTACTAGTTCGCGGCCCTTAAATTTCTTCTTCTCAGCTTCTACCAGCTTGTTCAACTCAGCTTCGTCTGTGACATTAGCCAGTGAACGCACGTACGCGATGCCACCAAATACATCTCGTGATGCCAGCAATAAAGCGGTGATCACCAACTCTTTGACTGAATTAGCATTAGCACCCGGCGTATTGAATACAACAATGCCTTTTTCGCTACATGCCTGCACTGGCACATTATTAGTGCCTGCACCCGCGCGTGCTACCGCTTTTAGGTCTGGGTTGAGGTCTTCGGCTGCTAGCTTGTGACTGCGGATCAACAATGCCTCAGGAGCCACATGCTCGGCATTAACTTCGTAGCCGTTAGAAGGGAATCGCTCTAGGCCGATTGGCGCAATAGCGTTATAAGTTCGAATTTTATACATAGAATTTACGCCAGAAATGAAGCGAGCACGG
Organism: Pseudomonadales bacterium; assembly: GCA_028228615.1. Classification (GTDB taxonomy): domain Bacteria; phylum Pseudomonadota; class Gammaproteobacteria; order Pseudomonadales; family Azotimanducaceae; genus UBA4421. The sequence continues at coordinate 110,191 of JAOJBS010000006.1, read as the reverse complement.
TAGGCAACCCATGAGTTCAAGTCAAGGAGAACGCTTCATGATTAGATGAATTTGAGTAGCCTGACGCCCTGCTGGGTAATGAGTTTAGCGGTGAACTTTGTGCAAAAGAGGCTGTTCTGCGCGCAAATCTCGCGAGCTATTTAGCCACAGCCTCCAACTCAGCCACCAACGAGTCACTGGCCTTCAGTGCAGTTACGCCCCCAAGTGCCTGTTGATATTGCGGTGCATTGTCGTGCAAAGTTTTGAGCGCAATAAGCAACTGCTCTGTCCCCAGATCTTCCTCTGCCACCACTTCGCTCAAGCCTTGCGCCTTGGCGTAAGCGGCGTTAGCCAGTTGGTCACCCCGAGACGCAGCCCCGGACAAAGGCACCAGTAGCGTGAGTTTTTTCAACGCCCATAATTCAAACAGCGCATTAGCGCCAGCTCGCGACACCACAATGTCCGCTGCGGCCAACATATCGCCCCAACCCGCGTCCACATACTCCAACTCAAGGTATCCAGGCTGGCGCAGTTTTTTCGCTTTGCCCGGACCGCAGACATGCACCACAAAGTAACTCGCGCAAAGCTCAGGCAGAGACGCTCTAACAATGGCATTCAGCGCATCAGCACCTAAACTACCACCGGTGACCAACAAAATTGGCAGTCCATTTTCAACACCCAAAAAAAGTCGCCCTGCTGCGGCATCACCGTTGAGTAAATCCTCACGCACCGGGGTGCCAGTGTTTACAACCCGCCCCTTAAAGCCAGCAAAACGCGTGTCAGCAAAACTAGAGCAAAGGGTTGACACAAAAGGCATGACCAAACGATTGGCCAAGCCCGGCGTTAGATCTGACTCATGAGCGACAATAGGTATTCTCAACAACCAACCTGCAAACACCACGGGAAAAGAGACAAAACCACCTTTAGAGAAAATCACATGAGGGCGAATTCTTCTGAGTAAAAACATCGCCTGAACAATGCCTAGAAAAATGCGGATGAGGTCAGAAAAATTCTGCCAAGAGAAGTAGCGCCGCAGCTTACCGGCGGACACACTGTGAAAAGTGATCGCTCTGTCGCCCAACAACTTTTCTTCTAAACCGCTATGCGTGCCTACAAAATGCACTTGCCACTGCTTTTTGATCAACTCATCCGCCACAGGCAAGGCTGGCAACACATGCCCAGCGCTACCGCCGCCCACAATGACAATGGTCTTTTTGGCGCTGTTTGTGGTTGCCTGGGATGCAGTGTCTGGTGCTGTGTCAGATGTTGTGTTTGCGTTTTGACTCATGAGCCTTCTTTATTTTGCAGCTGTCTAACTAAGACTGGAAGCAGAGGTAGTAACAACACCATAACCCTTCACTGGGCGCTAGTAACCCAAGACTTCTTTCAGTAAAGGCACGGTCAGCATGCGCTTGTGTTGTAGCGTGGCGTAGTCCAACTTCTCCAAATCTTCCAACAAAACCTGCAACTGCCGAGGGCCACGGCGCAGCCAATATTCCAAAACACTTTCTGACAAATGGTAGCCGCGCTCTTCAGCCCGCAGGCGCAGCACTCGAGCTTTGCCTTTGTCGTCTAGCGGTACAATTTGGTAATGACTCAGCGAGCGCATACGTGAATTAAGGTCGGCTAAATCAAAGTTCTCTAACAGCGCGGATTGGGTATGGGTGATGAGCAACGTGCCGGCAACGGCTTGTACGTGATTGTAGAGGGCCATCATCAATTCCTCTGCTGAGGCATTGGCCTTCAACCTTTGGGCGTCATCCACCACCACTAAAATTTTTCGCCCTTGGCTTGCTGAAGATTCGAGCGCGGGACGAAACGCTTGCTGCAACCTTTGCTCGCTAGCACCGGCAAGGTCTGCACAGCCAATAGAAAAACAGTGTTCGCCCTGCTCTAAACCTTCGCTGTAACGTCCCTGGAGCAGGTGACTGCGCCCACTGGACGCCTCGCCATAAATCCACATACCGCAGAAACCATCCACTTCACTGTGCAGACTCTTCAGCAGTTCAACATTGTTGCCCACAACAAAGTTGTCCAACCTGGGTTGATGTGGCGCGTCTATAGAAAGTACATCCTGATCTAACAAATCAATAACCGCCTTCGTTAGATTTTACTTCACCGTGCACACTTCGCTCCTCGCGTAATTTTTTTAACTTCAGCGCCTTAGATGATCTATTCGCCCACACCACAATGTAATGCACGCCAGAAACCGCACTGAGCACGGCGAGCAAGTAAATGCCAAAATCGTCAACGGCAACATGGGCGTAATTAGCCGCCGCCCCTATGGGCAACTGACTGGCCATAAGCAGTGACAACACAAGCATCTGCATGGCGGTGTTGGCTTTGCTGATCAGACTGGGCTGAACCTTAATATAACCAATAATGACTCGATAAAGTGTGCCGCCAGCCAACAAAATCAGATCTCTACCGAGCGTCAGCAGCACAAGCCATAAAGGAATTAAATTCTGAATTGTGAAGACAATGAAGACTGCCGCGACCAGAAACTTGTCCGCCAAGGGGTCCAGCAGCCTGCCTAAATCAGTTTTCCAATGGTACCTGCGCGCCAGTGCACCATCTAGCGCGTCGGAAAAACTGGCGATCAACATGAGGGCGAAAGCCTGCAGCGTTTGCCCTTGCCACAAAAACCAAGTGGTGGGGAACACCAAAATGATACGGATCACTGTGACGATATTTGGCAAATGCCGCATATTCAATTATCCCTGCCAACCCATTAGCGGCTGAGCATCCAGCGCGGTCAAATTGGTCAGCCGACCTTCCATGGCAAGTAATGACACCAAACGCTCTAGAGTGGCCGAGGACAGTATTTGCAGCGAAATAACGTCGCCTTGCAGGGCCAACACATCCACCCGTTCAACAAACTCGAATGCTTGCAAATAGGCCACCAGCTTCGAGTAACTTTGCAAAGTATCTAAGCCGCTAATACTAATCTCGTGGTTTTGTGGGTCGCGGCCAAATATGGCGTACTCTTCAGCCAAACTGGTGGCGGCCATATCTACAGCCGAGCGGGCAACCCCTTCAATGTTTTGCGCTTGAACACTTCTTACACCAGCTGCCACAAAAGCGTTTGGCTTATTTGCATTGAACACACTCGAAGGAAGCTCACCTGCTTGGACCTTCATCAACTGCCACTCTCCGCTATACAAACGCTCACCCAAAATCTCCTGAACACTGAACCTGCCAATTAAGTACTGCGCTGCCCCATACCTTGCAGATGCAACATTGAGCGCATCGGTAAATTTGCCCCAAACATCACTGACTGAAACCAAAATGCTGTCGTCTAAGTCCATTAAGGGCAGCGCTACAGGCAGGCCTCTTAAATCCGCTTGACCAAGCAACCCTTGAACCAACTGGCTACTGTCATCAGCGCCTAGGATACGTCTTTGTCCGGGTTCATCTACTACCACCCACACCACTGTTTGCGGCCGTTTAGTCCACCAAATGGGTAATTCGGCTTGTCGAATCAACGCTAAAACCGATTCCGCCTGAAAGGTAAACCTAATACTCAGTATCTGAGCGGCACCATCTCGACCCTGGCCGCGCACATAGTCAAACTTGCTGTAGTACTGATCGGGCGCGTCCAAGGCGGAGTTAACGATGCCAGATCTAGGTATGGTGGCGAGACCGGTCAAACGGGAAAGCACGATTAACAAAGCCTCTTGAGCCGCCGCCCGCCGGTTATTGCCGCTTTGGTCAGCCACCTGCTGGTCCACTCTGTACAACCGATCCTCTAGACTTTGCGCAGCAATACTTGCGCCGCTCATAGTCGTAAGCAGGAGGCAAATGCACGCATTGGCCATATTTTTGCGCAGAGGAAGCAGTAAGCGGGGTAGGACTTTTATCAGTGTCATGCTGCGATTTGAGCTAGCTATGGAAGGCCCCAGTGTAACGAAATTCCGCCGTTGGTAGAATGTTTCTACGGCTTATCTCGTCTAAGATCCAGCTTGGGATCTGATCGGAGGCGCCGTCTAAAATCCGGGCTGGGTCCTCACTTACGCTTAAGGGGAATCTAACAATGGCAGCTATAGACGAGGGTCTCGCCCAGCGGGTACGCGAAAGCCTTTTTAACTTGGCAGATTTCGCCGACATCAGTGAACGCAAAATGTTTGGCAGCCTTGTATTTATGATCAATGGGCATATGAGCTGTGGCGTTGGCGACGAAGGTCTAATGTTGCGGGTGGGAGCAGACAGATATGAGGACGCGCTGACCCTACCACACGCCAAGGAAATGGATTTCACTGGCCGCCCTATGAAGGGTTTTTTATACATCTCCTGGGAGGGCATTGAGGCTGATGAAGATTTGTCTCGGTGGCTCGCGCTAAGCTTAAGCTTCATCTTGGCCCAACCGCCCAAATAGACAAAAAAACAGGCCAATAAGCAGTTGTCGAAATATCCGTCACAATAAGAGAAAAATTACCCCTGCAGCCCGCAGCAGAATTTATTAAAGCAAAGATAATCCTGTACACTGCACGCCTAGCGTCAAGATTAAAGGAACCCAGGTGCCGCAACCCCCGACATCAAACGATTCAACAGAAAATCACTCCAACGGCCTCACCTACAAACAAGCTGGCGTAGATGTGGAAGCTGGCGCTAAATTAATAAGACGCATTGGACCTGCTGCCAAAGCAACCCGCCGACCCGAGCTCTTAGGCGGCCTTGGCGGTTTTGCAGCGATGGCGGAAATGCCTGAAGGGTACACACAACCAGTCATTGTTACCGGCACAGACGGTGTGGGCACCAAACTCAAATTAGCCATAGATTACGCACGCCACGACGGCGTTGGGCAAGATTTGGTCGCCATGTGCGTGAACGACGTATTGGTTACCGGTGCCGAAGCATTCCTGTTTCTCGACTACTACGCCACAGGACGACTTGACATAGATGTAGCAGAGCGCGTTATTAACGGGATTGCCAAGGGCTGTGAATTAGCCGGTTGCACATTAGCTGGCGGTGAAACTGCGGAGATGCCCGGATTCTATAGCGACGGCGAATACGACCTTGCTGGCTTCTGCGTGGGTGTTGTAGAAAAAGCGAAAATCATCGACGGCAGTAAAATCAGTAGCGGTGACCAGATTATTGGGCTACCCAGCAGCGGCCCCCATAGCAACGGTTACTCGCTGATCAGAAAAGTTATCGAACGCCAAGGCATGGTGCCTAATGACGACCTCTTGGACGACTTATTAGCGCCCACACGGATTTACGTGAAGTCAGTAAGGCAACTACTAGAACATGTAGACGTCCACGGCATGGTGCATATCACTGGTGGCGGATTCTTTGAAAATATTCCCAGAGTCTTTAACAACCCAGATCATGGTGCGCTTCTAAATCTGGACAGCTGGCAACAACCGGATGTTTTTTCTTGGCTGCAACAAGCCGGCAATATCAGCAACGATGAAATGATGAGCACATTTAATTGTGGCTTAGGCATGTTGTTGTTGGTGGCTAAAGATGATGTTGAACAAACCTTGCAGACTTTGAAAGACCAAGGCGAAGCGCCGGTGTTGGTCGGGCAAGTGGTTGAAGGCGACGTTGATGTTGCCAAAGGCCAGTTGCTGGTTCGCTAACGCGCCTTCAGTTAGAACTCGTACTTAGATCTAGCAATTAGCCTCCCAAAATACACCCTCATGGCTGGAACAAATTACTTGCCCAGCCTGCTTTCCCCTCTTAGACCATTGGCTCTTATTACTTTTTTTACTTTTTGGGCTTTTTTGCGCTTTTTAGGCCTTTTAGGCTTCATTGCGCGCGTCCATTAAGCCGCAAAATTTCAGGGCTCGGGCTTTTCGAGCCTAGGCCTCTATGGCTTTGGAAGCGTCACCCCAGTTTGGCCCTGATACTTACCTCCACGATCTTTATAGGTGGTTTCACAGCGCTCATCTGACTGAAAAAACAACATTTGCGCCACGCCTTCATTAGCATAAATCTTTGCTGGCAACGTGGTTGTATTAGAAAATTCCAAAGTCACATGGCCTTCCCACTCAGGCTCTAAGGGTGTGACATTCACAATAATGCCGCACCGCGCATAAGTAGACTTACCCAAACAAATTGTTAGCACGTCCTCTGGAATACGAAAGTACTCAACGGTACTGGCCAGCGCAAAGGAGTTCGGTGGAATAACACACACGTCCCCTTCCACATCGACAAAGCTGCGCTCATCAAAGGCTTTAGGATCTACTGTTGCTGAGTGAATATTAGTAAAGACCTTAAACTGCGGACCACAGCGCACGTCATAGCCGTAGCTAGAGGTGCCATAGGAAATCACCTTATTGCCGTCTCGAGTTTTAACTTGGCCCGGTTCAAACGGTTCGATCATGCCCTTTTTAGCTTGCTCTACAATCCAGCGGTCGGCTTTGATGCTCATACGTTGTGTCTCTTGATGTCTTTGATAAAAGTACTAAAAATACTGAAAAATTGTGTGCTATCCATGCGCGCTCACTCGCCCTCACTGGGACATGCAAACGGCTGTTAATCATCAACCATGCTAATGGTTGGCGTGCTGCCTTGATTGCCCCACAACCGGGCCGCCATATTACGCGCTGCGTCTCGGTAAAGTGCACTAATGGCGGAGTCAGGCTCTGCTTTCACCGTTGGGTGTCCACCGTCAGCCTGCTGACGAATAGACATAGCCAATGGCAATTGCCCTAACAAAGGTACGCCCAAATCTTCTGCCACGCGCTTGCCGCCGTCCTCGCCAAACAAATGGCTGAGATGACCGCAGTTATCGCATTGGTGAACGCTCATATTCTCCAAAATCCCCAGTACAGGAATATCTACCTTGGCGAACATTTCTATACCCTTAAGGGCATCTAGCAGCGCTATATCTTGAGGCGTGGTCACAATTACTGCGCCGGCAACCGGTGCTTTTTGTGACAAGGTCAACTGAATGTCACCTGTGCCTGGAGGCATATCAACAATTAGATAATCTAAATCGCCCCATAAGGTTTGACCCAAAATCTGTTGCAGCGCACCGCTGGCCATAGGGCCACGCCAAACCATGGGGGTTTTATCGGTAATCATAAAGCTCATGGACATCGCCTTTATGCCATGGGCTCGGATGGGGTCAAAAAACTTTCCGTCCTTTATATCAGGGCGGCGGCCTTCTGCCACGCCCAACATCATGCCCTGGCTGGGGCCGTAAATATCTGCGTCCAAAAGACCCACTTTGCCACCCTCGGCGTCTAGTGCCAGAGCCAAATTAACCGCCGTGGTCGATTTGCCTACACCGCCTTTGCCACTGCTCACCAACACCACATTTTTCACCTGACCAAAACCGCGGCCCGGGGGAGATGAAAAACTAATGTCTAACTCAATGTCGTCAACGCCCAAAAAAGCTGAGAGTTGCTCAGTCAATTTTGCCTGCATGCCTTGGGCTGGATACCCTAAAGTAACCGAAATGCGCTTGCCCGATGACAGTACCCGTGCACCCAGGGACTGCCACGTTTGCCCCAAATAGGGGTCTACAAAATCTTCAACCTTCATCGATGTCTAACATCCAAATAAAACAAGGCGCATAGTGTAAGCCCATTTGCTGTAATTTGGCTTTATTCTTCTTCAGGGCAATGTATATTGCTCCGATCTTAACGCTGTCGATCATTTCCGCCGCGTTCAATGCTTTACGGTACTCATAGGCCCCACATGTCACGTCGAATTTTAGTTACTAGCGCTCTGCCAAACGCTAACGGTCCCATCCACCTAGGACACATGCTTGAGCATGTGCAAACAGACATCTGGGTGCGTTTCCAACGCATGCGCGGCAACCAAACCCTCTACGTGTGCGCCGACGACACCCACGGCACAGCCACTATGATTAAAGCCGAAGAAGAATCGGTAACCCCAGAAGTATTAGTCGAAAATATCCGTCAGTTGCATGTAAAAGACTTTCAGGGCTTTTTAATCAGCCACGACAATTACTATTCAACCCACAGTGATGAAAACCAACATTTCTCGTCGCTGATTTATAATCGCCTAAAAGAAAAGGGCCTGATTTTTACTAAGGAAGTCGAGCAGCTATACGATGCAGAAAAAGGCCTATTTTTGGCCGACCGCTTCGTTGTTGGCGGTTGCCCAAAGTGTAAGGTTGAGGGCCAGTATGGCGACAACTGCGAGGCGTGCGGGGCCACTTACGACGCCACCGACCTAATACAACCCAAGTCAATCTATTCAGGCGCAACGCCAGAGCTACGCGCCTCAACCCACTATTTCTTCGACTTGGCCAGCTACACCGACTTCCTCAAGGATTGGACCCGTAGCGATGCAGTACAACCAGAAATCGCCAATAAACTCAGCGAGTGGCTGGACGATGGACTGCGCGCTTGGGATATCTCAAGAGATGCGCCCTACTTTGGCTTTACCATCCCTGGCACTACGGACAAATATTTCTACGTTTGGATGGATGCACCCATTGGTTATATGGCCAGCTTCCAAAACTACTGCACTGCGCAAAACGACCCCAATTTACAGTTCGACGATTTTTGGCGTGCGGATTCCAGCGCCGAGGTGCACCACTTTATTGGCAAAGATATTGTTAACTTCCACGCGCTGTTTTGGCCTGCGGTTTTGGACGGTGCGAATTTCCGCACACCGACCAAAATACATGCACATGGCTTTGTCACTGTGGACGGCACCAAGATGTCTAAGTCTCGCGGTACCTTTATTCTCGCAGAGAAATACCTCGAACATTTGAACCCAGAATACCTGCGCTACTACTACGCCGCCAAACTGAGCAATTCGGTAGATGACTTAGACATCAACCTAGAAGATTTTGTCCTCCGCGTGAATTCAGATCTGGTTGGCAAAGTCATTAATATCGCCAGCCGCACAGCAGGCTTCTTGGTGAAAAACTTCGACGGTGTCATGTCAGAGGCAGTACATGACAGCGAATTAATGACCAAATTCACGGAGCAAGCCGAAAACATTGCAGCGCTTTATGAAGAGGGCGAGTTCAGCAAGACAGTGCGTGAAATCACAGGCTTGGCAGATTTAGCCAACCAATACATTGCTCAACATGAACCTTGGGCAATGGTGAAAAATCCCGAGCTACACGAACAGGTGCTGTTAGTGTGCAGCCAAGCCATTAACATGTTCCGCTTTTTGGCCATTTTCCTAAAACCAATTTTACCGGTGACGGCGGAAAAAGCAGAAGAATTTCTGGGCGTTGCGCCGCTTGCATGGTCTGACTGCGAGCATTTGCTCAGCGGCCATAAGATCAACAAGTTCAAACCTATGTTGCAGCGTATCGAAGGCAAAACCGTGGCTCAACTAGTAGAAGCATCTGCACAACCCGCAGCGCAAACGACTGACAACAAAACAGCGGAAAAGAACAAACAGCAAAAACCTGCTCAACTTGCAAAAAACGAGGGCAAAAACTCTGACGGCGATTTTATTGATATAGATGACTTCACCAAAGTGAGTCTAAAGGTGGCGAAAATTATTGCCGCCGAGGCGGTAGAAGGCGCGGACAAACTGCTTAAGCTCTCGTTAGATGTGGGCGACCATGAACGTATTGTCTTCTCGGGTATCAAAGAAGCCTATAACCCTGAAGATCTGGTGGGCCGGTTAACGGTTGTGGTTGCCAACCTAGCGCCGAGAAAAATGCGCTTTGGTGTTTCCGAAGGCATGGTCTTAGCAGCAGGGCCCGGTGGCGCTAGCATTTTCTTACTTGCACCTGACAGCGGCGCAGAGCCGGGCATGGACGTTAGGTAATGACAGACTATGGCGTCACAGCAACAACGCTCTGGGTAGCGCACCTACCCAATACGCTTTGCTAGCCGCAGTGAACAACTGCGGCGCGGTATGCCGCCGGCTGTATCGGCTTTGTAAGCTGGGCCGCACTGAGCGCACTAAGCCGTGCGTGATAAACCCATGCCCAAGCACCCAGCGCGGGCTAATCAAAAGACGCCTTAAACTGTGACTGAACTTGGCCTAATTTTAATCGGCGCGCTGTTAGTGAACAATTTTGTCCTAGCGCAGTTCTTAGGCCTCTGCCCTTTTATGGGCATCACCAAAAGCTATGACACCGCCTTTGCGACAGGTCTGGCCACAACATTTGTACTCGCTCTAGCAGCCGTCATTTCCCACCTCATTTACCACGGCATTTTAGTGCCCTTAGACCTGACTTACCTGAACATTATTTTATTTATTGTGGTCATTGCTGGCCTAGTACAGCTGATCCAAGTTTACCTCCACGCCACCTCACCGGTTTTACACCAACTGTTAGGCATCTACCTGCCCCTTATCACCAGCAACTGCGCGGTATTGGGCGTGACTTTACTGGCCATCAATCAAGATCTTACGCTGCTACAAACACTCACCTTCGCCATTGGCGCTGCGGCTGGGTTCACGCTGGTCATGGTCTTATTTGGTGCCCTGCGCGAGCAGTTACAACAAGCCAGCCTGCCCGAAGCTTTTACAGGCACGCCCATCGCCTTAATCAGCGCAGGCCTCATGAGCCTAGCGTTTATGGGCTTTCAAGGCATTGGTAGCTGATGTTTGGACCACTGCTCATCATTTGCGCGTTGCTGGTATTTGCCGCTGGCGTGCTATGGATTCGAGGCAATGTGGTGAAAGACGAAGACAGCCTTATTACAACCATTGACACACTGCTGCCGCAAACCCAATGCGCCCAATGCGGTTATCCCGGCTGCCGTCCCTATGCACAGGCCGTGGCTGAAGGCGCGCAAATAGACCTTTGCCCCCCCGGCGGACAAGAATTGGTGGTTCAGCTCAGTGAGTTAATGGGCGTTGAGATACCCGCCCAAAAGTTAGCCGAACCGCTAGCCTTGGTTGCCGTCATCGACGAAGCCGAGTGTATTGGTTGCACGTTGTGCCTGCCGCCCTGTCCAGTGGACGCCATCATTGGCGCCCAAGGGTTTATGCACACCGTGCTCAGCAAAGACTGCACCGGCTGCGAACTGTGCATCGCACCCTGTCCAGTAGACTGCATTACCTTAATACCGGTCGCCAAAGTAAGCGCAAATGTGATCGACAAGCCCTTCGAGCTGAAAGGCAAAGGATGTATTAACTGTGGTCAATGCGCACCAGCTTGCCCCAAGGACTTGCTGCCTGACCAATTGCTAAAACTGGGTAACGGTGAATTATGGGAACAGGCGAGTGAGTTGAACCTTCAAGACTGCATTGAATGCAGCTTATGCGACCGAGTATGTCCCAGCGAAATCAATTTGGCGCAGTTTTTCGGCCACGGCAAAGTGATAGAAACGCAGCGCCTAGCAGTCAATGCAGAAAAACTACGTATTCAAGATCGCTTTGAAAACCACCAAGCACGCCTGCAAGCGAGAGAAGAAGAGGGCAACCAGCGTCGCCAGCAGCGTATGAATGAGCGTCTACAAAGACTTCAGCAGAGTCGGGGCGGCGATCAATGAAAGCGCGGAGAATCATTAAGACACCCAATGTCATGGCATGGGTCCTCGTCGCACTGCTCCCGGGCTTAACTGGTATGACCTTCTATTTTGGCTTGGGCATATTGTGGAACTTATTCTGGCTATCTGCCCTTTGCTTGGCTACCGAGGTGCTCGTTGTCGCCCTTCGAACCGGCAGTCTTTCTCCAGCGCTTTTGCGCGTGCCCCTACAGAACAACCTTGGCGACGGTACAACCTTACTCGCAGCTTGGCTCATTGCAATCTGCCTTCCGCCCTCTGTTTCTATACAGATTTTAGCCGTCGCGGCGCTGGCCTCCATTGGCCTCGCAAAACATGCTTATGGCGGACTGGGTAACAATATCTTTAATCCAGCCATGGTGGGCTATGCGGTAATACTGCTGTCCTTCCCCCAAGCATTAGCCGCATGGCCGGCCCTGGGCGGCACAGAAAATTCAGCAGCGGATGCCCTAAGCGGCGCCACCTACCTTTCAGAATTTCGCTACCGCGATGCTATGACCGTTGATGAGTTTTTGCTCAACAACCCACAAGTCATGCACCAACAAATTATCGCTGGATTATTTTTACTCGGCGGTTTGGGCCTAATCTATCTACGGATTATCAGTTGGCGTATTCCACTGGCACTACTGATTACCGTTGGACTGCTGGCAAGCGTCACCTATGACCAAGGCTCCACCCAAAGCATGGGGTCTGCGTGGTTTCATTGGACCACCGGCGGCACTATGGCCGCAGCATTTTTTGTCGCAACAGACCCTGTCACTCATCCAAGCCGCCATAGTCATCAGATAATTTTTGCCGTCAGCATTGGCATCTTGCTATTTGTCATTCGCACCCAAGGCAACCTACCCGACGGTATCGCCTTCGCCGTTTTGTTGGCTAACTGCGCAACACCCTTGCTCAATCGCATCCACAGACAGCGGGAGAAACAGCATGTTTAAAACGCTGACTTCGCTCGCGTTAATCGGCGCAGCCTGTGGCCTTGCGTTGTTTGGCTTAAACGACATAACTCGCAGCGACATTGAAAAAAACCGAACAAAGAAAGCTCGAGAGATAATGACCGAACTGCTCAAACAACCCCTACCCGACGACATTGTTTGGGTAGAGCGTGTTAGCGGGAATTGTCAACTGGGCTATTTCGTTATGCATGCAGAAAACGGCTATTCAGGACCGATCAATTTTTTCGCCCTGTACCAGCCAAATCTATCTGCGCAGAACCCCCCGGAGCAGGAAACGACTACAACAGAACAGCTCAGTTTGCGGGTCACACGTCACCAAGAAACCCCCGGCATAGGCGACTTCATTGATCACAAGCGCGAGCGCTATCTGCCAGACCTCGACCAGCAATCAATTGCACAATGGCAGAACTTGGACAATGTTACCGGAGCGACCATTACCCACCGGGCGATAAAAAGGGCGGCACTGAACATTCAAACCCGGGTCCGCTATCACAACGAGAAATTCCCCTGTGTCGAATAACGATTTCAGCCGCGGCGCAATAGAGAACAATCCGGCCTGGACGCAACTTCTGGGTCTGTGCCCACTACTGGCAGTGAGCAACAGTATTTCTAACGCGCTGGGCTTAGCCCTGGCCAGCGGGTTTGTTTTGCTGGGCGCTAACTCAAGCATTTCTCTACTGCGAAAAATTATTCCTGATGTGGCTCGCCTGCCCTGCTTTGTTCTTATCATTGCCACCTTCACCACCGTAGCTGTCATGATTTTAGAAGCTTACGCTTTTGACCTGTTCACTCGCATTGCGCTCTTCATTCAAATCATTGTGACTAACTGCATGATTCTGGGCCGGGCAGAAGCTTTTGCAAGCCGACAACCTGTGGGCCGCGCAATAGTGGACGCGCTTGGCACGGCAACAGGTTTTGCTATTGCACTCTTAGCCTTGGGAGCAGTGCGCGAAGTGCTGGGTAACGGCACATTGTTCAATGACATGAATTTATTGGTGGGCGACAGAGGCACTGACTGGCAACTGACAATTTTTTCCTCAGCACCGCTGCCCTTGGCACTGTATCCTCCCGGCGCATTCCTTTTGGCTGGGCTTTTGTTCGCAGGGGTGAAGGCGCTGACAGCAACACAAAATGGCTCTAACGCTGAAAAAGGAGCTGGCGAAGGCGCGGAAAAAGAGACTGGGAAAGAACCTGGCCAAGAATCTGGCGCGGCCAATGAGGCAATGCGCAATACGAACCCATAAGTTAATATCTACCCATTCTATTTAGAGGTGGTCTATGAACGCTGACAAACGCCATGAAATTTTCACCCGCTTGCGCGCAGAAAACCCAAACCCTACCACCGAGCTTAATTATAATTCGCCCTTTGAATTGCTGATTGCCGTTTTGCTTTCGGCTCAAGCCACCGACGTTGGTGTCAACAAAGCCACAGGGCCACTATTTGCTGCAGCTAATACCCCAGAGGCGATCTACAAGTTAGGCATAGATGGCCTAAAGGAATACATCAAGACCATTGGCTTGTTTAACACCAAAGCCGTGAACGCGCACAAAACCTGCAAAATTTTGATGGACGACTACAACAGCGAAGTACCGCAAGACCGCGCCGCGTTGGAAGCGCTACCCGGTGTGGGCCGCAAGACCGCGAACGTGGTACTCAATACCGCGTTCGGCCACCCCACCATTGCGGTAGATACCCACATTTATCGCGTGTCCAACAGGACCAAAATAGCGCCCGGGAAAAATGTCCGTGAAGTTGAAAACAAACTGATCAAGTTTGTGCCGGCGGAGTTTAAAGTAGACGTACACCACTGGCTGATCCTTCATGGGCGCTATGTCTGCGTGGCACGCAAACCTAGGTGTGGCAGTTGCAGCATTGAAGATTTATGCGAATTTAAAGATAAAACCGACGACTGAGGCTTTTATGAAAATGGCGTCGGCTATAGCTATAGGTCGACCAAACTCACGTTGGTTAGTGGGCCGCCAAAGAAATAGCCGCCGACTTTACGAAAACGCTCAACACCATCTGTCGCCAAAAACACCATCTCGTTATCTGATGCCGGCGTATCGCGCAGCAAATCCAGCTTTGATAAATCGTCAGATACGGTAGCAGCTGTTGTTTGCGCCGAATCCACCACCTGCACATCAGCGCCCACCAAGGCCTCAATTTGCTGACGAAATAGCGGGAAGTGCGTGCACCCTAGGAGCACTGTCTTGGGGTGGTTAGAGGCATAAGCGGCACCATCCACAAAACCCCGCAACCCATGTTCTAAGGTATGTTGGGTAAGTGAGGCCGCTTGATCACCCACCCAACCTTGCTCTGCCAAGGTCACCCACAACGGGCAGGCTCGACCAAAAACCGTGAGTGACGGATTTTGTTGGAGCAATGCGCGCTGGTAAGCACCGCCTAGGATTGTACTTTCTGTGGCTAAGACCAATACCCCACTGGCATCAGCCTGCATTGCAGCAGCTTGCGCACCGGGTTCTACCACACCGTAAACCGGCAGGGGCGCAAAGTCTTGAGCGAGCATTTTCAGAGCGGATGCAGACGCGGTGTTACAAGCAACAACCAAGGCTTTGACACCTCGACGAACCAACTCTTTAGAGGCTTGGCGCGCGTAGCGCACCACAGTGTCTGGGGATTTGGTGCCGTAAGGTAGCCGAGCGCTATCACCCAAGTAGATGAACTGCTCATTGGGCATGGCCTTGGCCAATGCTGATAAAACAGTTAACCCACCCATACCCGAATCAAACACGCCAATGGGCAGTTGTCGATCCGGCTGTTGATCCAACTGTGAATCAGACATGACCGAGTTCTACAGCCTTGGACTAAGAGTAGTCACGACCACGCTTGGCACCTAAGCGTAGGCGCAGTGCATTGAGTTTTATGAACCCACCAGCGTCCACTTGGTCGTAGGCACCTTGGTCATCCTCAAAGGTCACCACGTCTTCGTCATACAAACTGTCTGCGGAAGCCCGGGCCACAACGGTGACAGAGCCTTTATACAGTTTCAGCGTAACGGTGCCGTTCACGGGAATTTGCGACTCATCAATCAGTGCTTGTAGCACTTTACGCTCTGGTGACCACCAATAGCCGTTATAGATCATTTTCGCGTAGCGCGGCATCAACTCATCCTTAAGATGGCCTACTTCGCGATCTAAAGTAATCGACTCCATGGCTCTGTGACCGCGCAACATAATGGTGCCGCCCGGAGTTTCATAACAGCCGCGAGACTTCATGCCGACCATGCGATTTTCTACGATGTCGGATCGTCCAACACCATGGATTCCGCCCAAGCGATTCAATTCACGCAACATTTCTGCGGCTGAAAGCGCTTTGCCATTGAGTGCAACAGGGTCACCGGCTTTATAGGTAAGTTCAATGATCTCGGCTTTGTCAGGCGCCGCCTCTGGCGCAACGGTCCAACGCCACATGTCTTCATCAGCCGGGCTGCTTGGGTCTTCCAAGCCGCCGCCCTCGTAAGAAATGTGCAGTAAATTTGCGTCCATTGAATAAGGTGACTTAGAGCCACGCTTATAGTCCACGGGAATTTGATGCTTCTCACAAAAATCCATCAGTGATTCACGCGAACTCAGATCCCACTCGCGCCAAGGCGCAATAACTCGGATATCTGGATCCAATGCATAGGCGCCCAATTCGAAGCGCACTTGATCATTACCCTTACCGGTAGCGCCATGAGAAACGGCGAAAGCACCAGTTTCTTGAGCAATTTCAACCAAACGGCGCGCAATCAAAGGCCGCGCAATACTGGTACCCAGCAAATACTCACCTTCATAAACAGTGTTGGCGCGAAACATGGGGAATACATAGTTGGCGACGAAATCTTCGGTAATGTCTTCGATATAGATTTCTTTCACGCCCATGGCTTTGGCTTTTTCACGGGCTGGTTCAACCTCTTCACCTTGGCCGATATCCGCAGTAAACGTTACAACTTCTGCGTCGTAAGTTTCTTGCAACCAGCGACAGATGACTGAGGTGTCTAAGCCACCAGAATAAGCGAGGACGATTTTGTTTTTGTCTGACACGGAACTTCCCTTGAAATTGACCGCGCCATCTTATGCGATGCCCCTTTAGATGACCATATATATGCATTACATCCATTAAGAAAGAATGGGAATACTGAGAAATTAACCCTAGCGGTTATTGAATTCTGTTATCGTGCCGCTATGGAAATATCTGAGCGCTTTCGCGGCTACTTGCCGGTTGTTGTTGATTTGGAAACCGGTGGATTCAGCAAAGAATCTAACCCGGTGCTTGAGATCGCCTGTACCTTTCTCACCATGGTCGAGGACGAGTTGTCGGTGAAACGGCACGCTCGGTGGGACGTAAATCCGTTCCCAAATAGCATTATTGATCCCGCGAGTTTGAAGGTCACAAAAATTGACCTAGATGACCCGGATCGAAATGGTATCGATGAGAAAGATGCATTGACCGAGTTCTTTCGCGAGGTCAGAGAAGAAATGAAGGTATCTGGTTGTCACCGCGCAGTGATGGTGGCGCACAACGCTTCCTTCGATCAGGGCTTTATCAACATGGCCTGCGAACGGACTAATTTAAAGCGCAACCCATTTCACCCCTTCACGGCATTAGATACCGCAACCCTTGGCGCCCTGGCGTTTGGTCACACGGTTCTGCGCGAAGCATGTCGCCGAGCTGGGATAGATTTCAGCGAAGCCAAGGCGCATAACGCTGCATATGACGCAGAACGCACAGCTCTGCTGTTCTGCCATATCGTCAACGCTTGGGATTATCAAACTGCCTGGCTGGATTCAGCCAGGGATTCAGACGGGGATTAAGGTAGCGGGGTTGCTACTCCGCGTCAGGGGAAGGATATTTAGCACTGGTCTCAACCAGCAACGTTTCCAGCTCACCTGCTTCAAACATTTCAGTGATGATGTCGCAACCGCCAACTAGCTCACCATCCACCCACAGCTGCGGAAATGTCGGCCAATTTGCGTATCCGGGCAATGCCGATCTAATTTCTGGATTGCTCAGAATGTCTACATAGGCAAAGCGCTGACCACAGGCCACCATGCATTCGATGGTTTGCGCAGAAAAACCACACTGAGGTGCTTGAGGAGAACCCTTCATATATAAAATGATTGGATTTTCGGTAATTTGCTGCTTGATGTTATCCAAGACTTCTTCTGACATATTGAGCACCTCTCTTTAGAAGGGCATATTGTAGCCCTTAATGTTTATCTTTTTATACGATTTTACCCAGCATCGCTGAGCAACAGAAAAATCTGCTCTATTAATGCGGTTAAAGCGAGATTTTACAAGTAACAACATAGCCACTGAAGTGGGCCTAGACGCTGGGCCTATATTTTTTGCACTTGTTAACTTTTTCAACTTTTCTAATTGGGAACCGATCCATGGCTATACCTTTGGCTACACCTTTAAACCAAGTGATCCAACGCAAAGGCACCCAGAGCACCAAATGGGAAAAGTATGGCGACCAGGACATTCTGCCTTTTTGGATAGCAGACATGGACTTCGCTTCGCCGGACTTTGTTTTGCAGGCACTACAACAACGCCTAGAGCACCCTATTTTGGGCTATAGCCAACAGCCAGATTCACTTACCCAGGCTTTTCAAGGTTGGTTGGTACACCACTTTGGCTGGCAGGTGCGCGAAGAATGGATCGTTTGGCTGCCCGGCGTGGTACCCGGTCTGAATATGGCCGCGCACACACTGACAAGTGACCAAAGCATTATGATCCCCACCCCGGTCTACTATCCGTTTTTAGCCATTGGCGAAAACGCTCATGTGGAGCAAATACTCACACCGCTGAGACTGGTTAACGGTCGTTGGGAAATGGACATTGGCCATATGCGTCAACAGCTGGCTAAAAACACCAAAATGGTCTTTATTGCCAACCCGCAGAACCCTACCGGGCGCGCTTACAGCTTGAAGGAGCTACAAGAACTGGCTGAATTTATTCAAACAAACGATCTGTTGCTGGTGTCTGATGACATCCATTGCAACCTCATCATCGACCCATTAGCCCAGCACCTGCCTATTGCTCACGCCGTGCCAGAAATTGCCAAACGCACCATTACGCTTTTTGCTGCAACCAAAACTTATAACATTCCGGGCTTAAGTTGTGCCGCGGCAGTGATTCCAGATGCACAGTTAAGAGCGCGCTTTCAGGCAAAAGAACAAGGCCTAGTTTCTGGCGTTGGTCCATTGAACCATATTGCATCAGAAGCGTGTTTTAACGACCGCTCGGATTGGGTGCCCAATCTGCTCACCCAACTGCGCAGTAATTACGAGCGGCTAAAAACCGTTGCTGGCCCAAGGATGTCGACATTGGAAGCCACTTACCTAGCTTGGATAGATGTGCGCGATTTAGGCTTAAACGACATCGACGCCCATTTTGAAAACCACGGTCTGGGCGTCTCCAACGGCAAACAATTTGGCTTGGAAGGCCATATAAGATTTAACTTTGCCTGCCCTGAGGCGACGTTGGATGAAGGCTTGGCACGGTTGAGAGAAAGCCTAAGCACCTAGCGGAGGCACAACTCTTAAAACCGCTGGCACCGTTTTCATAGCCATATGTCATTTAAACCATTCTCACAGTTGCTGGGTGCGATGGGTTTTAGTAGTATCTCGCCCTTATTGGCCGCATTCGTTGCGGCCTTTTTCGTTTTGGCTTACTGTTTTTCTCTTAATTTGAGTGTGTGTTGCGGCCTTGCCAAAAAGCTTAGGGCTGTTAAAGCGCATTTATAGAACTGATTTTGAGCAATAGTTAAGCGCAAAGCGGCAGTTAACTTGAACTGCTGACCTGAATAGTTAGGCCGATTTTATTGGCCACCAAGCATTTATATAAGTCATTTGTATAAATAAAGAGTAGTCACTCAGAAGTTGTAGATATGAACCACGTCATGAACACCTATGGTCGAATGCCCGTAAACTTTGTTAGCGGCCACGGCAGCTACCTAGAAGATACTGAAGGCAAACGCTATCTAGATGGTCTCACCGGCATTGCTGTGTGCGGTTTAGGTCATGCGCACCCACACGTGGCCCAAGCCATTGCCAAGCAAGCGGGCACATTGGTCCACACCTCAAATTTATACGAAATACCCTTACAAACCGCTTTGGCCGAACGCCTTTGCCGCAAGTCAGGTATGGATAACGTGTTTTTTTCTAATTCAGGCGCAGAAGCCAATGAAGCGGCGATTAAATTGGCGCGCCTGAAAGGCAACAACAAAGGCATTAAGTCACCGTGCATTGTGGTGGTAGACGGCAGTTTTCATGGTCGCACCATGGCAACCCTAACGGCCACCGGTAACCGCAAAGTACATGCGGGTTTTGAACCCTTACTCAGCGGTTTTGTCCGCGCACCTTTTGATGACATTGAAGCCATTGAAAATATCGCCAGCAACAACCCAAATGTAGTTGGCCTATTGGTTGAACCCATACTCGGCGAAGGCGGCATACACATACCCAGAACCGGCTATCTTGCGGCCCTTAGAAAAATTTGTGACCAGTACGACTGGTTGATGATGGTGGACGAGGTACAAACCGGTAATGCAAGAACCGGCAAATACTTCGCCTTTCAACATGAAGGCATCATGCCCGACGTGGTCACCACCGCGAAAGGACTGGGCAACGGCATGCCCATTGGCGCATGCATGGCCCACGGTGAAGCCGCGTCGCTTTTTGTACCGGGCAATCATGGCTCTACTTTTGGCGGCAATCCGCTGGCCTGTGCTGCAGCCCACGCAGTGATTGATGTCATAGAGCAAGACAACTTAGAAGAGCGCGCCTTGGTCTTAGGTGAGCGCATTCAAGAGGGCTTTCGACAAGCCCTTGATGGCAACAATAATGTCAAAGAGATTCGCGGCGCAGGACTTATGTTAGCCGTGGAACTCAACGATGACGCCCCAGACTTGGTGCATCGCGCATTGACCGATGGCGTGCTGATCAATGTCACCCAAGGCAATATTGTGCGTCTGCTGCCGCCTTTGACGATGACAGATGCTGAGGCAGATGAGTTAGTCGCCAAAGTATCCGGCCTAATCAACCCTTAAAAATTCAACAAGTACTGATGAGTAATACTCCTATGGCAAAACGGGATTTTTTGTCTTTGCTGGATTTCACCAGCGATGAACTTAAGTATGTGGTTAATCGAGCTAAGGCTTTCCGCAAAATGCACGCAGCTGGCGAAGTCCACCAACCACTTGCGGGCAAGACCGGCGCGCTGATATTACAGCTGAGCAGCACGCGAACCCGCGTTGCCTTCGAATCCGGTTTTGCGCAGATGGGTGCTCACGCTATTTTCCTAGGCAGTGCAGATACACAGATTGGCCGCGGCGAACCCATTGAGGACCTCGCAAGAGTGCTGTCTGAAATGGTGGACATTGCCATGATCAGAACACTGGACCAGGAGGCTATGGAACGCCTAGCAGAGTACGCGAGTATTCCTGTCATTAACGCCATGAGCTCGCTACTGCACCCGTGCCAATTGCTGGCAGACATACAGGCATTTGAAGAGTACCGTGGATCTATTGAAGGCAAAACCGTGACCTTCCTGGGCGACGGCTACAATATGTGCCACTCCTATATCAACGCGGCCAAGCAATGGAGCTTTAATTTAAGAATTGCTTGCCCAGATAGCCATCAGCCCAACGCGGACATTCTCGCCAGCTGTGCAACAGCAGAGCGCGTACTGGACCCACGCGAGGCTGTTGAAGGCGCGCACCTTGTGGTTACTGATGTATGGTCGTCTATGGGTCATGAAGGACAAGAATCTGATCGGCGCGCAACCTTTGGCCCTTATCAAGTCAATGAGGCGCTACTGGACCTCGCAGACCCGGAAGTATTGTTTATGCACTGCCTACCCGCCCATCGTGGTGAAGAGGTCAGCGAGACATTGCTGGATGACCCTAGATCAGTGGTCTTTCACGAAGCAGGCAACCGCCTGCATACGCAAAAGGCATTAGTAGAGTTTTTGCTGTTAGGCCGTCAATAAGACGCTAGCTAAACATGGGCGGGGCAAATTAGGCGGGTTAAATTGGGCGATATATGGCCGCCGACGCCCAATCTCTTATCAGCACCTCATTGAGGAGCTGCCTCAAAAACTTCCTATAAAAATCTCCTGCAAAGGCACGCTATAGAGAGGGCTTTTATGAGGAAAGCGCCTGACTCAGCGCCTGGGCATAACCCTTCAGCAATTGCGCTCTGGCTGAGTCAGTCATAATGGGGGCAAAGCGTTTATCCAAACGCCAGTGGGTTGCCGCATCTTCCAAATCTTTCAGCACGCCACAGCCAATGGCAGCAAGAACACCCGCCCCCTTCGCCGTGGTTTCAATATCTGCGGGACGCTCAACAGTTACGTGCAAAATATCACTCAGAAACTGGCACAACGCCTCGTTCACCACCATGCCACCATCCACCCGCAGCGTATCAACCGGCGCTCCCTCCTCTGCCATTAAGCTGAGCAAAGTTTCCGTTTGAAACGCCACGCTTTGCAAGAACGCTGTAATAATATGATCTTTGTCGCTGTTCAATGTCAGGCCGGTGATTAGACCTCGAACATCTGGCCGCCAATGCGGTGCACCTAAACCGGTAAATCCAGGCACAACATATACGCCCTGGGCGTCGCCACCGGTGCGCTCGTAAGCCAATTGCGTATCTGAAGCATGCTCAATTAACCCCATTTGATCGCGCAGCCACTTCACCGCCTGCCCCGCCACAAAAATACTGCCTTCCAGCGCATAACTGGTTTGCCCATCAATGCGGTATGCAATGGTGGCCAATAAATTTTTCTTCGAGTAACGCACCTGCTCGCCAGTGTGGGTCATGACAAAACAACCGGTGCCGTAGGTGCTTTTAGACATGCCAGGCTTAAAACAAGCTTGCCCTATTAATGCCGCCTGTTGGTCACCGGCAACGCCCAGTATGGGAATCGGCGCGCCAAACCACTCAGAGTCTGCAATACCAAACTCAGCAACGCTGTCGTGTACCTCAGGCAATATACCGGGAGGAATTTCAAAGTAGTCTGTGAGCTCAACACTCCACTGATGAGTGGTAATATCAAATAACTGAGTTCTGCTGGCGTTGGTTGCGTCGGTGACATGACGCGCGCCCTTGGTCAGCTTCCAAATTAAGAAGGCGTCTACCGTACCAAAGCAAAGCTCGCCAGCTTGGGCTTTCGCCTGAGCTTCAGGGACATTGCTCAGAAGCCAAGCCAATTTGGTGCTAGAAAAATAGGGATCAATAATCAGGCCGGTGATTTGATTAATCGCCGCGGCCAAATCTCGACCGTCAGCCAACTGCTCACCCGCCATCTCGATACACCGGTCTGCGCCACGGCGGTCCTGCCAAACGATGGCGTTGTATAAGCATTCATCCGTCTGCCGATCCCACAACAAAGTGGTCTCACGCTGGTTGGTGATGCCAATGGCCTGTATTTGGCTGGCCTTAACAGATGAAGCTTTTATAGCGTCTCGACCCACCTGCAAAATTGACTGCCAAATAATATTTGGATCTTGCTCCACCCAACCATCTTGTGGGTAAACAGAGTCGAACGTCTGCTGGGCTACGCCCACCACCTCGCCAACACTGTTATAAATAATCGCCCGGCTGCTTGAAGTACCCTGATCTAGGGCCATCACATATGTCATTAGTCATTCCTTAGTCACAGCCGCTTATCTTAACAGCATGGTTAAAGAGGTTGGCTACTATCACCACCCAGCAGCGCCTATCAATTATGCTTAGACAGCCTGTTGCGCAACAAATGACCTACAAGAGGCGCAGTACCAGCATTACGGAAAATTTCAGCAAGATAAGCCATAAATTGAGTAAAAATACGCTTCCATTAGCGACTCATAAGCCAAACAGCCGGCAGTGGACAAAATTTCTGCTGCACTAATTTTACCCTTGAAAAAGAGGTCAAATAGGATGCAAAAAGGGCAAAATTTCCGGTCATTTATGGTGCAAAAAGGGCTTTGTTTGAAAAAAATGCACTAGTTTGAGTTCATCACAAGGTTACCCCCCAATACACACAGGTTATCCACAGACTTTTCCTTGCAAAGACATTATGAACCCATTATCTTGTGTCTCCGGTGTCGCAAAACTCTATATATGGGATTTATAAACCTTGACCCAGTCAATTTTTATTCTCCATAAATAGACAGATGTCCGCGCAAAAAGGCGATTTGGCCTGGATTTTGAGCCTGTATAAGTAGATTTGGAGAGTTTTAAAGCTGTTATTTCAACATGTTATGAGAGCAATCTAAAAACATGCTGATTTTGCCCATTTCGACTGCTACGTAATACGAAATTCAACAACCCAAAAACGTTGAGTCAGCATGAGCTGCCTTGGGACAACTCTTTTTCTCAAATTTAGGCCGTGGCCTAAGCGCTGAAGAAAAAACACTCTGGGATAGAGCTAAGACAGAGCTAACGCAAAGCGGAGGCGAAGTGAGAGTAAGAGTGAAATTAGAGTAAGACCAAGCAGGAAAGAGACGAGAGAGCGACGTGCTATAGCGACAAATAGCCCTAGCTAGAAGTGCGGAGGAGCACTGAAAAATACCGCTCAAGAAAAAGTAGTAGAAAGAGCAGTAAGCCAAAAAAAGAGCAGTAGGCCAAAAAGAGAAGAGAGAAGGGAAGAGAAGAGAAGAGAAGAGAAGCAGTACAAAGAGAAAGTTCAGCAAACACAAAATACAGAGCACGTTTTCAACAACTAACATTTAGCCCACTAATCGCCGCACTGTGGGGGAGATCTAATTTAGAACGATGAAAACGTAGAGAAAGGGAAAAGGTTTTAAACACATGCAAACAGATACACCAGTGAGTTCAGACTCCGCGCAACCAGCTATGCAGCCCAACCAACCGCTGTCACCGTCCTTGACCGCAACAGCGCCAGGGCAGCTAAAAATTATCAAGCGTAATGGCACCGTTGTGCCTTACACCGCCGACAAAATTGCCGTAGCCATGACCAAGGCTTTCTTGGCAGTAGAGGGCGGCACCGCTGCTGCGTCTCCGCGTATTAGAGAAACCGTAACCGCGCTCACCGAGCAAATGACTGCAACCTTTAAGCGCCGCCTGCCTTCTGGCGGCACATTGCACATTGAAGAAATTCAAGACCAAGTTGAATTGGCCATGATGCGTGCTGGTGAGCAAAAGATTGCCCGCGCATATGTTCTGTACAGAGAACAGCGTTCACAAGAGCGGCAGGCAGAGAACAACCTCAACGTGCCGCCACAAGCTGCGGCCATCAATGTGGTACACGCCGATGGCAGCCGTCACCCACTAGACATTGCGCGCATTCAAACCATTGTTAATGAAGCCTGCGAAAACCTCAGTGATGTAAATCCACAGCGCATCATCGATGACGCCATGGCCAACATGTACGACGGCATCTCTGTGACCGACGTTGCCACGTCTATTTTGATCACAGCGCGTACCTTGGTAGAGGAAGAGCCCAACTACACTTATGCCAGCGCCCGCCTGCTGTTAGACGAACTGCGCACCGAAGCGTTAACCTTCTTAGATGTCACCGGCACAGGCGCTACACAGACTGCGACTCAAGCGCAGATGACTGAATTTTATCCGTTAGCGTTGAAAGGCTTTATTGATCGTGGCGTGGAGTTAGATCTGATCAGCCCTAAACTCCAAACCTACGACTTTGAGCAACTGGGCGCGGCTATTCGTCCAGACCGCGACCACCTGTTTACCTATCTAGGCCTGCAGACCTTATACGACCGTTACTTCATTCACTGGGATGAAGTACGCATTGAGCTACCCCAGGTATTCTTTATGCGGGTTGCTATGGGCTTGGCTGCGGAAGAGGCCGATGCCAATGGCCGCGCTATTGAGTTTTACAACCTATTAAGCTCGTTCGATTACATGAGTTCTACACCGACACTGTTTAATGCGGGCACTCTGCGCCCACAGTTGTCTTCCTGTTTCCTGACCACTGTGCCAGACGACCTACACGGCATTTACGGCGCCATTCAAGACAACGCCATGTTGTCTAAGTGGGCTGGCGGCCTAGGTAACGACTGGACCTCAGTACGTGCACTGGGTTCTTATATTAAAGGCACCAACGGTAAGTCTCAGGGCGTTGTACCGTTCCTTAAAGTAGTCAACGACACAGCCGTAGCCGTTAACCAAGGCGGCAAGCGTAAGGGTGCTGTGTGTGCCTACCTAGAAAGCTGGCACCTAGACATTGAAGAATTTCTAGAACTACGTAAGAACACAGGCGATGATCGCCGTCGTACCCACGACATGAATACCGCTAACTGGATCCCTGATCTGTTTATGAAGCGCGTAGCAGAAGACGGTGACTGGACATTGTTCTCACCCGCAGACGCACCAGATCTACACGACTTATATGGCCGTGCATTTGAAGCACGCTACTGTGCTTACGAAGAGCAAACCCGTAACGGCGAAATGAAGCTGTTCAAAACCATTAAAGCAGCCGACCTATGGCGCAAGATGCTCTCCATGTTGTTCGAAACAGGCCACCCGTGGATTACCTTTAAAGACACCTGCAACGTTCGCTCACCACAGCAACATGTAGGCGTAGTGCACTCTTCTAACCTGTGCACAGAGATCACACTGAACACCTCAGCAGAAGAGATTGCAGTCTGTAACCTAGGCTCCATCAACCTGCCACAACACGTAGAAAACGGCGTATTGGACATGCAGAAGCTAGAGCAGACCATCCGCACCGCAGTACGCATGCTGGATAACGTCATCGACATTAACTACTACTCTGTAGAACAAGCGCGCACCTCAAACATGCGTCACCGTCCAGTCGGTTTGGGCATCATGGGTTTCCAAGATGCACTGTATAAACTGGGCATCGCTTATAGTTCACAGCAAGCGGTAGATTTTGCCGACAACTCAATGGAAGCCATCAGCTATTTCGCTATTGACGCGTCAAGCAACTTGGCCGAAGAACGCGGCGCATACGCCACCTTCGCAGGTTCATTGTGGAGCCGCGGCATATTGCCTATCGACTCGTTAAAGCTGCTTCAGCAAGAGCGTGGTGAGCAATACCTAGAAGTAGATATGTCTGCCAAGTTGGACTGGAGCGCCCTACGCGCCAAAGTGCAATTGAAAGGTATGCGCAACTCCAACGTAATGGCCATTGCGCCAACGGCAACCATTGCCAACATTACTGGGGTTTCACAGTCTATTGAGCCGACTTATCAGAACCTTTATGTGAAATCTAATTTGTCTGGCGAGTTCACAGTTGTTAACCCTTTCATGGTCAGGGATTTAAAAGCCCTAGGACTATGGGATAAGGTAATGGTCAATGACATCAAGTACTACGATGGTAGCTTGCAATCTATTGAGCGCGTTCCAGCAGAGCTGAAGCAAAAGTACGCCACCGCGTTTGAAATAGAACCGCGTTGGTTAGTAGACGCAGCCAGCCGCAGACAGAAGTGGATTGACCAAGCCCAGTCGCTGAACCTATACATAGGTAATGCGTCAGGTAAAAAACTGGACATCACTTATAGAATGGCGTGGATCAGAGGTCTTAAGACCACTTATTACTTACGTGCGTTAAGCGCCACCAGTGCGGAGAAATCCACACTAGATCGCGGCACGCTAAACGCTGTTTCATCAGCGGCGGCAACCCCGGCTGAGCCAGCGGCAGCAGCACCGGCACCTGTAGTGCCAGAAGTACAAGCCGCAGCGCCTGAACCCGTGGTTCAAGCAGCACCTGCAGCATTAGACATAGATTTGGACTTGAGCAACGCAGCGCCTGTCCCATTAGCTTGCTCTCTGGACGATCCAGATTGCGAAGCTTGCCAATAATTAGCTAATAAAAAGAACGTTGAAAGGAGTATCGCAATGTTAAGTTGGGATGATTACGAAGAAGCACCAAGCAATGACCAAGCAGTGATTGCCCAGGCAGCAACAGAAAAAGTAGCAGCAGAAGAATCTGCGGCTGTACAGAGTTCAGTACAGAGTTCAGTACAGAGTTCAGTACAGAGCGCAGTAGAAATTGCCGCACCCCAGTACACTGCACCGCCAGTAGCGCAACCAGTCGTACAGGAAGCTGCACCGGCACCAGTAGTAGAACCTACACCCACGCCAGTAGTGGCCGCTCCAGCAGTTGCAGCGCCAGTTGCCGAAACTTCGGAAGAGCGTTCAGAACGCGTTACCGTTGACCAAAAAGCAATGATCAACTGCCGCGCAGACTTAAACCAACTGGTGCCATTCAAATATGAATGGGCATGGCAGAAATACTTAGACGGCTGCGCCAACCACTGGATGCCCCAAGAAGTAAACATGACGGCAGACATCGCACTGTGGAAGTCTGACGAAGGCCTGAGCGACGATGAGCGCACAATCATCAAGCGCAGCCTAGGGTTCTTCTCAACAGCAGATTCATTGGTAGCCAACAATTTGGTATTGGCCATTTATCGCCTAATCACCAATCCAGAATGCCGCCAGTACCTACTGCGCCAAGCATTTGAAGAAGCCATTCATACACACGCGTATCAGTACTGTATTGAATCGTTGGGCATGGACGAAGGCGAAATCTTCAACATGTATCACGAAGTACCGTCAGTAGCGACTAAAGCGTCTTGGGCAATCAAGTACACCAAGGAAATTAATGAGCCAGGCTTCAACACCGGCACATTAGAAACCGACAAAGCACTGCTGAAAAACCTGATCGCCTACTACTGTGTACTAGAAGGCATCTTCTTCTACTGTGGTTTCACCCAGATACTATCTATGGGCCGCCGCAACAAGATGACAGGCACCTCAGAGCAGTTTCAATACATCTTGCGCGACGAGTCAATGCACGTGAACTTCGGCATTGACGTAATTAACCAGATTAAGCTAGAAAACCCAGAGTTGTGGGATCAAGAAATGCAAGAATCTGCACGCAACATGATTTTGGAAGGCACAACACACGAAGTAGCCTACGCACGCGACACAATGCCACGCGGTGTATTGGGTATGAACGCCAACATGATGGAAGAGTACTTGCAGTTCATTGCTAATCGACGATTGGCACAAATCGGACTAGCGGAGCAATTCCCAGGCGTGAAGAACCCATTCCCATGGATGTCTGAAATTATGGATTTAAAGAAAGAGAAAAACTTCTTTGAAACCAGAGTAACGGATTACCAAACAGGTGGCGCACTGACTTGGGATTAGTACGAGTACTAGTACTCAGTCAAAAGCGTTAGATTAGGGCCGCCTCAATCAAGCGCAATTAAAAAGCCCTCAAGGAGATTCCTGTGAGGGCTTTTTTTGGGTCGAATAGCTACCGCATTTTGGCATTCAACAATTTCCCTATCTGATAGAGCCGCGCTGCGATAGCCACGTATTGCCAGAATCCAAACGCCGGATAATGCGAGAACCAATGCGCCATAGATGTTAAATACAGCCAATGAATTAGCGGCAAAACCTATTGGGTGTATTGCAGCCCAAAACAGAAGTAAAACACCGACAGAACCAGACAACGCTAGGCTTAGGTAATCCGATTTCTTAGCCCTGAGCATTTCGCGTTCAATGACATTCATTTCTTAACACTCGATATTTAGTAATAGAAATTTTAGGCAGACCATTAAAAGTGATAATCAACGATCCAGACAATTGCCGCTTTATACAAATAGTTCCGTTTTGCACAAATGCTAATAGCAAAAAAGCGAGAGCGCCCGACTCACTTTACCCAGCGCTAAATATTTGTTTACCTAGCTAGCTGCTTTTAGCAATCGCTTCATTTAGATAAAACTCAAGCTCTTCAGACAAAAGCTTATCCAACGACAAAACCCGCATGCGTTTAGTTTCCCCGTGTAACAATCCGTACTTATCTTCCATCTTGAATCCCTTTAGGAAACCAACATCAATGCCATGAGGCATAGTACGCATATGACAAAGGCCCGCCCCGTTGTAGGAATAGGTAGTGATCTTCTCCTTCTTTGTTTCCTCAGTTCCAGCTATACCAAGCAAGATGTCTCTTACCGACAAAAAGAGTTCTCTGTGGAGCGACTCCAAATCGTTGTCGTATTGCATTGTCATTCCTTAAGGCCACCAAACGTACAGATCTCGCTAATCTATTTAACTATGACTATCTATTTGGCCAAATAGCGAGAACCCTCTAATTTTGTCAACTGCGTCACACATTCAGGAAATAGCCAAGTCAAACAAGCGTTCACCACAGACAACACTGTCGGCGACTGAATCGAGGTGTAATCCCCACGAAGGCGTTTATTGCAATGCCGTTCTCCAAATTTCACCAACATGCAACTAAGGTTTGCTTGGAGTAGGAAATGAAACGCTACAGCTAATGCCGATCTTTTCTCATAAGCGTTGATTTACCCCTTCTCACAACCTAACGCCCAGCTCGCGGAAAGTTTGCGTAGTGGCTGAATGCACTGCAGCAAAATAAAAACACGGTTTCAGGCGCGGCGCATACTGCCCGAGTGCAACCCCCTGTTAGATTGTGGCCAACTCTAAGATACAACCTTTGTGGGCGCACGACCTAGAAGTGTGGGCAGTTTGTTATTTATCAGAACATTGTCCTTGCAAAGTAACTCCCAATGACCCAAAGAAAAGGGGCTAAAGTGCAAGAGGTCGCAAATATGTGCTCCGATTCGTGCTAGCCAGCCAGGAATTGTTACGCACAAAGATTTACTACTTGAGTATCTTTTTCTTATCCCTCTAATGTATTCCTCAAAAGAATGCGATTCTTCCCCGCCTAGTTCAAATACTCTGGCATTCACCAAATCAAGATCAACGGCAGAAGAGATACACAATTTAGTAAGTGCTGCACCCGCATCTTCAACGGTAAGCGCAGCGATTCTTCCTTTTGCTGAGTTTGGAACTATGAATATTGGTGTCTTGGCAATGCCTCTGAGCCACCCAGCACCGTAACCCCCCTCACCATCTAGAAGGGATGGCCGGACAATTACCCAGTCGCAACCAGAATTCATTATGGCTTTTTCGCCTGTAAACTTAGACGTTAAGAATCTACTTTTAGCTTCTACCGATAAGCCAAGAGCGGATACATGCACATATCTTGTGTTAGTTGAAGAACATGCTTTAGCTATAGCTTGTGGCGCAAGGTGATGAATGGCGTCGTATGTCTCGCCGACTCGCTGTCGCAGAATACCAACGCAGTTTAGAATGACATCGTATTCGAGAGCAGCAGACTCCCGATCGCTGCGATGCGTTAGATCTTCAAGCCTATATTTCGCTTGTGTAGTGCTGCCTTTGTTTCTCTTAGGGTTACGAGTGCCAATTGTTACTTTCGCGCCAACGCTATTTAGGTGCGTTACTGCATGCCGCCCAACAAAGCCGTTTCCACCTAACACTAATATTTTTTTATTCACTGGTTACTTTAGTTCCATAAAGAGCACCATTACTTGATGCAGTTGGGTGATCACGTCTAATTCTGACGCCTCAATAACCTGGTTGTGCTACCGCGCCAGGTGCTGAATGCGGCTTAACCCTCTACTTAAAACTCAGGTTATAAATGGGGGATTACAGAACCACCAGCCCCCTAGATAAACTGCCTCGGCAAATATAAGCGCGCTTGTGTCTCAGCAAAGCTAATCGCCCTTTAAGAATCCTCCACGCTCACTGCCCCATTTTGCTACAGTCTACCCCTCTAAATAGTCACTTGGTCTGGAGAGTTCCATGGGTCGTTTTTTTCTTAACTTTGCTTTATCCCTTTCGCTGCTTGGTATGAGTGCTGTCGCTGTTGCCGTGCAAACTAACCCCCTAACGGCAGATTCAACCTACAAGGTTGCTGGGCTTTCACTACCCGCCGAAATTATTGTGGATGAGTGGGGGGTGCCGCACATTTACGCTAACGATCACTACGATGTGTTTTTTACTCAGGGCTTTAATGCTGCGCGGGATCGTCTTTGGCAGATTGATACTTGGCGTCGTCGTGGTTTGGGTCAGTTGTCGGAAGTCTTCGGTGCTGACTACGTGGCGCAGGATAAAGCTGCACGTATGTTTCTTTACCGCAAAGACATGTACAGCGAGTGGCTGGCTTATGGCAACGATGCCAAGCGTATTACGGAGTCGTTTGTTGCGGGTATAAACGCCTTTGTTAAGGCGGCCCAACAAAACCCTGATCTGATGCCTCCTGAATTTGCATTACTAGGTTATGCCCCGTCTATTTGGCAGCCTGAGGATGTTGTACGTATTCGCAGCAATGGTTTGTGGCGCAATGTGGTCACCGAGGTTTGGCGTGCCAGGCTCGCATGCAGAGATCAGTTGGAAGAAGCGGCTCAATGGAAGGTATTGGAGCCGTCTTGGGAAGCTAAGGTGCCTAAGGGTTTGGACCCTTGTGTGATTCCTGATGATGTTTTAGACAACTACTTGCTGGCGAAAGCACCAGTGAAGTTTCAGGCGAACCCAAAGCAGCAAACGCTGGCCCAAGCTGTGGTTGACGCCCATAGGTTAGACGTGGGCAGTAACAACTGGGTTGTGGCAGGCGATCGCACCACCACTGGCCGTCCTATTTTGGCGGACGATCCTCACCGTGGCCATGCGGTGCCTTCCCTGCGTTATATAGCCCATCTTAATGGCCCAGGCATTGACGTCATTGGTGCTGGCGAACCTGCTCTGCCGGGCATTTCTATTGGTCATAATGAGCGCATTGCTTTTGGTTTAACTATTTTCCCTATCGACCAAGAAGACCTTTACGTTTATCGCAAGGCTAAGAACGGCTATCGCTACCAGAACGGTGTTGAGCCTTTTACTCAGGTGACTGAGATTATCAAAGTTAAAGGCGCGCCTAGCCAGAGCATTGAGCTGTTATTCTCTCGTCACGGTCCTATTGTTAGCCAAACTAAAAAGCATGCCTTCGCTGTACGCGCTGCGTGGTTGGAACCAGGTATGTCTCCCTACTTTGGCAGCATTGAATATATGCGCGCTCAGAACTTCCGCGAGTTTGTTGGCGCGTTGAATCGCTGGGGCGCGCCTTCTGAGAATCAGGTCTACGCAGACACTGACGGCAATATTGGCTACAAGCCTGCGGGCAGATTCCCTAAGCGCGACAATTGGGATGGGCTTTTACCAGTGCCCGGTGACGGCAGTTATGAGTGGGATGGCTACTTCGACATGGATGTGCTGCCTGAAGAATATAACCCGGAGCGTGGTTTCAGCGGCACTGCTAATGCTATGAGCCTGCCTGACGACTACCCTATTGAAACTTATAAGGTGGGATTTGAATGGTCTGCGCCTTGGCGTTATCGCCGCTTATGGGAAGTACTTGAGGCAGATGAAGAGCATTCCATGGAAGATTCGTTAGCGCTACAAAGAGACTACGAGTCGGTTTTTGCTCGTTCTGTACTTGCCCAAGTGCCAGTGCTCTTATCGCGCAAAGCTGCGCCATCGCAGTTGTTGGCTGGCTGGGATCATAAACTGAACACCAACAGCGCCGCCGCCGCCCTATGGAATGTCTGGTACTACCGTCACCTTGGACCCGCCTTAGGCGAAACGCTATCGAAAGACCTAGGTGCTGCCAGCCCGAGGATAGATACACAGACTGCCTTAAAGCTACTAGAAACTGAGCAGGGCCAAAGTATTGCGTCAAATACGCTGGACGCTGCATGGAATGAAACCAAAGACCTTTTGGGTGACGAGCCTAGTAATTGGCAGTGGGGCGACTTACACAAAATAAAGTTTTCGCACCCATTACTGTCTTTAGCGAGCGGCGAACTGAAAACGCAAATGACTATTCCCGAGTACCCTCGTGGTGGCAGCGAAAACACCACCAACAATACCGGCTATAACCCAGATAACTTCCTGGTTAGAAGCGGCGCTTCTTTTAGGATGGTGGTAGATGTGGGTAATTGGGACGAGGCGAAAATGACCAATGCGCCAGGACAGTCTGGCAACCCTAGTTCGCCCTACTATGACAACCTATTGAAGAACTGGGCCACAGACAGTCATCTGCCTATGGTTTATTCAAGAGCCAGAGTGGAAGCGCACAAGGCGTTTACCATTACCCTTGAACCTGAGGAGTAGAGCCTGAGAAGTAGAGACCAAAAGGCAGAGGTTGAAAAAGAGAACCTGAAAAGTCGCGCCTAAAAATAGACCAGAGCAGCATTACCCGCTGCTCTAGTCGGAGTCCCAAACTGATACATAGACCAGTAACGACTGGGGTTTATAGTGAAATCTATATTGCGGGTTACTAGGCCTATCAATGATAAAAGTCCTAGTAATCGAAACGAGGTGAAGCGCTAGGACTTAGCCGCCAGCTCCGCACAGATTTCACCCAACGCTTCAACAAACGCTAAGGGCTGATCCAAAAATAAATGATGCTGGGCATCGGCTATTTCTCGCACTGGGAAGTCTTGGGGAATTATTTCCTGCATGTAAGCCAAGGTCTGCTTTGAGAACAAATTACTCTGCGCACCATAGATCAGCGCCAGCGGAACCTTAATGGCCTGAAAGTCTTCGGGCTTGCGTTCCACGTCGGTCAACGTGGTCAACAGATCTTCATCAAACTTCCACGCCCAGCCGTCTTCATCGCGCATCAATGAATTCTTCGCAATGTATTGCAATATGTATTCATTCTCACAGGGCTGTGGCGGCTGCAAACGAAAACGCATTAACGCGGACTCGCGGTCTGGGTAGACTTTGCCTGTGGCTCCACCCATTTTCGGTGGATCTGGAATCGGTTCGTCTGGATGACGAATCCCTGAATCTACCAATACCAATCCGCCAAAACGTTCTGGATATAGGTTCACGGCCTTCACCGACATATAACCGCCAAAACTATGGGCGACAATCAGGGCATTGGTATCAAAGCCTGCGTCGTCCATTACTGCGACTATTTCTTTGGCGTAGGTTGAGCTGGAATATTCATATCTGTAGTCAGAGTCGCCCATGCCGGTCAGGTCCATAGCGGCAACTTGATATCTGTCTAGGAGTTGTGGGGCGATAAAATCCCACCATCTGGAGTGAGCATTCATGCCGTGTATCAGCAGGAGACCTGGCTTACCCGGAGAGGGGTAAAAACGGTAAGCAACATCGCACTCTTCTACTTCTACCATGCGGGACTCGGCTTCGGTGTCTACTGCCTGCCAAAACCAATCAGGGATAGTTGGTCCCTCACTTTTATCCCAACGTGCCATATGCCCCCCCTCACGGTGTCTTTTTATCTCTTTTGGTTATTTGATCTCTTTATGGGATCTTTTGACCACCTTCAACTTTAGCTAAACGCTTATTCTGAAGCCCTTAGCTAAAGCGGCGGTTACAACAGGTGAGCAGCCCCTCGCCGCTCACCCATTTCAACTTTCTTCTAACTACTCTCTAGAGGAGTTACAGTTATAGGCTACCGAAACGCTTCAAGTGAAAATCGACATTGCCGAACAGTGTTTCGATAATGGTCAAACGCTTGAAGTAGTGCCCAATATTCAGCTCTTCTGTCATGCCCATGCCGCCGTGCAATTGCACTGCGTTTTGGCCAACAAACTTGCCAGACTTACCAATTTGAACTTTAAACGCGCTGATCGCTTTTTGCGCTTCAGGGCCATAGCCTTCGTCGATACGCATGCCCGCCATGAACATCAATGACTTAGACTGCTCGTGCTCCATGAACATATCTACCA
This sequence comes from Pseudomonadales bacterium, assembly GCA_028228615.1. Taxonomy (GTDB): domain Bacteria; phylum Pseudomonadota; class Gammaproteobacteria; order Pseudomonadales; family Azotimanducaceae; genus UBA4421. The sequence continues at coordinate 75,271 of JAOJBS010000006.1, read as the reverse complement.
TACGGTGCTGTAGCACTTGGAATTTACCAATGGCCTGACCGAACTGCTCACGCTGCTTGCAGTACTCTACTGTTTCTTTGTAGAGCTTCTCCATGCAGCCAACTGCTTCTGCGCCTACTGCAAGAATGCCGTCGTCAATTGCGTGCTCAAGCGTTGCAAAGCCTTGGCCTACTTCACCCACTACGCTGTCTGCGCCAACTTTGACATTATCAAAGGTAATTTCAGATGCGCGGAAGGCATCTACTGTTGGGTAGTCTCTACGCGAAAGACCAGCAGTCTTGGTATCTACTACAAATAAGGTAATACCGTCTTGGTCACGCTGATCGCCTGAAGTACGGGCGCTGACCACAACAAAATCTGCGCTTGGGCCGTTCAATACAACTGCTTTGTGACCGTTGATTACAAAGCCGTCACCGTCTGCGGTTGCAGTGGTGGTAACATCCGCTAGGTTAAAGCGTGCTTGTGGCTCGGCATAAGCCAGCGCACTTTGCGCACTGCCATCTATAATGCTGGGTAGGTACTTAGCTTTAAGCGCTTCGCTGCCACCGTGCTTGATTGCGCCACCGGCGAGAATAACGGTGCCTAGCATTGGCTCAATCACTAAGCCATAACCAAACTGTTCCATCATCACCATGCATTCTATTGCACCGCCGCCAAAGCCGCCGTCAGCTTCGCTGAAACCAACGCCCAACCAGCCTAATTCTGCAAAAGTCTGCCAGTTTTGCTCGCTGTAACCTTGCTCAGAGCCCACTGCTTTTTGACGATCGTCAAAGCTGTAATCGTTCTGAATAAATCGCTCAATACTTTCTTGTAACAGTGTCTGTTCTTCTGTGAAGGAAAAATCCATCAACCTACCCCTTTGTTTAGCAAAACTATTTTCGTTACGAGCCCAGAAATTATTTACTTCTGGTACTCCATTTATATGAGATTTAAATCTTCTCAAAGAGTTCTATTAACTGAGTTAACTCACTCTTCACCATCACCATCACCAACCCTAGTATGCGAGCGCCGGTGGCCACGTTCTGGCACCATAGTGATCCTAGACTGAAAGCCCAAGATTACCTGTTTTCTTCAGACGTGTCGTTCAGTCCTAATTCGGTGCCCGCCAAAACGTCCTTTAGCTCGAACTCCTCACGGCCGCCACCTATGCCTGCCAGCCCTTGTCCAACCAGACTTGCGGCGTTTTGTTCAAACAGGTGCGCTTGAGGATAGAGTGGACCCTCGTTATCAAACAAGCGTGCATCAAAATCCGGGAGAGCATAATACCCGAAGCTCGCTATTTGTAGAGCACCTAATTTCGCCCTAATTTTATCTGCACTAATTTGCAAAATCAGCGGGGAAAGTGTTTTTTCTTCGGATTGGCCACCTTTTGGGGCCGGATTTTGGTTTTGAGCCAACACTCTCAGCTCTAAAGCATTTAGCACGGCCAAATCGACGCCTAGCTCGTTAATGTCATGGCTGAGTTCCTCATCATCAATGTAGCCCTGTTGCTCGATATAGCCCTGTATATCGGTCAATTGGCGCTGCAAAGCAGGCGCAGTTACTTGGATTTGTGCGTCCATATTACCGGCTACTTCAACGGCCACCTCGCCTTGAGGCGCTGAACTGGCGGACTGTTGAGCAATGCGCTGGATAAAGGCTTGACCAGAAATAGGTAAAATATCCGCTTGGTCGAGCACAACGTTGGTGAAAACCACTGCACCAAACTGGCTTTGGCTGGCGCTGGAGGGCCGTACATCAACGCCCTGAGCGGTTAGATCAACAATACACAGGCCGTATTCTTCCTCATCCAGACCATTGCTTTGATCCGTACTCTGACCACGAGCTAGCATCTTCCCGACCTCTGCATTTAGCGCGCAGCCCACCAACATCCAGCGAGCGGCCACCACACCCAAAACCGCGCGTTTCTCACCATTCAATAGGTATTCACCGGTATCTGCGTGCACAAGCGTCGTTGCCATATGTTGGCTCAAGTCAGGCCATTGGGCTTCCTTCCACCCAAAGCACCAGCCTTGGGTGAGGTCTCGAATGCCGGGTAAATATTTGCTCAGCAGCCCTTGAGCTGCATATTCAAACAACAGTGGCCCAACATGCTCCGTGGCAAAAGTTCGGGTTGCTGGGGTATTAGCCGCCATGCAGCGACTCTGCCAAATGTAGTGCTGAACCGCCGACCACTGAGTGCCACCGAATTCTACTGGCCAGCTAGGCACACTCCACCCGGCGTCCACCACTGCCTTGTACCAAACCTGCGTTTGAACTGGACTGCGGGCGCTCAGCGCAGCGACCTCCGCGGGCCAATACTGAGCAATAAACTCATCTACTTGGGCGCAAAACGCTTGTTCCTGTTGAGAAAATTGAATCTGCAACGCTGCTTTCTTTAACCTCTCTCTACTGTGTATTTCAATTGTTCAACTTCTGCTCAAGTGAACCCTGATAAGCATACCGCCAAGCTGGAGATTTTGCCTTCTCCTAAGATACAAAGAGCCAAATCCCATAGCTAAAACTAGCCAAGATAGGCACCATACGGGTAAAGCAAAAATCAAATGATAGGGGAGACAAGATGAGCTACAGCACCATTCTTTACGAGGTTGAAGACAACATTCTGACCATTACATTAAATCGGCCGGAAGCACTGAACGCGTTCAACAACGAGATGCTTTTCGAACTCATGGATGCATGCGACAAAGCCGACGCTGACGACGACGTGAGAGCCATTATTATCACCGGCGCGGGTAGAGGATTTTGCGCTGGCGCTGATTTATCCGGCGGCGGCAATGCCTTTGACTACGACTCTAGAGACGACAAGGAAAATGGCCTAAGCCGTGATGGCGGTGGTCGTCTAACCCTGCGCCTGTACGAGTTGAACAAACCCATTATTGCCGCTATCAATGGCCCAGCAGTGGGTGTTGGCGTAACCATGACTTTGCCAATGGACATTCGCTTAGCCTCAACCAACGCCAAATTCGGTTTTGTATTCGCGCGCCGTGGCATTGTTCCAGAAGCTTGCTCAAGCTACTTCCTGCCCAGAGTTGTGGGCATCAGCAAAGCATTGGAGTGGTGTTACTCCGGCAACGTGTTCCCAGCGAGCGAGGCTATGGAAGGCGGGCTGCTACGCAGCTTGCACGAACCTGAAGACTTATTGGTGGAGGCGCGAAAGATCGCCGCCGAGATCGCAGACAACACCTCGGCTGTATCCATTACCTTGGTCCGCCATATGATGTGGAAGATGCTAGGTGCCGATCACCCAATGGAAGCACATAAAATTGACTCTCGTGGCATTTATCATCGCGGTAAATCGCCAGATTCTAAAGAAGGTGTGGTTTCTTTCTTAGAAAAAAGACCGGCTGAATTTCCCGGCAAAGTCTCTACCGACATGCCTGAATTTTTCCCATGGTGGGAAGGCCGAGAATTTTCTTAACCCCTCCAACTTAAACCCTTGTAACGGGCCAATTACCGCTCTCAGCGATGGGCCTTTTACTCTATTACAAGGCCTTTTATTGCAGCCAGTGAAGGCCTAGTATCCGCTTGAATATTTATTTAGACGCAAAAAATAAGGACCGAATGTGAGCAACCCTGACATACCCCAAAAATCTCCGTACCCAGTAGATGTGACTGAAGGAAAAAAGTACTTTTGGTGCTCTTGTGGAAAAAGTGCGCGACAACCATTTTGCGATGGCTCTCATGAAGGCACAGACTTTTTACCAATGACCTACACAGCAGAAAAAACTAAGACTATGTTTTTCTGCGGGTGCAAACATACAAAAGGCGCACCTCTTTGTGACGGCGCGCACAACGTTCTACCACAGGATTAGTAACACAATGCTTAAGCGTCTGTTCAACTCTGAAGAAAGGTCAGCCCAAAAATTGGCGGCCCAACTCGAAACTAGCGAAGATCTTGGCAAAGTAGATATTCTTAAAACACTAGCGCGCGAGAAAACTGCTGAAGAGTTGACAGAACCGCTTAAACAAAAAGTGGTAAGCCTATTGCAATCCTCGTCTAACGACGAAGTTAGAAAGTCCGCAATGCAACTAATAGCAGATCATCGTCTGTTAGAACCATTCTTGAACGACGACAACCTTGCACCGACAGCGGCTGCAAAAATCATTTCATTGGTTGGCAGCGATCAAACCAACCCACTGATGACCGACCCGCGGATAATCAGCGCGCGCATCGCCAACGCTTCGATTGAGGAGGTGGACAGTTTAATTGGTCAAGCAAGTTCACTAGCGCAGTTATGCCAATTAGCCATGCGCGGCAATGAAACCTCTCTGCATAGCATCCTAAGTAAAACAGAAATGCGCAGCGAAGCAGCGCTTACCTTGTTGGAGAAGTCTTCTCGAGGACACGACAAAGCAACCAACCGTTTGGCGCGAACTCAACTAGAAACCATTAGAACCGCAAAGTCATCCAGAGCTGCAAACATTGAACGCCTTGCGGCTGTAGATGACAACATCAGAAAGACTCTCAAGATAAAGGCCACTAATTTAGATGCCCTCATCGTACAGCGGAAAAAACTCAATTTATTGAATGAAAAACGCAGTGAGGCCGCACTCGCTATCACTCAGTCTGAGACTGACTTAAACGCATTAATAGAAGGCGAAGCTACCTATGCGCTGGCGGCTAATCCGCTCGCCAATGTAGACATCTCTGTACCAGATGCCTCAAGCAACCCTTATCCAGATCTAATTAAACGGCTAGAACAGATTGAAGCAGCCGTTAAGGAAGAAAACGCATTAGACAATTTGCAGCAGCTCATTGCGCAAAAACACGACATTTCACAAGATTGGTCGGTTGCCTCAGAACAATTTCCACCCAACCAAAGCCAAGAAGACATTTACCGAGGCGTCAACTCACAAGTACAACAGCTTGCTAATGCCGCTGAGAGGCTGGGCAAAGTGGCACCTAACGCACTCACAGTGTTTGCGCAATCTGGCGAAAAAAATATTAAGCGCTTGCTGGAGGCCAATAGAAAATGGACTTCACGGGCAGAAAAAACATTGTCACAAATTGCATGGCCGAAAGAACTAGCAGAACCGCCGGTCCTCACAGATTTCGCCGCGTCAATACAATCCAGCGCCGCTCTAGAAGCTGATCTATCCGCTGAGAAAAAAAGGCTAACCTCTGAACTAGAGGCCATGATTAACAGCATCAAAGTTGCGATTGAAGACGGTCGGCTGAAACCTGCAAGCCAAACTTTGAGCCAAGCGCGCGCCATTCAAAAACGCGGCATCTCCGGCTTTGAAAAAGACATAAACGCGCTGAGTGCCCAGGTGGGTGAAATGCGCGACTGGCAAGATTTTGCAACGCACCCAAAGCGCGACCAATTGATTACTGATTTACAGCACTTAGTGGACAACCCATTGGACCCGATCAACCAGGCAGATCGCCTGAAAGATTTGCGACGTCAGTGGAATGCCCTTGGTGTTCTGCGCCGCGAAGAGACTGAACTACAAACGCGCTTCGACGCGCTGGCTGATCAGGCTTTTGCAGTGTGTAAAACACACTATGCTGAACAAAACACCATCAAGAAGGCTAACCTGCAAAAACGTAAAGCGCTGAGCGCGGACGTACAAAATTATCTACAAAACACAGACTGGGCAAATGCCGACATGCAGGCTGTTGAGGGCATAATGCGCGCAGCTAGAACTGAGTGGCGCACCTATCACCCCTGCGACATCAAAGCCCTCAGACCGGTGGAAAAAGAATTTGAAGCGGCCCAAGCCCAGCTATACCAGCATATAAAAAGTGCTAGAGACCATAACATTGCGGCAAAAGAGGCAGTTGTAGCAGACGCTAAAGCGCTCTTAGAACTTGAAGACATAGAAGTTCAAACGACCCAAGCAAAAGCGCTGCAAAGTCGCTGGAAAACTATTGGCAGCACACCTAGGGGCATCGACCAACGTTTATGGAGAGAATTTCGCGCCGCCTGCGATGAAATCTTCAGGCGCCTAGACACGTCCAAAAATGCAGCCGCACTGGCTAACAAAGAACAGCAAAAGTTGCTGGATGAGGCCATTGCTGCTTTCAATACCAAGCAAACTGATCCCAGCGTGTTTAGAGCCGATTTCGAAACCTTAGCAGAGTTGGCTGACCAAACAGAGGTGACTGGCGAACAAATCAGAAAGCTAAAAGGCCTACGCGCCTCAATGGAAGAGCTGCAACAAACTGCCAAGCAGGCCAAAGTGAAATCTCGCCTGCAACAATGGAGTGACTGGGATATAGCGGTCAGTGAAGGCGAGCAAAATAAAGAACCCGTGGCTTCGCCACATACTATTTTTGTCAATCGCATTAATGGCGTCTCGGCAGGTGAAGATTTAGCAAAGCTCACACTAGAAGCGGAGATCGCAGCCGAGCTAGCCAGTCCAGCGAAAGACCAGGCCCTAAGAATGGCTCTACAGGTTGAACTGATGAATGCCGGGCGACGCAACATGCAGCTTATCGATAACCAAGAATTTATCGATCGCTGGTGCGCCACTGGGCCCAAGCTGAAGAAACACGATGCGCTGCGCAAACGCTTCTTCAAAGCCCTAGAGCACCGGTTAAGTTAATTTACCGATCGGTAGAAAAGCGTTTAGGTAAACGCTAAATGGAATGGGCTATGAGGCAGAACTAATAGGCAGAATTATTAGGCAAAACTAGGAGACAAAACTTGGAGACAAAAAAATATGAGCCGCACTCAAATTTCTCTCACGCGCCTTTAATTGGAAAGTAGAGTGCAACCTTAGCCCCGCCCAGTTCGCTGTCACTGATAGACAGACGCCCGTCGTATAGTGTAACCAATTCCTTCGCCACGGCTAAACCAATACCCTGACCTGCTACTTGAGTATCTAACCGCAAACCGCGACTTAGCACATCTTCACGCATTGCATTTGCAATACCCGGGCCGTCATCTTCAATGGTGATAACAATACCTGCCTCATTAGCCTGCGCCGCCGGCACTTGATCAACGCTAATAAACACGGAATATTTACCGTACTTACACGCATTCTCAATAATATTACCCAATGTCTCTAACAAATCTCTCTCGTCGATTCGCAGCTTGGGTTGCGCATGCAGTTCTAACAGCAAATCCACTTTCGGAAAGGCCACTTCTAAAGTACGGACCAACTTCCTTGCAGCTTGCGCAACGTCAATTTGAGCACTGAGCATCACAGGAGCAGCCACCACCACTCGCGCCAATTGACGACTTACCGTGTCTTGCATGCGATCAATTTGATCTTTGATTAATCCTTTATCTATTGCCACCTCTACTAGCGCATTGCGTAAAACGCTCAATGGCGTTTTTAAACTGTGGGCTAAGTTGTCTAGGGCTTGACGGTACCGAACCCGCTGCTGCGCCTCGTGACTGGCAAAGCGCTGTAAATTTTCTGCCAGTCCAGACAGCTCTACCGGATATTCATTGCTCAGTTCGCTACGCGTACCTTGCTCTAGCTCCCGCACTTCTCTTTGCATAACCAACAACGGTCTCAACCCCCAGCCTAGAGCCAGACGCTGGGCGAAGATAAAAAATAGCGTAGCGCCACCTAAACCCAGCCAAAGGTTTTGCCGAAAATCAGCTATAGCGGCCACATAGGGCGCTTGATCAACGATGGCAGTAAAAACGACCTGGCTGGGTTCAATGCCATCCCAAATAACCGCATAACTGAGCTGATACCTAGCCTGCGCGTCATCAATATTGGAGAAGGAAAAAACACCAGGCGTGAGGTTTGCAAAGGACAAATTGTCACTAAACCCAGCTGAATCAATAGATTGAAGTGAAGGCGAGCGCCAAAGCGTTTGCTTTAGATCGGTGGTGACAATGACATAAAGCCCAGATTCTGCTTGGGCTAAGCGCGGATCTGCGAGTGATTGATTAAACATCAAACTGGCACCCTCTTCCTCGGCAATACCCATCAGCGCATAGATCACTAATTTTAATTGTTCTTCAGCGCCTTGCACAATACTGGCCGAATAAGTTCTATCCAATACCCAGCCGGTGGAGGTGAGAAAAATCACCAAAATCAGACTGGTGATTGAAATGAGTCGACGCTGAATTGAGCCGGCCATGAGCGACCTAGATCTCACAACCTGAGGTAAGACGGAGTAAGCGGGCGCGTCTAAATATCATTGCTGGCCGCACCAAATCTATAGCCTTGGCCACGCACTGTTTTGATTAAGTTAAGCGGCGCAATCTTCTTTCGTAAACGACCAATAAATACTTCAAGCACATTGCTGTCACGATCAAAATCTTGCTCATACAAATGTTCGGTGAGTTCCGTTTTGGACACAATGCGTTCTTGATTGAGCATCAAATATTCCAACACCTTGTATTCGAACGCCGTTAGCTCCATGGGGTTGCCGTGCAGTGTCGCTGCTTTCCGGCTGATATCTAAACTCAGTTCAGCGCATACAATCACCGGCGTCGCATGTCCGGCCGAGCGGCGAATCAGCGCATTAAGCCGCGCCACCAATTCTTCCATTTGAAAAGGCTTAGTCAAATAGTCGTCGGCACCTGCGTCCAAACCGCCCACTTTATCCTGCCAATGGCTTCTGGCCGTTAATACTAATATGGGGAAGTCGTGTTTTGCGGCGCGTAAGGATTTGATTAGATCGACACCGTCAATTTTTGGCAGGCCCAAATCAATAACCGCGGCGTCCACCGGATATTCGCGGCCGTAGTAAAGGCCCTCTTCGCCGTCCACTGCAACGTCTACCACATAGCCCTCGCCACGAAGATGACTGGCTAGCTGCTCGCGCAGATGGGCGTCATCTTCTACAACGAGAATACGCATAATTTACCTAGTTTTTTGTACACGGCCACGACCATCTACCACCACGTTCAGTACCCGTCCACCGTCCACTAACAGGCGAATATGGTGCCGTGTAGCGCCTTGGCCATTTTTCGACTGCGCGGAAAGCACACGACCACCATTTTCACTGAGCGCAATATTAATGGCTTGTTGCAGAGACACACCCGGCGCGCTGCGGGCGCTTGGCTTGGCCAGAAAGCCTTGGCGAGATTGATTGTTTTCGGCGTGGGCATTGGTCACAACTATTACCCAAGGGGCGATAAGGATACCAAGCAGCAAGCTATAATTGATCTTTTTCATACTCATGGTGGAAATATAGCAGGCCACTTATCTAATTACCCAAAACAAATAGGCCTGACAACAAGCACTTAGAGATTCCCCTAAAAAAATAACTCTATGAAATAGCGGCGAAAAATATTCCGCCAGTTGCGGGGGAAATCACCGCTGTCCCGATTGCGGTCCAATTGCCGCCCCAACTGCTCAAAAGACCAGAACGCAAACCGCTTGGCGCAAATGGTTTACCCCAAGCGAAGGCCAGAATGACTTTGAAGCTGCTTTCTAGATGCTTTGAAGTTCCTTTGAAGGTACCTAAGCCGTGTCCAAACTAGGCCGGATCTACCGCAACCCGAACCCTTAACGACTTGCCCGGATCTTGATCTAAGCGCGTATTGTAAGTTTGCCCCGCGTAAACATAGCGCACGTCATAGCCCAATAACTGCTGTTCTTTCCGCTCGTCATAATAGACATCGCAGACCTCTTGCTGCCTATAAGTCACCCGCTGATTAGCGCCATGTTCGCGCTTATGCCGGCCAATATCTTTTGCGATGGAATAACCCAAGATACCGCCAACCACTGTACCCACACGCTTGTTGGACTTTTTGTTCCCTACAGCATTGCCCAAAGCGCCACCCACTATAGCGCCGATAATGCCTGGGGTTTTGGAGCGATGAGGGCTTTCTTGGTAGGCCACCCGTTCTTGCCGGCAGACCTCTCTGGGTTCTTCATATACGACCGTCTGATATACCGGCGTGGAGGAAACCACCCTAGCCCGCTCGTAACTGGCCCCTGCGTAGGCGGTGGTTGAGACGATGCTCAGGCCCGCAACTAATGCCCCAGCTTTTAGCCTGGTACCCAACATGCCAATCAGATTTGTGTTGTTGCCTAACGAACCTTTGGAAAGATTTTTATCTGTCATCGCTGTCACCTATCATTTGATATTCAAGTTGATACAACAATAGCTGCCATTAACTGAACACATTCTGAACAAAACAGGGACGCGGCGTTAAATGCGTAAAAGTCGGAAGCGGGAAACAAAGTCCCACTATAGATTGATACAAACAGAAATTAGCTTAGCGAAACGGATTCAACTCTATGGTCCTCAGCCAACGCGACGTTGATCCCGGGCTGCAAATTTGGTGACTGCCATTGCCAACGCGTTAACCGCTCGTAATGCCCTATAAAACGAATCAATTGTTCTTGAGACATACGCTGAGCCTGAGGCAGGCGTGCCTCTTGCTCACCACGCCATTGATGCACTTGATCAAAACTTGGCGCTTTGAGTTGCAGCCAAAAATCCACGTGCGCCCATAAATCCACATAGTCCAGTTGGATTTGCTGGTTTACCCAACGCCGCCAAATACCCGCATCATCTTCAACCTCTTCAAGCGCATTTACGGCTTCATCTAACAACTGCTCCGGCTGGGGCTGCACACCTAAGCACCAGCCTTCCAGCACTAATACTGAAGCCTGCACGTCGCTAAACCCCTCGCGGTCATCCATGCCTTTGTTAAAACTGGGCAGGCTCATGTTCACTGGCGGCATTATTGCGTTGTTTAACTCTGGCCTATTGATTGTTGAAATTGACTCGAGTACTTGTCGCAGCAATCCCACATCATGGGTGCCGGGTACGCCCCGAGTCTGGAGTAGCGGGTGCACTGTTTCAGCAAGTGAATTGCGTTGCGCACGGGTGTGGTAAAAGTCATCCAAAGACACCGCTACCGCGCTCACACCCAAAGCTGATATTGAATCGACCAAATACGCCGCGAGAGTAGACTTGCCTGACCCTTGGCTACCACAAATACCCAACACGCTGAGGCCTTTTGCAACAATCATGGGCGCCAGTGTGTTACTGAGCAGCTGCCAATCTGCAAAGCTCTCTGGAGCGCTCTCGCTGCCATGGTTTTCACGGCGACCACTTTGTCTACCAGAAAGGGCAACATCGCCGTTTGCGGCCAAGGCAAGCTGTTGCTGTAACTTTGTTAAGTCCAAGAGCGCTCCCGTTTTTTACCTGCCATTGATCACCAGTGAACCCCTTGTCACACCGGTCAATTTGCCTCGCGGCAAAGGACATTTCGCCTGCGCCAAGTAGGCTATTGTCTTTGAACTTCTACCTTTTATCTGCACATAACGATACCTGCCCTGTATCTGTCGTACAGTCGTTCTTATACGAAACATACACAAAGGTTAGTCTAACCTTTGCTTGAACTTTATGATAATTCAGGATCGAAAGCCCAAAGGCTAATCCATCATCAGTACACTATTACGGAGTAGGTAAATTGAACACTAAACTGTTTGGTTTTTGTTGCACGGCGCTCGTCATCGGCTCAATCCAAGGCTGCGCTGTATCAGAGCAAGCGTCTATAACGGAAAGCGCCGCTAAGCCAATAACGGTACGCAAAAGCCCCAACGATGATCGAGATTATCGCTACCTTGAGCTGTCCAACAAAATGCGTGTTTTACTGGTCTCAGATCCAAGCACCGACAAAGCAGCAGCAGCCCTCTCCATTTACCGAGGCAGTTTTCACGAGCCGGCGTCACGTCCGGGCCTCGCACACTTTTTAGAACACATGCTGTTCATCGGTACGGAAAAATACCCAGAGGTAGACAGCTTTCAAAACTTCATCACGGGTAATGGCGGTTCTTCAAATGCGTACACCGCCCAAGATCACACCAACTATTTCTTTGACATTCAAACCAGTGGTTTTAATGAAGGACTAGACCGCTTTGCACATTTCTTTATCGACCCTCTGCTTTCACCAGAATATGTAGAGCGTGAAAAAAATGCTGTGCATTCGGAATACCAGATGCAGATTAAGGACGACGGCTGGCGCGGTTACATGGTCAGTAAACGGGCCCTGAACCCAGAGCATCCGGGACATAGATTTACCATCGGCTCGTTAGAAACATTGAAAGGTGATGTAGGCAGCGACCTCATGACCTTCTTCGCCGAAAACTACTCTGCCGACCAGATGGGCCTTGTGATCTTAGCCGACCAATCTTTGGACGAACTAGAGGCCTTGGTCACACCGTTGTTTAACCAGGTTAAAAATACCGATATTGGTTCTAGCTACCCTGACGAGGCGCTTTTCACAAAGGCTCAGTTACCCGCTGTGTTGACGTCTATTTCGTTAAAAGAGAAATATCAAATCGCCTATAACTTCCCTATGCCCAACACCCGGGAAGTTTATAAAACCAAACCTGAGCAATACATCAGCAACTTGCTGGGTCACGAGGGCCAAGGCAGCCTACATAGTGTTTTAAATGAACGCGGCTGGATTGAAAGCTTAGGCGCTGGCACCCAAAGTTTCGACCGCCAGAACAGCTTACTTTCCGTCAGCATTGAACTCACAGAAGAAGGCCGCTCGCACATACCGCAAATAACCGACCTGCTTTTTCAGTACATTGATTTGCTCAAAGCCGATGCGCCGGAGGAGCGAATTTACCTAGAGCAAGCCAAAGTTGCGGAGCTTGGTTTTCGCTTTCAGGAAAAAGGTTCAACGGTGGGCTTTGTTTACCAAATGGCGCCCCGCCTAGACGAATATCCCGCAGAAGACTTACTGGTAGCCCCTTATCTAATGGAAGGCTTCGACGCTGCGCTCATCAGCAAATCTCTGAGCTTTCTGCGCAAAGACAATGTGTTTATGGAAATTTCCGCCCCCGACCTAAAAACAGATCAGGTAGAACCTTGGTTTAACGTGCCTTACTCACTCAGTGTGGGCGAGATCGAAACAGTAGGCTTCAAGGGCGCAAGTTTAAATTTGCCGCCAGCCAACCCCTATTTACCTAACAACCTAACCTTGCTGCCAGAGGACAATGACACCATTAGCCGGGTAACCGACAGACCAGACCTGCAAGTATGGTTAGACACAGATGTTACCTTTGGCACGCCACGGGCAAACACGAGCATTTTGCTGCTCACCGACGGCGGTCTGAGCAGCCAAAAAGATAGGGCCTATGCCGAGTTGTACCGTCGGTTAGTCAACGACACGTTAAGCACCACTGTTTATCCGGCTTATCTCGCGGGCTTAGGCTATGCCCTAGGCAGCAGCGAAGCCGGTTTCAGCATTTCGCTTAACGGCTACCAAGACAAACAAATGCAACTTTTAGATACGGTGATAGACCATCTATTTAATGCTGAGTTAACCCAGGAGCGCTTTGCCACCTTTAAGACCGGGCTGATTAAGGATTGGCAAAATGCAGCCAAGGACAAACCCTATACACAGACTCTTAGCGCTCTTAACACCTTGTTGGTTTCTTCCAGTTGGTCGCCTGCGGCACTGGCTGATACGTTAGCGCCTCTGAGTCTGAATGAATTAAAAAAATGGCAAACGGGTAAACTGGCAAAAATTGGCGTGATCGCAGTGTTGCACGGCAACGTATCGGCAAAAGATGCTCAGACGTTGGAAGACTTTCTACAACAAAAACTGCCTATGGCCGCCATTGCAAAAGAAAAATCATCCGTCGCAGACATCACCGAAAAACTGTTGTTGAATCTCGATGTTGACCATAACGACGCCGCGCTGTTGCTTTATGTTCAAGACCCAGACGATAGTTTTGCCAGTAGAGCCAAGAGTGGGTTAGCTGGGCAAATTTTACGTTCCGCCTATTTCTCTAGCCTGCGCACAGACCAACAACTGGGCTACGTGGTAAGTGCAGGCATTCGCAGATTAAACACGCGCAGCGGCAACCTATTCCTTGTGCAGTCGCCAAAAGCTGGCGCAGCGGACCTAGAACTCGCGACACTGGCCTTTATGCAAAACTACGTAGATGGTTGGCAAGATCTCAGTGACGCGGAATTTGCTCAGCAAAAATCTGGCCTTATCAGTCGACTCACAGAATCTGACAAAAACTTGGGCCAGCGCAGTCAAAAGTACTGGCAGAATTTGAATGATGAAAACTACAACTTCGACTCTAACGAACAAATTGCAGCAGAAGTGGAAAAGCTTAGCAAAGCCGAGATGGGCGAGTTTATGCAAGACATTCTCAAGCGACTCAAGAGCAAGCGCGTACTCATTTTCAACCCTGGCAAGTTTGAGCAAACGCCTAGTGAAGGGCGCGTGTTAGAGAACTCGCTGGTGTTTAAAAAGTAGCGGGCTTTCAAACTTCGATAAAATAGGAAAAGTTCTGCTAGCTAGCAAAGTGACCATAAAACAACCATAGAACCGCCTTTGATAGAGTTTTCTCGACCCTTGGGCGGAGCGTTGGCTCACCCCCCGCAATAATCACGCTTACTTGGCTTTTTTCGATTTGGACGAGTCAGGCATCGTGAAACTCTTTGGTTTGAGAAAAACCCTTGTAGCACTGTATTGGCCAAACCAGACAAAAGGCCTGCGGCCTTTGTCTCTGCTCGCCACACTTTTAGTCATTTTGGGCGTACTGGTTATCAGCCTGTCAGCGCAAATCCAAATCCCCTTTTACCCCGTACCAGTAACTATGCAGACTTTTGCAGTACTCGTTATTGGCATGGCTTTTGGCCGCTGGCTTGGAGCGCTGACAGTTAGCGTTTACCTAATTGCGGCAATACTAGGCCTACCGGTTTTGGCAGGCAGCAGCGAAAGATCCGCCGACTTTGAGTTATTAACAGGTCCAACAAGCGGCTTCTTAACTGGGTTCATAGTCGCTGTATGGGCAGTTGGCTGGCTTGGAGAATTAGGCTGGGGGAAAAGTTTTCGTTGGACCCTGTGCGCAATGGTTATTGGCACTTGCATAATCTTAACGCTGGGCATGCTCTGGCTAACGTTTACCTATAGCTGGAGCGGAGAGCAAGTGCTCAAGAGTCTGCTGGGGTTAATGCCCGGCGCAATTTTGAAAATATTATTAGCCTCAATCTTAGTACCTTACCTTTGGCGAAAAGATATCAGTGCTGGGCACTAGACTAAATCCGCATTAAGGCATATTGCTGGGTAAATCTAGCCTAAAAGGCGGCAACGATTCAATCAGCGCCCGACCATAACGCTGGGTGACAATACGTTTGTCCAGCATGGTGATTGTGCCGAAATCTTTTTCGTGGCGAATTAGACGCCCACAGGCTTGAACCAACTTCAACGCCGCATCAGGGACTGAAATTTCATAAAAGGCATTTCGCCCCCGCGCTTCCGCCCACTCTGCAATGGCTTGGTCGATGGGATCATCTGGCACGGCAAAGGGTAACTTTACGATAATGACATGACGGCAATACGCACCAGGCAAATCCAACCCCTCTGAGAAACTGGCAAGACCAAATAGATAAGAACCCTCTTTCGCATCAACCCGGCGTTTATGTTCCACAATCAGCGCTTGCTTGCTACCGTCGCCTTGCACCAACAAACCATCGGAAAGCTTATCGGGCAACGCCTTTACAACCGCATTCAACTGCCGCCATGAGGTAAACAACACCAAAGCCGACTCTTCGCGCTTTAACAGTTCAGGCAAAAGCTCGGTAATTTCTGCGCTATGCGCTTCAAAATCTCGCGGGTCAGATTGCATACTGGGCACGTGAAAAGTGGCGATTTCGGGATAATTAAACGGGCTGGCAATAACCAGTGTCGGCACTTCCGCTGGCAAACCCACCCGCTCTATAAAGCGATCAAATCGACCCAACGCGGTGATTGTGGCGGATGTACAAACAGCCCCATAACAACGCTGCCAAAGTACCTCTTGCAGAATGTGCCCTGGCTCAATGGGCGCGCTGACCATTTCCACATCATAAGAATTTCTATTCAACCATCGCGCATAACGCCGTTGCTGTTTAGCTCCGCTAGCGTAATCTTCTAGCAAGGCTTTGGTCGCCAAGGCTCTGCTCTGCAACTGTCCTACTGGCAGCAACCAGTCTTCTGCCTCAAAGGCTTTTTCCCAATCTAGGTTACCGGCAACCGCTTCCTGTAACAGGTCGTGGACGCGCTCTAGATCATCACAGAGTTTATTCATGGACGGCAATGTGGCCAACGAGAGGTCCATTAACGTTTCAGGCACCTCACCTAAGGGAAAGCGGTAGATCTCACGGTCTTCGTCCTTGGTCTCGAAAGGCATTATGTTTAAACCGGCGGACAAAGCCTCAAACATAGATTGCAGCGCTACAGTTTCTCCAGCCACGCTCGTGGCCAAGGCAAGTAAATTATGTGGGCGCGCAAAACGTTGGGTCAGCGAACTAAGAATATTATTAACGTTGTCTAACCACTGATGAGTACTGTTAATACGCGCGCTGGTAGAAAAATGATTCTGAGTCTTGTCGGCTATATGGTGGGCTTCATCAAGGACATAAATACAGTCCTCCGGGTCAGGTAAAACAGCGCCGCCACCCAACGCTAAATCCGCAAGCACCAAGTCATGATTGGCGACAATCACATCCGAGCCTTCCAAATTACCGCGAGCGCGGAAAAATGGGCACTGTTTAAAAAACGAGCAGCGGTTATTACTGCAACCGCGGTGGTCCGTAGTCACAGTAGACCAAGCACCATCGGCCATAGATTCCGGCCAACTATCAAACTCGCCATCCCAAGCGCCTTGGCCGTAACGGCTAAGCATTTCTTGGTAAAGTACCGTGTGGTCTTCGTCCGACACATCAAAGATAGGAATGGCCTGTTGTTCTTGGTATTTCAGATGATCGTCTAGCCGCTTGAGGCAAACGTAACGACCCCGGCCTTTGGCTAAACTGAGGCTAAAGGACAGCCCTGCCCTTTCTTTGATATCTGGTAGATCTTGCAGCACTACTTGCTCTTGCAGTGCAACGGTAGCGGTACTGAGCACCACGGTCTTACCCAAGCTTTGCGCCACTGGAATGGCCGCCAAACAATAAGCAGCGGTCTTACCTGTACCGGTACCTGCTTCCACCACAGCAACGCGATCACCATCGCCCGCTAGGGTGCGAGCGATCTGCGCAATCATCTCTCTTTGCCCACGGCGCGGCTTGAAATCTCTCGATTCCAACCAAGTGCGGTAAGCAGTTTGGATTGTCTCTTTAACTTTGTCGGTAAGGGCTGAGGGCATGTGCGAACTTTGCGGGAAAGCGCTGCGTAAACCAAGCAGATAGGTGAGATATTTCTCGGCGCGGTGAATTCTTAACTCCACGCTTGACGACATTGAATAGTCCTAGGGAGTGTGAGACGGTGCCGCCTGACGAAAAAAACAACAGACAATGAGAACAATGAAGAAACAACGCGTCACCGCTGCAACTGCGGTAAAGTCAAAAAGCCGCTCAAGCTTTCTAAGCATTACTAAAAAACTGACATTGATCCTAGGATTAGGCAGCGTATTGCTGTCCGCCCACGCGGATCCTAGGCTGACTGCGCCTGCCGGCTTCACTATTACTAAATTACCCTTTTCAGTGCCCAAAGCACGGCAGCTTGCCCTCACCGAAAACGGCACGCTTATTGTCGGGTCACGCAAGTCTGGCAATGTCTACGCCATACCCAACGCGTTAACCGCTGCGAGCCCAAAAGTGATCACCCTATTTAGTGACCTCAATGAACCCAGCGGTTTAGCCTTGGCTAATGGCGACCTATACATTGCCGCAGTGTCCAAAGTGCTTCGTGTGAATGACATCGAAGACCACTTGAAAGCCAACCCTGAGTTCGACGTGGTGACGGATACACTGCCAAAGAAAGCCCACCACGGCTGGAAGTACATTAAGTTTGGCGAAGACGGCATGCTTTACGTGCCCGTTGGTGCGCCGTGCAATATTTGCCTTTCTGAAGATAAACGCTTTGCCACGATGCTGCGCATGGACCCAACGACCGGTGCTACCGAGATTATCGCCGAGGGTCTGCGCAACGTTGTAGGTTTTGCATGGCATCCAGAAAGCAAAGACTTGTGGGTGAGCAATAACGGGCGGGATATACTGGGCGACGATATTCCGGCAGATGAGCTCAATGTCATTCCAGCAGCAAATACCAAAGCACTGCACTTTGGCTACCCTTTCGTTCACTCAAACAATGCAAGTAAGGCCCCGGGCATAATCAAGGACCCGAAGTTCGGCGACCATGCGGATGCCGCGAAGTACGATTTCAAGCCTGCTGCCGTGCGCATTCAAGCGCACTCAGCGCCTATTGGCATGACTTTTTATACCGGTGCACAGTTCCCAGCCCAGTACAAAAATTCGCTCTTTGTCGCTGAACGCGGTTCGTGGAATAGAAGTGCCAAGGTGGGCTATCAGTTAACGGTTATGACTATGGATGCCGCGGGCAAGCCGGTTTACAAACCCTTTATCCACGGCTGGTTAGAAGGTGAGGAGGCCTGGGGTAGACCCAATGATGTGCTGCAAACTAAGGAAGGTCACCTGCTGGTCTCGGACGACACAGCAGGCGCAGTGTACTTAGTGCGCTACAACAACGCGCTGGCCGCCAACTAACACAGGCAACGGCATAAGGCCCCGGCTACTGCAAAGTTGAGCAGCCAGCCGGGTTAGATCCCTAATCACGTATATCGACTTCAACCTTTTGCTTTGGCATCAGCGATATTTCCATGGGAGCAAAGTGCTCCATATCTACATCAATAAGGTAGGGACCCTTTGTCTCCATTGCTAAATCCATTGCCTGTGCGAAAGCCTCGACACTGGCTACGCGCTGGCCCGGTACACCCATACTTTGGGCCATCTGAGCAAAAGCCACTTTGCCTAAGTCTGTTTCATTTACCCGACCAAAACGGTTCTGCTGCAACCAGCGCAAAATCCCATACCCCGAATCATTGAATACGCAAATAATCAGCGGCGCCTGATACTGGGCGCAGGTGGCCAGTTCAGTGGCATGAAACATAAAGCCACCGTCCCCGTGAATGACCATAGTTTTGCGCTTGCTCGCTATGGCCGCGCCCACGCTCATGGGAAAGCCGGGACCAATTGCCCCTGAGGTGGGGTTTATCGAGGTGCGTGGCTCAAGGATCGGAAACTGCTGGTTGCCCCAATTGTAGGCGGAAATTGTTTGGTCACGGACAAACACGCTGTCTCTTGGTAATTTCTCACGAATGCAATCCATCACTAGCGGCCAATCATCACCCAAGCGAGCACGCATAGCCTTACGCACACCGTCTCTTGACTCCCAAAGCTTGGCATTGAACTGACCGTCGTTAGGCAGTATTTCCCGACGCTCAGCATTGATGCCTTGCAGCGCCAATTTTGCATCAGCGATGACGCCAATATGTGCTGTGTGCGTGCGACCGATCATGTTGCCATCGATATCAATGTGTACCAATTTTCCTGGTGGGGTTTGGCTGGCGAATTGACCATCTACGCCCACCGCGAACTTAGTGCCAATAGCCAGAGTTAAATCCGCGCCTTGAATGGCATTATAGATGCCCGCTGAATTGTAATAATTCCCCATGCATAACGGATGATCTTCGGGAATAACACCGCGCCCATCTACTGTGGTCAAAACCGGAGCATCCAAAAGCTCTGCCAACGCCAAAAGCTCTTTATGGGCATTTGCCGCAATCACACCGCCACCAGCTACGATAATTCGCTTGGAAGATTCGCATAGAGCGCTAACAACTTTACTTATCTGGTTTGCATCTGGCACAAAGGTCTCATTGCTTGGCAGAGACACTTGTATGCGCTGAGCGTCGGCATACTGAATATCAATGGGTATTTCAATGGCCCCAGGCGCTCCTCGACCGGTGAACATATCGTTTACTACTGCGCTAAAGGCGCTGCCTAATTGATTTACGTGACGAGGGCTTTCCACTCTTCGGCATACGGATGCCAACATGGGTACTTGATTTTCAGCCTCATGAACGTAACTAAGGCCACGGCCATAAAATGCCGTTTCTGCCTGACCAGTAATGACCAACACTCTGGAGGACCCGTACTGGGCTTCATAAAGACCGGTAACGGTATTTGATGTACCGGGACCAGTAGAGGCAATCATCACGCCGAGCTTACCGCTAGCGCGGGCATAACCATCTGCCGCGTGGGTTCCAGCCTGCTCGTGGCGCACGTCGATAATTTGACTTTTACCGAGGCGGTTTATGGCGTCCAGTATGGGCATGTTGTGAATACTGACGATAGCAAAGACGTGTTCCACCTCAAGTTGCGCTAAGGCGTCGGCGATTAGATCTGCACCGGTAAAATCTGATGTATTGCTGGACATAGAGACTCCTAAATCGATAAAAATCAGAGGGGCCATAAGATGTTAAATCTTCCAAGCCCTCCCGGATCAAGAGCTAGAACTATTAGGCGACAAGCTCAGCCTGTCAAGCAGGCGCAGTACCACACTGTTTAGATACCGCCCTTGGACTTAAATTGCGGGTAGGGTTAAAACAAGGTTAAGCGCTTGATTAAGGGCTTGGTTAAGGGCCAAAAGTCTTAGTCTCGCATACTTCGCCAAACACGCTCGGGTGTCAGCGGCATGTCTAAAGATTCAACGCCCAGTGGAGCTAGGGCATCTAGTACCGCGTTAACCACCGCTGACGGAGCAGCGCATGCACCCCCTTCGCCAATACCTTTAACACCCAACTCGTTATTCGGATCTAACACTTCGTTAAAGCTAACTTGGATATCCCCTACCTGAGAGGCTCTGGGCATGGCATAGTCCATCAAGCTACCACTCAGCAATTGACCATCGTCGTCATATACAATGTTCTCAAACAGTGCTTGGCCTATGCCTTGAACCACGCCGCCATGTACCTGACCCGTTGCCAGCAGCGGATTAATCACCCGCCCGCAATCATCCACTGCGGTATAAGCAACAACGTTAACCACTCCGGTTTCAACGTCTACTTCTACTTCCGAGATATGACAACCGTTGGGAAAGGTAAAGCCTTCTCCACGATTGTAACGAAGTAGCTTGGTTAATCCCGCGCCGCCGAATTGGGCTTCTTTGGCGGCTATGGCTACTTGGGGCAAGCTCACTTGGGAGTCTGTGGTAGACGCTGTAAACACACCTTGAGCATAAGAGATTGTTGGCAAAGACGCTTGCAGCATTTCTGCGGCGATGACCTTGGCATCTTCAAGTACACCTGAGGCAGCGCGCTGCACGGCAATGCCACCCATCTGCGACGATCGAGAGCCACCGGTACCGCCACCAAAATGCACCGCATCGGTATCACCTTGAATGATGTTAATGCTGTCAAAATCTACATCTAAAGTTTCACTGAGGATTTGCGCGTAAGTTGTGCGGTGCCCTTGGCCGTGGGAGAAAGTACCCACCACAACATCAATAGCACCGTCATCATGTATGGTGATACGGGCTTCTTCTTCTGGCCCACCACCACTGGATTCCACATAAAACCCCAGACCACGCCCACGCATCAGACCACGGGCCTGACTTGCTTGTTGACGTGCTTCAAAGCTGTGCCAATCTGCATTAAGCAGCGCTAAATCTAAAGTCTGGGCAAACTCGCCACTACTCAAGGTCACCCCTGACGGCATGGTATAGGGCATCTCAGCGGCGCTGATAAAGTTGAGTTTGCGCAGCGCTATGGAGTCCATATTTAGCTGTTTTGCTGCGGCTTCCAACAGTCGCTCCATGACATAACATGCTTCCGGACGACCGGCACCGCGATATGCAGCAACGGGCATTGTATTGGTGTAAACACAGCGGACCGAGTGATCGACATGAGGAATGCGGTAGACCGTGCCAACAATACGCCCACCGGCCATGGTGGGTACAAAGGGGCCCGCCGCAGAGCAAAAAGCGCCTAAGTTTGCGGTGGTCTCCACGCGCAGTGCGGTCAAATGGCCTTGAGCGTCGAACCCGGCGGTAGCCTGAGTCAAATTGTCGCGGCCATGAGAATCACTGAGAAACATTTCTGATCTGTCGCCAGTGTATTTTACCGGCACAGACAATTGCTGAGCTGCGTAAAGTACTAAACAGGTTTCTGGATGAATTTCTCCGCGAATACCAAAACCGCCGCCGGTATCTGGCGAAATCAGTCTAAGCTGTTGCTTATCAAAGGAAAAAATCTTAGTCAGAATCATCTTCTGAGCAACCGCACCTTGGCTTGGGTTATATAAGGTGAAGCCCTCTTGTGTGGGCTCTGCCAAACACGCTCGCGGCTCTAAGGGACTGGGTGCCACACGGTTATTGACCAAATCTACAACGACCTTATGCGCACTGGTGGCTAGTGCTTCATCTACTCGCTGACGCTCACCTTTTTCAAAATGCACACAAAGATTTGAGTTCTGCGCGTCATGTAACGGTTGGGTATCTGGATCTAAGGCGCGACTTGGGTCCGCGCAGGCAGGCAGATCGTCGACACTGAGCAGAATGGCTTCAACCGCATTTTCAGCATGCTCTGGCGAATCCGCAATAACGGCTGCAATGGCATGGCCCACAAATAACACTTTATCTTGGGCAAGAATGGGGCGGTCTGGAATAAAGGCGTCATTACCCTGAGCGTCTTTGAGCACTGCTCTACAAGGTAAGTTACCAAGATGGGATATGTCTTTCGCTAAATAGACCGCTTTAACGCCAGGGCTGGTCAGGGCGTCGGCAATATCTAACTCAGTAATATGCCCATGGGCGTAAGGTGATCTTAAAACGCGCAAGTAAAGTTGATTGGGCCTATTGATGTCATCGGTGTATTCACCCTGACCTGTAATCAAACGTGGGTCCTCAGAGCGAGGAACGCTTTGACCTATACCAAACTTCACCGGTTATGCTCACCCATAGACATTGTTACTAATTTTCACCCACTACTGGGTTGCGCAAAATACCAATGGGGTTTACTTCAACCTCAATTTGGTCGCCGTCGTCCATAAACACTGGCGGCTTGCGCGCAGCGCCAACGCCGCCGGGCGTGCCAGTAACAATGACGTCACCTGGTTCAAGGTCGATAAAGGTAGAACAATATTCTATGAGCTCTGCAAACCCATGCACCAACATATTGGCTTGGGCGTGCTGCATTACTTCACCATTCAGGCGAGTGGTAATTTCCATTTGCGACAAATCACCAATCTCGTCCATGGTCATCATCCAAGGGCCAAAACCACCGGTGTTGGAAAAGTTTTTGCCAGGGGTAAATTGACTGGTTTGACGTTGATACTCGCGCACGCTGCCATCGTTATAAATCCCAAAGCCGACCACGTGGGACAGAGCATTTGAACGGCTGATGCGACGGCCACCCTTACCAATAATCATGGCAATCTCGCCCTCAAAATCTAAGGTGGCGGATTCGATGGGTCTAACCATAGGCTGCAAGTGGCCCATTTGAGCCGCTGCAAAACGCACAAAGACGGTAGGAAAACCTTCACCACCGCGACCAGTTTCTTCCTGATGCTCTTTGTAATTTAACCCTACACAAAGAATTTTCGCAGGATCAGTTATGGTGGGCGCGTATTCCAGACCTTCCAAAGGTAGGTCGGCCTGGTCACCACAGGAGGCTGGCAAAGTCTCTAGCGCCTGAGCTGCAATAGCTTGGCGAAGCGTTGAATACTCAGCTTTTGCGCCAACATCAACAACGCCTTCAGCGCCTGCTTCGTCGACAACTACATAACCATAAGTACTACGGCCATTACGAACAAATGAAAGCCAGCGCATAACTTCTCCTTGACGAACTGTTTCTTTGAATGCTCGGTTAGATTTCTCGGCGACAGGCCTAAGCCTAGGTGCCTAATACCTAATCGAACATAATTACGCTACGCGCAATTTCACCGGTCTTAAGTGCTTCCATACCTTCGTTGATGTCGGTCAACGCAATGCGGTTTGAAATAAGATCATCTAAGTGCAATTTGCCTTGCAGGTAGAAGTCGATAAATCTTGGCATATCAACACGGAAACGATTTGAACCCATGAACGAGCCTTGGATCTTTTTCTCAGACAAGAAGTCTACACCGTGTAGAGAAACCATCTGACCCGGAGGAATCATACCAATCACTGTGGCTGTACCACCGGCACGCAACATCTGGAACGCTTGTTCTGCAGTGGCTTTAAGGCCAATGGCTTCAAAAGAATAGTGCACACCGCCACCGGTCATCTCAATGACTTTGCCTACCGCTTCGCCGTCGCTGGCATCTACAACATCGGTAGCACCAAATTTACGCGCCAGTTCTAGCTTAGAAGGCACCATGTCTACTGCAATAATTCTTGCTGCGCCAGCTAGTGCAGCGCCATTAATCGCGGACAAACCAATACCGCCACAACCAATCACTGCAACGGTTGAACCTGGCTCTACTTTAGCGGTATGAATAACTGCGCCAATACCAGTGGTTACACCACAGCCGATTAAAGCAGCGCGGTCCATTGGCATATCTTCACGCACTTTAACCAAGGCGTGTTCGTGCACCAGCATCATCTCAGCAAAAGAACCGAGCTGAGCAAACTGAGTTAACGGTTGATCGTTATGACTCAGGCGCGGCGCTTCTTCTTTTGTTCTATTAGTTTCTGGCTCGTTGCACAAAGACATATGCCCGGTTAAGCACTGCTCACAATGGCCACAGAATACAGAAAGACAAGTAATGACATGATCGCCGGGCTTAACGTAATGAACATCACTACCCACTTGCTCGACCACACCGGCACTCTCGTGACCCAGTACCATTGGCACCTGGCCCGGATAACTGCCGTTCCAAAAGTGCAAATCACTATGACAAATGCCGGCGGCCTTTGTGCGAATAAGCACTTCTCTTGGACCAGGCTTAGAAACAGAAATCTCTTCGATTTCCATAGGTTTGTTCACTTCACGAAAAACTGCAGCTTTCATGGCACTTCCCCTCTCATTAGTAATGCATTTATTAATAGATGAAGTGTGCCATAGGCACCTCCACCCAGCAAAATAAACCACCTCTAATGTGAAGATATTTGAGAAAATAATTGCGCAAAAAAATTGTGCGAAAATACGCGCTTACTCAACGCTAACCATCACCCTTGAGGCCTGGCGCTGGCCAGATCCGCTATTGGTAGAGCAGCGCTCTTATAAAGAGGCTAGATTTTTGCTAACAATGGCTTGGGCCGCTGTAATGGCCGCTACTAAACCCGTGGCGTCTGCTATGCCCTGGCCCGCAATATCAAACGCCGTGCCGTGGTCTACCGAGGTGCGGACAAAGGGTATGCCCAGTGTCGCGGTAGTGGACTCGTGAAAGTTATGTACCTTAATCGCTATGTGACCTTGGTCGTGATACAGCGCCAACACCACATCAAATTCGCCCTCAATGGCACGATTAAATATTGAATCTGCGGGTAATGGCCCGGTGACGTTGAAGCCCTTGCTCTGAGCCTGCACCACGGCAGGCGCAATGGCATCAATTTCTTCTCGGCCTAATAACCCGCCTTCGCCGCCATGAGGGTTCAATGCCGCCACCGCGATGCGCGGCTGTGGCAAACCCCAAGCCGTTAAGGTCTCATGAATCAAATCTAACTTGGCAAAGACCGACTCTTGAGTGACGTACTGTGCGGCTTGAATCAGAGATTTATGGGTAGAGAGATGTACGACCTTCAACCCGGGGGTCATGAGCATGGTCGCTGTGCGTTCCACCCCTGACAACCGTGCCAAAATTTCCTGATGCCCAATATCATTTACATAGCCCGCGGCGTGAATGGCTTCCTTGTTAATGGGCGCCGTGACCATTGCGGCTACTTGCCCTGCAATGCAGGCCTTAGCCGCGTATTCCACTGCGGCCACAGCCGCCTCACCACAGGCCGCTTGAACCTGCCCTAGGGCAAAGCCTTGAGGACACGCCTGACCTAAATCCAGCATATTCAAACCACCCCGCATATCTGCAAGGTCGCTGATCATGTGCAGGGTGGGCAATGTCACACCAAGCATTGACGCGGCCATTTCTAGCGACCACAAATTACCAATGAGCAACCAAGGGTGACTTGGCTGGGGGTGCAAAAGCAGTGTTTTAACAACCACTTCAGGGCCAATACCCGCCGGGTCGCCAAGGGTGATAGCGATAGTATTTTGGATTTCGTTCCGAGCGGGGGACTGGGGCTGCATAGCGTTAACTTGAGTGAGTGGCGATGCGCTCATAATACCGCGATGACGGCAAAAAATGGCGGCAACAATCAGTAATATTCTCCATGAGCCAGACGACTCAACTCACGCCATCAATCAAGCGCTTTACAGCAACGCAGTAGTGATTAGCGAGGCAACACATTGATCACTTAAAGTTAACAAAAACACAAAATTCGCTTGCTAATGCATGCTGTATATTTGTACAGTAAATAGCCTTTTCACCCACTTTAAAAAGGCTAAAGACATGCAGACCCTCAGCGATCTCATCGACAGCTTTCACCTGCACGCTATATGTGAGGACTGTCAACGCAACACTCAACTAGACATCAATGCTTTGATCAAAAAACTTGGCGGGCAAACAAAGGTTAAACAAATACGCTCGAAGCTTCGTTGTTCAGTATGCAAATCGCACACCGAAGATATACGCGTAGTTTATGTGGGCGATGAGAACAAACGCGCTATTTTTCAGTATCGGCGCTAGCTAAGCTGCGGCCACAGAGGCCTGTGGCGAGCCAAATAATGGGCTTACGTGCTATAGCATCTCAGTAGATTCAAGGGTTAAACCAAATCCTTCAACACCCACATAATCCACATCTCTACCGGTGATTAGGCGAATTTTGCTGACATTTAGATCACGCAATATCTGCGCCCCAACACCCACCTCAAGCCATTCGCTACGCCGCTCTTCCTCTTTGCTCTGAGAGGCAAAGTTCTCGTGCGGTACACCGACAAAGCCAGTACGCAGATAAATCAGAACGCCCCCTTTCAGAGCTTCAATTCGGTTCAACGCTGAATTCAAAATATTGGTCGAATGCCCCCCACCCTGAGTACCAAAAATATCTTCAACAACTTTTTCTCTGTGAATGCGCACAGGCACCGCGTCCATGGCGCTGATATCGCCAAACACAATAGCTAAGTGCTCTGCGTCTTCAAACTTAGTTCTGTAGGCATAAGCCTGGGCTTCGCCAATATTGGTCTTTACTGAAAACTCGTGGCTACGCTCAACCAATTGCTCACGTTGCTGTCTGTAAGCAATCAGATCAGCAATAGTGATGATTTTGAGATTATGTTTGGCGGAAAACTCCAGCAACTGAGGCATGCGCTGCACTGTGCCGTCGTCGTTAACAAGTTCGGCGAGCAATCCCACCGGCGGCAGTCCTGCCAACGTTGCCAGGTCCGTACCCGCTTCAGTGTGTCCTGAGCGAACCAGCACACCACCCTGACGAGCTACCAAAGGAAAAATATGGCCGGGACGAACAAAATCATCTGGTCCCACATTGCTGTTAGTTAAGGCTTGAGTGGTCGCCGCGCGTTCTTCCGCAGAAATGCCCGTGGTCAGCCCTTGCTTATAATCTATAGAAACAGTGAAGGCGGTACTCATTGGCGCATCATTGCGCCCCACCATGGGATCAAGGTGTAAGCGGGTCGCTTGGTCCTGCAAGATGGGGGTACACAAAATACCGCTAGTGTGGCGAATCATAAACGCTACCGCGCTGGCGGTGGCTTTACTTGCGGCCATAATCAGATCGCCTTCATTTTCACGATCATCGTCGTCCACAACCACCACCATTTCCCCTTGGCGGATGGCAGCTAAAGCGTCTTCTATTGAATCAAATTGGGTAGTCATGGTGCGTTTTACTTTGCAAGAAATTAGTTTGAGAGCGTACCACATGCGCAAAGATGCCAACAATTGGCGGCAATAAAAGCTCACAGATGTCTAAGCCATTTTTAGCTAAAGGTTAAGCCCGGATCTTAATCAATTGGTACGCTACTAGGTCGTTACCGCCGCAAACTGTCGCTTTAAATTTGACCCTCTGCTTTGCCTAAACGTCCACCTAATGCACCAGACGCCAAAGAATCAGAGCGCTTCGTCTTGGCGCAATTGCTCAACTTGCTCTGGTGTCAGCTGCAAAAACTGCCCTAATACAGAAACGGTATTTTCGCCTAGATTTGGCACACCAGTGAGTTCTGGCGGTGTTTGGCCCTGAAATCTTAACGGCGTGTGAAAAGACAATGCCGCCTTTTCAGCGCCCTCATCAGACCAACTCAAAGTGCCTCGCTCATGCAAATGCACATCGTTAACTACATCGTCGAGGTCTTGGACAGGCGCGCATATCATGCCGTGATCCAGCGCTATGGCAAAAATCTCCGCCTTGCTCAGGGTAAGGGTCCAAGATTCCACAAGCTCATCGAGCGCTTCCATATTCGTGGCACGCGCGCCTCTACTGCCAAAACGTTCATCTTGAGCAAGCTCCGGTTGCCCCATCGCGTCACAAAGTTTGCGCCAATGACTTTCGCGCAAGCAAATCATCGCAACGAAACCGTCCTTTGCTGCGTATATATTATAGGGTGCCACCGCCAGACCTGAATGACGGTTGCCAGTACGCGGCGCTTGCTTGCCCGTCTGGAAAAAGTTGCCCAACTGAGTGTTTAGGGTAGGAAATACGCAGTCTTGCATGGATATGTCTAACACAGCGCCCTCACCACTTTGCTCACGCTGATAAAGCGCCGAGACAATGCCCGAGTACAAATGCACGCCACCAAGAAAGTCACAAAATGCTGCACCCGCCTTCATAGGTGGCCCACCCTCTTCGCCGGTAACACTCATAATGCCGGTCATCGCCTGCAAGGTAATGTCCATGCCGAGGTAATCACTATTGGGTCCCGTGCCGCCATAGCCTGTGCTGGCCGCATAAATTAGGCGAGGATTAATTTGTCGCAGCACATCACTGCCCAGACCATACCCTGCCAAAGTCCCGGGTGAGAAATTTTCCACCAGCACATCTACGTGAGGGACCAGTTCTTTGAGTAGGCGCTGGCCTTCAACGCTTTTGATATTCAGCGTGATGCTTTCTTTACCATTGTTTAGCAGAGTAAAAGGAAAGCTGTAAGGTCCTTCACTACTGCGCCCGCGCAGGGTTTCGCCTTTAGGGGATTCCACCTTAATCACCCGAGCACCGGCCTGAGCCAGTAAAAACCCGCAATATGGCCCGTTATAAACCTGACCAAAATCTAATACTGTAATTCCCGCCAACGGTGTCGCTATAGACATAACACTCTCCTCTTAATGTGCTGGAGTCTAGCAGACTAGAAAAACACAGCGCCTAAATTTATTTGGCGCGCACTTTCACTCTGCAGTAACAGTCAGCGGCAGATAAAAGCCTCTACACCGGCCAAATTATTTAACTAATGTCACTGTATTTGTTTAACGCGATAACTCCCTCCACCCTCAATGCGCATAATAAAACCACCCACCATACCTTGCTTGATGAGCGCCTTATCGCCGACTTTAAACGACGTCAAATGGCTCTTTTGAATCCGCCATATTTGCTCGTTACTGAGGACAACGAACACTTTTTGCTGGCTCTTTTTAATCTCTGCAATGGTTGCCGAATATTCGACGGGGGCGCCTATTGGTCGAGAAAGAAAAGACGGCTTTTTGCTGACTAGTTGCGCAGACTCAGGTGGCGCAGATGGGGCGCTGGGCTGCGACACCACTTTACTACTTACAGTTTCATCGCCAGTGGGCAGACTGCTGAGCAGCTTGGCCTGTCCATCGTAACAGTCAAGGCGTTCGAGGGCCGATTCCACTTGCGCGCAATTGCCGGTGTCATGGGCAAAACTATTAGAACTGAAAAAGCAAAAAAGCATCAGTGCTGCTGTAATAATTGATCTCATAAATATTCTCTTAATTGGATTTACTCGCCAAAGAGCAAAACAATTCTGCGGCTCTAATGGCATAAAATTCCGCGTGTCCGCCCAGGGCTGATTTTCTACCTAGGCAAAAAAAGGCCCCGAAAATCGAGGCCTTTCTCTAGTCTTGGGTCATCCCAAATTACATGCTGGCACCTACTCTGAAGTACCAGACCCGACCTCTAAAGTCGTGAGTAACCGGGTCATAACTTGTGTTGTTAGGCACCCAAGGGGCTTCCTCATCAAACAAGTTTTTCGCCCCAATGGTTACTGAGCTAGAACTCAAGAACGACACTTCAGGTAGCGTGTACGTGTACTGAGCATCTACGGCAACCCAACTATCAATGTTTGGGTTGTAGTACTTAGCGGCAGTGGCATCATCAAGGAAAATCTTGATGGTGTTATTCCAAAAGCCCGAAGCTGGTTCGTCAGATAGTGTAGCCTCGTAGCCGTCGATGTAACGCACAACCGCAAACGCACGGTGGTTGTTATTACTCCAGTTCAATGTGCCATTGATCTTCCACTCTGGAAGCGCACGACGAGGAGTTACAGGGTTCTTCACATTGTACTGGCCAACCGCGTCTTTCTGACCGGCGACCTTGTACTCTTGCGCCCACGCTGCAGCCAAACCTACCTTCCACGCGCCCATTGAGTTATCAAATGAATAAGCAGCTTGCATATCCAAACCACTCACGGTTGCCGAGTTCTGGTTTGCAAAATCGGGCAGTACACGAAGAATCGCGCCAGCACCTGTACGTAAAACCTGTGAACGATTACCAACGCCTGCGGCAATTGCTTCGGTCACAGTCTGACCACCAGTGATAGCAGTATTCAACGCTGCATTATCAGCTGCGACAATTGACAAGTAGCTTTGTCGAGAAAGGATGTCTTCGTACTCATAATTGTAGTAGTCAGCGTCGAACTGGAAGCCTTCAAGAGCCCCGTCTGGAATCCATGAAAAACCAATATTCCACATTTCAGCAGATTCCGGTTTCAGTTGATCATTACCGTTCGTTAAGGAAGGCTTGTAGGCAGACACACCGTTATAGTCAGTCATGTTGTGAACGGTGGTCACCGTACCAAATAGCTGTTGGATAGAACCTACGCGATAAGAGGAACCAGCTGACGCTCTAGCTGTCAGTGTATCGGTGGCTCTCCACAGTACCGTGATCTTTGGATCTGTTGTGTCTAAACCCAGTTCATCAAATTCTTCGTAACGTATTGCTGCATTCACATCAATAGAGTCGCCGAGAGGCAAGCCAACTTCTGCAAATATGGCAGTATTGGTTAATTCACCGCCCCAATCTACGGCACCGTAGACGAAGTCTAAGTTACCTGAATTCATAGTTGCGTCGTATAGCGCGCGCCCCCTGTCAACGCGATGCTGCAGACCAACAGCCAAACCAACTGAACCTGAATCTAGGTTAGCTATAGTGCCGGACATTACTGCGTCAAATACATCTTGCTCGAAGTGCGTATCGGAAGTTACCCGACCAAGCAAATACTCATACAGTTCAGCAGGGTTCACCAGCGTCTGATCAGTTTGGCGGGTGCCATCTGGATTTACAAATGAGTTACCAAAAGGGTTGAAGTAATAACAATTGCCTGAACCGAAATCTCCTCCGGATGCTGCATAAGCTAAGTTGCCGCTGCCTGCAGTACCATTGAACGGATCACAGTTAGGTCCACCCATGCCATTAATCGCTAACTCCATTTCCACCGACTGGGTGTCCTGAAGTTCAGTTCTCTGCTCATTAAAAACAGAGCGCGAGTAAGAAACGTCTAGATTCCACTCTTCACCGCCGAAATCTAAGGCAACATTCGCTCCAAGCTGCATGCGATCCATGGATCGGTCAAGTTGAGAATAAGTATCTAACGGGCGCTCACTCGTGCCTGAATCATAAACCGTACGCCCAATCATTCGCGTACCATTGCGCAACGCCTGCGGTACAATACCTCTGTTAGATGCGTCTTCGATCAAACCCAAATGATGGGTCGGAATAGTCAAGGAAACAGCATTGGGGTTTAACGAGTTATAACGGAAAAATTCAGATCCGTTGGAGCCAGCTTCGAAATATAACTCAACATTATCAGTCAAGTCATAGTGGCCGGTTAGGAACATTTGACGGGTACTTTCATCGCCTTGCAACGGAAAGAAAGGACCAAAGTCGTAGGCACAGAGTACGCCATTTGCGTAGAGACCTGAACCACCAACATCATCCAATGCATCAGCTGCTTCACAGCTTGGATCCGCATTACCGTAGCTTGTACCTTGTGGATTACGAGGAAATTTACCATCAGTAGACTGCCCGGGATTTAATCCGTTAGCGGCCCATGTGAGGCCGGCGGCATCCGTGGGGAACATGCGGCCGGGTTGACCTGTACTGGAAACAGTAGACCCACCATGACGTGAATAAACATCTCCCACAGTAACCATGCCCCGAGACATAGCGCCAGCAGAGAAGACTACACCACCACGATCGCCCTGCGCACCAAACAACACTTGAACATTGTTGGTATCGCCTTCACTGACTTCTTCTATGGACGAATATTCATATTGAACATCGAAACCTTCAAAATCTTTTTTCGTGATGAAGTTAACAACACCGGCGATAGCGTCCGAGCCATAGAGTGCAGATGCGCCATCCTTAACTATTTCCATACGCTCAAGCGCAATAGTTGGCACAAGTCCTTGAATATTCACAGCTGCATTGGAGTTACCGTCATAGAAAGTCGCCACATTACGCTTGCCATTGACCAGGACCAATGTCGAAGACATACCCAGGTTACGCAGGTTAACGGTCATTTGGCCTAGGCCAGCAGCACCGTTAAATGTTGCCGAACGCGTTTCACTACCCGACTGCCACGGCATTGTATTAATGATCTCAGCCATACCCTGAGCACCCAAGTCCTCAATATCAGCTGAAGTCACCACAGAGAGTGGTGATGGAGAATTTTCAGAAGACCGCTTTAGATAAGAACCGGTTACTACAACCTCTTCTATAGCCGCATCAGCATCTTCCGCAACTGCAAATTGCCAGGTTCCAAGAAGCACCGCAGCACTACCCAGCAAAGGAATAATTTTTTTCAATGGATCTCTCCCTTATTATTGATATTCCAACGCCCATAAAAAAGCAAAAAAGAAACTCAAATATAAGGAGAAGTAATGCTGCGACCGAAGGTGATTTTAGTAAGCACCGTCGCTCTCAATCCCCTCCAGAAATTTAACCGCCCAGTACTACAGCCAACTCAAATGTAACCCATTAGTTAACATTCAAGTTCTTCTACAGACATCGCTGAGGTTCAGCCCTCACCAAACCTCTTCAAATACAATGATTTATAACTAATCGTTTGTCAAACCAGAAAAAAGGCGTTCTATTATGTATATTCTTGGTGCTCATATTTCAAAATTGATGGAGTGCACTGACGCTCGGTGAGTCCGTTTTTGAATACGTCTTTGTACGCATCTTTGAGTGCACCGTTGAAAATTTTATTTAGCTATTGACCTTAGACTGTACTCCAGGGTTTATAGTTGACCCATGGAATCTAAAACAATGTTAAAAATTGGCGAGCTGGCCGCACTTGCTAGCGTCTCAAGAGACACCCTGCGGTTTTACGAAAAGCACGGTCTAATTACGCCCGGGGAGCGCAATGATGCGGGCTACCGTCTCTACTCCGAGACAGACGTGCATAGAATCAGCTTTATTATGGGTGCCAAAGAAGTGGGTTTTACGCTCAACGAAATTCATCAGCTATTAGAACTGGAAGTCACTAAAGACGAAAAGTCTTGTCATGACATTAAGCAGTTTGTTGACGCCAAAATCAGCATCGTCAACCAACGACTGGCCGAAATTAAGCGCATCAAAAAATCTCTGCAAACACTCAGCAGCGCATGTTGCGGCGGCGATGAACCCGCCACCCATTGCACAATTCTCGAAGCCTTAAGCGAGCAAACGAACTAGGACATTACGCATGTTACTGATCGAAAATTTTATTGATCTATTTGTTGAGTCAGCGCCTTGGCTAATGCTGGGCTTATTTGTCGCCGGCATCATGAAAGTATTTGTGCCGAGCCAACTAATGGCCAAGCACTTAGGCGAGCCCGGACTCATGTCTACAGTGAAAGCAGCATTGTTTGGCGCGCCATTGCCTCTGTGTTCCTGCGGTGTTATCCCAGCTGCCGTTGGCTTGCGCCGCAGCGGCGCTTCGAAAGCGGCGACCACGTCATTCCTCATCTCCACACCAGAGACCGGTGTTGATTCCATCTCTATTTCTTACGCGATGCTGGGGCCTTTTATGGCTATTGTCCGACCCATCGCTGCCATTACCAGCGCCATAGTCGCCGGTATCTTGGTAGGTAAAGACGACACGCCAGCAAATGCAACCCAAGCCAGCGCACTAAACGTTGAAGAAGAGGACTCTTGTTGCGCCAGCAAAGCACAACCCGCAGAGGAAAGCCTTGCTGACAAACTCAAAGCAGGCCTGCGCTTCACTTTTGTTGACCTTATTCGCGACATAGCGCTGTGGTTACTCATCGGTTTAGCCTTTGCAGCGCTCATTAAAACCTATGTCCCCAATGAATTTTTAGTCCAGTGGGGTGATGGTTTCTTGGCCTTTGTCGTCATGGCCCTTGTCGGTGTGCCCATGTATGTCTGCGCTACCGCCTCCACTCCTATTGCCGCCGGACTGTTGTTTTCAGGCGTTTCCCCGGGCGCCGCACTGGTATTTATGTTGGTTGGCCCCGCTACTAATATTGCCACCGTCGCCTTGGTTAAAAAGGAATTGGGCAGCCGTGCGCTTACTGCCTACCTCACGAGCGTTGTGGGTGTTGGCTTTGCCTTTGGCTATCTCACCAACTACTTAGTCGGCCTATGGGACATGGACTTTCTGGCTCAAGCCGAGCAAGCACATAGCATGGTCAATACACCGCTGACCTATGCTTCAAGTATGCTCTTGGCGGGTTTGATGACTTATGTATTGGCAGGCAAGGTACGTAAGGCATTTGCTGGGCAAAGCCTAATAGCGTCCTAAATAGAATCAGCGCTTGAGTCAGCGAAGAAATCTGCAACTAGCCTTCAAAGGTGACGTCACCTTTTGCTTAGATTGATTGCATTGAATTTAGTCATTTGAAGTGGCGCACCCGGTAGGACTCGAACCTACAACCCCCAGGTTCGAAGCCTGGTATTCTATCCAGTTGAACTACGGGTGCATGCGCGCATGGTGCCTTAGCACCACATGCTAATCAAGCGCCATCCGCTCAAATCCGCCGAAAAGCGGATTACACCGACCGACCCAAGTGGCCACCCGTCCAATATGACCTGAACCACTCAGAGTGAATTTAACTTCTAAGCAAGCGGCCGGGTACTGCGCCAGTGTGCTCGTTGTTGGTCAACATAATTTCACCGTTCACTACCGTGTGCAGTATGCCGTCAGCCGTTTGCTTCAAGCGTCTGGCACCGGAGGGTAAATCGTGGACCACTTCAGGCATCCTCGCGCCCACGGTATCTGGGTCAAAAACAACCAAGTCCGCCGCCATACCTTCACGCACCAGACCGCGGTCATGTAACCCCCACATTGTTGCGGTGTTATAGGTGATTTGTTTAATCGCCTCTTCCAGCTTCAACGCCTGCTTCTCTCTCACCCAATAACTGAGCAGGTGCGTTTGCAATGACGAATCCATAATCTGCGATACGTGGGCACCAGAATCAGAAAATGTCACCACCGAACGGGGGTGCTTCATCATTTCCAACACATGGTCCTGGTTTTCGTTGGCTATGGGCTGCCTAAAGAACATGTGGAAATCTCGCTCTAGAGACATATCAATCATTAACTCAACCGGGTGCTTGCCCTGCTCCCGAGCAAGTTGGGCCATGGAGGGCTTGTCGTAAACCATGTCGTCCATAGGATAGATAAAGTCCCACTCTGGCGGTCGTGCCTCTGCGCCGACAACCCGCGGCCCTGTGTATTCTCGGCTGGCCACTTCTATCAACTTAGCCTTAATCACTGGATCACGGAGTTTCGCCGCTTGCTCGGCCAAAGGTAGCTGCCGAAACTCTGACCAATATTCCCAGTTATCAAAAGGCGTATTAGACTGAAAAGACAACAAACTAGACAAAGCGCGACTGTGTACTTGAGCGTACATACGCCCGCCCGCTCGCGCGGTTTCATCCAACAAATCAAAGTACGGACGCCAAAGATCAGGCGCGGCGCGGACACTGAACATGCCCCAAGTTTGTGGCACACCAGATTCCACGGCCAAATTCATAAGGCGCTGGTGATACTCTCTAATCCGCTCTGGATCTCGCCCGGGCGCTTCGCCAGCGATCTCAAACAAACCTTTACCGGTTTCACCTACCGCATTAACAATGGCTCGAACTTCATCCCAATGGGCAACCCGACTGGCCACCGGCAAGTCATCAGCGGTTAAATGATTAAACGTTCTTGAGGTAGAAAAGCCGATTGCCCCGGCACCCATGGCCTCTTTGACAATGTGCTGCATTTTGCGCACTTCGTCTTCGCTGGCTTGGTCAACAAAGGCCCGCTCTCCCATGACATAAGTACGCAGGGCTGAATGGCCAATATAGCCTGCGTAGTTGATGCCCTTGGGTAGATCGTCTATCGCATCTAGAAACTGCGGAAAGGTTTCCCAGCTCCAATCAATGCCTTCCAGCATGGCGTCGCGCGAAAGATCCTCCGCCCGCTCTAAATTTTTAAACACCAAGTCGGCATCTTCTTGCTTACACGGGGCTAGGGTAAAACCGCAGTTGCCCATGACCACACTGGTGACACCGTGATAGGACGAGCAGGAACCAATGGGATCCCAAAACACCTGAGCGTCCATGTGGGTGTGGCCATCAACAAAGCCGGGTGAAACAACGTGGCCTTCTGCATCGACAGTTTGTTTTGCCTTGCTGTTGAGCCGACCAATGGCAGCAATTTTGCCGTCAACTACGCCCACATCAGCGCGGTACCCAGGGTTACCAGAGCCGTCAATTACCGTGCCGTTTTTAACCAGTAGATCGTAAGTCATATGTTCTCCCCTGTTTTTCCTAACGCCTTTATCCCCAGCGTCTAATATCATTGCTTTTTTGCATGGTAGCATGAGGTTTTCAACTGCATAGCCCTGTATTCAATGACTCAATCTGCGCACCAAGTCCAAGCGGCACATCAACTTGCCTATACCGTTCACCCCGGCGAGGGCCCGTACCTAATGCTCCTCCATGGCTTCATATCGTCTAGTGCCCAATGGTTAGATAACCTAAAAGCACTTGGACAAGTCTGCCAGCCAATAACAGTTGATCTATGGGGCCACGGCAACTCGCCAGCGCCGGAGGATCTGCAGTACTACAGCCCTGCCGCCTACGGCTTTCAATTTGAAATAATACGTAAGGCCTTGGGCGTGGAAAAGTGGTTCGTCTGCGGTTATTCGTTAGGCGCGGGACTCACCTTCCGCTACGCATACGACTATGCAGACCATGTTATCGGTCATATTTTCACCAACTCTAATTCAGCACTTGCGGACGAGGCACAAATACTCGACTGGAAGAATACTGCCTCAAAATCCAGCGAAAACATTAGGCTGGGAGGCATTGCGGCGATAGAAAAAATTCCCGTCCACCCGCGTCGAGCAATAACGCTACCCACACGTATCTATGACGCTCTAATGCAAGACGCCGCTAAATTTTCGCCCGTGGGTATAGCAAATACCCTATTGGCCACCAACCCAAACACTTGCATTAGAGACATTGCACCACACAACTCTCGCCCGGTATTGCTCTGCGCGGGGGATAAAGAACGCCGATTCAAGACTAATAAACTGTGGGCGCTGGAGCACATCGCCAACATTGAATGTGTCAGTTTTGACGCAGGTCACGGCGTTAATATGGAAGCGTCAGAAGGCTTCAACATTGCGGTAACGCAGTTCATACAATCCCTCGTTTAATCCCTGGTTCAAGTAAACTCATTGTTTAGGGTAAAACGTATAACCGGAAAATAAGACAAAGGACCATTATGCACCTTCAACCCAAACGACCTCGTCGCTGTGTTCTCTGCGCGCCGGGTAGCTCAGAAAAGATGATGGCTAAAGCCTCAGCAACTGAGGTAGATCAGATCTTATTAGATTTGGAGGATGCCGTTGCACCCAACGCCAAAGCCGCCGCCCGGGGACAGGTTGTAACCGCTCTGAACACACTAGACTGGCAGGCGAAAGTACTCTGCGTGCGCATCAACGACGTACAAACTCAATGGTGTCATGACGATGTGATTGAAGTAGTCACCGGCGCAGGTGCGCGCATAGACACCCTTATGCTGACCAAAACTAAGTGCGCTGGAGACGTGAAATTTCTCCATCTATTGCTTGATCAACTGGAACTGAAGCTGGGGTTAACCAAGCGTATTGGCATTGAGTGCCTAATAGAAGACGTTGAAGGTCTGATGAATGTTGAAGAAATTGCCGCAAGCTCAGATCGGCTCGAGGCCATGACTTTTGGTATGGGCGACTACTCTGCCAGTCAACAAATGCACCTAGAATCTGTAGGCAGCAGCGGCGACTACCCACCGGATATTTGGCATTACCCAAGATATAAAATGACCATTGCGTGCAGGGCCTTTGGCTTGGATCCAATTGATGGACCCTATGCGGACTTTAAAGATTTAGCCACATTAGCCAATGAAAGTAAGTACGCACTCACGCTGGGGATGACGGGAAAATGGGCAATTCACCCCAGCCAAGTCGCCATCGCACAAGACACTTTTTCCCCAGACAGAGCAACACTGGCTACCGCTCGAAAGCAAAAAGCGGCCTACGAGCAAGCGCTAAAAGACGGTTTAGGGGCAATTAGTGTAGATGGGGTTATGGTCGACGCCGCGAGTATTCGCATGTTGCAAAATACCTTAGACAGGGCTGATCTCATGGGGCTTTAAATCTATGTACCTGCAAAAAATACTATGAGCGCCACAGCGCCCAGCAAATTCATTCGCCTCACAGAGCGCATACACAACTGCGTACACTGCGCTGAGCATTTGCCCCTTGGACCCAGACCTGTATTTCAGGCTAACCCAAAGGCAAAAATCCTTATCGTTGGCCAAGCACCAGGGACCGCCGTGCATGAAACCGGCATCCCCTTCAATGACCCTAGCGGCAAACGTTTGCGGGACTGGCTGGGCATGAGCACTGAAACTTTTTACGACGAAGCGTTGGTCGCCATTGTCCCTATGGGATTTTGCTATCCGGGCCGGGGCAAAGGCGGCGACCTGCCACCGCGACCCGAGTGCGCGGCCATGTGGCGAGCCGAGTTGCTCTCTCACCTACCCAATATAAAGCTCACCATAGCCATTGGCCGCTATGCCATTGACTGGCACCTAAAGCCCAGGTCTTCTATGACCTTGCAGGCAATAGTCGCTGGCTGGAAAGACTATCTACCAGAGTTTCTGCCACTCCCTCACCCAAGTCCTCGCAATACTATGTGGCTGAAAAAGAACCCTTGGGTGGAGGCAGAAATCATTCCCACCCTGCGCAGCCAAGTTAATGAGATTCTGGGCAATGAGTAGGCAAAGTAATTCCACCGTCAGAATGCACATCGACCCTCATTTACAGAGATCCACACATCGAAAATTACCTACCGTTGATAGGCTGATAACACTTCTTTACATACGTTCTCAATTTAGCGGTTAAACTCAGCGATCACTTTCACTATTTGAGATTCATATGCGAAACATTACTCACCTACTACTCGTACTGACAATTTTGGGCGCAGGCCAAGTTTCGGCAGACTCAGCAAAAAACGCACAATCCGGCGTAACAATAGCCCACACAGACAACCGCGCGGCGGGTTGGATAGACGCAGAGGTAGAAGATTTATCCGGACTACAAAAGGTTAAATGCCACCCTAGCGCCAACGTCATTGCAGAAGGAGATTTTGACGTTGAGGAATGCATAATTTCTGGCAGCGTGCATGGCTCAACTGAAGTGTCGCCTCTTTTCATTGGCTCGGGCTTCCAACACGGACAAGCCAGCCCGGTTAATGGTGACGCCGCCAGTTGCGTGCTGAAGAACATCAATAAAGCGCGCAGCGATACCGCGGCGCTGGCGGTATTAGAAAGCTGTAATGTTCTGCACTCTGAGTAAGCAGACGTAACGCCTGGCGCGCCTATGTTTGCCGTTATTATCAAGGCGTAAAATCAAGCTCATGCTAAATCTCAAGGACATCTACCCTGAGCTAGATTAGTGAGCGCGACACTTCATACAAGCGCTCAGTACTAGCGACTGATTTGTAGCGCGTCTCTAGCAAGGCTCTTTAACACGACCGGCTTTATAAGATCCTTCAAATAAGATCTTTTAATAAGATCTTTTAATAGGATCTGGGCAACCCTAATACGTGTTCGGAAACGTAGTTTTGAATCATTTCTTGAGAAATAGGTGCTATGCGCATCAAACGGGCCTCACGCCAATAACGCTCAACATGGTATTCCTTGGCATAACCAAAACCGCCGTGGGTTTGCATGGCTTGATCCGCTGCCTGGAAACAAGCATCAGCTGCTAGCCATTTAGCCATATTTGCTTCTGCACCACAGGGCTGACCGTTATCCAGCATCCAAGCGGCTTTGCGAATCATTAATTCCGCTGCGTCTAAACGCATCTTAGCTTCCGCCAACGGAAAGGCCACGCCTTGGTTCTTACCAATAGGACGACCAAAAACCACCCGTTCATTAGCATAGTTAACGGCGCGTCTTAGTGCAGCCTTACCAATGCCCAACGCTTCCGCTGCGATCAAAATACGTTCGGCATTCAGCCCTGAAATCAAATAACTGAACCCTTTGCCTTCCTCACCGACTCTGTCTGTGACTTTTACCGGCAAGTCGTCATAAACCACTTCACATGTCGCCACAGCATTACGGCCAACTTTATCAATGGGAGATATAGTCACCTCGTCGCGCTGCAACTCCGCCAACAGCAAGGTCATACCATCTGTCCTGCGCTCAACCTCATCTCGCGGTGTGGTGCGCACCAGTAACAATACCCGTTCAGATTGTAATGCTTTTGTGGTCCAGACCTTGCGACCTCTAACGATATAATTGTCTCCCTCGTGGCGGGCAAATGTGGTGATAGAGGTTGTATCAGTGCCCGCATCGGGTTCGGTAACACCAAAAGCTACGTGCATTTCGCCACTGGCAACCCGAGGCAAATAGGTTTGTTTCATCTCCTCAGAGCCATACTTAACCACCGGCTCCATGCCAAACATAGAAAGGTGCAAGGGGGTTGCGCCATTCATCGCAGCGCCGCTGGCGGCCACAGTTTCCAGCACAATACTGGCCTCGGTAATACCTCGCCCGCTACCCCCGTAGGCTTCGGGAATAGCCACACCAATCCACCCTGCTTCAGACATGGCGTTGTAAAAATCCCAGGGAAATTCGTGCTTTGCGTCCTTTTCCGCCCAGTACTCATCAGGAAAATCCTTACACACCCTAGCCACGGCATCGCGAATCAACTCTTGTTCGTCTGTTAAAGCAAAATCCATAATTCTCAACTTTTGATTGTTATTGAAAGCATTCCTGACGTACTTTTTACAGCTAGGTCACAGGTGGAGAACAAACTCATCTGTGCATTGACTCACAGGGTATTCTCAAGGACCGCGTAAACGCCTCGCCCATGAGAATAGTATAGAAGAAAACTAAAAGAGATAGATATGTCACTAGAGCTTTCAACACAGCGCATGCAAGCCCACATTGCGCACGGTATTGGCTGGATGACCTTTAATAATCCTGCGCGGCACAACGCTCTATCTCTAGAGATGTGGCAAGGCATTGGCGACATTCTTGAGCATTTTGCTGGCAATGACGAAGTTCGGGTGATCATTATGCGCGGCGCAGGCGGCAAGGCCTTTGTATCCGGCGCGGACATTTCTGAGTTCGACGAAAAGCGCGCCAACTCAGAGCAGCGCGAAAGTTATGGGCGGATTGCTGGGCGTGCCACCCACTGGCTGAGCAAAATCGAAAAGCCGCTCATAGCACTCATTGAGGGCTACTGCATTGGCGGCGGGCTGGCTACAGCATTGTCCGCGGACATCAGATTTGCCACACCAGACTCGCGTTTTGGCATACCTGCTGCAAAGCTGGGCTTGGGTTACGAGTACGAGGGCTTGGCCAAGCTGGCACGGTTAGTGGGTCCAAGCAATGCAAGAGACATCATGTTTTCGGCACGTTTTATGCCGGCTATTGAAGCCAAAGAAATGGGCATCGTTAACTTTATTCACGAACGCGAAGAGATAGAAAAAGTCTGCATGGAGTACGCGCTCAATATAGCCGCTAATGCGCCGCTTACGGTGAAAGCCGCCAAGGCAGCGGTCAATGCTTGGGAGCGAGACAGTCGAGCCGAGGAAGTTAACCAAGTGCGCGCCATGGTAGACGCCTGTTTCAACAGCGAAGACTATAAGGAAGGCCGCAAAGCTTTTGCCGCCAAGCGTAAGCCGGCTTTTTCCAATAAATAGAGCAAGCCGCCATTTTCTAATAAACAGAGCAAGCCGGTTTTTTGTAAAAAATAGCCAATGCCAGTTTATGCAAAAATGCCTAAAGTGCGCCCCCTAAGCATCTGCTAAGCTACAAACACAACTAGATACCAAAAAAGCGATACTGATATGAAAGATGCGGTCACAGCCTGTGTTCTGATTATCGGCAATGAAATTCTTTCAGGCCGGACTCAAGATATAAACCTCAATCACATTGCTAAAACATTAGGCAAATGGGGTATTCAAATTCGGCATTGTAGGGTTATTCCAGACATTGAAAAAACCATCATCGATACCGTCAATGAAGTCAGACATGAATTTGACTATGTCTTTACTACCGGCGGCATTGGCCCCACTCACGATGACATTACCGCAGTGTGTATTGCTAAGGCCTTCGGCGTAGAACTCATAGAACACCCCGATATTGCGGTACGAATACGCAAACGGCCCGCACCGGATGACATCATGGCCTCGCGCCTGTTGATGGCGCGTGTGCCAGTAGGCGCAACATTAATCGACAATCCGTCTGGAGGACCGCAGGGGTTTGCTATG
Organism: Pseudomonadales bacterium; assembly: GCA_028228615.1. Classification (GTDB taxonomy): domain Bacteria; phylum Pseudomonadota; class Gammaproteobacteria; order Pseudomonadales; family Azotimanducaceae; genus UBA4421. The sequence goes on along the minus strand of JAOJBS010000006.1, from coordinate 32,591 downwards.
GAAAATGTCCACGTTATGGCGGGTATTCCATCGGTCATGCAAGGCATGCTTTCGAGCCTTGAGGGCCAGCTAAAAAGTGGTCCCGTTATTCACAGCCATACCGTTCGCGCATTTACCGGCGAAAGCTCCATCGCTGATGCCCTGGCCAAAATCCAAGACCAGCACCCGGACGCAGATGTGGGTAGTTATCCGTTTTTTCGCGACGAGCGCTACGGCACGAACCTAGTGATTCGCGGCGCAGATATCGCGCAACTGCAGACTATCGCCAACTTGATTATGGATGCCGTCACAGCAATTGGCGAAACTCCTGAGGATCTGGGCCAAGACTCGGAAACATAAGACTCGGAAACATAAGATTTGGAAGCATAAGATTCGGAAGCAGAAGACGCCTAATTTGACCAGATCCAGCCAAAATCAACGACTTATAAATATGTTTGAAACAGCTCTGAGAAGAACTAAGCCCAAGGCATTAGCACTGGTATTAATGAAGGTATTAGTACCGGCATTAGCACTACTTACGGCGAACTTGCTGCTCTGCGGCAGCGCGTTCGCCGCAAGTCACGAATCAATTGCCATTCATACCGCCCAGCCCAGCATCGAATACACCAGTGGCCCTCAGCAAAACAGAACCGCGGCGGCCCTGGCCGCTACCGACAAATGTAAAACAGCCACCACAGAAATTCACCCGCAAGGGTACTGTGAATTGGTGCGCATGGATAACGTACCCATCACCCAGGCCAGCGAGCTGAAAGCAAATACCCAGCGCCACCCACTGTTCCTTTGGCGCTTCACTTCCAATACCAGCACACTTTACCTTGCCGGTTCCCTGCATCTGCTTAAGCAGGGCCTCTACCCCTTACCATTGCAGTACGAGCAAGCATTCAAACTGAGCAATAAACTGGTTTTGGAAGTAAACACTGAGCAGCTTAGTCCAGGCGAAATATATGCAAAAACCCAAGCGGCAGCGCGCCTGACCCAGCAACGCTATCTGCGCGAAAGTTTCAGCGCGCAGGACTACAGCCGGTTAGCACGTACCGCTGCATTGTACGGCGTACCATTGCAAGCTCTGCAATCTTATAAGCCTGCAATGGTCTATACCCAACTGTCACTTATGGGTTTTATTGCACTGGGCTATGACCCGAGGCTGGGTTTAGAAGAGCATTTTTCGAAAAGCAAAGAGCCCGCTGACATACTACAGTTAGAGAGCTTAGACCTTCAGTTAGGCTTTCTTTTCGGCCAATCCATGGAAACGCAAATTGCCGTGCTAATGGATACCGTAAAGCAGTTCGATGAAATCGAAACAGTGGCCAGCAGCCTCGTGCAAGCTTGGGCAAAGGGTGACAACACGACTATGGCAAAAATCGTAGCAGAGCAAAATGGCAGCTCCAAACTTTTGCGCGATTTTTCAGAGCAGTTACTAGATCAACGCAACGTGGGTATGAGCAAAAAAATTGCTGACTATCTCAACACCAATGAGAATTATTTTGTCTTGGTCGGCGCAGCGCATTTGGCTGGCCCAAACTCAATAATTAAACTGCTAGAGAAAAACGGTTTTCATGGAGAGCGGATATACTCAGACTTACCCAACCTTAGAGACGCACCAATAACCCACAGCACAACAGAAGTTAGTCACACACCATGAGCGAGCATAAGCCAGAGCACCAGCGTCTACCGGAATTTTTCAACGAACCTTTTCGACCCCCATTGGGGTTAAGAAACCCACACACGCAAACCATTTTGTCCAGCATGGGGCGAAAACTCCTGAAGCCAAAGTGGCAAGCAGAGTTTTTAGCACAAGCCCAGGTACGGGAAATAAATGTGGCCGGCGTGAAGCTCGTTGTGCACACCAACTTTCAAAACATTACCTCGGACCAAACGCCTTTGATCATGATGATCCCAGGCTGGTTAGGTAATGTTGAATCAACTTACGTGCTCTCAGGCGCCCATACCCTGTGGCAGGACGGCTTTAACGTGGTGCGAATCAACTTACGAGACCATGGTGATACCGCGCATCTGAACAGTGGGCTCTTTCATTCGGCCCTCATTGACGAGGTTGTAGCCTTAGTAAAAACTCTGATGCAAGAATTTCCGCTAGCTGCCGCAGGTCTAATTGGCTATTCCATGGGCGGAAATTTCGCGCTACGCATTGCCAAGCAAATACCAGAGCTTGCCACATTAGCCATCTGCCCAGCACTGAGCCCTGAAGAAACAATGCTTAAAATCAGTGGCAACATAATCTATGAACAATATTTTATGCGTAAATGGCGAGATCTTTGGGTTAAAAAGCAGGCTGCTTTCCCACAGCTCTATAACTTTAAAGATGCGATGAACCTGTCGTCCGTAACTTCGCTGACAGACTATTTTGTTAAGTATCATACGGAGTACACCAATACCGATGATTACTTTGCAGCCTATGACTTAAGTAAAGGCGCGCTTGAAGGGGTAAACGCAAAAATTTTGGCAGCGGGGGACGACCCAATTATCCCTGCCAAACATTATGCCAACCTGCCAGACTCAATTTCCTTGGACTGGGTTGATCATGGCGGCCACGGGGCTTTTTTGGAAAACTGGCAGTTCGAGAGCTGGTGCGATAGGTACAGTTGTGCCTTTTTTAACCAAGCGTTCACCAATGAGCGCAATCTGTTGTAGTGAGGCCAATGTGTCTTAGTACCTTGACTAAAATGGGCGGAGAGAGAACTAATGCACACAGTAAAAATTCCTATTAGGACTAAAACGTTATTTGGTTTGGGCACCGCGGCTGAAAACATTTGCCTCTACTCATTTAGCTTTTTAGTAATGCTTTACTACAACCAGGTCTTAGGCTTGCCCGCCACGCTCGCTGGTCTTGGTCCAACCATCGCACTGATCGTTGACGCAGTAACAGATCCGCTCGTGGGATCTTGGTCCGACCGACTGCGCAATGAGAAATGGGGCCGGCGGCACCCGTTCATGCTCGCAGCACCAATACCAGCAGCTCTGTCTTTTTATCTGATTTTCTCACCACCCGCCGGGTTAGAAACAACTGAATTGTTTCTTTGGTTAATTTGCTTCTCAGTGTTACTTCATCTTTTCATGACGTTGTTCTTTGTTCCCCATCTGGCCTTTGGCGGCGAAATGTCTAAGGACTATCACGAACGCTCTACCATCATGAGTTACAACAACTTTGGCGGTTACATAGGCGCCGCCAGCGCTCATTGGTTTGGCCTAACCTTTTTCTTTTACGCAACCGCCGAACAGGCCAACGGCCTACTCAAGCTCGAGGCTTACCAAGACTTCGGCTTGGTCGCCAGTGTCGTCGTAGTCATCTGCCTTTATATCAGCGCCTGGTTCACCCGAGACCGAATCCCAACGCTTTCACAACCCGCTGAGTCCACTGAGCCATTCAGCATGTCCGCTCTCTTTACCGACCTCAAGCAAGCGCTACAAAACCCTAACTATATGTATTTGCTCTTGGGCTTATTGCTTTTGAGCGTCACAATAGGCATGCGCGCTTCGTTCAATAACTATATGAACCTTTATTTCTGGGAACTGGTATCTGATCAAATACGGTGGTTTATTATTGGCAGTGTCAGCGGCTATATCGCAGGTTTCCTACTGACATTTTACATCCACAAACGCTTCGACAAACGCGCTTCCATCGTCATAGCCACATTAGGCTATGGTGTGTTCGACGCGCTGCCGGTGTGCCTGCGCATGCTGGGTCTATTTCCCGAAAATGGCAGTGACGAACTTTTTCCGTCTATTTTAGTTTGTCACGCGTTGGGCAGCGCCAGTCTTTCCGTACTCAACATCAGCGTAATGTCAGCGTTAGCTGATATAGCCGATGAAAACGCTGCTAAATTCGGTGTACGCCAAGAGGGCATACTTTATGCGGCTAGAGCTTTTTTTGCTAAAGCTGACCGCGCCATTGGCACCCTGATTGCCGGCATAGTGCTAGATTTAATCAGTTTTCCAGCCAAAGCTATTCCAGGTCAGGTGGATGCAAACGTTGTTATGTGGCTCGGCATTATGGACTCACCTGCCACTATTATTCCGGCGCTGTTAGCGGCCCTACTGTATTCCGGGTATCGAATAAATCATGGTAAACACAAAGCGTTTACTCTCACAAAGTGAACTTGAGGTTGGTAGCGTCCTGAAGAGTTGAGTAGAACGCTTTTTATCTGGTATTGCTCAGAGCTGACAGTTGTAACTGGCTGATCGGTGCTGGGTAATGGCAACGCGCAGCGAAGGCGCTCAAAACCGGCGCTCAAAACCCACTGACACTTTGAACGCTAGTATCGACTAACGCTATTTCAGCCTTTTGGTGGATATTTCTACAAGAAACCGGTGCTGCGAAGGAGTAGCAATTAGCCATCTTAGCTTCGCCTTTGTGAATGATCTTATCTTCTTGAAGACCGTCAAATGAAGCGCCAAGTCTAAAGGCAACGGCGTTACTGGCAGCGTTATCTGGCAGAATCCTCATTTCAATGCGCTGAAAACCAAGCTGCTCAAAACCGTACTCGATGGCCAGTTTTACCGCCCTTGTACAATATCCTTGGCCCAATGCACGCTTGCGTAACCAATACCCTAGGTCACCAACGCGGTTGGTTCTGCAGACAGTTTTGATAGCCACCGAGCCTAGCATCAACCCCGATTCTGGCTCTTCAATGACAAAACGATAATCCAAGCCTTCTTGCCATTTAGATGCAGCGTCCTGAGTCCAGTTCACAGCATCACTCAGGCGGTAACTGGGTGTGCACCAATCTAGCCATGGGCGAATGTACCCTACCGACTCTAAAACAGCGGCCTGCATTTCACTGGCATCTGATCTTTTTATTCTTCTAATCACGGGTTGCATGGCGGAATCCTTATCCATTATTGAGGCAAAAGGGCCTTCAACTACGAATAGTTATTCCACTAGATTTAGAGAAATTAGTCGCTACCGCCGGTCATGTAAAACTACCCGCTAGGCCAGTTTTAGCCCTTTACGACCTAACTCGCGCCTCAAATACAGAAGAGCGGGTCAACTCATAGACCAGTTGAGTACTCACAACCGGTGCCACTACTGGAGCCTAAACTGAGGTCACCAGTGATCTCAGCTTGAGTCTTTTCCGGATTCAGCCCAGAGGTCTATTCAGATGCTTGGGCATCTATGGGTTTTCTACCTACAACGTAGGACAAGACAACTAAGACAGCCGCTATGATGAAGTAGTACTTAATCATGTAACTAAAGACTGGCGACATGCTGCTAAGTCCATCACCTAACGCCTCGCCTCCAAGTAACCCAGCCATAACCCCACCAATGGCAGACGCCAAGAACCATAAACCAAACATCTGGCCCACGTATTTCTTCGGTGAGTAACGAGCAAACGCAGACAATCCGATTGGTGAGAGCGCTAACTCACCCCAAGTCTGAAACAAGTATGTGAGCAACAGCCACTGCAATCCAATGGGCGCGGACTCTAGTGCTAGGTCCACCGCCACCAACATGATGAGAAAGCTAATGCCCATAAAAACTAATCCAATGACAAACTTCAAAGGCAGCGATGGGTCCAAATTTCGCCGCGCTAACTGAGCCCACATACCGGCAAAGATTGGGGCAAAAATTACTACATAAATTGGGTTGATAAACTGCACCCAAGACACGGGCATGGTGAAGTCAAAATAAGTGAGGTCGGTATAGTCACGAGCAAAAATATTGAGTGAACCACCGGACTGATCGAAGCCCGACCAAAACGCGGCGGCTGCGACGAATAACAAAAACAGTAAGGTGATGTTCTTGCGCTCAGCGACATTGAGTCCAGCGAAGAAATACAGATAAATGAAGTACACGCCCGCAAGCGTGGTCAAGAAATAAGCGAAATTCTCAGCGAACACCGTCGGCGCAACTGAGATGACTCCGGTTAAAACCAGAACAAACAAAATCACAACTAAGCCAAAGACAATCTGAGTAGCAGCCATCAGTTTCTTGCGCCGTTCCTCAGGCATTGGATTAGGTTGCGCGCCCGCATCACCCAGCAAGTGGCGGCTGCGAATGTACTGAACCACGCCAAAGATCATGCCCAACCCGGCTGCACCAAAACCCCAGTGCCAACCGATTTTTTCCCCTAGGTAACCGCAAATGCCATAACCAATAAGGGAGCCAATGTTGATCGACATATAAAAAATGGTGAATCCAGAATCTTGGCGTTCATCACCCGCGACATAGAGTTTACCGACGATGGTAGAAATATTGCCTTTCAATAACCCTGTGCCCAGCACAACAAGCGCAAGACCGAGGAAAAAAGAATGCTCAATGGGTACAGCTAGGGTTATATGTCCCAAAGCAATGATCACTGCGCCATACAGTACAGCGCGCTGATGCCCTATAAGGTTGTCGGCAACCCAGCCGCCGGGCACCACCATAAAATAGACCATGCCCACATAAATACCGTAAATCGCCTGGGCTTCCATTTGTGACCAGCCCAGTCCGCCATTTACGCCGGTGACCACACCAGTCATGTACAAAACCAGCAAGGCACGCATGCCGTAAAAAGACATGCGCTCCCACATCTCGGTCAAAAATAAAGTTTTTAGGCCAACAGGATGGCCAAAAAATCCATGGGTAGAGTCATTCATGATCTTTTCTCACGCGTTGAGTAGAGGCTGGAAATTTATTCAATAGACCATCGGGGCGTATTGGGCGAAGCGCGAAGCCGCCACCACAGTTTGGGCAGTGTTCTAAATGAACCACGCAATCATGGCAAAAAGTACATTCAAAAGAACAAATGTACGCAAGATTTGATGCAGGCGGCAAATCAACATCGCAACGTTCACAGTTTGGTCTTAGCTCTAACATGGGTTACCCGATATAAACCAGCGCCAACTTTACCCCTTTAGGCCGTTAACCAACAACGTCAAACGCAGGCTCTTATTTTTTGCTTAGGTCACTGTTTTAGGTCACGGTTTTAGGTCACGGTTTTAGGTCACGGTTTCAGTTAGCTGTTTTATTCAGCAGGAAAGACACCGGCCTTTAACATCATTGACGGTAAGGGTTTTGCCAACACCTCTTGCAACCAAGAGGCGGTACCGAGCAGTTTCGCTAGCTCTACGCCATGGGCAATACCGCCGCGATTGAGCATATACACCAGATCTTCAGTCGCAATGTTGCCACTGGCATTAGGCGCAAAAGGACAGCCGCCAATACCACCGATGCTGGCATCCAACACAGACACCCCAGCTAGCAGGCTGGCATAGGCATTGGCTATGCCGGTATTGCGCGTGTCATGAAAATGGGCGCGCAATGGCAGCTCACCTAATTTATCTTTGAGCTGAGTGAAGGCTTCGCGCACTTGAGTGGGCACAGCAACACCAATGGTGTCAGCAAGCGCCAATTCCACCGGCCCCGCATCAGCGAGACGCTGCGCAGTATTGAGCAATTGCTTAAGGTCTACCTCGCCCTCAAACGGACAACCAAAGGCGACAGCAATGGTGACCTGCACGGGGAAATTGGTTTGTGCGCCATCACGAATCACCTCAGTCGCCATGGCTACTGCGCTATCCACATCTAGGCCCTGATTTTTCAGACCAAAGGTATCGGTGGCAGGAATCACTAGCCCCGCTTCATGAATTGTCTTGGTGTCTCTTAAACGCCGGTAGCCTCGCTCATTAAGAATCAGCCCGGTATAACGAACATTGTCTGTATCTGGCAGCATGGCGCACAGCGCTTCGGCGTCGGCCATCTGCGGAACGCGAGTGGGATGCACAAAACTGGTGGCTTCTATTCGGCGACAACCGGCGGCAATAGCGCCCTCTACCAAACTGAGTTTCTGTTCAGTGCTGAGAATTACATCTTCATTTTGTAAGCCATCTCTGGGGCTGACTTCCATGACTGTGACTGATTGCTGCATCACCTAACCCTCACTATAAGTTCTACGCGATCTGTTCATGCATTCTATTCCAGCTTGTGCTCACGCTCGTATTGAAGCTTGTATTTAAGCCATGCGGTTCACAGAAAGATTTAGAAGCCTTCGCGCAAACTCACTGTTTTATTAAATACGCCTGGCAGCTCAGAGTCCTTGCAGAAATACCCCTGGCGCTCAAACTGAAAATGTTGCTCGTCCAATGCCATCATTGCAGGCTCGACCATGGCATGAAGTGTCGTCAACGACTGCTCATTGATGTCGTCAATAAAGGTTTTAGCAGAGGGATTAGGCACATTAAAGAGGCGGTCGTAATCTCGCACCTCTACTGCAACACTTTGCTTAGCATCCACCCAGTGCACTACCCCTTTGGGTTTCAACCCTGAGGTATCTTCGCCGCTCTTGGAATCAGGAAAGTAAGTGCAATTAAGTTGCACAACATTACCGTCGCCATCGTATTCAACTTCATCGCAGCGAATAATATAGGCATAGCGCAGCCGCACCATTTCACCCGGCGAAAGACGCTTCCATTTACCCGGTGGGTTTTCTGAGAAGTCTGACTGCTCAATCCACAACTCGCGACTAAACGGTAATTTGCGCGAGCCCAAGTCTGCATTTTGCGCATGCCAAGGGCCTTCAAGTTCGATGTCGTGCTGGAAGTTGGTCAGCACAACCTTCAGCGGTTCCAGCACGCCCATACCTCGAGGCGCACTACTTTCCAGATCTTTGCGAATGCAAAAATCTAACAGGTTCATCTCCACCGTATTGTCTTGTTTAGTGATACCTATGCGCGCGCAAAAATCACGGATTGCCGCAGCTCTTACGCCCCGGCGACGCAGGCCAGCAATGGTTGGCATGCGTGGGTCGTCCCAACCTGAGACTAATTTTTCGTCCACTAAGCGGTGCAGTAGGCGCTTACTCATCACCGTGTACTCTAGACCTAGGCGAGAGAATTCAATTTGCGGCGGGTGGTAATTCAACTCAATGTTGTCCAGTACCCAATCGTAGAGCGGACGGTGATCTTCAAACTCCAGCGTACACAGGGAGTGAGAAATCCCTTCCAACGCATCGCAAATGCAGTGGGTGAAATCGTACATGGGGTAAATGCACCAAGCGTCGCCTGTACGCTGATGAGCAATATGTCGGATGCGATAAATAGCAGGGTCACGCAAATTGATATTGGGGGACGCCATGTCGATTTTCAGCCGGACAATATGCTCACCATCTGCAAATTCGCCTGCGCGCATACGCTGGAACAAATCTAAATTCTCTTCAACACTGCGGTCCCTGTAGGGGCTGTTAGTGCCCGGTTCCGTCAACGTCCCCCGAGAAATACGCATTTGCTCGGCATCAAGAGAGCAGACATAGGCCTTACCGTTGCTGATCAGGTCTACGGCGTACTGATAAATTTGTTCGAAATAGTCCGACGCGTGAGTTAACGCACCCCAAGAAAACCCCAACCACGCCACATCGGCTTTAATCGACTCAACAAACTCTTCGCTTTCTTTCTGCGGGTTTGTGTCGTCAAAACGTAAAAAAGTTGTGCCACTGAATTGCTCTGAAACACCAAAGTTCAGGCAAATGCTCTTGGCGTGGCCGATATGCAAAAAACCATTGGGCTCAGGCGGAAAACGCGTTACTACGCCTTGGGATAAAACATCGCCCTCAATATCAGACTGAATACGTTGTCGAATAAAATCAGTTGTCTCGTTTTCCATGAAATCCTAACTTGATATAGCTTATCCGCACCGGAACGCACAGACTTTTGCTTGGAGTGGAATTTTGCCTGACCTGACCGCATTGGCAAAGGGTAATTACACGTTCTCGCATATTAGTGAGTTAATGAAAAACAATACTTGGCGAAAACTCAACACTTAGGTAATTGGCGCAAAAAAAATATACTATCTAGCGCCTAGCAAACCAGTAACTCACCCAACTACCAGCCGAATCCGAAAGCGCCCTTTAGCGAGAATTCCATAACCATGCAGCACAGAGCACTCACCTCAATCACCGCTATTTTTGTGCTCTGCATGGCGACATTTCTTTACACAAAAATTTATGACGCTAGGCCGCCTGTAGAGCAGGTTGCCCATTCAATGGTTGGCAGTGCGTGGTACAAGATTGAACAATCAGGCACCCACACCGGCTTTATGCGCAGCTCTGTTGAGCACACTGAGAAGGGTCAGTGGGCCCTGAATACATTAACGGTGTTTCAACCCATAGGCGGACTGCCTACAAGGATTACCCAGCACTTGACCTTTGCCGGCACTGGACCATACCAACTGACCTCTGCGCACTACACCCGCGCCTCGGCGAGTAATACAACGAGCATTCAGGTCGACCTATCTGACGAACACTATGAGGGCACTCTGGAGCGCCAAGGCACGGCGGAACCCCTGCGCTTGGATTGGCAATTTAGCCTCCGAGATCAATTGGCACTAGAGATCCAACTGCTCACTAAAGCGGCAAAGCCGGGCACAATATTTACTACCGCGTTTATAAATTTTGAAAATTTATCCATTGGCGAGAACAAAAGATCGCTGTTAAGTCAGGGCGACGATGGCTACGTCTTCGAAAACTCCGAAGAAGGCTCCACAAGCACAACCTATTTAGACTCGGATATGCTGGCCATTAGCGCCACTATTTCCAATGTCTTTATTGTCAATCGCAGCACCGAGGAACTGGCCACTGTTGTCAATCCGCTCATCAAACCCTTGGACGATCGGCATATTTCCGAACATTCCATCCCCTTAGATGAACGTTTGAAAAAGCACGAGCACCTCAAACATCTAAAACTGGCGCTCACGGCAAGTGGACAAACTTCTTTGGCAGCTTTGAACTTGCCGCCCACATTGACCCACACAAAATCCAGTGACATTTCAGCCAGCGACGCAAATGCGTTCGTCCAAAGCACACTGAGAATACCTGCTGAGAACGAGAAGATTATCCGCATCCTAGAATCTATGGATAAGCCCGCCTCCGATTCGGCGCTGATAGCCGCGCTGGTCACGACAGCCCACCAGCAATTGACCTATGCCGACAATCAACCAGCAGGCTCGGTGTTAACTGCCTTGGCCTTAGGCCAAGGCGAATGCACAGATTTCGCTGATTTATTTACAACATTGGCCAGGGCAGCAGGACTACCGGCTAGGACAGTTTTTGGTATTGCTTATAGCAATGGCGACCAACCGAGCTTCATGTTTCATGCTTGGAACGAGGTATTAGCCAATGGGCAATGGCAAGGTGTTGATCCCACTTGGAATCAAGTGCGCTTAGACGCAACTCACATCAAGCTCTCGGATGATTTAGGCGCCGCATTGCTCTTTGCAAGTTACACGAAGGAAGTCCGCCTCAAAGTCCTGGAACAATCCTACTTCTAGCTCACTTCAGCGAGTTATGCGGATCAAACCTTCCTGGGTCACTGAAGCAATAAGCGTACCGTCTGCGGTAAAAAAGTCAGCGTGCACCATACCTCGAGACGCCTGAGCCGTTGAAGTGCGCTTGTGAAACAGTAGCCACTGATCCATGGGCACCGGGCGGTGAATCCAAATACTATGATCTAAGCTAGCCATTTGCAGTTGCGAGCGGTCCACGTCGGATTGATGGGGCAGATTTCCAGTTGAGACCAACCCCATGTCCGAGGCGTAGGCAAGCAAACAGCGTGACATCAGCTGCCGCTGGAAGTCGTTGTCTGTGGAAGCATCAAAAGAAGCATCAGAGGATGGACCGTCCAAAGGCTCAAGGAAGCGAATCCACGCCGGATTCCAAAATCTATTTTCGCCCCATGCATCACTACCCAGTTCAAAAACAGATCTGATCTCAAATGGTCTTTCAATTTTTGCCATGGGGCTTAGGCGTGGGTCCGCTTTGGGTCCGCCCAAACTCAGAGCAACGTCTCGATCACTACGCAACTCGTCCGGCAACGGCACATTGGGCATTGGCGAGCTGTGGTCTAGGCCTAATTCATCGCCCTGAAAAGAGATATCCATATTGAAAATAGCCAAGCCATTTTGAATGGCAACCACTCGGCGGGTAGTGAATGAACGGCCATCGCGAATACGCTCCACCTCATATAAGACCGGGCGCGAGACATTACCCGCACGCAAAAAGTAAGCATGCAGCGAATGCACATGGACATCTTGTACCGTTCTATAAGCTGCCATAGCAGCCTGTGCCAAAACTTGCCCACCAAAAAGCCGCGAGCCGTTTTCTTTTTCGTTGAAGCCTTGGTAAAGATTTTCCTCAATTTGCTTCAACTCTAACAACTTAAGTAAGCGTTGCGCTCTATTTGAGGTTTGCTCGGTCATCACGATTCCTAAATTTCGACTCTCAGCAATTTAGCTGTAAAGCCCTCTTTGAATGCTTGTCTATGTATTTGCCCAGCGTCTGAGTCTGGGCCTATAACTGCGACGAATAGTCTAAGTGCAAATGCACGCTACGCTGGATATGGAGTGCGGTGATAAAACTGGACCCCGGACACGCTATACATAAATAGAGTATGCACGGGGGCGTCTTTCATGTCATTGGCGTCCTTCTTTGCCCAAGGACCGTGCGCTGTCTAGTGCGCTTAACCAAAGCGCCTTTGCAGCGTGAAACTGGGTTTAAACCTCTGCTCCTGAGCAAAACTGCAGAAGCCCAGATTTATTTGCTAAGGTAGCCTGATTCAAAACTTTACTTTTGCATAGCTCACAGCCGTGCAGACAATATGCGAACAATATCCAGATAATAACGGAGAGACCCCATGCTTGATTGGTCAAACAGGCTTCTAACATCGCTACAAAATGGTCAACCTTACCCCAACCTGAGCACTGAACACCCCAGCGCCAGCGTTACTGACGCCTACGCGATACAAAAACAGTTTGTGAGCCAGTTAACGCAATCACAACAATGGGGCGACATAGTGGGGTTTAAGGCCGCTGTCACTGCGCAGCAGGCACAGCAAGCGATGGGCCTTGAAGCAGGCATTGTAGGCGTTCTGTTCGCCAAGGGCGCCCGAGAGGCTGACAGCACTTTGGTATTAGACAGGCCGGTATTATTTGAAACCGAAATCGGCTTTATCGTCGGCAAAACCATTAATACTGCGGTAACAGTAGATAATGTCGCCGAGTACATCAGAGCCTATATGCCAGTGATCGAACTGGCGGCGCCTAATCTAGCCGAGCGTCCCAATGGCATAGACCTCATCGCCGCCAACTCAGCAAGCTACGGATTTATTCGGGGTACCCAAGTGTCGTCCCAAATCAGCGCTGATATTGATACCACTCAAATACGCCAGCGGCAAAATGATGAGGAACTCTATTCCGTCCAAGCAGGCGCAATAATGGCAGGTCAACTAGACGCGCTGACATGGCTAATAAATGAAGTACTAGACCAAGGTTATGAAATTAAGCCAGAACAGTTCCTCATTACTGGCACAATTGGCCCAATGGTACCCGCCACACCGGGCCGTTATAGCGCAGATTTTGCCCAACTAGGCGAAATAAAGTTCACAGTCGCTTAGCGCTTCAGCCGGTATCTTTTACATTCGAGTAACCTAGAAGCATACCTTCCTATATGGAATATATTGCTTGTGAATTATTCCATTTTATTCCCTAGGCCCTACTGTTAATTTGCCGCGCAATTCAGAGGTGACACAGCCCATGGCCGTTAAACTTTCTCTGAAATCCGTGAACATTAATTGAGGGATTGACCATGTCATCTTATCTGGATCTGATCGAACAGACACGAACAACCGTTGGCGCAAAGCAAGAGTGGAGCGCAATTAACGCTGAGTACGCAGTACGCATGAAGCTACAAAATCGCTTCAAAACTGGCCTAGAAATCGCACAGTACACTGCCGACATTATGCGCCGAGATATGGCCAACTATGACGCTGACTCTAGCAAGTACACACAATCTTTAGGTTGCTGGCACGGTTTCGTTGCTCAGCAAGTTATGATGAGCGTAAAGAAGCACCAGCAAACCACAGACCGCAGCTACATCTACCTGTCAGGTTGGATGGTTGCAGCGCTACGTTCACAGTTCGGTCCTTTACCTGATCAGAGCATGCACGAAAAAACTTCAGTCTCTGATTTAATTGAAGAAATCTACACTTTCCTGAAGCAAGCCGATGCGCGTGAACTACGTCACATGTTTGTTGAATTAGATGAAGCTCGTGCTAACGGCGGCGACGCAGATTCTGTCATTCAGCGTATTGATAACTATCAAACACACGTAGTGCCAATTATTGCTGACATTGATGCAGGTTTTGGTAATGAAGAAGCCACCTACCTACTTGCCAAGCGCATGATTGAAGCAGGTGCGTGTGCAATTCAAATTGAAAACCAAGTTTCCGACGCAAAGCAGTGTGGGCACCAAGCCGGCAAGGTGACGGTTCCTCACGAAGATTTCGTTTCTAAGATCAACGCGGTACGTTACGCATTCTTAGAACTAGGCATAGACAACGGTATTATTGTTGCGCGCACAGACTCACTAGGTGCTGGCCTTACGCAAAAGATCCCTGTGTCAATTCAAGCGGGCGACCTTGGCAGCAAGTACAACGACTTCCTCGACACTGAGCCAGTAGCTGACGTTTCTGAATTACAAGATGGCGACATCACTATTCGTGTAGACGGCAAGCTTGCAAAGCCAAAGCGTCTAGACAACGGCTTGTATGCATTTAAAGAAGACACCGGTTTCGACCGCGTTGTACTGGACTGCATCACCAGCTTAGAGCACGGTGCCGATCTACTGTGGATCGAAACAGAAAAGCCAAACGTTTCGCAAATTGCTGACATGGTAAATGCCATTCGTGAAGTACGCCCAGAAGCCAAGCTAGTTTACAACAACTCGCCTTCGTTTAACTGGACACTGAAGTTCCGTGAGCAGGTTTACACAGAATGGAAGGATGCTGGCAAAGACGTATCTGCATACCCTGATCCCGCAGAAGACGCTATGGGCATGATGAACGTTGCCATCGACAGCACTGAATTGGCAGCCGCTGCAGATGCATTAGTGCGCACCTTCCAAGCGGACTCTGCCAGAGAAGCGGGCATTTTCCACCACTTGATCACACTGCCTACTTACCACACAGCAGCATTGTCCACTGACGTGTTGTCAGAGGGCTACTTTGGTGACTTAGGCATGTTGGCTTATGTACGTGACGTACAGCGTCAAGAAATCCGCAAGAACTTGGCTTCTGTTAAGCACCAAGACCTCGCAGGTTCAAACGTTGGTGACGATCACAAGGAATACTTCCTTGGCGAAAAGGCACTACTGGCTGGCGGCGCAGCAAACACTATGAATCAGTTCTAACTGAGTTGTAGCAAAGTGAAGCGGCCTAGGCTGCTTCATTAATTAAGAAAGAGGCTGTCAAAAGCCTCTTTTTTTTGCTCTTCTTTTAATCTTTAGTCTCCGCCATGAACTCCCGACCAGTAAAGCTAAGGCGTACGAAAATTGGCAGATAGTTGGTGCACCAAAGTCAGCATTTCGCGAAAAACTTTTTCACAACGATTTGGAGAGAAGATAAAAAAACGAACTAAGAAGAGAGGCTTCAGTTGATGACGTTGATTAACCCCTTTGCTTAAGCGCCTAGATTAATGACTTGGATTAATGACCTGGATTAATGACGCTAATTAAAGTCTACGAAGAAAAACGAAGGGGAAATTGAGGAGGGTCCTGCAAGACCTAACAACCGTTAGTGTGGGCGTCTAAAAGCGCTAATAATTACTCGCAAAGCATCCACTTGATCTGGCGAAAAACCTTTAAGAAACGCCTCTGTTTCGGGGGATTTCAACGCTTCGTCGGTGCACGAACCGACCACCAACCACTCAGGATTAACGTCTAGCAACCGTGCAACTTTGAAGCACTTCCGAGGCGGTACGCCTCTTTGCAACCATCCATCTACAGTCTGACGAGTCTCACCGAGAACGTACGCGAAGCGTGAGGGTGTATAACCCGCAACTTTTAGCTTTGTTCTTAACCTATCGCCTAACATGTTTTAATCGTACACCTTCTAAGAAAAGGTTTAGTATTCAAAACGCGTACAATACTATGCAGTACACTTACAGTGAAAAAACGGCTCTAAGCATATGTTTTACTACAATTTTTAGTCGGCAAGACACGCCGTCAAAAAGGGCACATTCAAGGCAACTCAACGACCGCTTTGCCGCGCTCAAAAAACCTAATACCGCAAAGCGCGTCAACAACGAAAGCAACTCTATCTGCACGCAGATATTAGATTTAACCCAAACTCCACGTTCAATTTGATCCTACGCCCAAATTGGGCCACATGTCGGTTTATCTGAACTTAAATGAACTCAACACCCTATTGGCCTTTTAACCCTTTTTACCCAAACGGCGGGTGGGATGTGGCACTATTAACCCAAGTTAATTGAAGGCCAGCCAAAGCGTTGGTTTTAACTCGCTTTAACACGCGTTAAGAAAAGCGAAAAAATATAAAGCGACAACAAAAAGTTAATAGATAGAGGGGAGGAACCATGAATGTAATAGACGCCATTGCGCACACAATGAAGGCCGAAGGGGTAGATATTCTTTTCGCCTATCCAGTAAACCCATTGATTGAAGCTGCGGCTAAGCTCGACATTCGCACCGTGATTGTTCGCCAAGAACGTATTGGCCTGCACATGGCAGATGCCTATTCTAGGTTATCGTCTGGCGACAAGATCGGCGTATTTTGCATGCAGCATGGACCCGGCGCAGAAAACGCTTTTGGTGGCATAGCTCAGGCCTATTCGGAATCAGTGCCGCTACTGGTTATCCCTGCGGGCTACCCTCGCCGCTTGGCGCACTACTACCCCAACTTCAATTCCACAATGAATATGCAGCACATCACAAAGTGGGCTGAACCGATCACTATGGGTAAAGCTGTGCCAGAGATAATGCGTCGAGCCTTTTTTCAATTGCGTAATGGCCGCCCAGGGCCGGTAATGATAGAGGTACCGCTTGATGTCATGAACGAAGACGTGCCAGATGACTGGGAATACATACCCTCGTTCAGCGCCAAAACTGGCCCCGCACCTAGCGATGTAGACGCAGCAGCTAAAGTCCTGGCACAAGCCAAAAACCCGGTGATATACGCAGGACAAGGCGTGCACTACGCCAAAGCATGGGATGAGCTTAAAGCCCTAGCAGAAGCTTGGAATATCCCCGTTACCACAAGTATTGAGGGTAAAAGTGCATTCCCAGAAAACCATCCTCTGTCATTAGGGAGTGGTGGGCGCGCCAACCCTCGTCCAGTGAAACAGTACTTAAAGGAAGCTGATGTGATACTCGGCATTGGGGTTTCTTTTGCTCTAACCGCTTTTGGCGTTTCCATGCCTAAAGGCAAAACCATTATTCACGCCACCCTCGACCCAATGGACTTAAACAAAGACGTTCCGGCACAGCACGGCCTGATTGGCGACGCCAAGCTAACCCTGCAAGCACTGAGCACAGCAATGGAAAGTTTTTCCAAAGAGCCTGCAACAGCTCGAGCACACGCGCCTGAGCGCATTACTCAAATCAGAACCGAGTGGATGAGCGAGTGGTTACCCAAACTGACCAATAACGACGCGCCAATTAACCCGTACAGAGTTGTCGCAGAACTAGACCGAATTGTCGATAAAGATAAAGTTGTGATCACCCACGACGCAGGCAGCCCGCGAGATCAAACCACCCCATTTTGGCAGGCAACCAGTCCCCTTTCATATATTGGCTGGGGAAAAACCACTCAATTGGGTTACGGTTTAGGCTTGGCCATGGGTGCAAAGTTAGCAGAACCAGATAAACTGTGTATCAACGTTTGGGGAGATGCAGCAATAGGCTTTACCGGCATGGACTTTGAAACTGCGGTTAGAGAGAACATTCCAATACTGTCTATTTTGTTCAACAACTTCTCCATGGCCATTGAAATACCGATCATGCAGGTGTCTACGGAAAAATATCGATCTACCGATATTTCTGGCAACTACGCAGAAATGGCAAAAGCCTTTGGTGGCTATGGTGAACGAGTAACAGACCCCAACGATATTGTTGCGGCTTTAAAAAGAGGCATAGAGGCAACACAAAACGGCCAGCCAGCCCTATTAGAATTCATTACCGACAAAGAAATTACAATTTCCAACGAATAACCCATTCACAAACTGAGAGATATACAGAGAGAAACTATGCAAGCAAAAGCAGTAGCGCTAAAAACGCGCCCAGAAGGCATGCCTAAGCCCGATGATTTTCAGATCATTGATATTGAAGCGCCAGAACCTAAAGACGGCCAAATTCAGGTGAAAAACTTGAGTATGTCTGTAGACCCCTACATGCGCGGCAGAATGGTTGATCGCAAATCCTACGTACCGCCTTTTCAAATTGGTGAAGTACTCACCGGCGGCTGCATTGGCCAGGTGGTTAAATCAGCTAGCCCAGATTTCAAAGAAGGCGACTATGTGAGCAGTGCGTTTGGCTGGAGAGAAGCATTTACCGAGTCTGCAGAGGGCATTCAGAGCTTAGGCACCATTGTTGCACCAGCATCAGAATACTTAGGCGCGATTGGCATGCCAGGCATGACCGCCTACGTGGGGCTGCTAGAAGTTGGCGCACTCAAGGATGGCGAAACAGTATTTGTTTCTGGCGCCGCTGGCGCAGTGGGCAGCATTGTTGGGCAAATCGCTAAGTTAAAGGGTTGCACCGTTATTGGCAGCGCTGGCTCTGACGACAAAGTTGAGCTACTGACTAAAGAGCTAGGCTTTGACCACGCGTTCAATTACAACGACGGCAGCATTCTAGGTCATCTAAAAGAATTAGCGCCAAACGGTTTGGACGTTTACTTTGACAACGTTGGCGCCGAGCACCTGCAAGCAGCCATTATGTGCATGCGACCTTTCGGACGTATCGCTTTATGCGGCGCTATTGCAACGTACAACGATACATCACCACGCCCTGGCCCAAACAACTTGTCTATGGCTATTGGTCTGGGCCTGATCCTGCGCGGATTTATTGTGAATCACTTTGATCACCTAGCAGGCAAGTTCCGAAGCGATATGGAAGAGTGGGTGACCAGCGGACAGATCATTACAAAAGAGACTGTCTACACGGGTATAGATCAGGCACCGGAAGCCTTTATTGGGCTCTTCAAGGGTTCTAATACTGGCAAGATGATTGTTAACTTCTAAGATTTTTTGCAGCTAACTTTTGGTCTGACCCTTTGGCTTGAACTTTTGGCCTGAACTTTTGGCCTAAATCTTAAAGCTACAAAGCTAAAAGAAAGAAGCAAAGAAGCAAAGAAGCAAAAAAAAGAAGGGCAGCAGGCTTAACGCCTACTGCCCTTTTTTATGATTCTTGTTCGCGCTTGCCGCCTTTTTGCCTTTAGCCCTTTTTAAGCCTTTGGGGTCTTTCAACCAACTGCGGCAACACAACTAAACATCAAGAAGAAACTCAGTCCACGCTTACCGGCTCACAACTCACATCATTTTCAGTGAATGCTCGGGTACTGGCAGCAAACTCCAATAAAATGCCATCTGGGTCTTGGAAGTAAATGGATCTGACAAAGGTACTGTCTGTATCGGTGAGGCTGGCTTGGTTTTCTGATTCATCGTGGAAGATGACAGGGGTCACCTCCACGCCCGCAGCCGCCAACTTTTCTTGGTACTCGGCAATTTTTTCTACAGGCACATCAAAGGCAACATGATTCATAGACGCGTGAGCAGAGGTAATGGAGCCGTGGCCCACTAAGGATTCGGCGTTGGTCACCCCGGGCACTTTTTCTGGCGCATCAGGAAACCAGAAAAAAGCCAACTGATCGCCCTTACCAATATCAAAAAAGAAATGCTGGCCAGAATTCTGCGGCAACTCAATGGTTTTCACCAAAGGCATACCCAAAACACCCGAATAGAAATCTACCGTCTTTTTCATGTCACGGCAGACCAAAGCCAAATGGTTTATTCCGCGAATCTCAAATTTTTCATTAACTTGCATAACCCTTCCTCTGTCCAAAGTCTGGGCTACTAAAACTAGCTACCCTCGAGTAGCAATATAACCCCAAACCTTGTCTGCACCCATAGCCGCTAGTCGGCTCCCTAGCATCGCCTGCCAGTAAAATTCGTTACCCCACTCGTCGCGCCACGCCCACAATCTGCGGGTAAAGTGGTGTAATCGGTGCTCATAGGTAAAGCCCATTGCGCCGTGCACCTGGTGTACTTGTTCAGCAACAATGCCTACTGCCTCGCCTACCCGCGCCTTACTGGCCGACACTTCGTCTATAAAGCGGTCAGTGCCTAGCGCGTCTACCGCGGCATCCGCTGCACGCTGGGCGGCTGCAACCTCAGCAGCGACAACTGCCAAGCTGTGCTGAATGGCCTGAAACTTACTGATGGAACGACCAAACTGGCTGCGCTCACTGGCAAACTGTAGGCCTAAATCTAATGTGGCTTGCAGACCGCCGGCCATTAAATTGGTGCGTGCCAGTGCCATTTGCGCAAAGGGCGAGTCTTCTAACTCAATTTCACGCTCGGTACCCGCCAGCAAAAAGGTGTCGTGGGCTTCCCCAGCAAGATTATTTCCTTGCTCGTTGATACTGGGCGCATCCATTACCAACACTTTATGACTGTCCGCTGCAACACCTAGCACCTTTGTTGCTTTGCGCCCCCACGGCACTTGGTTAATTGAGGTATCGTTTAACCGACCAATGCTGGCAAAGTCCGAGCCTGATTCAGTTGTCTCTGAGGCCTCAGAGGCCAGCCACTGATTAGACAACAGTACTTCTGCCATAGGCAACGGGACCGAAAATCTGCCGCATACTTTTAGAAATGCGTAAAGGTCGGCGGCATCAGTACCACTACCCGCTGAACCTAATTGGTGAAACCCGTTTTCTACAATCTTTTCCCATAAATCTTGCGGGAAGGTACCTTGCTCAGCAGAATCTAAAAGGTTTTTTTGACAGTGATCGGCAAAAATTTTCTCAGCCGTATCAATTATGAGTTGTCTTGTGTCCATATCAACGTAACCCCAATCCGCGTGCAATGACGCCGCGTAAAATTTCTCGAGTACCGCCACGTAATGTAAAGGATGGCGAAAGCAGTAAAGTTTCTTCAAACGTGTCGCGGAACAGTTTGTGTTTGGCGGGGTCTAGCTGACTTAGGTCTGGCACCACTAACCGCGCAACTTCTGGCAACACCTTCTCAAAATTGTTACCCAGCTCTTTAACTAGAGCCGCTTCAACGCCAACGTCTTTACCCTGTTCCAGCATACCGGCCACAGAAATAGACATGCGCCTTAGCGTCATAAAGTGCGAGGCTAGGCGACCTATCGCCGCTGCCTGATGCGGGCTGGGCTGGTCGCCACAAATACGCACCATTTCCACAAACACCCTGAAGGCTGAAAGAAAGCGTTCAGGGCCACTGCGCTCGTAGGCGAGCTCCGAGGTCACCTGCTGCCAGCCATTGCCCGGCTCACCTACAATACGGTCTTTAGGCACTAATACGTCTTCAAAGACCACTTCGTTGAAATCTTCTCCACCTGCCATATTGCTGATGGGTCGCACCTTGGCGCCATCATTCTTTAGATCGACAATGATTTGCGAAAAACCCGCATGGCGATTTTCGGAAGGGGCCTCGGTTCTGACTAAACAAATAATATAGTGATTACGGTGGGCGTCAGTGGTCCAAATTTTGGTTCCATTAATACGATAGGCATCGCCTTCGGCCACCGCAGTGGTACGCACTGAGGCCAAATCTGACCCGGTATCCGGCTCACTCATACCAATCGAGAAGTAGCTTTGGCCACTGGCAATGCCGGGCAAATAACGTTCGCGCTGCGCGGGCGTACCAAAACGCAGCAGTAGAGGGCCACTTTGCCGATCGGCAATCCAATGCGCACTGACCGGGGCGCCAGCGGCAAGCAACTCTTCGGTGACAACCAAACGCTCAAAATTACTCTGCTCGCCGCCACCAAATTCACTGGGCCATGTCATACCGATCCAGCCTTGCTCACCAAGCTTGGCGGAGAACTCAGGGTCATGGCCGGTGACGAAATCTGAGTTAGGCTGGGGCATGTGGTGCTGATTATCAGCAACAAAATCTCGTACCCGTTGCCGCAATACTTCGGACTCACTGTCTAGGGTTACTCGGTCAAATTGCAGCATTACTTTCCCCACCTCTTTGTTAGAATTTTCAGCCAAGACATTACTTCAGCCAACTAGGGTGTGCAAATCTAGACAGCGTTAGGCAACTATGGCAAAGAGCATCCAAAAAGATAAAACCCAAATAAATTCAGAGAGTTATCTCGTCTGTCCACTTCAGAGGGACCTACGCATATTCCTAGACAAAAGGTACCCCTGCCTCTAGCGCCATGAATTTACGTTGGAATATTAGTCCTCCCAGCAAAGGTATGGCACCATTACCAGATGTTAGAACTTACCGACCTTAAATACGCCTTCGAGCCTGTCTTCACAGACATACGCGAACGCTCCACTGTTGTTGAGCGTTTCATCGACCGTAACTTGTACCAAGTTTATATGGCGACTCTCTGGGCCAACGTTGTGCTCTCACCCGGCGAGGCAGGCATAGGCGAAGACGACTTAGAAGCCCTTCATGATCTTGTGGTAGAGGAGTTAGGCGAAGTTTTAGGCAAAGGTACCGACCTGAACGCTGTATTTGAATTTATCAGCAGTAAGCCCGGTGAACAGGCCATGCTAGAAGCCAAGCTGAACCAGACCCACAAAGATCTGCTGCAATATTTCTCGAGTATGATTTTAGATCCGGAAGGCCACGAGCGCTGGATGAGCGAAATCCGCGACAACTTGAACAAGTAAGCCGGCAGAGTTGCGTTGCGTGGTTTGAACTGGAAGGTTCGAGTTAAAAGGCTTGAGCCAAAATGCTTGCGCCGAATACCCCGCCCCCATCACGCGCGAATCGCTCCCATCAGTTAAACCGCAGTTGGGTACTCGTTAGGTATTAGTTAGGTATTAGTTAGGTACTGGTTAGGAACCGGTTAGAAATTAGCTAGCTAGGTAATAGTTAACCCCTAGCACGCCTATCCACTACTAGCCCATCACATTCACTATGAGTTTGCGCTCTTTGACGTTGTGTCGATGTTCCCAAAGAAATATCCCCTGCCAAACACCCAACGCGAGCTGCCCTTCAATTATCGGCAATGACAAGTTCACTGCTGTGATCGCGCCTTTAATATGCGCTGGCATATCATCTGGACCTTCCTCGGTATGGGTATACATCGGATCATTCTCTGGTACTAAGCGATCTAACCATGTGGCTAAATCTGCCAACACCGCTGGGTCTGCGTTTTCCTGAATGAGAATGCTGGCGGATGTGTGCTGAATAAATACTGTAGCCAAACCTTCTGCAACACCGGCACCTTCAATGCAGGATTTAACCTGGGGCGTTATGTCGTACAGCCCTTGGCCATTAACCGCTACAGAAAACTGATGATTCATAAAGGACTCCAAAAAATACGGGTTAGGAAACACATTTTCTAAATAAAATATTGCTTCAATTGCACAAATGCAAAAGTGAAAGATTTACTTCAAACGTCTAATTTATAACCGCTTAAGGGCACAAATTATCATCGGAATGACAGTTACATATGCCAGAGGCTGAGCACCGGAATGTAAGTGATCATGACTAACGCCACCAGCAAGATCAGCATAAAAGGCAATGTTGCAGAATAAAGTTCTAACAACGGTTTCTTAAAGCGATAACTGGCAATAAACAAATTCATACCCACTGGTGGCGTGAAGTAACCCACCTGCATATTGGCTAAAAATATAATGCCCAAATGCACCGGGTGAATGCCGTAGCCTACCGCAACGGGCAGCAACAACGGCACCATAATCACCAGTGCCGAGAAGATGTCTAACATCGCGCCCAATGCCAAGAGCAAAATATTCAGCAGCAGTAAAAATCCAAGAGGGCTCTTGATGTAGGTCTGCATAGAGACCATCAATTGCTGGGGTACTTCTGCGTCAACGAGGTAATTGGTGAAACCAAGGGCAATACCTAAGATCAGTAAAATACCCCCCACCATGACCATAGATTCAACCGCAACGCTGCCCAACTGCTTAACGGTTACCTCTTTATAAAGGACAACCTCAGCAAAAATGACGTAGAGGGCGGTCACCGCTGCCGCTTCGGAAATTGCAAACACGCCACTGAACACACCACCCAATACAACAAAGGGCAGCGGAATTTCCCAACGAGCATCCCACAGCGCAGAACCTACGTTTGCCCAGGTAAACGGCACGCGAGGAATAACACCACCACGGTGCTTCCAAAGAGTCCAAGCGGACAGCAGAACCAGCATTAAACACAGCGGCACAACACCTGCGACAAATAGTTGAACAATGGTAAAGGATTCGCCAACGTCTATCTGTTGCGCAATAACCCCATAAAGAATCAGCGGAACTGAGGGCACCAACAACAAACCCAAGCTGCCCGAAGTTGTCACCAAACCGGTGCTGAATTTTTCTGAGAAACCACCCTGACGCAGGGCCGGCAACAATAGCGCACCTAGCGCCACAATGGTCACCCCTGAAGCACCGGTTAACGCGGTAAACAGTGCGCATGCAATAAACGCCACAATGGCTAAGCCACTTGGCAAAAAGCCAAACAGACTTTGCATAACATTGACTAAACGGGTGGAGGTATTGGACTCACTAAGCAGATAGCCGCTGAAAGTAAAAAGCGGCAGCGCCACCAATAACGGTGTATCAACAATGCGATACAACTCAATGGCGACAATGGCTAACTCGATATCCGCGCTGTAAAAACCCAGCATTGATGCGGCAAGCAGCACGGAAAACAGTGGCGCACCAATGGCGGCCATAATTACGATTATGACAACGCCAAGCCAAATCATTCGGGCTTAATCGCTAACAAGGCGTAACGGATAGTCATTACCGCACCACCAAAAGGCATAATAGATTCGCAAATCCAAGCAGGCACATCGCCGAAGGCAACGGCGTTATCCATAAACTCATAGCTGACAAATTGATAACTGCCCCAAGTAAAGAGGACTAAAACGCCACAGGTGAATACGTGACTGATTCTGGCAACCCAGGGCTTAACCCACCCGCTCAAAAAGCGACTGGCTAGATCAATGCGAATATGACTGTCGTTACGCGAGGCGATCATGGCACCAACTAGGGCAACCCACAGCACAATGACGCGGACCAAGCTGTCGCCCCAATAAAAGCCGCTATCGAATAAATTGCGTAACAGTACTTGTGTGGTGGCAATGCCCACCATAGATAACAGCAGAGTAACTAACAGCGCGTCCTCGAGCTTGCGCAGAAACCCCAAGGTTTTATCGATCGCTATTTTCACTTCGATACTGCTCTAAGTGTCCGATCATCTCTTGGTACAAAGGTTCTGAGACGTAGTCCTCGCGAATCAATTGTTCGTTAGCGTTGCTGGCCATTGCAAACCACTCTGACGATTCCACGACACTGGGTGATAACCACTCGATACCTTGTTTCGTCAGTGCGGCCACGGCGCTTTCATTATCACGGCGAGAGTCTGCATCAACTTGACGCACTGCGGCACTGAGTTCTTCAGTGACGATTTTTTGTTGCTCTTCATCTAGGCGCAAAAAAGGTTTCTCTGCGATGGTGAACAAACCATAAACGTAAAGTATTGGCAGTTCCGTCACGTACTTCACTTGTGTGTGCCACTGCAGCGCAATAGCGCCAATGGGGGGTGAACCAATACTGTCTATCAACCCAGTCTGCAAACCCGTTAGCACATCTGCAATGGGCAGAGGTATAGGCGTTACATTAAAAGAAGAATAAGCTTTGATGGCGCCGGGATCATTATCTGGTGCCCAAACGCGGCGGTCAGCGAAACCACTTACCGACGTCACCGGCTGCTGGGTCATTGGATAGGCAAAACCCACCTCGGCCAAACCAAAACCGACAAACTTTTGCTCACGCAACCCCGCCATCAACTTGGCGTCCATACGCTGACGAACATAGTCTGCTTCTGCATAATTTCTAAAAATAAGCGGTAGATTGTACAGAGCAATGTCTGGATACGGCTGCATAACGCCGCCGGAGGTCAACGCTGCGCCGTGTAGTTGGCCAATACGCATCTTGCGCAGCACAGCTTTGTCATCACCCATGACACCGCCGGGGTAAATCTTAAATTTCACCGAGCCGTCTGTCCGCTCACCAATGTTCTTAGCTGCGCCGCGTAGCGCCTTCATCCACCCCGTGCCTTCAGGCGACAGCGTGGCAATTTTAAACGTAAAGGGCGGAAAACGGTCTGGTGGAATAAAACCAATATCAGGAAACATCACATCAAGGACAAAATTGCCACGCTCAAACAACAGCGACGGTGTAATCCAACTGCGGCCTTGTGACCACCCCGCCACCGTAGGCGGACGCATGAGTCGCTGACCGAGGGCGCCAGTGACCACATTGAAATCTGGTACGCCAGGCACCTGGTTAAAACCCATTTTTTTATAAGTTGAAATAACCAATTCCACCGGACTTTTTATATGCGCGCCTTGGCTTTGATAAAAGTCTTTAGACATAAACAGCGCGCGCAAAAACTCGCCAACGTTAAGTTGTTTGTCTCTTAGCAACTGACCTAACTGAACAGCGCCCTCTGAGCTAAGTTCGTCGCGCACAAAATAGCGATACAGTTTGCTGGCAAGAAATTCACTGGTGATATCTTGAGCAAGGATACGGTCGATGATTTGGACCCCGTCAAAATTGCCTACTTCACCTAAAAAGCGTTTGTTGCCTTCATCATGATTTTGCGTATCGACATAAAAATCTAAGCCGCGCACAGACCAGCCAGTAAAACTGCGGGCTGCCTCGCGCACATCCTCTTCACCATATTCGCCAACGCCCATGGTGAACAGTTCCATTATTTCGCGGGCAAAATTTTCGTTAGGCGAGTCTTTAGTATTCACCCCAGCATCAAGGAAAACCAGCATGGCTGGGTCTTGGGCCACGCCGATCAGTAATTGACGAAAATCGCCTAAGCCCGCGCTTTGAAACAGTTGTAGCTGCTTCAGCATTTTTCGATAATCGCGGACCTTGTCTTCATTACTGGCAAAATGCCCGTGCCAGAATAAGGCCGCTTTTTCTTCCAACGGATACTTTGAGGCAAGCATTCGATTTGCCCACCAATAGGCCACACGGTCAGTTTCTAGACGACTGGCACGCAGCCAATAAAAGAACTTATTAACCACTGGCTGTAGGGGACGATTGCCTCCTGCCTTCACTTCCACACCCAGCGCGTGACCTTGTTTTTTAGCGAGCATAGTTGTGGCGGGTCTGCTTGCCGGAAAGGGATCTAGTCCTTCATCAAAAACCCCAGAGTGTTGAAAATTTTCGCTGAGCTGACTTGGGTTGTCATCATTCTGAGACTTATGCGCGCCGTCCACAAAGACATTTACTGCCGCTGTAGGTGTCATGGCGGCAAGCACCGACAACTCGTCAACCGTCGCACCAAAGCCCGCTCTGGAGGCTAAGTGAGCTGCGTGAGAGGTATTCCACTGGGCGGCTTCAATGGGGTTTAGATCAAGTGGGGCATCCGCCTGCGCGATTGGGGAAACGAGCGCGGCAAGCACTAGGAAACCGGGCAAAATGACTGCGCCATTCATTACGGCACTTGCTAAGCGCCGCTTCAGGCCACCGATTTTTGTATCTGCTAAGCACCCAAATTGACGTTTTAAAAAAACGCAATAAATTCTCTTTATCAAGCTTGCTCCCCCGTCCTCATTCACTTATCCCTTGCTCAACTTTCTTACTATTTGGTGCTACCCGCTTCAATCACACGGTAGATCTAATTTGCTGTCACCACTTCCGCTGCTGGTAACACGGGCTGACCCAGAATGTCGTCAGCAATTTTTTCTGCCATCATGATGGTTGGCGCGTTGGTATTACCGCCAATCAATGTAGGCATAAGGGATGCGTCAACAACCCGTAAACCCTGCATACCATGCACCGCACCGTGCACATCCACTACTGCCATATCGTCTGCTCCCATCTTACAGGTGCCTACAGGGTGATATAACGTTTCACCAGTATCTCTTATCCATTGATCAACCTGAGCGTCATCGTCCACGTTCACATCGCTCGATGGCTTAAGCTGCCTACCACGATACTCATCAAAGGCTTGTTGCATAAATACCCG
Source organism: Pseudomonadales bacterium (assembly GCA_028228615.1). Classification (GTDB taxonomy): domain Bacteria; phylum Pseudomonadota; class Gammaproteobacteria; order Pseudomonadales; family Azotimanducaceae; genus UBA4421. Next base: position 4,588 of record JAOJBS010000006.1, on the reverse strand, counting down.
GCGGGTTTGTCTAAAACCATTTCGGGTATCAATGAGGTCCTGCTCCACTGAAAAATAGTTGGGAAAAATTGCCGGCGCCGATTGCGGATCAGCGTCCTGCAAGCCTATACGTCCCCTACTTTGGGGTCTACAACAGTAAACTATGCTAGAAAAACCATGTTCCTTGGGCACGCCTTCTCGAGCATGCACATCATTCATAGCTGCAGATACGTAGTGAATTTGCATGTCTGGAATGGCTTTATCCGGATGCGACTTAATGAACGCGCCGCCTGCTGTTGGCGGGTGCGCGGCATCGCCTGTACCAAAGGCCAGATATTTAATACCCGAGGTCAAACGGTTCCAAACGTTGGCGCTACGGTGCAAGGTCACGGGTTGAGTGCAGGCAAACTGACTGACCACGCCAATGTGATCCTGAAGGTTCTCACCCACGCCGGGCAAATTATGCACTAGGTCGATACCATGCTTGCTCACCTCAACATGGGGACCAATACCGCTGCGTAATAGAATTTGTGGTGAGTTAAGTGCGCCGGCGCTAAGAATGACCTCTTTTTGCGCAGCTAACCGGATCTTCTCTTTTTTCACAATAACGTCTACCGCCACTGCTCGCTTACCCTCACACACCACACGATCAACGGTTACATCTGACATTACCGTGAGGTTTGCTCGGTCTAATACTGGGTGTAAATACGCTTGGGCCGCGCTGGAGCGTTTAGCACCTTTGATGGTGTGTTCGTAACGCGAGAAACCTTCTTGCTGCCGGCCATTAAAATCGTTAGTTAATGGAAACCCGGCTTGGGCGCCCGCCTGAACAAATTTATCCAGCAAAACATCATCTGTACGATCAGATTTTTTCACTGCTAGAGGGCCGTCGGTACCGTGATATTGGCTGTCGCCTTCACCCTCAAAGCATTCGGCTTTTTTGAAATAAGGCAGTACCTGGGCATAGGACCAACCCTTGTTACCTAACTGACTCCAATGGTCGTAGTCATTGGCGTGGCCACGAATATAAACCATGGCATTGATAGAGGATGAGCCACCCCACCCTCGACCTCGAGGCCAGTACATTGAGCGTCCGCCGACATTGGCATCCGGCTGAGTCTCATACGCATAGTTCTGCGCGTTTTGGGTCGGCACAATCTGCGAGTAGCCCGCTGGCATATGGATAAATAGGTTTTTGTCTTTGCCACCGGCTTCTATCAGCAGCACCGTATTATTCGGATTTTCAGAGAGCCTATTGGCCAAAACACAGCCGGCACTGCCGGCGCCAACAATTATATAGTCTGCTTGTTTGAGCATAAAAACGCCTTAATTTAGATTGCGCAATAAGTCCGCTGGCTGGCAATTTGAGCAAAAATATAGACCAGCCAGACACTAAAGTTACGGCACGTAATCTAGCACTATCCTCGCCAATATGTCTCTAAAGTGTCCTTCAGAGGTTTGCCTAAAGGGTTGCCTGAAGGTTTGCCTGAAGGTTTGCCTAAGCGCCCTTCCTGCGGCGCTCTTCAACGCGCGATTAAATCCCTATCCTGCAAAAATTTTAGGCAAAAAAAACGCCGCATAAAGCGGCGTTTTTCCAAACTCAGTCTAGGGCACTGAGTTTTATGCAGTATTACTCAGCAGCGAATGTATATTCGATACCAACTTTGATCATACGACCAAATGCATTGTGTGTATAACCGTCATAGTTCAGGTCAACACGAGCCAACGGTGGCTCTTCGTCTGTGAAGTTAATTGCAGAAACAGTAACGCGTGCCGCTTCATCCATGAACGCATATTGGTAATGCAGATCAAAGGTGTTTTGCGAATCAACATTCACGTTGTCTCTTTCATCAAAGTATTTAGCTATGTGATTAACGTAAAACAGGACATTGTGTTGATCGCGGTTAAACTCTGCAAATGCACGACCCTTAAGGTCAGGCAAAGGACGCGCACCGCGGCTCACATTCAAGAAACCCGCAGCGTCATACGCCCCTGAGATTAGCGCCCCATCTTTGGAGTAAGCGTCTTGCTTATACTCAACAGTATGGCTCACATCTAAGCCCACTTTGGCAATACCGCCAGCCATCTCAAACTGATAGTCCGCAAACAAATCAATGCCAGAAGTTTCTATAGAAGGACCATTGATTGTCATAGACTCGATGCGCTCGATACCAGATGCTGCACAGCTACCATCATTCAAACCACCTTGGCAGAAGATTTGACCTTGAACAGCCAATTTGCTTGCGCCGCCCGCTTGATAGGCAGAAACCAAGGCATTGAAGTCTTCAGAGATGATTGGGTTATCAAAATCATAGTTCCAAAAATCCAGAGTAATCGTCATGTCTTCAATTGGGTTAATGATTAAACCAATGTTGTAGGTGAACGCGCTTTCAGGCTCGACATCAGCATTACCAATGTAATCAATGGCCTTAAATGCAGCAGTAGGGCCTACATAGGATAAAGCTGTTACACGGCTTTCGTTTACCGCGTCTAGATCAGGACCACGGAAAGTGGTTTGAACAGATCCACGCAGTGAAAACATTTCGTTGATGGTGTATCTACCAGCAAGCTTAGGGTCGAATGTATCTGCGTCGCCGTAGTCTTCATAGCGTACAGCTAATTGCAGGTCCAAATTTTCGCTTACGTCTAATGCAGTTTCGAAAAACAATGAGTTAACGTCTTGGTCGGCATCCACTTCCCGTCCTGCACTCAAGAAGCTACGACGGCCTGTTTGAGTAGCACAGTCAGTTTGACCCGCAAAACTACAAGGGTTAATAGCAACGTTAATCAGATCATCTAAGTCGCTTTGCAATTCGATTTTTCGGTACTGATAACCAGCAGCCCATGCTGCTTCGCCATCAAACATGTCGCCTTGTAAAACCAAATCCAATACGAACAAAGTTGATTCAGATTCGGTACGAGATTTGCTGTCTAGGTACTGCATAACTTCGGCACTGTTTGCAACAGTCGCATCGTAATCTGGGTTCACGTATCCGTAAACGCTCTGTGCGTAGGAGGTTTGTATCGCGTTAGACAGTGGGTTGTAGTAAAGACATCCGCCTTGACCCGCAACCGCTGTGCCAGCAACAACGTTGCCAGAAGTGTCTAATGATGCACCACATGAGTTACCACCGAAGCCTCTAAAGGCTAACTTGGTGCGACCAAGCTGAGCATCTACGCCTTCTAGCGTGCTTTGCGAATTTGAGTATGTAGCCGCAACGTCCCAACCAATACCATTGTCGAACTTACCGTCGAGTGCTGCTGCAAAACGATATGTATCGTATTCACGAACTGCTTGACGACCTTCGCCCATTGTTCCGTCTAAACCAGCAACGCCAGCAATACGACCGTAGAAGGTAGCACCTTCGCCAGTTCCGGCAACATTTGCGCCGGCCGCATCAGTTTGAACTGTTGTGTACTGCTCAAAATCTGAGTACTGAGCTGCCATTGCAACCAGTCCTGGGTGATCAGCCGGCAAGAATTGAATGTCGCCAAACAATGCTTGAGGTGGGTAAGAGGGTGAAGTCTTCCACTCTGGAACGTCTACGCGGGAGTACATAAACTCAACGTGTACGCCAACACCATTTTCCAATTCGCCGTTAACTTCTGAGAACAATTGATAGCGCTCTTCTTCTTCGATCAAATTATCGAAGTCGGTATAACGGAAACGACAGAACAAGCTGTTGTCTACGCCACCCAAAGCTTCACAGTTTGGATCTTTTGTACCGCCCAAAGCGCCGGCCAATGACGAGAACAAACTACCGCCAGCGGCTGCCTGATCTAATGCTGCCTGTGGGCGAAAATAAACACCTGGGTTACCAATGCTTGAGAAACCGCCGCGAGGGTTAGTTGCATATGGCACTTGAGTAAAGTCGCGATCACGCATAGACAGTTCGCTACGAGTCTCATAACCAAATGAGGTTACCCAATCGAAGTCACCCACTTGGGTACCCCAGATTGCGCCGAATTCGCTGTTACCATCGCTCGAATCAATATCTTGGAATCCAGCAGAAAGCTGTATGCCCTGAAAATCTTTACGAGTTTTGAAGTTAGCTACCCCAGCAATGGCGTCAGAGCCATAGGTCGCTGCTGCACCTTCTTTCAATACTTCTACTGAAGCAATGGCCATTCTTGGGAATGCGTTTACGTCTACAAACCGACCACCGGGTAAGCTGCAGGTGAGTATGCAGGTGAGTATAGAGACAGATAGATAGACAGAGAGAAAGAGATGAAACAGTTAATCTTTTGTGCGGCGATTTTGCTAACGCCGTTATGGGTGCATGCGCAGAAGAACGCGGATCTTTTGGGTTCCGAACACATTCTATTCTGGACCCCAGAACAACAGCAGTCAGGTTACTCAAGTATCGCTGATCTAGGCAATACGCGGCTGATCAAAGCCTCGGAAAACATCCTAAATTTGCCCACGAGCGGTGGCAGTTTGGCTGGTTTCCAGCATTCCTATAAAGGTAATGCCAGCAGCATAGACGACTTCATGCAGCGCACTCGGGCGGCAGGCCTATTGGTCATACATGACCAGCAGATAGCGCTTGAAAAGTACGCCTTGGGGCACGCAGAAGACAAGCCGTGGATATCATTCTCCGTTTCAAAA
>JAOJBS010000059.1:0-4833 GCA_028228615.1 Pseudomonadales bacterium | reverse complement strand
ACATTCTTATTCCGCAAATTGAAAATTTACCTGAGCCAATGATTATGGACGGTCGGCTTGATGAAGCTATTTGGTCTGAGGTGCCCGGCTACGACAATATGTTGGTGATTGATCCGGACACCCTTGCTGATCCGCGTTATAAAACTCAAGTGCGCATGTTCTATACAGATAAGGGCCTGCATTTTGCAGCGTTTATGGAGCAACCTCCTGAAACGCTCGTTGCGCGTTTATCTAGTCGCGATCTGTTTATTAATCGTGACGCCATTGGCATAACGCTGGACACATCCGGCGAGGGCCTTTATGGCTACTGGTTTTCGGTCAATCTTGGCGGCACCGTTGCTGACGGTAAAGTTGCGCCTGAACGTCAGTTTTCTCGAGAATGGGACGGTCCTTGGACCAGTGCCACCGCGGTGTTGGACAATGGTTGGAGCGCGGAAATGTTTTTGCCTTGGTCTATGATGACCATTGCAGATGCGCAATCCGGTGAGCGCAAGTTGGGCTTCTGGATTAATCGTAAGGTAGCTTACATTGATGAGCGCTGGAGTTGGCCCGCGCTACCTTTCGCCTCGAAACGCTTTATGTCCGCACTGGCAACAATGCGCACGCCCAATGTAGAGCCTAAGCAACAGATAGCCGCGTTCCCCTTCGTTTCACATACCATTGATGATGCCTCGGGCGAAGATGAAAGCCGAGTTGGTATAGATTTGTCATGGCGTCCGTCTTCGGATTTACAGGTCACCGCTGCAATAAATCCAGATTTCGGCGCTGTGGAATCCGATGATGTGGTGGTTAACCTGACGGCGTTTGAAACCTTCTTTCCCGAAAATAGATTGTTCTTTTTGGAGGGGCAGGAAGTCTTTGCAACAACGCCACGTAGCCAGGTAAGTTCCTCAGGTCCTACTGGGCGTGGGTCTAGGGGCACGGCGTCAACCTTCACTAGCGAACCCACCACACTGCTCAACACCCGCCGCATTGGTGGCGCTGCGCGCGTAGATGTACCAGCGAATATAGATGTTGCTGGCGTGGAGTTGGGTAGCCCAACAAATTTATTGGGTGCCGTGAAAGTCACAGGACAACAAGGCGGTTTCCGCTACGGGGTGCTGGGTGCGATTGAGGACGAGGTTTCTTTGCGCGGTACAGTTAGCTCCGGAATCAACCAAGGCGAAGAAATTAACGTAACCTCCGACGGTCGAGATTTTGGCGTGGTGCGTCTGCTCTATGAAGATGTTGGGGAAGGCCGTCGATCCATAGGCTATTTGGGTACCTTGGTAAGGTATCCTAACGATGAAGCTGTGGTGCATGGGATTGATTCACATTGGTTGTCGAAAAATGGCGCATGGCAAATTGACGGCCAATTGATTAACAGCGAAGTTGCCAGCGAGGCGGGCTATGGTGGCTTGCTTGATGTTTCGTATAAACCCAAGCAAGGCGTGCAGCATGGGTTGTCCATAGATTATCTTGATGACAATCTTGATGTCAGTGATTTGGGTTTTATTCGACGCAATGATGTGACCTCTGTTGTTTATTCCTACTCTTGGTCTACAGGCCGTGATCTAAAATTTCTGCGGAATAAGCGCCGCTCGGTGTTGATCAGCAACTCTTGGAATACTGACGGCTTCCTTGTGCGCTCAGGGTTGTTTTTCCGTAATGCTTGGACGTTCAATAACCTCAGTGAAATTCGTACAGAATTTAACTATTTCCCCGCGCGCTGGGACGACCGCAATAGCTTCGGTAACGGTCGCTATAAGGTCGAGGATCGATTTGTTGGTGAGGTAGGTTTTGGTACTAATACGTCGAAAAAACTGTCATTCAGTGCCTTGTTTGGCGTGCGTCAGGAGGAGCTGAGCAGTTGGACGAGGCGGTCTTCTATGGGTTTAACTTACCAGCCGTCAGACCGTTTCTCATTCGACCTAGATCTAAACTATTTGCAGCGTAAAGACTGGCTTTTGCATGATCGCGACCGTTTGTTTGCCACTTACAATGCCGACGATTTTCAACCACGCATTGGTATGGATGTGTTCTTATCCGCTAAACAGCAGATTCGTTTTACCCTGCAGTGGGCGGGTATTACCGCGCAGGAACGGGATTTTTATGAGATTCCCCTTAGTGAGGATGACCTTATTGCGGTCAGTGACCCAATTCGCAGTGGGTTAGTGACGGCGACCAATGGCGACTTCGCCATATCTCGCTTGACGGCTCAATTGCGCTATCGCTGGGAGATTGGCCCGCTCTCGGATTTATTTGTGGTGTATACCCGCGGCAGCAATTTACTCGACCGGGTGGATGATGGGTTCTCAGATCTGTTTGATGATGCGTTGAATACGCCAATAGTAGATGTCTATATTGTGAAGTTGCGTTACCGGTTTGGTAACTAACAACGAGAATGCTAGGCTAAAAAGAAGGTGCGCATGGCCCTTGATAGGATCATAGTTGGGTGGCCATGCGCGGATTTAAGCGTTGAACCTACTTAAAGTTTAAAAACTGTCCGCCACATCTAACGAATCGCGTAATTCCCTTTTGAGGAATTTGCCGGAAGCGTTGCGTGGCAGTGCTTCATGCATAAACCAAAAGTAGCGAGGAATCTTGAACTTGGCCAACTTGTCTGCGCAGTGGCTGCGTAACTCATCCGCAGTAGTTGTGGCACCAGGCTTAAGCAGCAGGGCTACCCCGACCTCTTCACCTAAACGGTCATCCGCCACACCAAATACGGTGCATTCCGCGACATCTTCATGATCAAATATTGCGCTCTCAACTTCTGCGCAATAAATGTTTTCGCCGCCGCGCAGAACCATGTCTTTAATACGGTCGACAATGAAGATGAAGTCGTCTTCATCTTTTTTCGCCATATCACCTGTGCGTAACCAGCCGTCGACAATTGTCTCAGCGGTAGCGTCTTCACGGTTCAGGTAGCCACGAATTACATGCCCGCCACGCACCCACAGCTCACCTGCTTCACCTAACGGCACTTCTACGCCGGTTTCCGGGTTGACTACCTTGCTCTCAAAAGCGGGCATTGCAGGACCACAGCTTGCGGGTTTATCGACAAAGTGATCTGCGCTAATAGAGGTAATAATGCCGCAGGTTTCCGTCATACCGTAACCGGTATTGGGTCTTGCAGTTTCAACCTCGTCTTCAATTTTACCAACCAAATCTGGTTGTAGCTGAGCGCCGCCGCCACCGAGGGTGAGCAGGGTTGAAGTATCGGTCGTGGCAAAGTTCGGATGCGAAATGATCTCACGAGCCATAACGGGTACGCCGCTCACAGCGGTGATCTTTTCTTTCTCGATGAGTTCTAGCGCAACGCCGGCATCCCACTTGTACATGTGGGTCAACTTGCCGCCAGCCAAGGTGGTGCCGTGGGCAACACAGTTGTTTGCTGTGACATGGAACAGTGGGGTGGTGACCAGCGATGAAGGTACAACAGGTTCTGCATCCGCTTCCATTAAGCCCTTTTTAACCGCTAGGGTGCGCTGCAGTGCACCAGCAAACATCATGCTCCATACATTGCTCACGCAACCTCTATGGGTCAGCTGAGCGCCCTTCGGCTTGCCTGTGGTGCCAGAGGTGTAGAAGATGCACGCGTCATCATCTGTATCAATGGCGATGTCAGGGAGGGGTGCTGGGTTGGCAATAGCGTCTGCCCAAGGCGTGACGCCGGCTTCCTCATGTGGGAAGCGTACGCCCAGTAACTTAAGCGAGCTTACCTCTTTGCGTAGCTCGCCGAGTTGACTCAGTCGCTCGGGGTCCACAATCATGACTTTAGGCGTTGAATCCTCCAGTGCGTAAAGCATTTCGCTACTCACCCACCAGGCATTCATACCGACTACTGCTGCGCCCACTGAAAGTGTTGCCCAATAGCAGAGCAACCACTCTGGATAGTTGCGCATTGCGATAGCAACGCGATCGCCAGGCTGAACACCTTGTGCGATGAGCCAATGAGCTAGAGCACCTACTTTTTCGTGTGCTTGGGCATAGGTGATGCGCTCGTCTTCGTAGACCAGGTAATCACGATCTGCAAAGGCTTGTGTGGACAGCCATAGGTCGCGCAGGTTTTGCGCGGCATTGGCATAAGTTCTAATGGGTACGCCGCGCACTTCTTGCACAGCAATTTCGAAATCTGCACCCGGTGCGATAAGCTCTGCCCAGGTATCCTTATACTCTTGATACATCATTTTCTCCCTTCAAAAGTGCAAAGAACTGTACAGGTAAAAGTAGGCTTTGCGAAGGTGCTATGTGTGCAAAACGTGAAAATTTCAGGGTTCTGGGGTTGCTATGCGCGAGACGTTTCAATCGGCGTTGAAGGATAGGGGAATTGCTATTTCACCCAATCTTTCTACTATGCATTCCACTAATGCTTTGACTACAAGTGAACGAATGAATTTATCCATTGTCATACCCGTGCAAGGGCACTTTAGCCAATTACTCGAATTGCTGGGGGACCTAGACAGCGCAGGTGCAGAAGTGCTTGTTGTGGAAGCCGAAGCCGAAGCCGAAGCCGAAGCCGAAGCCGAGGCAGGTCAGGGCGCTTTAATTCAAGCAGATCCGCTGAATTTGCGTGACCAGTGTAGGCTGCGAGTGCAAGAGCAGGGTGGTCAATGGTTGTCCAGTCCAGCCTCCCGCGGCGCCCAAGTAGCCTTGGGTTGTGAGCAGGCTCGTGGCAGTTGGCTGTGGGTCTTACATGCAGATACGCGTTTAGATCTAGTGGCGATTGAATATCTTGTGAAGCTCACCGCCGGTACACAAAAAGGCTGGGGTAGATTCGACATTAGTTTCCGGGAGAATCATCAGCGTCTTGAATGTGTGGCTTTCTTTATGAATTGGCGTTCCCGCTTG
>JAOJBS010000058.1:0-4927 GCA_028228615.1 Pseudomonadales bacterium | reverse complement strand
TGGCAGGTTGCGCCTGAACACCGCTTCACACAATGCATTGGATTTGCGTATCAGCAGCCTGCCTACTTTATGGGGTGAAAAAATAGTCTTACGCCTGCTCAACGTCGATGCCGCACATAGAGGCATTGAGCATCTAGGTTTAGAGGCAAAACAAAAAACCATATTGCTAAGCGCCATAGGCCAGCCGCAAGGCCTAATATTGGTTACAGGGCCAACGGGCAGCGGTAAAACAATGACCCTATATAGTGCCCTAGATCTTTTAAACCAAACTCAATGCAACATTTCAACAGTGGAGGATCCTGTAGAGGTAAATGTTCACGGCATTAATCAGGTTAATGTGAATGCACGTATCGGGCTAGATTTCGCGACAACCTTAAGAGCCCTACTGAGGCAAGATCCAGACGTAATAATGGTGGGTGAAATTCGAGATCTTGAAACCGCCAGTATAGCCATACGCGCCGCCCAAACCGGCCACCTTGTGTTATCAACACTACAAACCAACTCTGCTTTTGCCACATTAGAACGGCTCATACAGATGGGCATTCCACGCCACAACCTAACTACCTCAATCAGTTTGATTGTCGCGCAACGCCTGCTCAGAAAACTCTGCATTCATTGCAAAACATTAGACCACCTACCAAAAGCAATCCTCCTTGAGGCAGGAGTAGACCCAAGCGCCCTAAACAATCCGATATTCAAGGCTCACCCAGAAGGATGCCTCTACTGCCATCAAGGCTACCAAGGCCGGTTGGGGATTTTTGAAATGATAAAAATGGACCAAAAAACATTAGAACTATTGGATCGCTCCACCGAAAAATCGCCGGCCATTGCGAGCGAGCTACGCAAGTATAGCCTGCGCAAAGGAGCAGTGGAGAAAGTGATACAAGGTGTAACTAGTCTGCAAGAGGCCAATCGTTTGACACTTATAGAAGAAGCGGGCCAATGACAGTTGCCGACAAATCTACAACAAACACCATTGATAGGGGCGCGCTGGTGTCAGACAACAACTTGAGCACAACCTTCTTTTGGTCTGGTACCGGCGCGACAGGCAACTTCCAGCGCGGAACAATTAACGCCGAAAATATAGATATTGCGGCACACAAGATTGCATTACAGGGCATCGAAATCTAGCGCCCCAAAAACAAGGCTCGGAAAAATTTCGAAAACAAAATACATCTAAAGATTCATTGTTCAACGCCTTCACTTTGCTTGGAAACAAAACTAGCCCCCGCAGCACTGCGCTGTTTACCCGCCACTTGGCAACGCTCATCCAAGCGGGCATACCCATTCTTCAGTCGTTAGAGGTACTTGGCGAAGACGCCTCGGCAGAGCAAAAAGAAATAGCAGCAATAGCAACTACCTTGGGCAAGGACATTTTGGCCGGTAACACGCTTGCTGAAGCTGCCAGCAATCATCCCCAGGTTTTTGATCTCCTATCCCAGCAACTGATTAAGGCGGGCGAGGCTTCTGCAACATTGGATCTTACATTGCACAATATTGCCAACCACCAAGAACGCACATTGGCACTAAAGGCGAAAATCAAAAAAGCGCTAATACACCCTATTTCCGTATTGGCGATTGCTGCGGTAGTCACGATGCTGATGCTGACCAAAGTGGTACCGCAGTTTGAGCAGATGTTTCGCAGCCAAGGAAAGACTTTGCCGTCTATGACGGCATTTGTCATAGAACTATCAGCGACTATGCAAAACTACTGGGCTTACGCGCTTGTGGGCGCTTTTATGCTGTTAATAATATTTAGGATTTGCTATCACACAAAACCAGCCTTCACCCTTTTTGTACATCAACTGCTGCTGCGCTTGCCGCTATGTGGCGGCTTGATTAAGGCCAGCTGCGTTGCAAGGTTTTCCCGCACGCTGGCCACCACTTATAACGCCGGTATCCCCATAGCGAGTGCATTAACCTTTGCCGGCCCTGTTACAGGCAACTTGGTCTATCAGCGCGCTATTGGCCAGGTGCAACACGCCGTAGACCACGGGGAATCTCTTCATGAGGCTATTGCTCAAGCCGGCCACTTTCCGAGTTTGATTATCAAAATGATCGCTATTGGCGAGCAGGCTGGCGTTTTAGACACCATGCTCGAAAAAGGTGCGGCACACTACGAAAGCGACGTTGAAAACACCATCGACAAAATATTACCCCTGCTTGAACCTGCCATGATGGCTTTACTGGGGCTAGTCATAGGCGGCCTTATTACAGCCATGTATTTGCCTGTTTTTCAAATGGGTACAGTGCTTGGCGGTTAACCAATTTCCACTGTTTGTGGCTTTTAGTCCCGCCCTTAGACTATCCTCTACCGCATTAGCGAGCGTCACGGGCGCGTGTTGTACAAGCGGTAACGATAGGGATAACTATGTTGATCGGTCTCACTGGTGGCATTGGTAGCGGCAAGACCGCAGCCGCCAATCATTTTGAATCTTTAGGCATTGATATAGTCGATGCAGACCTTGCCAGTAGAGCTGTAGTTGAGCCAGGGCAGCCTGCTCTAGATTCTATAGCCGAACATTTTGGTCCGGCAATAATTGGCGCAGATGGCGGCTTAGACCGCGCCCAACTGCGCAAGCTTGTGTTTGCGGAGGAGTCAGAACGTAAGTGGCTCCAACGCCTACTACATCCCCTGATCAGTGAATACTTGGCCCAGCAAATCAGGGAAAGCACCTCTACCTACTGCCTTTTAGTTAATCCTCTGCTATTGGAATCTGGGCAGTCCCAATGGTGTAAAAAGATCATCGTGGTAGACACACCTATAGAAACGCAGATTCAACGCACTATGTCTCGCGATGACAACAACCGCGAACAGGTTCAGAGTATTGTTAATGCCCAGATGAGCCGGGACGATCGTTTGTCCGCAGCCGACTTTGTCCTACTCAATGATCAAGGCATCGATGAGTTGAACACAAACGTTGAGAACATCCACCAAGAACTAGTAGATCTATGTCAGAAACAGCCCACATAATTCAATGTCCCACCTGCAAGCAGAGTGTGAAATGGACACCCAGCAACCCTAACCGGCCATTTTGCTCAGAGCGCTGTCGGCTGATTGATTTAGGTGCCTGGGCAGGCGAAGACCATAAAATTCCTGGTGATAGCGAACCTGAATTTGGCGAGGACAGTTAGCCCTATTGCGAGGGCTGAGCAAGACACCTACACGAGGAGTTCGGTTAGAACCTGCAAGGTGCACTTCATCTATATCCCTGTGCTTTTTTTCAGTCGCCGATCACCTGTCCAAAATAGCCTAGGAGATTTACCTAGGAGCGATACTCAGCGTTAATACGCACGTATTCGTAGGAAAGATCAGTGGTCCAAATAGTTTCACTTGCGCGGCCACGCCCCAAATCGATGATAACGCTGAATTCATCTTGGGCCAGCACACCAGCTCCCGCTGCCTCAGTATAGGTAGAAGACATTAGGCCGCCACTTGCCACTTCCACTTCGTTCAGCCAAAGCGCTACGTTTGCGACATCTAGATCTACAACCTCTGCACGGCCAATGGCCATGCAAAATCGACCCCAATTGGCGTCACCCGCAAAGAGCGCGGTCTTCACCAATGGCGATTCGGCTACGGTGTAGGCAACTTCCAAACACTCTTGCGCAGACGCGCCACCCGTGACTTGAACCGTGACAAACTTAGTGGCGCCTTCGCCGTCTCTGACAATGGCTTGAGCCAAAATTTGCGCGACCTCAGTTAGCCCTTGGCGCAATTGCTGATAAGCCAAATCGTCTTGAGACACTATTGCTGCAGCTTTGCTCTGCGCGGTAGCGCAGACCATAAAACAGTCGTTTGTTGAGGTGTCGCCGTCTACGGTAATTCGGTTAAAACTTTCATCGGCAATTTCTTTCACCATTACCGCCAACAGCGCTTGGGAAATGTTTGCGTCACACCCAACAAAGCCAAGCATAGTCGCCATGTTGGGTTTAATCATGCCAGAGCCTTTGGCTATACCGGTAATTGTCACCACCTCACCGCCAACTGACACCTGCTGACTACAAGCTTTAGCAACGGTGTCGGTTGTCATAATTGCGGCAGCAGCTTTCAGCCACGCGCCGGAGCCAAGGTCAACAACGGCTTTTGTTACCGCATTTTGCAGGGCTGGCACGTTTAGTCTTTCGCCAATAACTCCGGTTGAGAACGGTAAAACGGTGGCTAGATCCACACCGAGCTGCTCGGCCACATGACTGCAAACAGCGTCAGCATCTTGAAGTCCCAGCTCACCCGTAGCGGCGTTAGCATTACCACTGTTAATCACCCATGCACGACAATGTGCTTGTCGTGCTTTTGCCAGTTGAACTGGAGGTGCAATAAAAGAAGATTGGGTATATACGCCAGCGGTGCTACTGCCAGGCGCAAAGGAAAAAACAGCGACATCGTCACGATCCGCGGATTTGATTCCGGTTCTCGCGGTACCCATTTGTATACCAGGGACTTCAAGCAACTTTCCTGGCGCTGACAAATTAACCGCCATCTATCTCTCCAAACCACACTGACTAAAAGCACTCGCTAGGGGGCGTTCCAAACAAAGGCGTTTGGAGCGTAACTACTGTCGTTATACGGTGCCGTGACATTGTTTAAATTTACGTCCAGACCCGCACGGGCAGGGCTCATTTCGTCCCACCTTGGGTTGGTTACGCACAAAGGTTTCACCTTTTGGATCTGCTTGATTAGGTGATTGAGTGGGCGTCCCTTCGCCGCCCATGCCTTGAGCCTTGCGGTGCTCAAAATTCATCCGCTTCGCTGCTTCTGCACGCCGCAGCCTGCGCTTCAACCTCTTCTGGGCTCTCAATCTGCATACGCGAAAGCATGCGTACCAGCTCATACTTAATGTCGAACAAAAGGTTTTGGAAGAGCTCAAACGACTCTCGCTTGAACTCCTGCTTCGGTTGCTTTTGCGCATAAGCACGCAAGTGAATG
>JAOJBS010000057.1:0-5035 GCA_028228615.1 Pseudomonadales bacterium | reverse complement strand
TGGACCTGTTCCTTGAGCAAGACCCGCACATTAGGTTTACCAATTATGTCGTCCAAGATGCCATGCCGGAAACGGTTGAGTGTGATGCATACATTGTCACCGGCAGTCGTCTGAGTGTGTATGACGACGAGCCGTGGATCTTTGAATTGGCCCAGTTTATCGCCCGTGCCTTAAACCAGCAGAAAAAGCTCATTGGCATTTGTTTTGGGCATCAATTGATGGCGCACTTTTTCGGCGGTCTAGTAGCGCCGGCACCTGCGGGTTGGGCCGTGGGCATACATACAAGCCAAGTGGAAAAGTGCGCGTGGATGCAAGGTGGCGCTCAAGACCTCAGCTTGCTTTCTAGTCATAAGGACCAGGTGCAGCAATTGCCGCAATACGCCCAACTATTTGCCAGCAATGACTTCTGCCCCATGGCTGGATTCACCCTGCATAATCAGGTCATAACTATTCAAGGTCACCCGGAGTTCAATAAAGATTACGCTCGGGCCTTGATGACCCATAGGGAAGACATATTAGGCGAACGAGTTTATTCGCAGGGTATAGATAGCCTAGCGAAAGAGACACACAGCGAAACCTTTGTACGCTGGGCGCTTTCTTTTGCTCGTCAGAACGTTACAACCTATGCGCCCCAAGTTTCGTGGACGGCAACTAAACCAAGCAGCACAAATAGTTCAGCGCTGGCGAACGAGGCAGACCTTTAGCTATGAGCCAAAAGGAGCCTTCAGGATTTAGTGCCTATCTGCGCCGGGGTGCGCAGCTGCTGAGCAATCCGAATGGGCTTACGCGGCTGCTGGTGCAGGCGGCCAAAAAGCTCAATGGCAGCGGTAGCGAAAAAATCCAAGCCGTAGGCGAGCAACTCGGTCTTTTGATTGATTTGCTCAAGGCCTACATAGCCGGCGACTACCGAGACATCTCTACACAAGCCATCGCCAGTGTTGCCGGCGCCGTTATTTATTTTGTGGTGCCATTAGACGGTGTGCCGGACTTTTTATTCGGCTGGGGGTTTATCGACGACGCAGCAGTCATAAGTTATGTCATTGCACAGTTGAGTACCGAGCTTGAAAGCTTCAAACAGTGGCGAGACGCTTCACCCAACACGCCTACATCAGCAATTGAGCGGCCCAGTACTGCAATTCAATTGCCGAGTGAAACCCAACAACAAGATAACGACCCCAAAAGTGATAACGACTGAAATTTGCCGAGCACTCTATTTCTCTCAAAGCCCTCGCCTAACAAGTAGCCTAAATTTGCTCCCGCTGATCCTTATGCTCCTTTTGCTGTCGCCCTTAGGTCAAGCTCAAGGTGAGGCCTCGCGTTTGAGCGGCCACAAGGCGCTGGAAAGCTACGAAGAAAAATTGCCAGCGCCAGATCAAGGTCTAGTGATTGCCAACGCTATGGCGGGTAACTGGGAATACGGTGTGTATTTATTGGGGTTGCCCGTGGGTCTGAAGGCGCGAGTTGAGGTTCAGTGGGATGGCCGCCAAGTTGTAGCAACAAGTCAGGTAGATCACTTTTTAGCGGCGAATAATCACCAGTCAGTTTTTTCCTTGGCCAGCTGCGACTACCGTTTACACAGTTATCAGAACAGTGGCTTTAGCCCCGGTTGGCGGTTTGATGATGCCGTAGCATTTGATTGGCTGAAGAAACAGATTCACTACCAAGGGTTAACTCAGGGGCCAAAAACACCAGATGCCCAGCCACAGACAGTAACATTGCCCCTAGATGACGCAATTTATGTCGATAAGCTCAGTCAATTTGCTGCGCTGGCCTGTGCCTTGGGGAAGAACGGAAAAAGTACTCAGTCGAGTACTCATCTGAGTACTCAGTTCAGTACTAAGCCGAATACTAAACAGAGTGTTCCTTTGAGTTATGTGGACGACACAATTGGTCGTTATAGATTTTCAGTTGCTCAGGCTACTACTCAAATGTCTGTTGCGGGACAGATTATTACTGTTATCAAAGTAGAGTCAGAGCCCTACGAATATGTGCAAGGCAGTGTGCATCGGCGGGTGAGTTACTGGCTGGCACCTTCATTAGGGTACTTGCCGGTGAAGATTTCTACCAAATTAAGCGGCATGAAGTTGACGGTAAAAATGCTGAAAACCTCTGGGCCGTTGCCTGGCCAATTGTAAAAGGCTAATCGTCAGCACGAAATACTTCAGCCTGTGGGGCGGTGTCGTCGAACATAAGCCAAGCAATTAGATAAATTGCGATGGTGAGTTTGGCAAAGAACAGGCCGCTGATAATGGCGCATACGCGGACCAGTTGTGGCGCCAAATTATGGGCTTTGCCAATGCCGGCGCAAACACCGAAGATCCAAGCGTTGTCTTTATCCAAATAGATGTTGTCTAGATGTAACTTTTTTTTCCAACTCACAATATCTTTCCTTATATGTATACGTGTCTTATCGCTTTAACTCATAGCGCAATTCTAACTCAGCTAAACTGCGCTACAGCGCATGAACAATCCTAATAATGTTGGCACCAGGCTTATGTACCACGCTCACAATGCGCTTGCTCATTTGTTCAACTTGCTCCTCTATTTGCTGTTTAACCTGCTGCTCAGCAACTTGCATGGGAGGGTTGTGGTCAACAATTTGCTGGCCGTGAACCCACAATCCTAGTGAGCAATATGCGCCTCCGAGCATCAGTATTGCTAGCAAAGTTGCTCGTGGTCGTTTAACGCGAGATATACGTAGCTGCCCTTTCACTGGTTTAGTCTCCAATTGGTAAAAGTTGTAAGGCGGTAAATAGAGCTTCCATTCCATCTGTTAAACGTTTGTTAAACCTCTGTTAAAACCTCGGAGACCTATGACACCGGTACCGCCTATATCAGTAACATTACAATTCCCGTGCCAGCTTTATATCGAGCACAAACGTTGTTTTGATGGGGTAAATGCTCAAATCATGCGCAAACAATGGTCAAATTTGCTAAAAGTTGGCTTGAAGCATACCAACCACTGAGCGCGGTTAAAGGCATGGATGACTAAGCGGGTGGATAGACTGACAGATAAACGGGCGGATAGGTCGACAAATACGCAGACGAATAGACAAATAAACAGGCAGACGAATAAGCCAACAAAGCGCCGACTGCTAGACAGGATGAGTGCACGGACAGGCCGCAGGGACTCAAATTTTAGGGTGCCATCTGCCAGAACCCCAGCGTGGACCTTTGCCTATAATTCAGACAGTATTCTTGGCTGTATTGGAGATCTTGCCCTACCTCTAGGAGAGTGCGGACTGGGGCAAATTTCCGAGGGGAATATTTTCACAGCAATTTTTTTGCCGCCTAAAGGCTGAACAGGAGAGGGTATGGATTTTCATTTTGCATCTGCTTGGGAGGCGCTTAGCGATGCCTACCCTAATCGCACAGCTACTATTGCTGATGGACGCTATACCAGTTGGCGTGAATTCGAGCAGCGTGCTGGGTCTATAGCCAGTCTGCTCATTGCCCACGGTGTAGGGCCTGGTGCAAAAGCCGCTCTATATATGCACAACCGCAATGAATACCAAGAGGCCCAGTTCGCTATTTTTAAAGTGGGGGGATGCCCCATCAACGTCAATTACCGCTACAAGACTGATGAACTGGTCTACCTGCTGGACAACAGTGACTCCGAGGTGATTTTTTTCCAGTCCTCTTACGCCATGCGCATTTGGGAAATTAAGGACCGCCTGCCAAAAGTGAAGTTGTTCGTGCAGGTAGATGATGGCACTGAAGCGCTACTGAAGGGCGCCGAAGATTATGAGCGCGCCATCAGGCAAAACAAACCCGCCCCCAGAGTTGCCCAAGATCCAGAAGGCGTTTACATGCTCTACACCGGCGGCACTACCGGAATGCCCAAAGGCGTCATGTATCCAGTAGGCGCGTTTGCAGAATTTCTTATTGGCATGGGCGCGGCGGGTCGAGGTCTTACGCCGCCAAAAAACATGTCGGAATATCTGGGCTTTCTTGAGCAGATCGAAGCGCCACCTGTGAGTTTGCCAGCGTGTCCATTGATGCATGGTACTGGCATATGGTTGGGTAGCTTTTTGCCTATGTTATTGGGCGGCACAGTGGTCACCACGTCTAAGCTGGGCCTAGACCCTGATCTACTGTTGGGCCAAGTAGAAGAGTATCGAGTTTCAGATGTGGTCATTGTGGGTGATGCATTTGCCCGGCCAATTCTGTCGGCGCTAGATGCCGCGGAGAAACGCGGCACGCCCTACGATTTATCCACGCTGAAGCAAATTGCCTCAAGTGGGGTCATGTGGAGCCAAGAAATAAAGGAAGGTTTGCTGCGCCATCACGACATGGTGCTGGCAGACATTATGGGATCCTCGGAAGGGGGTATGGGCAGCTCGGCAACCACGCGGGAAGATGTGAAGGGCACTGCCAAATTTGAGTTAAATGAAGGCGTTCGAGTGATCACTGACGATGGCCGGTTTGTCGAAGCAGGCTCTGGCGAGATGGGTAAAATTGCCACCTCAGCTTTTGTCCCATTGGGCTATTACAAAGACGAAGAAAAATCTGCCGCAACCTTTCGTGAAGTGGACGGTGTGCGCTATAGCTTCCCTGGAGACTATGCAACGGTGGAGGCAGATGGCTCCATTATCCTCTTGGGCCGTGGCAGCGCCTGTATCAATACCGGCGGCGAAAAGGTTTTCCCGGAAGAGGTAGAAGAGGCAGTGAAGCGCCACGCTGAAGTAGTAGATTGCTTAGTGGTTGGCGTGTTCGATGAGCGCTTCGGCGAGCGCATAGTGGCAGTGACCTCTTTTAAAGAGGGCAGTGAACTTACTGCAGAAGAGCTAATAGCCTTCACCACAGAACATTTGTCTGGCTACAAAACACCCAGGCAAATATTGCCGGCACCAGAAGTGCGCCGAGGCCCCAACGGCAAAGCCGACTATAAGTGGGCCAAGGCTTTTGCCTCAAAAGCCATCGGGTAAAGAGGCTTTTGCTACAAAAGCTTTAGGTTAAAGAGCCTTTTGCCCCACAATAGAAAGGGTTTTGGGATACGTTATCCGCAAGGTTAGAGAGTAGCGAAGGGTCCAAG
>JAOJBS010000055.1:0-5167 GCA_028228615.1 Pseudomonadales bacterium | reverse complement strand
CCCTGTATTTGCCACCTGCGGATCACTCGCCAAGCCAAATTTCAAAACCACCCATGACATGGTCTGAGTAACAACAACCAGCAACGCAAGGAAGGAAAACACCGTTCCCATACCTATCATCATCAACTCAACACCCGATTCTAAAAGCCCACTCACATGTACCTCCGATTACCTAACTCACCGTTTTGCATGGTGAAAATTCTCTCATCAGAGTGTATAGCGAACCCGACAGATTACGCCAATCAAAAATTCTGCGGACGATAAATACCGGCTTAGCGCGACCTTAGCGCAACAAAAGAGTGCAAAAATGTCCGAATATGAAATTAGTTTTGCTCAAGAGTACTAAATGAGTTGAGATCCAAAGCATTCTTCAAGATAATGCTGCCCTCGTTGAGCACCCGTGGCCCAACTGGATAAGGCACCGGTCTACGAAACCGGCGATTACTGGTTCGAATCCAGTCGGGTGCACCATTTGCTTGTTTGCTGAACCGTCTTCTAGAGACCGTTGACAGGCTAGCAAATTTAGCAAAAGTCGTTGTTCCTCAATGACTTGACTCATCAATATCTCTATTTCGCCAGCTAATGTTGCCGCCTGCTTGAGCGTTGACAAAACCGGCACAACGGCAAAGAGCTCTCCTGTTTTCAGAAAAATTCAATGAGCACAACGTGGCGCAGCTCACCCTCACTGAATTTCCTACTGGCGCTCTAAGCCAGATCAAGACATTATTTACGACTGAAAAAACTTCACTAATAACGTAGCTAGGGGCTGGGGAAACACCATGATCATTCAACACCAAAATTTGACCAACCTAGCCAGCGCAATACTTCACGCGGCAGGCGCTCCCGAAGAAAACGCTAAAGCCGTGGCCATTCATCTGGTTGAAGCAAACCTAAAAGGTCACGACTCTCATGGCGTGGGCATGATCCCAAGCTACGTACGCTCTATGAAAGCAGGTCATATCAATCCAGCAAACGATGCGAAATTGATCAAAGACAATGGCGCGGTTATTTCCTTTGATGCAGAACTCGGTATGGGCCGAGTAGTAGGTATGCAAGCAATGACATTGGGCATTGAGCGCGCCAAACAACTTGGCATCTGCTGTGTTGCCCTAGGCAATGCAGCGCACCTTGGCAGAATAGGGGCATTTGGCGAAGTGTGTGCAGACGCAGGTTTGGTGTCCACGCATTATGTCAATGTGGTGGGTCACGACCCCATGGTAGTGGCCTACGGCGGGCGCGACCGCCGCTTTATTACCAATCCATTTTGCTGCACGGTACCTCGAGCAGACGGCAAACATGTGGTCTTAGATATGGCCACCACTACCGTTGCCGCTGGCAAGGTGCGTGTTGCGCACATGAAAGGTGAGCCCGTGCCACCCAACTCCTTAGTCGACGAGAATGGTGTAGACACAAACGATCCAGCGGTCATCTTTGGACCTGAAGCCAAAGGCGCAATGCAACCCTTTGGCCAACACAAAGGCTATGGGCTAATGGTGATGTGCGAACTGTTAGGAGGCGGGTTGGGCGGCAACTTCACTATGCAACCCAAAAATGTTCGTTTAGGAGCCACCTTAAACAACATGCTGTCCATTATCATTGACCCTGCGGCGGTTGGCGACTTGCAAGCATTTGACGATGAAGTCAGCGCAATGATTGATTACATCTACGCCAGCACCCCAGCAGACGGCACAGAGAAAGTTCTGATTCCAGGCGACCCAGAACAAATAACGAAAGCCGCTAGAGAGGCAAATGGTGTCGACATAGACGACAACAGTTGGAGCGACGTGCTCCGTTCAGGTGAAGCTGCAGGACTCACTGCTGAAGCGATAAGTACGTTAATGGGCACTATTTAGACAAAATCTAACATCGCCCAACAAATTGGATGATTTCACACTGCACAGACGTGAAAGCTCCAACACTAAAATTTGAAAAAAGATGCAGTCTTCTCGTGAAGGCGCATACTCCGGCGGGTACTTTAGAGAACGACCGCCGAGAACAACAGCAGAGAACAACAACAGAGAACGACAACGGAGCCACTAAATGTTACCCGAAGAACAAGACCATGCCCCCGAAGGAGAAGAGACGTTTCATGTTTGGAGACTACTTGGCTTCATCGGACTTATCTGCGTAGTGCTTGCCGTTGCGTCCTTTTTAGTAGATTGGGCAGTGGTTGGACCATTAGAGGGCCGCGTTATCTAAACCCGGCTGTTGTTAGACAACCGACGAATATGCGGTCCAGTCCTCGTTTACTGAGTAAAGTATTATGCGCGCGAAGCTGACTGGCTTGCAGCAACCCGGCGTTCCCATCCCCGCTTCCAATTTCAGCAGCACGCCATAACACCGCGCCCTAACACAAAGCGCGCGTTGTCAGATTTTAGCCTCATCGCGCTGTTTTACCTTCTCTCTGATCCACGGTATTAGCTCCTCGCCGTAAGTTTTGGCATCCTCAAATGGATCAAAGCCTCGAATGAGCACGCCACTCACACCTAGGTCATAGTACCTGGCGATGGCTTCAGCCACCTGTTCAGGCGTGCCTACCAAGGCGGTTGAATTGCCGCTGCCCTGAGCAGCTGCGGCAATAGGCACCCACAGACGCTCGTCTTGTACTTCACCACCCTTGATTAAGCTACTCAACCGACGAGCCGTTTCCGCCTCCGGCTGCTTGGACGACTTGCGACCACCCGCTTCGGCTTCCACACCCGCCAAAATATCCTTGGCTTTACGCCACGCAGCCTCTTCTGTGTCGCCAATAATCGGCCGGAAAGACAGGTTGTATTTAAGCTTACGGCCAAAGCCTTGCGCAGCCTGGTCTAACTGCTCCATTAGCTCGGATACCTGCTTGCGAGGTTCACCGAACAACGCATAAGTATCACAATGCTTTGCGCCCACGGGGATTGCCGCATCTGAAATGCCACCAAACCATAATGGAACATGGGGCGATTGCGCCGCCGCCACTTCAGAAACTGCGCGGCTCACTTGATAATATTTACCCTCAAAATCAAAAGGTTTATCACTGGTCCAAACCTTGCGCATCACTTCGAGATACTCATCAGTACGCTGATAGCGTTCATCATGCGGCAGATAATCGCCATCCCGACGCTGGTCTGCATCCACCCCACCGGTAATGATGTGCAGCAGCAAGCGACCACCAATAAGATTGTCTAGCGTCGCAACCCGTCGAGCGGCTTGGGTAGGCGCGGCAAAACCAGGGCGATGTGCTAATAGAATCTTAATCTTTTCAGTGTGATAGGCCGCATGCTGAGCAATCGCAAAGCCATCCGCTGAGCTAGAAGAATGACCAATCAGCACCGCATCAAAATCAGACGCTTCATGTACCTGTGTGAATGTACTGATGTAGTCTGCATCTACCCCACCACCCACAATGTGCACCGTAGAAGCCGATGCAGGCGGCGTAACGCCAATCATGCCCAAAATATTAATCGGCACTTTTCTCCCCTTTTAATACAACTGCGGCAAGCACCATGGCGTAAAAACAGCGAATTTTCAAACTGGGGGACAAGAGAAATTGCAACGACTTAGCCGCACCACCTAATAGGGAGGACAATGAAGCGAAAAAAATGCAAAGAAAAATTGAATAGACCTTAGCGTTAGAGCGTGAGGGAGAAGGTGACAGAGAAGGAGAAGGAAAAGGAGAGAAAGGTCATAGGGACCACTGAGAAGCTAAAGAGCTGGAAAAGCGAGGCGAAAACGAGGCAAAGGAGAGGCACAAAGTAGAGGCACGAAGTAGAGGCACAAAGTAGAGGCACAAAGTAGAGGCGATAAAATGACAAAAGAGACAATGCCCCCAAATCAAACCCTTGCTCTAAACACTCAACATTTCGGCATTTTTACCTAAGACACCGGCGCTCAACGAGCGCCCATACTCAAGACACAAATAAGAGTCAGTCAACACCGTTGTTCATTGGAGAGGCTGCTACTGGGTCACCCACCGAGTCTGCAACAAGTTCAACAGCCTGATTTCTAGCTTCCTCCAAGGAATCAACTATCGCCGATATAGCAGACATCTCCGCATCGGTAAGGCGACTAATTTTAGCAATTAATGCCTCTAAACCAATACTGGAGTCTTTGTTACCAAGCCCCCAAGCCAACCAGCCTGGTTCAACTTGAAAGAAACGGGCTAACTCGATCATTTTGCCGCGAGTGGGCGTGACTTCAGCTTTCTCCCAACGCAACACCGCATTGGCTGTAACCCCGACTTCCTTAGCCAAACCACGCAGTGACAACCCGCTGTCGCTGCGTAACTGTTTTAGTCTGGTAGAAAACAGGGTCATTGTTTGGTCGTCTTCAAGGGAAAACTGCTCTGTACTCTCACTCATAACAAGTTGGCTCCTCTATTGAGGTAGGGTCTGGTGATTCAGGGCCATTTAACGAGACCCAGCAGAGGAGAGGTAACAAAAAGCGGACAAACGTAGTATCCCTGCACTGCAAAATACTGCGGAGCCCCTAAATTTCATCCGGCTAACGTATAGGCAAGTGCTAACGGCATCGCGCCTTGGACATTAGAGTATGCGGTTTCAACAGAACAATCCAAAAATCTCTGCTCGGACTTCGCTCTGCACACTAATGATTTACTAATATTCTTGGGCACCCTGCGCACATAGATCTCACTGCCTAGTTGCAAACTTAGATGTTCCGCGCCAGCAAAGCGTGTTATCGCCCAGCCTGCGCCACCCTTCATCAAATTAGGTTGCGCACGCGCATAAGCTTCGGCCATGCGGCGAAAGCGAGCGCTGTCACTTGCGAGGATGCCGGAAAAGAAACCTAAAGTGGCTGCATTTTGCTCAAAGACAAAAACTGAAATCGCTCCAGTTTTGGTCGGGAAATGCAGTGTGGGCGCAGAATCAGCACCTAAGTTAAGAAAGTGTTTTGTACACCTACTCAAAAATTCATCGGCCTCAGTAGAACCTTTCATCGAATCAACATTACTAAACATCCACAACCTCGAGCGTACACCATTAGTTAACAGTTAGATTTATCTACCGTTTATCCTCTAACTTCTACCGATTATCTCGATATTCGTCAACATGATTGATTCAAAACTGTCTACTCGGCATCAAATTTTTGTGAAGATGTATGTCGCTATTTCTTCGTCAATCCACTCGCCCAACTAACTACTCTAACTTTGGGCGCCCTAACACTGCCGCCT
>JAOJBS010000053.1:0-5214 GCA_028228615.1 Pseudomonadales bacterium | reverse complement strand
ACTTTGCCCAGGGCGGCGACTGGGGCTCGGTGGTGACCTCTGCTATTGCTCGCCAAGATGCTGAACACTGCTTAGGGATCCATTTGAATATGGTGGTAGTACCGCCAGATGCCACTGCGGAAGATCTGACGGATTTGGAAAAATCTGCACTGGCCGGATGGCAGTTCTATCAAGAGTGGGATTCTGGTTATTCCAAACAACAGGCCACGCGACCACAAACACTGGGCTACGGGCTAGTAGACTCACCCAGCGGCCAAGCTGCTTGGATCATTGAGAAGTTCTATACATGGACAGACTGTGACGGCCATCCAGAAAACGCCATAAGCCGCGATGAAATGTTGGACGACATTATGGTCTACTGGCTTAACGCCGCGGGTGCTTCATCAGCTCGACTTTACTGGCAGAGCTTTGGCGGCAGTTCAGACGCAACGCCCATCACAGTACCTATGGGCGCGACCATATTTCCAAAAGAAATTTTTCGCACCAGCGAGCGCTTTGCGGCGCAAGTATACAAAAACATAGTGCATTGGTCCGTGAAGGAAAAAGGCGGCCACTTTGCTGCTTTTGAACAGCCCAATGTTTTTGTTGATGAAGTGAGAACGTGTTTTAGGACGCTGCGATAATCTTAAGAGACAGAGCTAATAAACCGTACTGATGAATAGTACTAACCATTAGCACTAAGAGACAGCGCGAAGCGCATAACAAGCGCATATAGAGAGAAAACGCGCGGCGAGGCCGCGCGAGTATCAGGCGGGCTAAACGTCTGCTATATGCCGCCTAGTGCTTCGCCTTCTATGGTGACCCTATGCATTAAACGACGATGACCGTGGTAGTCATTGAGCGCCCAATGCCATGTTGCCCTGTTGTCCCAAAACGCCAATGAGCCTTTACCCCACTGAAAGCGATAACTGTGCTCTGGACGACCAATGTGGGCATACAGGTAATCGAGCAACGGCTTGGACTCTTGGTCTGTCCAACCTTCAAATCTGAGCGTAAATGCAGCATTCACATAAAGTGTTGGGCGACCAGAAAGTGGATGCTTAACAATCACCGGATGTACTGCGTCTTGAGTGGCGGCGTCGCCGTTACCTAGTCTGCCTTTAAGCGCGTCTAGATAACCCGTGGCATTACCAAAGACATGCCTGGAAGAGTGCACTGCACGCAAAGTAGATAAGGTTGCCTTCATACCCTCTGACAAACTGTCATAGGCTTTGCTGCAATTAGCGAACAGCGTATCGCCGCCAACATCAGGCACTTCGTGGGCTAGCAGCATAGAACCCAATGCTGGGATTTGATCGTAGGAATGATCTGTATGCCAGTTACCGCCAATGTTAAATTCTTGGTCTGGCTCTTTGGCCACTTCAGCAATTTCAGGATAGCCGTCAACATGGGCGAAAAATCGATTGACGTTGATCTCACCCCAGCGTCGTGCAAAATCTAAGTGCGCTTCTGGGCTGAGATTTTGATCGCGAAAAAACAGCACCCCGTGCTCCGCAAACGCGGACTGCAGTGTCTGCATTTGACTGTCGCTAACATTGTTCAGATCAACATTAGCAACCACTGCACCCACAGGACCTGTCGATTTAATTTGCATATTTTGCGTCATACCACTCCCCTATACTGACTAATGGTGAAGGTTAATACTTTACCCCACACAATAAAATGCCATTTAGCGGCGCAAGCGCACCACTGACACTGTTAAAACTTATACTGTTTTGTTACTGGACAGCTTCTTCGGCGGCGGCGCAAAAAAGATCAACACGCCAGAGAAAATGTTCAGCCCCGCTACCACCATAAAGGGTACGCCGTAGTCGCCATAGGCGTCACGATACAGCGCCGAAAACCAAGGGGCCAGTGCACCTAGGGCCAAGGAAAATGGCATACCTGCGCCGCGAATGGCGCCGAGAAATCGACGGCCAAAGAAAGATGCCCATATGACCTCTTGCATAGGGATCATGCCGCCCCAGCCAACGCCCAACAAAAAGAATGCGGCGTAGACCCAGAACAGTTGGCCACTGATTGTGGAAAAAACGATACAGGCTAATGCCACCCCAGTTAGGGATGCGGAGAGCGCTGCCAAAGGCTTAGTTGGGCTTCGATCAATAAGATAGCCCCAAACCGGCTTGGACAACATGGCCGGGATGGATGCAACAACAATGGCATAAGCGGCCTCAGTACGAGTAAAACCGTTATCTGTTAAGTAAGGGACTGTCTGCAACAACATCACAACGATGTTGATGGAAAAGAAACCGAAAGCGATGACCAAGGCATAAAACGAAAAGGTGCGCAATGCTTGAGCCCGAGTGAAAGAGCGCGCCAATTCATCCTTAGCCCGCTGACCTTGGCCCTGAGCAATTTGCTCTGCGCTGTGACCATCTGGATTCAGACCATAATCTTCTGGCGAACGGCGCACTAACAGCGCCACGGGCAAAACAAATACAGCGGTGCCCACGCCCAGCCACAACCAAGACTCTCGCCAACCAATTGTATCAATGAGCCAAGTAGCTAATGGCGTGAGCACAATGCCGCCAAAGGAAATACCCATTGCAGCAATGGCTATGGCTAAACCGCGCTGTTCAACAAACCACTTGGACAGCGTTACGTTAACCACCAAGTTGCCCAACATGGCGCAGCCAGCGGTGACGATAACGCCATTGAGTATCCACCACTGCCACAGCGTTTGTACCCAACTATGCATACACAACGCCACGGAAAGTAGCACGCCGCCAACAAGCATAATGGGCCGACCGCCATAACGGTCCACCCGCACGCCGACAAAAACCCCTACCAATGCCATGACACACTGACCGATAGAGCGGGTTAAGGTGAAATCAGAGCGCGACCAACCCAGCTCATTGAGCATAGGGTCCATAAACGATCCCAGCACATAGCTGTACATGCCAATGGCGACAAATTGTGCGATGAAGGCAGCGCCGACAATGTAGTAGCCAAAATAGATACCGTTAGGGAAAATTTGTTGCTGTCGCAAGAGAGAAATACCTGTGCAAAATGGGGCCTGAGACCATGGAACTATTTGGCGCATTTTGCACACAGAAACCTTTGCAAAAGACCTAGAAAAAACAGGTTTGCAACCCTGGGACAAAAAAATTACCCAAAAGAATGCAATAATGGCGTAAGCCACAACAACTCTAGATCTCGTTTCTAAGATCTAATTTCGAATTTCGTAGTTAAAGAGGCCTAGTCAGCCATCAGCGAAGAAAAGACCTAAGCAATGGGACTGCTGAGCGGTCCCATTGCTTATCGAGCAAAACTTAGGTATTCGACCCTTCCATTTGGCTCAACGCAGCTATGACTTTGTCGATAATCGCATCTGTCTTAGCGCGCATTTCATCATCTGTTGCATCCTGAATGGGGTGCTGAACAAATACTCGCTCAGCATCAGGCATGCCTAATGCAGTGGCTTGCGCATCTGCCGCAGTGACAAATTCTGAAGAAGCGATAGAGACTGCGGGCGTACCCTGAATCTCAAACCATACCGTGTCATGCAAACTGCACGTGGTACAGGATCCTCAGTCAGCCAAGGCCTCAATGACAAAATCGCTGTTTGCCTGAATCTGTTGCCGCAGCTCTTCAGGCGCTGGCTTAGAAAATGTTGGCTTAGCGTAACGGGTGATATTTACATCCGGTAGGCGCTGGCTCAACGTTTCTTCTAACCGGTCAAGTAACACATTGCCGCGAGGCTTAGAAATATCCAGCAACGCTACGTTGCCTGTAATCTGCTTTGGTCTCGGCGTAATTTGCCGCGACACTGGCACCCGCTCATCGGTGGGGTCCAAAATGGATAACATCGCCATATCCACAACTCTCCTGTTATTTTTCCAACTCTATTTATAACTCATTCGGCTATGCAACGCCGCATCAAATATCTATTTTTCTCGATACCGGGATCGAACCTATGCTGCCAGTGACCCAGCCATGAAAGGCCGCTGAAAACTTGCCCGCCTCGCCGCCAGCCACAACAATGTGAATATCCTCTTCTGTCCTGAACTTAGGCATCATTCGGTCTAAGGCCTCTTCACTCATGCCCGCAGCGGCAGCAGGCTTGAGGCCCGCGCCTGAGACGTCATTACCGACAAGCTCACGGGTGGGTCGAGACGAGGTCTCTTGTATCCGCCGTCGCAAGTCCGCTTTGCTGTAGTTATCACGCATTAAGGTATCTACATGCTCAGGCACAACCACCAATAGGCAGTTGGTGGCAAAATGCGCCTTTGGATTGTAAATCCCCTCAAGGGTCTGACCGATAGTACCGGCCAGCGCATCAGCGCTGCGCGACTCTTGATCTACGATCAGTGAAGGACCACTGGTCATCGTAAATACACTGACCACCGAATCAGAGGCGTCAAAACCGCGCTCCACATGCAAAGGTTGCCACGGATTGCGCTCTTCCCACTCAGCAAAGCACATGGTGAATTTCATTGGGTTACCCAGTACCGAGCGCTCGGTCTCACCGGGCTTAGCACCGCCAACGTTGCGGATCACAAGGCGCACAGCGCGCCCTATGGTGGCGTTAGCGCGGTTACCTTGACCCAGCGCACCCATGCCCATATTCATGCCTATTTGATGACGTATGGGACCATTGACCACAATCACAGGACTCGCGCCCATGGTTGTGGCCATAACACCGTGGACGTTGTAATCATCCGTGCTGATGGCTTCTACCGCGGCAATGACGACTGGCAAATACTGCGGCTTACACCCTGCCATAACCGCGTTAATGGCAATTTTTTCAATGGTTACTTCGCCAAGGTTAGGCGCCATAACGCCGACAATTTCTTGGGCGTCGCGCCGGCTACCCTCGAGCATTCTCAATACACGCTCCGGGGTCGGAGGAATGACGGGCAGGCCATCAGAAAAACCTTGATCGAACATAAACTCGAATTCATCGTCCTGACTACCAATAGCGATCTTGCGTGCACGGATAGGGCTATTCTCAGCCTCAGCGCGCAAGCGATCTGCATTGCTTGGATCTACTGAAAGAGAGCCGCAACCCGGTCGCCACTCGGGCAGCTTTTGCCAATCAAGGTCGAGCTCTGGACTTGCCAATTCGCCGCTCAAACGCTGCATCAAGTCTTGCCACTCAGCGCGAACAAAGCCAACGAGCGTGTCCGTGACTGCACCAATAGCATCCGTTTTGTAGAGGGTGGGCACGGTTTCTACATCAGCGGCAAAAGAGATCTTAAGGGCGCTGTCATC
>JAOJBS010000056.1:0-5120 GCA_028228615.1 Pseudomonadales bacterium | reverse complement strand
GCTTGCGGACACTGGCGAGCGCTATTTAACGACGCCCCTTTTTGCTTCTATCAACGAAGGTTCCGACGACGAGTGGCTTGCTGGCCTGAAGTAATTGCTTACTTTAAGCCGCTAAGACAAATCTAGGCGCGTGGCCACCGCATTGGTTGAATAGGTTAATGCTCTACGCGCTGCAAATCGTTGTAGTGCTTCGGGACCAGACTCGCGGGAGTTCTGCCACGAAATAAAATCTGGGTACCATGTCAGCAAGTGCATCACACAGTTTGCCGAAGGGGTTTGCGGCGCGAACAGACCCATAGGCTGAGCTGCATAATGCTCTCCCACTTCAAAGGTTTGCCAAGCAGCACTGGACAAAGCCACTACCTCTTCGATGTCTTTACCGTCCAGAACAAAATCTCGAAAAACGTATATTCCAGCCTGGCTGAGGGGCGAGTTGTCTGTCGGGCGGGCAGTGGCTTTGAGTTGATAGACCTCAACCACACGAACATTTTCTGGCAGCGCTAAACCATCTTCCTGTTCATCGTGGGCAGTGACCAACATCAACTCGTTTGATGCCATGCCAAAAACACCATGCCATATACCCCAGAGCGTTGTACCCGCACGGGCCGCCACAAGCTGGCGCAGCATTTGCACAGGTTGTTGCAGATCTTGAGTGGCGAACGCCAGCCTGCGTTTAGTATAAAAACTCATTAGTCACCCCTTTATCGACTCTCTGTTAACTCTCGATCACTTCTCTATCAACGTCTCTATCAAAGTCTCTATCACCGTTTTATTCATGCTCTATTAACGCTCTGATAGCCCGCTGTTGCTGCCTTGTTGCTGCCTTGCCATCAAATATTGACGCGTTCTAACTCTGTGCGCTTTGCGGCGAAAAGTATTCCGTTTAGTGCACTGACAATTCTGCAATTTTGGATCTTAACCAATCCGCAGAGTATGCACCGGGGCCTAGATTTTCCGCCAGCATCTGCATAGCCATCACAACACAGGCTTCATTTGCTGGCGTTGGCACGTCATGTAAGCGGCCAAGCAAAACAATTTCGCCGTTCAAGTAATTAGTTTCAATATCGCCGGTACCTCGCTGCATACTCTGCCAAGAGGAACCCGCTGAGCGGTCGTGACCAGGAACGTGGGTTTCAAGCATGACGCCTTCGCGCCGACGCTTAGCCTCGTCCTTATCCATGCACTCAATATCTGCCGCTGCAAAACAAGCTAACGCTTCGCTTCGTAGCGCAAGGGAAATGTCTCTGGCATCTATCGCGTCATGCAAACCCGCCTGTAAAACGTTGGCCAAGTTGACGAGCAGCTTTGCGTATTTTTGCCGCATCACCTGAGCATCGGCTCGCGCACTGAACCCCGCCAACTCTAGATCTGCATTAATCTTTTCCGCACAAGAATCCAAGCCTTGAGGATAACAACCCGTATCTAATATGCCGCCTTTGTTTGCTGCATGGCTCACCACTAAACCGGGTTCTAGGAATACCGCAGGAAGTATCACAACACTGGCATAAACATTGGGGAAAAAACGTAGAGACTGGCGCTCGTTATCCACCCCGTTTTGCACACAAACAATAGGTGTATGCGCGGGGGCGACTTGGGACAAATCTTCTAGTGCCGCCAATCCATGCTGAGACTTCATGCACATAAGCACCACTACACTGGCATCAAAAACAATTTCTCGCGGATGTAGTACGGTAGGAATTTGCAGTATTTCATCGCAGTCTGGTGCTACGAAATGCAAACCGCGCTGCTGCAACATCTGGCCATGCTCGCCTCTGGCGATCAGCGTGACCTTAAAGTTTTGTCGATGTAAGCGCGCGCCAATGGTTGCGCCAATACCGCCAGCACCATAAATAACGTAATGGGCAGGTTGATCCGAAGTCGCCGATGACGGGGGTGGGGGGCTTGAGGCCATAATTTGCTTACCTACTTTTATGCAAAACTACCAACAAAACTTCTCTGTCACTCTAGTTGGCTCGGAAATGGGTTAGACCACTGGGCAGAAAACTAGTTATAAAACTGGTTATACGGCTGCTTGTATAACCTCTTATAAACAAAGCCGGATTATCTGAGCATTGCTGGATAGTCGAGTTCTGCGCCCCAATGAACTTGCGCAACACTGGCATAACGCGATTCATTGACAAACCCATGATGCCGCAGTGTTTCCATGTCACGGCTGATGCGCTCTAGTTCTGAACCTTTGGCGATCATCGCTGTTGCCGCAATATCTGCCACATGCCTAACAACTTCAGCACAGGTCTGCACCGCATGGGTACCGGCCAAATATAGATCAGCACGATCTAACGCATCTGCCTCATTGCCCGCCCCAGCTTTGTCCCAAGTGTTTTCCAGCGCATCATAAAACATTAGCCGAGCAGCACGGTATTTTGCTAACGCTTTACCATAGTGTGCTTGAGCAATATTCTTATCACGCACTTTGCCCGCTGCACCACCCGGCGTTTTATCCGCCACCAGGGCGCTCACTTGTTGCAAAGCGCGCCGAGCCAGACTAAAAACCACTGGTACATAGGTGGCAAAAACAATTCTCGAAGGGCAAAGATATAACTGGCCGCGAAAATGTAGATTGTTGGGTGTATCTGGTGTTGCTGGCGGGGCCACCTGCAAATCGGGTACAAAGATGTCATCCAGCAATACGTCGGTACTGCCAGATCCGCGCATGCCCAGCGTGTCCCAGTTATCCAGTTTCTTACATTGGCTCATAGGCACTACAACTGTATACATCTCTCCTTCTACCAGCATGGGCGACATAAGCCAGCTAGCGTGGTCGCAGCCGCTGACAAAACGCTGAGTGCCACTCACTATGTACCCATCAGTGGTTTTGCGGCCCTGCATGGGCGTATGACCACTGGCAGAAACCAACTGATCTGGATTCTCAGCCCAGAGCAATTCGACCATTTCCGCTGGCCATTTGGCAGCCATTAACTTGGCGGCATTAAAAACCATGACATGCCACGCGGCGGCGGTATCGCTGTCAGCCAATTGCTCGCAAAGCAACGCACAGGTCACCGGATCAGTTTCAAACCCGCCCAAACTTTTCGGTAAAAATAGTCGCGGAACACCCGCGGCGACAACAGCAGCAAAGGATTCATCATGCAGCCTACTGTTTTGTTCTGCCCAACTTGAATGGGCGGCCACGGTTGGCTGCGCTACTTTCACGCCGCTGAGGATCTCGGATCTACTCGAAAAAGTCTGTGCCATATTTATCTTGGGTTCTGTCTGCATGGTTTTCTCTTTTTTTCTCTTTTTTCTTCTCTTTCTTTTTCGGTTCTTTTTGTTTTTCTATTTTTCTGTTCTGCTTGTTTGTTCTGCGGTTCTAGCCGCTGCGATTAGCGCATTTACCTATCTTTTTAGCATTGCTTTAGCAGCTAAATTAAGTCGTGAGCATGAATGTAGTTAACATGAAGTTAAAACACAATTTTCGAAAATATTTACGCGTGTCACTAAAACTAATCTCTATCTACCTATTTGGCCGACAAAAATTCCTGAAAAAATCCGCAACTTTAAGAGCTAAGACCCTGTGATTAAAAGGAAAAAAATTCTTCACAATATTTTCATTTTTTAGCGGTTTATTTTGTCGAGTTTTTCTGTATTCTTGCTACCCTCACCAGCCGAGACTGTATCTATATACAGTGTTTTTTTCCTCGGCAGGGCGAATGCACAGTATGCAGTCGGGCTGGATGAGACCAACCACTTGCCGCGTTCTCTTGCGCAAACAATTGCGCAAACAATTGCGCACAAAACTGCGCAATCTCTTGAACAGCCTCGTACACAACCCTTCATAGCGCTTTTTGCCTCGTTAACGCCTAAAAAACCTTCGCAGAACCCCTTGCTTAGTCCTTGGCTGGAAAGCTTGGCAGGCGCTCAAGCCAGGGGAATTCTCGATCAGCGACAGCCAAAAACTCTGGGTTCAAAAAACTTTCTTTGGTGTTGTAGCGCAAAGGTTCGCCGTCTTCGGTGAACACACCACCACCGGCAGCAACGAGCACTGCCTGGGCTGCGCCAATATCCCATTCGCTGGTCAGACCTAAGCGCGGGTATATGTCAGCCTTATTCTCAGCCAGCACACAAAGCTTCAACGAACTGCCCACTGGCGTTCTGGTGCAGTCAGAAAAGCGATTACCCAGCTCACTCAGGTAGGCTTCCAACCTGTCGCCACCATGATTACGACTTGCCACGACCACCAAAGACGCTTCATCTGCCCCGCGTTGTTGCGGCTTAAGGTCGGTCCTAACCCCTTCGTGCAGCAAATAGGCCTGGCCCTTGCGGGCGTTGCCGACATAGATTTTGCCTTGAAAGGGCACACCAACCACGCCAAATATCGGCGCATCGCCCTCAATCAAGGCGATATTCACGGTAAACTCACCGTTACGATTTACAAATTCCTTAGTACCATCTAAAGGATCGACCAGCCAATAACGTTGCCACTGAGAACGTACGGCATAACTGGGCGGCTCAGATTCTTCGGAAATGATTGGGATATCCGGCGTGAGTTCCTGCAAACCCGCTTCAATAATCTTGTGCGCCGACAAATCTGCAACGGTAAGCGGCGATTCATCGCTTTTTGTCTGCACATCGAAGTTTGTTTCGTAAACTTCAAGAATAACCGAGCCAGCAGCGGCAACAATGTCCACTAACTGCCCAGTAATTTTTTCTAAACGTTGGTCATCCATAATAATCTTCTTAAATTTTGTGAGTCGCACTGGCCGCTGCAAGGCGAGCCTTACATAATGTTAACGCAGCAATTGCTCGGGCTTCATTAAATTGATCTGATACCAATAATTCATCGAGCCGCGACAATGGCCAAAGCACCACTTCTGGAGGCTCAGGCTCATCACCGGGTAAAACTTTGGCGTATAAGTCGCGCGCAAACATAACATTGATCGTATAACCCATATGCCCTGGCGCGATAGACAAGCATTTAACAAATTCAATTTCACGCGCGGCAAAACCAATTTCTTCCGCCAATTCACGACCCGCTGCAACTTCTAACGTTTCACCCTGATCTACCGCACCCTTTGGCAGAGTGAGTTGGAATTCGTGAAAGCCTGCTGCGTATTCGCGAATAAGCATTAATTCATCGTTTTCGTTAATGGCGACCACAA
>JAOJBS010000054.1:0-5178 GCA_028228615.1 Pseudomonadales bacterium | reverse complement strand
CATGACGCTGAGCCTCTTCGGGGCCAATCACACCTGCCAACTCGATCAAGCCATTGCGCAGATATTCCATTGGGTAATTACGCTGTGCTTTTAAAAGGCGCGCTTCATCCCACTGACCTTTTGGCGCTTGTGGCTGCTCCGCGGACTTAAAACCTGGCGGTCGCTCATGGCGCGCATAGGTAAGGCGCTCGTCGGGCAAAAGATCGCGGTGGAATTCTTTAAAGTAACCACAAAGGCCAAATTCTCCAGTCATGTCCTGGGAGACACAAACAAAACCGAGCCGAGGATTATTCAGCGACACGCCATTATGTCCGTACCAGCCCTGCAAGAAGCCGCGACTCACTGCATCAGTCACGCCGCAAATAGTAGGCCCAGCGTACATCCAGCGTGGGTAACGAAACCGCACCCAGGCTTTTGTATCGCTTTCATACATGTACTCCACTGGCACACCGCCCATGCCATTAGACAGCGTGTGGTATTGGGCGCAAGCGACCGCATGGGGCAATTGGTCTAAGCCCAACTTGTTAAAACTGGTGAGAAATTTTGCTTCATGCTGACGGCGAAACAACCGAAACATCCACTGTTCCATGACCTTCTCACCCAGGCGGGTGGAGACCATTAATTGCAAACCTAGGAAGTAGGCGTGATAGAGGTTGGCTAGGGCCGCTAAGCCTTGGGTGTCCAAGGGAAGATTCGCCGATTGATCTTTAGCCTGCATGAAGTGAAGGGTCCTTGAATAGTAGTAGTGAGCGTTGCACTCAATATAACCCGTGATTTCAAATAATTCCTATTTGATGAACCGGATCCACAGGCTAAAAAAATCCATTTAGCTGTGAAGAAAACGAAATCACGGATCACCCTATAGAGCGCCAGCCTACCACCCCAAGAGTAATACACTGCATTGTGCTAGCTGTAGTATTCGGGCAAGGACTCATTATCCTCAAACAACCGGAATGGCGCAGCGTTAATCTCGTCATCACTTGGATAAGTAAAATACTCAGCCTCGCCCTCTTGAGACTTGGCTTGTAACACTTCCCCTTCGGCAACTGAATCAATTGCCGTGTGTACATTGGTGCAGCCATCGCGATATAGATTCAGCACATTCCATAGATAAGATTTGTCGTAACGTGCAAGGGTTTTAGATTGGGCAATAATCGGCCCGCTATCGATACTGGCATCTTTTATAAAGTGCAGGGTGGTGCCGAGATTCACCTCGCCCTTGACCATGGCTCTAAACGTGGACATAACGCCCTGGTAGCCGGGCAACAGGCCTGAATGCAAATTGATTACACCAAGCTTAGGCACTTCAATGACCGGGGATTTGAGTATCGACATGTGCCTGATACTGACGACTAGTTCTGGGGCGGATGCCGTAAAGGTCTGGAAGTCAGCGCCGTTGATGTCGTTTAATTCAATTGCGCCTAAATTATTGAAGCTTGCAAGACAAGTGTCTTCGGTTAAAACTTTCGCCTCAAATGCTGCAAGGCTTTGCAGCGCTGTTGGATGAGTTTTCGGTTGAGCTGTTAGTTGCTTCGCTGATTGAAAAGAATACTCAATAGGCGATGGGGTTTTACGTGTATAGAACACTGACACGTCGTGTTGTTTGCAGGAAGGCAGCAGACGGTTTAAAGCCAACAGCGCGGCAAGGTCGTAATTAACCAAAAACGTTAACCTCATACCTTTGTCTCACCTCACCTTATTCAATATATTTATTCACAGACAAAGTTTAACGTAGCGCGCGACTAACGACCCAGACCGCCCTGCCACATCCAAACACGCTCGTGAACATAAAATATGCCTATTTTAAACACGAACTCAATGCCGCCGATGAGCGCAGCTGTGTCTAGCCTACCCGTTACCAAATACGCTATGACGCCGGTTGTTAGCGTGGCAAAGACCCGCCAAGAAAAAGCTTTGGCCACACTACGCAAATGCGAATCGCCCATAGGTACTGCTTCATTTTTCACTGGGTTACCCACAGTTCTAAGTCAATGCCATAAGTTTGTCTACGCACTGCTCAACACTTAAAGCGTCGGTATCGAGAATAAGCTCCGCAGTTTCAGGCGCTTCATAAGGGGAGTCAATGCCAGTGAAGTGCGGCAACTCACCCTGTCTTGCTTTGCGGTAAAGGCCTTTAGGGTCTCTGCCCTCTGCGGTTTCCAGCGAGACATCTAAGAACACCTCAACAAATTCGTCATCAGAAAATAGGCTTCTAGCCATGTCTCGTTCGGAACGAAACGGAGAGATAAATGCGGTAATCACTACCAACCCGGCATCCTTCATCAGTTTGGCCACTTCCGCGGTACGTCGTATATTCTCTACACGGTCAGCGTCGGTGAAGCCTAGGTCTTTATTGAGTCCTGTTCGAATATTGTCGCCATCTAGGATATAGCTGTGCACACCTTGAGCCTGTAGGGCTTTTTCAAAGGCGTTGGCAACAGTAGATTTACCTGACCCACTCAAACCCGTTAACCAAAACACCTTGCCTTTATGACCCATCAACTGCGAACGCGCCTGTGTGTTAACACTGTGATCTTGGGGGTACAAGTTTTGTGCGCGGCGCAAACCAAAATTGATCATGCCCGCGGCCACAGTGGCATGGCTGTAACGGTCCATCAAAATAAACGAGCCCATACTTGCGCACCGGGCATAGGATTCGTAAGGAATGGGTTGATCAACGCTCAGTGACACCCGACCGATATCGTTCAAACCCAAACTGCGGGTAGGCAACTGCTCTAGTGAGTTAACGTTATATTTATACCGAATCTCGGTGAGGGTCGCATTGATACGCATTGCGCCCAACATCAACCAGTAAGACCGGCCCACATAACCGTTATCTGCCTCCATCCAAACCAACGACGTATCAAATTGATCAGAAACATCACACACATCGCTTGCGGCTACAATGACGTCACCGCGAGACACATCCACTTCGCGGTCTAATGTCAGCGTCACACTCTGCCCAGGCAGCGCATAATCCAAACTGTCTTTGAACAAAACAATGTCTTCAACCGCAGCCTCTTGACCACCGGGCATAATCTTTACGGCGTCGCCTTTGGCAATGCTGCCAGCCGCGACCGCGCCGGAGAACCCACGAAACTCTGCATTGGGACGATTCACCCATTGCACCGGAAAGCGAAACCCATGCTCGCTATTCAAGCGACCTACTTCTACGGTTTCTAAAAACCCCAGCAATGTTGGCCCCTGAAACCAAGGCATCTGAGTTGAGCGTTGAATGACGTTGTCGCCATTGAGCGCAGATAACGCAATGGGCGTAATACTCTTAAAGGTCAGCTGCTTGGCAAATTCGTTGTATTGCTCGGTAATCTTGTGAAAGGTTTCTTCATCATAGTCCACAAGGTCCATCTTATTGATGGCCAACACCACATGAGGAATACCCAATAGCGATGTCAAAAAAGAGTGCCGCCGGGTTTGCGTCAAGATGCCCTGAGAAGCGTCAACCAAAATGACCGCCACATCTGCGGTAGATGCGCCGGTGACCATATTGCGGGTGTATTGTTCGTGCCCAGGCGTATCCGCGACAATAAACTTTCTGTGCTCGGTACCAAAAAATCGGTAGGCCACGTCAATGGTAATGCCTTGCTCGCGTTCAGCGGCCAGGCCATCTACTAACAGAGCAAAGTCTATGTCGCCGCCTTGGGTGCCTTGGCGTTTGGAGTCGTTTTTCAGCGCGGTGACCTGATCATCAAAGACCAGTTGCGCCTCGTAAAGCATGCGCCCAATGAGGGTACTTTTGCCATCGTCCACACTGCCACAGGTAATAAAACGCAAAAGGTCTAATTCGCTTTGTCCCTGCAAATATTCATCCACACGACGGCGCGCTTCTTCCGGCGACAAATTTTCTATCTGGGTTTGCATTAGAAATACCCCTCTTGCTTCTTCTTCTCCATGGAAGCGGATGAATCCGAATCAATGGCCCGACCCTCTCTCTCGCTGGTCCGGCTATTGAGCAATTCTAAAACGATTGACGAAAGGTCGTCTGCATCAGACTCAACTGCCCCGGTGAGAGGGTAGCAACCCAATGTGCGAAAGCGAATTAATTTACTTTCAATTTGCTCACCAGGTGCCAGCTTGATGCGATCATCATCCACCATCACCAACATGCCATCGCGCTCCACCACCGGTCGTTCGGCTGCAAAATACAGCGGCACAATAGGAATTTGCTCCCGGTAAATATATTGCCAAATATCTAATTCCGTCCAATTGGACAATGGAAATACCCGAATACTCTCGCCGGGATTTTTGTAGCCGTTGTACAAATTCCACAACTCTGGTCTTTGATTCTTTGGATCCCAGCGATGATTGGCATTGCGGAAAGAAAAAATACGCTCTTTAGCACGACTTTTTTCTTCGTCTCGACGCGCACCACCAAAGGCCACATCAAAGCCATGCTCATCTAACGCCTGCTTCAGCCCCTGAGTTTTCATTACATCGGTATGAATGGCACTGCCGTGATCGAAAGGGTTAATGTTCTTCGCCACGCCTTCAGGATTCACATGCACGATAAGCTCCATGCCGCTTTCTTTCGCCATATAATCACGAAAATCGTACATGGCCTGAAACTTCCAGCGGGTGTCTACGTGCATCAATGGAAACGGCGGCGGGCTTGGGTAAAAGGCCTTGCGCGCCAAATGCAGCATCACTGAACTGTCTTTGCCCACGCTGTATAACATCACTGGATTTTCAGCTTGAGCCACCACCTCACGCATAATATGAATGCTCTCCGCTTCTAAGCGGTCAAGATGGGTCATTTCTTTGCTAGAAGCCAAACGACCTGCGGGTTGCGCATTGGGGCTGGCGCTCTTTTTTTGCAACACAGCAGATATTGAGGCGGACTTGGGCTGGTGAAAGGCACTCAAACCAATGGTTAAGCGCGCTCCCGAAGGCAGCGTGATGTTGTGCGTTTTCGCTTGGGCAACCCATTCACGGCACAGCTCAATGCTTGAACCAAAAGGCCAGACCAAACCAGACTTGTCACCTAAGACCAATGCTAGCGCGTCTGCAATGTGCTCAATGGCATAATTCGGCGGCAAGAAGCGCCACTGACGGGATAGCCTGCCGTCATTGACAACCAAGATGGGACCCAGTTCACCGCTGACAATTTGCAGAAAAAGTACCGGCTGTCTCTTACGCTTGGCCACAGCTTGCAGACTATCG
>JAOJBS010000052.1:0-5540 GCA_028228615.1 Pseudomonadales bacterium | reverse complement strand
AGGTGCGGTGTGCCTGCTTGTTCGTACCAGCGTTTGAATTGCGACAAGTCAATATTGCCCACTTCAGACATGGCTTGGGCAAAGTCGTCTGTGGTTGCCGCGGTGCCATCATGTCGATCAAAATACAGGTCTGTGGCTTTTCTAAAGTTAGACTCGCCCAAAAGGGTTTGATACATGCGCACAACTTCTGCGCCCTTCTCATAAATGGTCACGGTGTAAAAATTGGAGATTTCCAAATAGCTGCTTGGGCGCACCGGATGCGCAAGTGGGCTAGCGTCTTCTGCAAATTGCACAGCACGCATAACACCAACATCTTCAATCCGCTTCACCGGCCGAGAGTTCATGTCACTGGAAAATTCCGCATCACGAAACACCGTAAAGCCCTCTTTCAAACTGAGCTGAAACCAATCACGACAAGTGACTCTGTTGCCGGACCAATTATGAAAATACTCGTGGGCTACAACCGCTTCTACTCGCTCGTAAGTCTCGTCCGTCGCAGTGTCTGGTGATGCCAAAACGCACGACGTATTAAAAACATTCAGCCCTTTATTTTCCATTGCACCCATATTGAAATCTTCAACAGCAACAATCATGAAAATATCAAGATCGTACTCGCGACCAAAACGCTCTTCATCCCATTTCATGGACCGCTTGAGCACATCCATGGCGTAGTCGCATTGGTCAATATTGTGCGGCTCGGAAAAAATTTGCAGCGTCACCTTACGCCCACTGCAGGTAATAAACTCATCCTCCAGTACAGCTAAGTCGCCTGCAACCAAGGCAAATAGATAACTTGGTTTAGGAAAAGGATCTTCCCAAGTTACCTGGCTACGCCCGTCTTCGGTCTTCGTCGCCGCCACCAAGTTACCGTTAGACAACAAGTTAGGGTAACGCTCGCCATCGGCAATAATCGTAGTGGTGAATTTAGACAACACATCAGGTCTGTCTTGGTAGTAAGTTATCCTGCGGAAACCTTCCGCCTCGCACTGAGTACAGTACATTCCCCCAGATCGATACAGCCCTTCCAGCGCAGTATTTTTTTCAGGGCAAATCTTGGTGACAATTTGAATTTGATGCGCCGCATCCAGACCTAACAAAGTCAGCGACTCATCGTCCTTAAGGAATTCATTACTGCCCAGTTCGCGCCCATCAACCATGACGGAAACCAGTTGCAAATGCTCGCCAGCAAGCACCAAACTAGATGCACCGTCGGTCTGCCGGACAACCGACAAGTTAGACGTCACCTGGGTTTCGCCATCGCGAATATCAAAGCACAACTCAGTCTTCTGAGTGGTATAGGCGGGTGCCTGATAATCTGCAAGCGCAATAGCAGTGGGTTGTCCGTCTTTCATCATGTGTTCCTAAAAGTTCATTGGTAAAATTTGATGCTGAGCACATTAGGTTCTGAAGCGGGTCTTCGCGAACGCATCAGCGGCTAAGAAAATAGATCCAGCTGATCGCTGGTATTTAAATTTGCTGCATCAATCGCTGGCGCAAATTCGACCTCAATGGTCATACCAACGTGTGCTGCTACATTAAAGGCTCCCTGACTGAGCAACAAGTACTGGCCCTTAATACCGTGCAAATTATCCAGTAATTCAGGGTGAGTCTCACTTAATTTCAAGCGTTGGGCTGGCGCATGGGATTGTATGGGATACGCCAAATCATGGCCGGTCATCTCACTCACCCACTGTGTACCCTCGGGCAATTCAATCGCGTTCTGTAACTGCCGGGCAAGTTGCAATAAATCAAGATTCTGCGGCTGCATAGATACCATGCGACGCCAATTAGTCTTATCACTGACTTTGCTCTTAATGGCCACCTCAAGCAGCCCGGCATCCCTACGTGTCTTTGCATGGGCGATCACCATACCCTGCACGGCACCTTGGCTTAACCAACGGTAGAAACTGCGATCTTCTCGGGTAATGCCCACCTTCGGCCCACTGCTATTGGCCAAATAAACCACATGAGGTTGCATACAGTAGGATTCACCCCACTGGGGCTCGCGGCAAGTGCCTTGAGCAAAATGACAACGCTCAGGACTCACAAAGCAGCGATCACAACGCGCCAGACTAAAAAAGCAATTCTTGCAGTAACCGCCCCCTTCCAACTTATTAACATTGGTATTGCAGTTGCCGCAGGTGCGCTGGCCAAGGAATTTTAACCGTATCGACTGGCCTACATGAGCGGATAACGAAATTCTTTGTTCATCTAACAGCAGCCCATATTCCATGGCAGTTATGGGCGTTGCATGGTTCTGACCGCGATCCACATCCATAGCTTGCAGCGTAGACACGTCAGGCATGTCGAGGACTAATGACTGTAATCTTCCAGATAACACAGAGGCACTCAACATGGGTTAGAATATCCGCTCTAAAGTTGTTACTTGAATTTTGCCATAGCTATTGGTCCAGCAGCAGATTAAGTTAACGTGCCGTTTTACAATAAGGTACAGATATTTTTTCCAGCGTCCCGATGGTCAGGTCTTACCGTTGGTTATGATGAGAGCGCCTATGCAAGCAGTTGATAAAGAAGTACTTAGCCAAATACTCAAGTGGCTGGAAAATGACGAGCCCTGCTGGCTGGCTACAGTTGTGCAAACTTGGGGTTCTTCACCCCGCCCGGTTGGCTCAGTGCTCGCCTGCAATGGCCAAGGGCACATAGTCGGTTCGCTATCAGGTGGCTGTGTTGAAGATGACTTACTAGAAAAAATAACTAAGGGAGAGTTAGCCGCAAACGAGGCGCAATTCTTCCAATACGGGATTACTGTTGAAGAAACAGAGAAGCTCGGCCTGCCCTGTGGCGGACACCTCTACATAGTAGTTGAGCCACAAAAACCCAGCCCAGAGAGCATTGCGCACTTCACCCAATTGAACGAGGCGCTAGACCAAAGACAATGCGCGCGCCGCATCATTAATTTACACGACCAGTCGACCCGCATAGAAATAGACAGCGGCTTCAAAGATTTGCACTGGGACGAGGCCAAACAGCAGTTAGACCATACCTTTGGCCCCAGACAACAGCTTTTTATTATTGGCGCTGGCATGGTCAGCCAATATTTGGCAGACATGGCAAAAAACCTCGACTACGAAATTACCGTTTGCGACCCCAGGCAAGATCTACTTTCTGCCTTCAATGTCGAGGGCGTGAGAAAGATCTGCGATATGCCAGACGACGCCATTCGCTTGCACGCAAAAGATGAGGCTACGGCCATAGTTGCCCTCACCCACGACCCCAGAATAGACGACATGGGGCTGATGGAAGCGCTGACAACGGATGCCTTTTACATTGGCGCCATGGGCTCTACACGCTCTTCTGCAAGTCGCAGAGAACGCCTGCTGACCTTGGACATATCGGCCCAAGACATCGATAAACTCCACGCCCCCATTGGCTTGCCCATAGGCAGTAAAACCCCGCCGGAAATTGCCATCGCTATTTTGGCCGAAATTACCGCAGTGAAGAAAAATCGCCGGGGTGATGCGCTGGAAAAGGTCACCCAGCTTAGCGCCGCTAGCGCATAAACAGCGCGTTATATTGTCTGCGCACGACCACAGCCTAAATTACCAAGCGCTTAAAAACGCCGACATTGGCGCAGTTATTTTGGGGGCGGGTTTTGGTCGCCGTTTTGGCTCAGATAAACGCCTTGCGGCCCTAGGCGACACAACTGTTGCAGCCCAAACCGTAACGCACTTCAGCCTTAAAGTGGTGCTAAAAACCCAAGACACCGTACTGGGGGAACTACTGGGGCAGCAGGCGGAGATCCTATACACGGATCAATCCCACCTTGGCATGGGTCACTCCCTTGCCGCAGGCTTCACCGACTTAAACTGGCAATGGGCATTTGTAGGGCTACTAGATATGCCCTTCCTACAACCAGCGACCCTTGAGCAAATTGCCATGCGCGCAACCACCACGGCACATCGGCTCATCAGACCGGTGTTTGCGCGGGATGCGAGCAGCGCATCTACCAATTCACCTACAAAAGCACCGACTACAAAGTCCCGCCAAGGCCACCCCATTGGTATACACAACAGCCTATTTGCTCAAGTGAGAAAATCCAATGGCGATCAGGGTGCAAAGTGGTTATTGAAAAAGCATGCCGACAGCATTGACGATATTACTGTCAGCGATGCCGGTATCTTTATGGACATAGATCAGCCCAAAGACCTGCTTCAGCAACCCTAGTTGCCGAACGACTTAGGCGCTAATGAAAGGGCTAACGAA
The DNA here is from genome assembly GCA_028228615.1 of Pseudomonadales bacterium. Lineage (GTDB taxonomy): Bacteria > Pseudomonadota > Gammaproteobacteria > Pseudomonadales > Azotimanducaceae > UBA4421. The sequence goes on along the minus strand of JAOJBS010000052.1, from coordinate 1,316 downwards.
AGCGCAGTGGGCGCGCTCGTTGCGCCCTAGTTGGTACGCTGACCACCCAAACGACTGGCCCAATCCAACTTGCTGCGACACGCTTGATAAAAGCTATGGTCAGATGGGTAAAGCAAACGCAGGGCCGATGGATATTTGCGGATGATTATCTCGTCACCGATCTTAAACGGCACATGCACTTGCGAGTCGCAGGTGACCTGAGGTTCGGCATCAGCCACGCTAAGTAGCCTTAGCTTCAAAGTGCCATTGCCAGGGACCACCAAGGGCCTAGAAGTCAGGGTATGCGGGAACATAGGCACAATGACAATGGCGTCAAGGCCTGGGTGCATAATGGGACCGCCAGCCGACAGGGCATAAGCTGTAGAACCCGTGGGCGTGGCAACAATGAGTCCATCAGAGCGTTGGTCGTAGACAAATTCATCGTCTAGCCATAAATCAAATTCCATCATTCGCGTGGTGCCGCCGGGGTTTATGACCACGTCGTTCAACGCCGTTTGGCTGGCGATAATTTCACCATCACGGTGTACCGAGGCTTCAAGTAAAAAATGCTCCTCGATACTGAACTGGCCTTGCAGAATCTCATTCAGCTTGACCTCAATTTGCTCGGGGGAAATGGCTGCGAGAAAGCCCAAGCCGCCTCTATTTACACCCACTACAGGCACTTGAGAGGCTGCCAGTTCACGACCAAACCCCAGCAGGCTGCCGTCGCCTCCAATGACTACAACCAAATCAGCGGTAGTGCCCAAGGCCGCTTCAGCACAGGCTGTTCTTGCTTGACCATCAGGCTGCTTAGCTTCGCCCAACAGCTTCAGAGTCTTCTCTCCAAACACCACATCTACCCCTGCGCCAAGCAAGCAGCTTTCTGTGGCAAGCACGCTGTCAATAACGCTGGCACTGTGCCGGCGTGCAACTATTGCAACGGTTTTGAATGTCTCGGTCATTTATAGGTCTCTCATATACTCGGAGTCGCCCAGTGGCCGGGCGCGATTTTGCCACACCCTACACAGCCAACGAGGGATGGACAATGCCCTGAATTTAGATCTAAACAATGCGTAGAACAAGAGTTGCAAATTTGCGCAATGTCACTAGGCTGTCGGAAACTACAGCCAGCAAGCTTGAATATGAAAAGCGCTCCAGAAATATACAAATTCGCCGACCGATTCCAGCAAGTCATCGCAAATTCGAAGAAAGACAAACTTAAGTCTATTTCTGGTCCCGGGGATATTTGGCCATTGATGCGGGAAGAGGCAAAAGTCAAAGCCCAAAGCGAGCCTATTCTGGGTAGCTACTTCCACGCAACTATTTTAAATCACAAA
>JAOJBS010000051.1:0-5572 GCA_028228615.1 Pseudomonadales bacterium | reverse complement strand
TACTATGCGCCCTACAGCGAGCAAATAGACGTTGCCTATGGTGAGCGAGTGATCAGAAACCTTGACCTGCAACTGGGTGAGAGCACAGTAAAATTACTCTCCAACCCCAAGGGTGCCTGGGTGGAAGTGGACGGGCAAAGGTTGGCCTCAATCACCCCCACTGAAATTACCATACCGTCTGGACCCCATGAAATTCTGATGGGCCAAGCTGAACGTAGAACAGAAAATAGGACGGTAGAATTAAAAGCGGGCGAAACTGTGTCCGTTAACCTGTCCTTGAATATCGACCCTCACGGTTCGTTGAAGTTCCGAGTGAGTCCCGCAGGTGCAAAAGTGGAATTTGTGGGTAAGCAGCTATTCTACAAATCTAATATGCGCCTACCTATTGGTGAATACGCAATTCAAGTCAGCAAGCGCGGCTATGTTACCCAAGCGTTCAGGCAGGTTGTTAAATACGGCGAGAACCAGCGCTCCATCAACTTGCAACGTCAATACGCAAATCTAAGCGTTAATGTCAGAGAGCAGGACGCCATAGTGAATGTCAGTTACCTAAACGGCGGTGATCAGATCAGTAAACTTTATCGGCCTAATATGCGCGCGCCCGTGGGCAAGGTAGAAGTTAGCGTCGCTGCAATAGGGCACCGCACCCAAAGCAAGTCCATTAGCCTAGCCGCCAACGGCGCTAGCCTTAAGTTCGCGCTGCCAGTGCTCAATGCAAAGGTGGGTAGGCAGTTCACAGACAGCCTCTCATCATTAGGTCTTGGGCCGCAAATGGTTGTGTTGGCGCCCGGTCGTTTTCAGATGGGCAACGATAGTGGCCCCCTTTCCGAGCAACCTGCACACTCAGTAGTGCTGCCACAGCCTTTTGCCGTGTCCAAATACGAAATCACCGTTGCGCAGTTCCTGCAATTTGTCACGCAAACAAAGCGCAAGGTAGACAGCCGGATACTAAAGCTAGATCCGCAACTGCCAGTAGCCCATGTCACCCACAAAGACGCCGTTGCTTATACGCAATGGTTAAGCCAAGAAAGTGGTCAGCGTTATCGCTTGCTTACCGAATCTGAGTGGGAATACGCAGCCCGTGCAGGCAGTAGCAGCGCCTATTCTTTTGGCGATGACCCATTAAAGATGTGTAGTTACGCAAACATCAGCGATTTATCCACCAAGCAGGCTTTCCGCAGTTGGACAGTAACCAATTGCGACGACGGTCAAGTCAGACCCGGCGTTGGTGGCCAGTACAAGCCGAACAAATTTGGCTTGCATGACATGTACGGCAACGTGGCTGAGTGGGTCCAAGAATGCGGTATACCCGAGTATAGCCAAGCCTCAATGATCGGCAGCGACCCCACTTTGGGCGCCAGTTGTGAAAGTCACGGCTACCGCGGCGGTTCCTGGGATTCTACTGCAGAAGAAGCAGCCTCCAGTTATCGCAATGCTTCCAGTCGCAGCAGCGATGACCGAGGCATTCGAGTGCTGCGAGAATTTTAGCAAGGCATAGCAAATAGGAGTTTAGGCTGGGTGATTTTTTGGCACAAACAGCCCCACAACCTAGGCCGCCATTTTGCTGTAATATCTGCGGCTGTTAGGCGTTTGCTAACAGCTTGGTAACGCAAAACGTTGCGGTAGCAGAAAAAAGCTACGAGAAAAAAGAGCAACAAAAGAGAACAAGTAAGAAAGAGTAAGGGAAAGAGATGTCTGAATTAAATAGTTTTCGATCAGAAGTACGTGGTTGGCTAGAAGAGTCTTGCCCAGCGTCAATGCGCACCCCCATGGTGGCAAACGAAATGCCCGGCGGCGGCAAGCGCGCTCAATACAAAAATCAAGATACCAAGTTATGGTTAGACCGCTGCGCAGAGCGCGGTTTTACGGTGCCGAGCTGGCCCAAAGAATACGGCGGTGCAGGTTTAGACAAAGACCAAGTGGTGGTGCTGCAATCAGAAATGCGTCGAATTAATGCACGTCCGCCATTGGTAGGTATGGGTATCAGCATGATCGGCCCAGCGCTACTTGAGTACGGTACAGATGTGCAAAAAGAACAGCATCTGTCCCACATTGCTCGCGGTGATATCTGGTGGTGTCAGGGCTACAGCGAACCCGGTTCAGGGTCAGACCTCGCCAGCCTGCGCACCTCCGCGGTAGAAGATGGCGATGACTTTATTGTTAATGGGCAAAAAATTTGGACCTCCGGTGCAGACCATGCAGATTGGATGTTTTGTTTAGTACGCACCGACTTTGACGCGCCAAAGCATGAGGGTATTTCTTTTGTGCTATTTGATATGCGCACACCTGGGGTCAGCGTTAAACCGATCAAACTCATCAGTGGCTTATCACCTTTTTGTGAAACCTTTTTAGACGACGTTCGAGTACCCAAAGCGAACTTGGTTTATGAACTAAACAAAGGCTGGACTGTAGGTAAACGCCTTTTACAACACGAGCGCTCTTCTATTGGCGGCATTGGTGGGGCGCAAAAAACCACATCCATTGAAGAATACGCCAAGCAATACGTTGGCCTAGATGAACAGGGCAAGGTAGATGACGCAGTACTGCGCAGCCAAATTCTCAGTCACCGAATGAATGACTCTGCTTTCGCTCTAACAATGAAGCGCAGTGTGCAAGAATCTGCCACGGGTACAGCGCCCGGTGCGGTTTCGTCAATGTTCAAGTATTACGGCACTGAGCAAAATAAGGGCAAATACGAACTGTTGTTGTCTATTTTAGGCACTCAGTCTTTAGGTTGGGGCGGTGATACCTTCAATGATGACGAACTCAATACCACCAGAGCTTGGTTAAGGTCTAAGGCTAACTCCATTGAAGGGGGTACATCTGAGGTGCAACTCAATATTCTCGCTAAGCGGGTATTAGCGCTGCCAGAATAACTACAAAGTAGCTTGTGAGCACAATTTTAGATCAGCCGTTGCTGCCCGACCATTATTATCGTTGGGTGGTGGTGGCTTATGGCATCACCATTCAGGCAGTCAGTGTAGGCATCCTGATTTATTGCTTTGCATTGTTCTCTCTGCCTTGGCTAGAAGAGTTTTCTAGCAGTCGCCGAGACTTGATGTTAACGGTGGCCCTGCTGCAAATTGGTGTGGGTTTAGTTTCACCATTTGTCGGTCGAGCCTTAGACGCCTACCCACCTCAATGGGTAGTAACAATCGGCTTACTCTCACTGGTCATAGGTTTGATTTTGGCCCAGCATGTCACCTCGCTATTCCAGCTCTGGCTGGTTTATGCCACCTTCATGCCACTGGCTATGGCGCTAATGGGTTCGCTCACATCACAAACGTTAGTCACAAGATGGTTTAAAGAGCAGCGCGGTCTGGCGCTAGGCATTTCTTCTATGGGTACCAATATAGGCGGCATTATTTTCCCGCTGTTGGTGGCCGGCTGGCTCTTGCAAATGGGCTGGCGTGATGTCATGCAAAACTTATTGGTGCTAGCAGTAGCGGTTGTTCTACCAGCAACTTGGTTACTCTTACGCCGTAAACCTCAAGCAAGGGCAGCAACAGATCAAGTTAACACCACGGACACCCGTGTGTGGACCACCAAAGAAATACTCACAACTTCGTTGTTTTGGTTACCCTTCTGCGGCATAGCGCCACTGAGTATGGCCTTTGGCGCTTTGCAATTTAACTTAGGCATTATTACTCGAGACATCGGCTTGGCAGCAGAGGTTACCGCCAATCTCATTGCGCTGAGTTCGGTCTCAATGGTTTTAGGTAAGTTGTTTTTTGGCATGTTAGGCGACCGCATAGATCACCGCTATCTGTATTGGTTAGCAAGCGTGATTGGATTGCTGGCATTAGTGCTAATTGCGGTGGCAGACAATGTAATCGTCCTGACCTTGGCCACCGTAGCCATGGGCTTGTCCGGGGGCAGCATTCTGCCGTTAATGGGCCTCATTTATAGCGCGCGTTTTGGCACGGCCTCATTTGGCCGAGTCATGGGGTTTGGCACGCTGACAATTTTGGCGGGATCAACTAGCCCCATTATGGCGGGTTGGGTATACGACGTATTTGGTAGCTACAACTATGCTTACATAGTGTTGGCATCAATAATGGTGCCGTCGGCTATTGCTATGCGGTATTTGCGTGAAGAATAGTCGCCTGTTAAACGAGGCCAGCGACAAAACGAATGACAACAATACGCCTGTATTCGGCGTAGTGAAGGTGGTTTAGCGTGTTCCGTTAAATGAGTAAGCAAAATCAATCAGATAAATAATTAGATTAATCAATCAAATAAAAAGGCGCGACGGTAGGCCCCATCGCTTAAGCGTTGTCAGCGTTGAAGCACTGGGGCTATCACATAATCTAAATCAGTCTTTTGTAGAGTTTTTTAACATGGCCGCAGCCTCTCTTTGCTTTTTGTAGTCTTCGCGCAACATCGTTATTTCCTCTGCGCTCAAACGTTCAATATTCAAAAAGTCGTTCTTCCAAGAAGCATCCTCCGACCATATCTGAGCCGACTCTATAGTGGTTCTAGGTTGTGTTGCTGTTTCCAGCAAACTTAACGCGCCCTCTAAAGTACGCATCTGCGAATCTTCGTCATGGGGTTTGCCAGCGGAATGTCCGAGCGGAAAATCGCTGAAGTAAAATCTCGGCACACCTACGTGCTCAACAATATCCCGGGCACAACCCATAATCACGGTGGGTATGCCAGCCTCTTCTAACGCCCTAGCAGCCAAACTGACCGACTGATGGCAGATGGGTCAGGTAGGCACCAATAGTGCCACATCCGTTTTCAGCCTCTGGCACTGGGCAACTACATCTAGGCAATCCTGCTCGATAGTTGTGCGCTGACTACGATTCGTTGGAAGTCCAATAACTTCATCAGCCAAACGTCCGATAAGACCGCGTTCTTCCGCGCGTGCTAGCGCCCGAATAGGTAGCCATGTACTTGGATCATCCGCGGCGCAGTGCTCACGGTCGTAGTTAACATGAGCAATGCGCAAGTCTGGAGTGGGCGTTGCCGGTGTGGTGAAGACCTTGAAAAATTTTGCTTTGGCATTGTACGCCGCGCCGGGGCCTTGGTCGCCTGCCCTTAGTGTCAGACAAGCCGCTGTAGTTATCAGAGTGACACGCTGCTCACCCAGTGGTCGTATTGAGGTGCAAAAAGGTACTTTGTCGTAAGTTGCCCAAGCGTAAGGTTTGTAGCCTAACTCTGCATAATAAGATCGGGTTCGTTCAATATACTTCAGCATGGCGCGATGTTAGCACAATGGGTTGGTACTTCTGCGGTTCTATCCTGCTTCGTATATGCCATGGCCGAGTAAAATATAGAAGGCTTATTCACCCCAATTTGCTCCCCCTTGGCTACTCATATGCCTTTTATCTGCATTTCCTGCCGTCTGTCTCTTTGCTCTCCAACTGATCTAGTCATCGCATTTCTAATGCACCTCTTGAGTGTTTACTGAGTAAACACGAGGCGTTTGGTGCCGGTTTGGTTTACCCCCCGCGCGCTATAAACAACCGCTTGTCACTTTTCGGTGTCCACTTGTCGCTCCGTGGTAGGTCTAGTACGTAAGAAATGGACAATCGCGCTGTGTTAGAAATTAGATTGCTCCAAGTACCGC
>JAOJBS010000050.1:0-5767 GCA_028228615.1 Pseudomonadales bacterium | reverse complement strand
GCAATCAGATGCAGAAAAGGTCAGCGACCCAAATCGTGAAGCGCCCCCCAGCGGCGGAGACGGTGAACATGGTTTTGGTGCAGGCGGAGTAGGTGGATACAATTCATTTTGGGTTGATCCAGGTAGCGACGTTTCCGAGCTGAACCTCCATTGTTTACCAACCGGCAAATGGTCGGCAGCCTGCGATGACACCTCGGGGTGTGCAGGCTATGGCTGACAACTTCAGCTCTTTTGCCTATACCAATGATGGTACTGCGTCCTGGCTTAAAAAAGGTGGGCATGGTCCTTTCGATGGCCCCGAAGACTTGGCTTTAGCTGAACGTTGCTTACTGGGCTTCAGCGCCGGTCCCCCCAGCCTTCCCGGACTCTATAACAACTATAAGCGCATTGTGCAGACTGAAGATCATGTGATGATTTTGCTAGAGATGGTCCATGATGCTCGTGTGATTCGGATGAATTCTAAACATGCTCCAGCTAGCCATCGCTTGTGGTTGGGTGACGCCATTGGTCGCTGGGAAGACGATACCTTAGTGGTTGAAACCACCAATTTCCGTAACCAAACCGGCCTTTATGGCGGTGATGAAAACTTGTATCTGATAGAGCGTTTTACGCTGCAAGAAGACGGCAACCTACTTTATGACTTCACGGTAAAAGACGACACCGCATGGACCCAGCCGTGGAGTGGCGCTTTCGTTTGGCAAACCTCTCAAGACAAGGTGTATGAATATGCCTGCCATGAAGGCAACTACGCTATGGGCAATATCCTGCGTGGTGCGCGGTTGCTAGAGAGTGAGGCGCTGGCTGAACAGGCCGCGAAGTAAGCGTTGGATTTTTTTGTTGTCAGAAGTGTTAGCGCACAAACATGTCTGAGTAAGTTGATTTAGGAGTACGCTTTGGAATCTGAGGGATTTGATATTAGACCTGCTATGGATGCAGAAATGGGTCAACTTGGGCTCATGGGTTCTTACTCATACGCTGGTGCTTTTGGCGATGGCGAAGACAATGTGGTAGCGACGAGTACGAAGGCTGAGTGGACCTTATGCGCCTTTGACGAAGCGGTTCGCACAGAGAAAGACCAGGCCACCATGGCTACATCATTCTGCGCATTCCCCTTCACCACACGTGTAAATGGCAAGGCCATGGCCATGGCCGGTATTTCTACAGTGGGTACTCGACCCGAGTACCGGCGCATGGGTTTGCTGCGCAAAATTATGACCAGGGCATTCGCTGAGCAAAAAGAGAGGGGTCAAAGTATTGCGGGGCTTTGGGCATCTCAAGCGGCCATCTATCAACGTTATGGCTTTACCCATGCGGGCATGAACAGAAACTATGCCGTCGACACTGTTGATATTCATTTAAGTTTGGATAAATCCAGCGCCGCCTTAGAGTTACCTGTGGTGACCAGATACACGCCAGCGCAGGGGCTAGACGCAGCGCGCGAGGTTTACAAAAATTTTATCGCCCAGCGTACGGGTTATCTGCATCGCGGTAAGTCTTTATGGCTAAATAGTACGTTAGACGAAACAACTCCAGATGGCCCGGTATATATTGCCTTGGCGGGTACACTTGCAGCGCCCCTCGGATATGTTGTTTACACCCTGCGGTCTAATCTTGTGGCCAATCGGGCGCGTTCCCAAGAAATTAAAATCCGCGATTTTGCTTGGTTAGACTTAGCGGCCTATCAAAGCCTTTGGCAGTTTATAGGCAAGCATGATTTGGTTGGGCGGGTGGTCTGGGCAAATGCGCCCATAGATGATCCTGCGCTTGCGTTGTTTCAAGAACCAAGAATGTTGCACAGCCAAGATACTGAAGCCAGTTGGTGGCGTATTGTAGATGCACCTAACGCCCTAGCTCAGCGCGGTTACAGTGTGAGTGAAGACGTTAAAATCGGCATTGCTGGAGATGACCTAGCACCTTGGAATAATGGCTGTTGGCACCTTTGTAGCGACGGCGGCGAGGCCAATGTCCAGCCAAGTAGTGATGAGCCGGACGTGACACTGTCCATTAAAAACCTAACGTCTATTTTCTGTGGTATGCACCGAGCTCAAGATTTAGCCAACTGGGGTTTGATTGCAGGTCATGCAAAGGCTATAGCGCGCTTAGATCAAATTATGGCCACCCAATACGCTCCTCATTGTCCTGACCATTACTGATCGGCTTGAAAAATATGGCGGACAACCCAGCGGAATATTTGCGTCCTGAAACCAGATCAGGGCGAGTATCTTTTGCCACTAAGTTAGCCCACGGCGTGGGTTCCATGCCTGGCAATTACAAAGATTTCGTTTTCAGTACTTTTCTGCTGCTCTACTACTCGCAAATTCTAGGTCTGTCCGCCAGCTGGGTCTCGCTGGTATTGGCCATTACGCTCATTATCGATGCCGTTACCGACCCTTTGATGGGTGCCATTTCCGATAACTTCAAACCGCGCCGCTTTCCCAATCTGGGACGCCGCCATCTCTTTATGTACATGGCCATATTGCCTCTGGGCCTATCCTTGTATTGCCTTTTTTCACCACCAAACTGGGAAAGCCAGCAGGCGTTGTTGGCATGGCTGTGTTTTTGGGCCGTTGCTGCGCGACTAGCGTTTACGCTCTACGTTGTGCCATGGGCAGCGCTGTCTGCCGAACTCACTGACGACTATGAGGAACGCACCAGTATTGTTGTATATCGAGTGGCCATGGCGTGGGTGGGCGGCATTGCGTTTCAAGTTTTCGTCTACACCTATGTTATGCCTGACGTTGGCGAGAGTTACGGACAACTTGATATCAATAACTACTCGGTTCTAGCCTTTTGGTTAGCAGGCTTAGTCATGTTGTGGGCGGCAATCACGACACATTTTACTCGCAACCAAATCCCTTATTTACGTCAACCTTCTGATCCTGCGCCATTAGATTTGCAACTGTTTCTTACTGAAGCGCGGCTTGCTTTTGCAAGCAGGAATTTTCGTTTGTTTTTTCTTGTCTCGCTGACATTTTTTGCCACCGCTGGCACTGGCGCGGTATTTGATATTTATATGAATACCTATTTTTGGGAGCTGCGCAGCGAAGACCTTCGCTGGCTGGGGGCGTCCATTATTTTCGCTTTCGTTGCTCTGGCTATTGCGCGTCCATTGCAAAGCCGCTTTGGTAAGCGTGATATTGCCGTTGTTTGTTTGGTTTTGTTGATCATTGCGCTGGTGACCAAGGTATCGTTTAGGTTTACCGATATCTGGCCCGATAATGGCGATGCTAAATTGTTGCCACTGCTGGTGCTGTTTACCTGTGTTCAAATGTTCTTCGTAACGCTTTTTTCGGTCATGGTGGTGGCCATGCTGCCGGATATGGTTGACGAACAGCAGTTGTTGGTTGGGCGGCGTCAGGAAGGTATCTTTGCCTCGGCATTTAGTTTTGCCAGCAAAACAACTGCGGGTCTTGGTTTGTTATTAGGTGGGCTGCTACTTGAGCATGTTATCGCCTTTCCAACTCAGGCTTTGCCGGGGGAAATTCCAGCCGATACACTTATTGCTCTGGGTGTAGTGGATGGCTTATTAATACCTTGTTGCTTTTTTCTGCCTGTTTACTTGCTCAGCCGATATTCATTGTCCAGAGATAAGCTGGCAGCCATTCAGGCGCAGCTTCCTAATCAGTAAATTGCCTAACTCGGTAAGAACGCAGTTTTTGCGTGATTTAGAGACAGGATTTTAGTTGAAAATTTTTGAGGAAATTAGATGTTAGAAAAAGTACATCCATCCACCGTGGGTATGTGTGAAGACCGCCTAGAGCGCGTTACACAGTGGTTAGAAGAGCAAGTCAGTGGCGAGCGCTTGGCCGGTGCCAGTGTGATGATTGGTCGCCAAGGCAAAATCTCATATCTGCAAACGGCGGGCTATGCTGATAAAGAAATAGCCAAGCCATTTACACAAGACAGTGTGGTGCGGATATTTTCCATGTCCAAACCCATTACCTCGGTGGCTGCAATGATGCTTTACGAGCAGGGCTGCTTTCAGCTCGACGATCCCGTAGCTAAGTACATTCCAGAGTTCGCGCATACACCCGTCTGGCGGGGCGGCGATGCCGGTTTGCATGAGACCGTGCCGCAAACCAGTGCAATGTTGGTGAAGCATTTAATGTCCCATACGTCTGGGCTGACTTATGGTTTTATGCATAGCAATGTAGTGGACGGTGAATATCGTAGCGAGGATATTGAGTTTATTCATTTCCAAGACAGCTTGGCTGAGATAGTTACGCGGCTTGCCAAGATTCCGCTGATTTCCCAACCGGGCAGTCAGTGGAACTACAGCGTTTCTACAGATGTATTAGGTCGCCTTGTGGAAATCTGGTCAGGCATGCGTTTGGCAGACTTTTTTCAGCAGCGAATTTTTTCGCCGCTGCAAATGCACGATACTGACTTTCAGGTTAAAGCCGAAAACCAAAATCGCTTTGCTGCGCTGTATGGCCCAGCAAGCGGTGTCGATATGAGCAGTGTTGGCAAAGCTAGCCTTGATTTAGAAAAAGTCGATACTAAAGGTTTAACGCTTCAGGAAGGGTCGAGTAAGTCGCGGTATTTCAATGCGCCAAAGTCTGATTCAGGCGGCGGCGGATTGGCTGGCAGTATTGGTGATTATGGGCGTTTTTGTCAGATGCTCTTGAATGGCGGCGAGTTAGATGGCGTGCGCTTACTCAGTCCCACTACGGTTCGATTTATGCGTACGAACCAATTGCCAAACGACTGTGATATGGCGGCTATGGGTCAGCCGGTTTGGAGCGAAACCAGCTACGACGGCATTGGCTTTGGTTTAGGTTTTGCCGTGGTGCTTGACCCGCCCAAGGCGTCCATCATTACCTCTAAGGGCGAACATCATTGGGGCGGCGCTGCCAGCACCTTTTTCTGGATTGATCCAGTGGAAGATTTGTTTGTGGTTTTCTTCACTCAGCTTATACCGTCTTCTACTTATCCAATTCGCCGGGAGTTGCGTGCTCGGATTTATCAGGCGCTGGTGGAATAACGGGTTGGGCAGACCTGCTATTTTGAGCAGTTATTTCTTGGAGGGTTTATGCAACTGGAAACTTTTAAAGCGTTAGGTTTGGACAAAGCTTGGGGCGATCATCATAGCTTTGATTACCAAGTGAATGGGCGTGCTAACGCGGAAATTGAGCAAGCGCTGAATACGCCAGGGGACGTGCAGTATCACCCATGTCCTGAAGCCTATGAACGGGAGGGTATTGCCAAAGGTGAAGTTCACGTTTTTCGCGATTGGACGGAAGCTAAGTTTTATCCGCATACCCAACGGAAGATTTCTGTGTATGTGCCCGCTCAAAGTGGGGTGGGCGTCCAGCCCCTGAACTTGCTGGTGTTTAGCGATGGCGATGGCTACCTGAGCAGCAGAGGCAGTATTCGTGCGGCGAATGTATTAGACAATTTGATCGCAGATGGTTTGTTGCCCGCAACTCTTGGCGTGTTCGTCAATCCCGGCATACCTGAGGGTCTGACTTTTGTTAAAAATGCTCGGCCCGATCCTAAAGCGAACCAGCAGCGCAGTTTCGAATACGATTCTTGTACCCCAGATTATGTAGAGTTTTTGCTTCAACGCGTACTGCCTTTTGTCAGCAAAGAACTCGGTGTGGCATTGAGTCAACAAGCTGCTGACCGCGCTATTTGTGGTATTTCCAGTGGCGGCATTTGCGCCTTTAATGCGGCTTGGCATAGGCCGGATCAGTTTGGCAAAGTGATAAGCCACTGCGGCTCTTTCACCAATATTCGAGGCGGACATAATTATCCGTATCTCATT
>JAOJBS010000005.1:0-114879 GCA_028228615.1 Pseudomonadales bacterium | reverse complement strand
TTTGCGCGCGTGCTTACGCGAATACGCTTGCCATTGAGTTGCGCACCTGAACCTCTGCTGGCGACAAATTCATCGCCGCGGACCGGATCTACAATTACCCCATGTTCGTGATGCAGGCCCTTCATTATGCCAATCGACACGCTGAAGTGGGGGATCCCTTGCAGAAAGTTGAGCGTGCCGTCTAACGGATCAATTATCCAAGTAAATTCGCTATTGCCCTGTATAGACCCGCTTTCTTCCGCCAAAATGCTGTGGTCAGGGTAAGTTTCTCGTATCTGTTCTATGATTATAGATTCAGCCATGCGGTCGATATTAGAGACAAAATCGTTGCGTCCTTTAGACTCCACCTCAAATTCATCTGGCCTGTCTATTGAGCGAGAAATGTAGTCGGCTGCCTTGCGGGCCGCGCGAAGGGCGATATTGGCCATCGGTTGCATAATTATTGGGTCCAGAATGAGGGTGAATAAGCGGGCGCTATGCTAATGCCTGAAGGCCAACATGCCAAACTAAACTATGAGGATATCGTGTTAGACAGAATAAGAATTGTATTGGTTGAACCCAGTCATCCCGGGAATATTGGCGGTGCAGCTCGGGCGATGAAAACTATGGGTATGCAGCGGTTGGTTTTGGTCAATCCCGGACGCTATCCAGACCCTCAGGCAGATTGGCGTGCTGCCGGTGCGATGGACGTCTTAGATTCAGCCACGGTAGCCGACGATTTAGCTACAGCTTTAGAAGGGTGCCGGTTTGTGGTCGGTACCAGTACGCGGATGCGCTCCATTCCTTGGCCGGTAATCAGCGCCAAAGAATTAGGAGGTGTGCTCGCTGAGCAGCCCGGTGATACTGATATAGCCATTTTGTTCGGTCGTGAAGACAGTGGGCTAAGTAACGAAGAATTACAAAGCTGTCATGTACATATGCAAATTCCCTCGTCAGACATTTACGGTTCGCTGAACTTGGCCATGGCGGTGCAGGTGGTGTGCTATGAAATTTTTCAGCATCAGCTCCAAGCGCCGGACGGGGCGGCCAGTAATTCGGTAAAAGATTTGGCGAAGGACGGGGAGCGTTTGGAAGCCTCTGCGCTCGGGACGCGAATTTGGGATAAGGACCCTGCAACGGTTGAGCAGTTTGATGCCCTCATGGTGCATTGGGAAGAGGCTTTGGTGGCCAGCGGTTTTATCAAGGCTGGTAATCCTGGCCATACGCTGACTCGCTTAAGGCGGATGTTTATGCGCCATCAGTTAGATGAAACGGAAGTGCAAATTATGCGCGGCGCCTTAAAACATTTTGCAGCGACTGTGGTTCAGCAGTCGGATGATCGGTCTGATTTTTAGATAGAAGGTTAGTACCCGGCACCGGACAAAAAAACAGGTAAATTTGGCGTTTACTTCGGGCTTGCAATATTTTCCTGTACGGGTTGAACTATAAATTATGAAAACAGTAGTAATCATTAATTCAAAAGGCGGCTCTGGTAAATCTACTTTAGCGGTGAATTTGGCAGCAAATCTTGCGTTGAAGGGCCAGAATCCAGCGATATTAGATCTGGATCCTCAAGGCTCTAGTATGCGCTGGTTGCAAAATCGCCCGGCCTACTTGCCGGAGATTCATGGAATTGCTGGTTACGAAAAGAAGTCGACCATGACAAGGGCATGGCAGTTGCAACCCCCTGAGGGCACTAATCCGCTTATTGTCGATACACCTGCAGGTCTAGATAAAAACGGATTGGCTGCCACAAGCCGTGGCGCAGACGCCATTCTCATTCCTGTAATGCCTTCTGATATAGATATTCATGCGGCAGTGAATTGTATTGCGGACCTTCTTTTGACTACCAAATCCGATATGACGCAACGGCGTATTGGCATTATTGCCAATAGAGTGCGTGCAAACACAAGGGTTTATGCTCGTTTGGAGCGGTTTCTTCGCAGCTTAGATATTCCTTTAGTCGCGACTTTTAGAGATTCGCAGAACTACACCCGTAGTGCTGAATTGGGTATGGGTATAAACGAAATGCCATTGTGGCAGGTGCGCAAAGACGTTGGTGCTTGGAAAGAGCTCAATAGCTGGTTAGACAGCACCTTAAATGATGTTACTAATGTGCGTGCGCTACCCACCCGCATGGGTCTTCGGGCTGTGCCTTCTGCCGTTGCCCCAATTGCGCCAATAGCTAACTGATTGCTCGCATCGGGTTGCAGTTTCGGGCTTTTGGCCTTTTTTGTTTAATTTTTCTGGCTTTCGCGGCAACGCGCAGCCCTTAGCAGCTGGCAGTCTGCAAAACATCAATGCTTTTAAGTTTTTTGGTTATTCACCGAAAGACTAGATAATATGCCTATCATGCTGCAGCGATGCGGCGGAATCTTTTGCCAATTCTGATCACAAAACCTGCTCTAATGTTGTTGCTCATATTTTTGCTTAAATTTTTACTCTCACAGAGAACAAAGACGCTTATTAGATGACTGATCCAATTTATCTTGATTACGCAGCTTCAACGCCTGTAGATCCGCGAGTCGCTCAGATTATGAGTGAACATATGACCATGGCCGGGGTGTTTGGTAATCCTGCGTCCCGTTCACATGTATATGGATGGCAGGCTGAAGAGGCGGTAGAGGAGTCGAGGGTTCAGATTGCTGCGGCTCTAGGCGCAGATCCCCGAGAAATCGTCTGGACATCAGGCGCTACTGAGTCGAATAATCTAGCGATAAAGGGCGCTGCTCATCAATCAAGCCGCCGCCACATTGTGACCAGCTCTATCGAACATAAAGCCGTTCTCGATTGCTGTGGGTATTTAGAGCGTGACGGCTTTGAGGTTACCTATCTGGCACCGGATGAATACGGACAGGTCAGTGTCGACAAAGTTGCGGCTGCGCTGCGAGATGACACGATGCTAGTGTCCCTTATGCAGGTGAATAACGAGCTGGGGACCCTTAATGACATCGCGGCAATTGCTGCGCTGTGTCGCGGTCGCGGTGTGCTCTCGCACACGGATGGAGCTCAGAGTTTTGGTAAAATACCCATTGATATCAAAGCATTAGGTGTTGATTTGTTTTCGATCTCAGCACACAAAGTTTACGGTCCTAAAGGTATGGGCGCGCTTTACGTGCGAAGAAACGACGGTCTCAGGTTAGCGGCGCAAATTCACGGTGGTGGCCACGAAATGGGAATGCGTTCGGGTACCTTGGCAACCCATCAGATAGTGGGTTTAGCGGCGGCCAGCGAGTTGATGCAGTCTGAAAGGGCGCAAGAGCACGCAAAGTATGTGCAGTTGCGCGACTGCTTTTTAAAACATATCCGTCAAATTCCTGAGCATCGCATTAACTCTCATCCAACGGAGGGGTTACCACAAATCCTTAATGTGGGCTTTACTGGGGTGGACGGTGAAACTCTGATGCTTGCGTTGAATGGCTTGGCGGTTTCTAGTGGATCTGCGTGTACTTCGGCCAGCGTTGAGCCGTCTCATGTTTTGCGTGGAGTGGGTCTAGCTGATGACATTGCCCATGCATCTCTGCGCTTCAGTTTTGGTCGTTTTACCCAGATGAGTGAGGTCGAATCCGCAGGTGCGCAGGTCGCACAAGTAGTAGGTCGACTACGCGACGCTTAGTTTCCCTTGGTTCTTTTGTAACATCTGGTCGGCGGGCGATTTGGCAGCACTGCTTTTCAAGCAGTACTGCTCTCAGAGCAGTACTGCGCTCAAAGAGAGTGCCGACATTATGTGTCGAAGACTAAGCTTTGCTCGGACCACAACCATGCGTATAATATGCGCCCTCTAGGCTCGGCAAGACCGAGCTTTTTTATAAAAATTAGGCACATAGCCGTTATTTCTTGAGCTTGCTGAAAGAATAAATGGCGCCTTCATCGGAGAATCTAATGAGTGTTGAACGCACCTTTTCAATCGTCAAGCCTGACGCAGTAGCACGTAACTTAATTGGCGAGATTTACTCTCGTTTCGAAAAAGGCGGCTTAAAGATTGTTGCTTCCAAGATGCTACACCTCTCAGGTGAACAAGCTGCTGGATTCTACGCAGAACATGACGGACGCCCTTTCTTTGCTGACTTGTGCGCCTACATGCGTTCAGGCCCGGTCATGGTTCAAGTGCTCGAAGGCGAAGACGCAATTGCAACCAATCGCCGTTTAATGGGCGCTACTAATCCTAAAGAAGCTGCGCCTGGAACAATTCGCGCAGATTTCGCTGAGTCAATTGATGCCAATGCTGTGCACGGTTCAGACAGCCCAGAATCCGCCGCACGAGAAATTGCATTCTTCTTTGAAGAATCTGAAATTCAGTCTCAAGGTTAGTTCTAAGAAAAGTTAGAATGAAAGCTAGAAAAACTTGCACAAAGAGCTATTAGCCCTATGACACAAAGTCCTCTTAATCTATACGGATTGGACAGAAGCCAACTTGAGGCCATGTTCCAAGAGAGAGGGCTGCAAGCTTTTCGCGGCAGGCAGTTAATGAAGTGGCTCTATCACCAACAGCTAACGGATTTTTCTGCCATGACGGATCTTCCACTGAACATGCGTCAGTGGTTGACCGAAAATTGTGTCTTGGAGTTGCCTAGCGTTGAAGAACGCCACGTCTCCAAGGATGGCACAGTGAAGTGGGTTTTGAAGGTCGCTCAAGGCGATCTAGTTGAAATGGTGGTTATTCCTGACAAGGGACGAAATACCCTGTGTGTTTCCTCCCAGATTGGCTGCACCTTGGATTGCAGCTTTTGCTCCACTGGCAAACAGGGTTTTAACGGCAACTTGTCCCCAGCAGATATCGTCGGTCAAGTGTTAATAGCCAATAGTTATCTGGCGGAGAATGATAAGAGCGTCTCTAATGTTGTGCTTATGGGTATGGGCGAGCCGTTGATGAATTTCGACGCAGCCATTGCTGCGACCAATGTCATGAAAGATGACCATGCATTTGGGTTATCCAAGCGCCGGGTAACCATCAGTACCGCTGGCGTGGTTCCCGCAATTCGTAAGTTGCATGAAGTCACTGACGTTGCTTTGGCAATTTCTTTGCACGCGCCAACAGATGATTTGCGCAATGAACTTGTGCCAATTAATCGCAAGTATCCTATCGCGGAGCTTCTACAAGCCTGCCGCGAGTATATTGAATTTCTCGGACCTGCCCGAAAGTTGGTTATTGAATACACACTGATGCGCGGCATCAATGATCAAGCAGAGCATGCTCACCAGTTAGCGGAGTTACTTCGCGATGTGCGCTGTAAGGTAAACCTCATTCCGTTTAATCCTTTTCCGGGTTCTGGCTACGCTAGGCCCAAGTCCCAAGATATAAGAGATTTTCAGACTCATATGATGCGTGCGGGTTATGTGACCATGCTGCGTACCACTCGGGGTGAAGATATTAATGCGGCATGCGGTCAATTGGTTGGATTGGTGAACGATAGAACCAGTAGACAGCGACGCTATAAGAGCAAATTAGAAGCCTCGCAACCGCAACTCATTGAGGTGCGCTAGTAAATTTACACAGGGATTACAGCCAAAACGAAACCAAGTGATAAAGGGTTTCTGGCTAGATAAGTTGAGCAAAGACATCATATGACCGTTGTAAAGAACAAGGATTTAAAGCAGGGCCAAGGGCCAGGTCTGGTGTTTATCCAGGCGCGAGAGGCATTGTCTATTACTCAAGCAGAAACGGCTGACGTGCTGAATTTGACTGTGAGCGTTATCAAAGCTCTGGAGAACAATGATGATTCCTCGCTGCCAGAGCGGGTCTACGTTAATGGATACATCAGATCCTATGCTAAGTTGTTAGGTTTGGCCGCCGAGCCCCTTATTCAAGCTTGGGGCGCGCAATTTCCAGACGAAATGCAAAGCCAGCGAGCGGATTTAGACGAAGAACAGGCGCGCAATTGGAGCGTAGCTTCGGCCAGTCCGCGTAAGAGCACTGGACTGGGGCGCTGGATTTTGGTCGCAATTTTGCTTTCAGTTGTTTTTATCTACTTTGTCTCTAACCAAGAGGGTAGCGAAACTGCGCCTGAGGTTGTTGTGGAGGCACCGATAGTAGAGCCTAGCGGCCCAGTAGATTCGGACGGGTCGGTTGTAGACACGACGGCAACCGAGACGGTTGTAACTGATGTGGTGGTGGGCGTAGATAATGCGGCTACGACCATAGATGAGCCAGTAGTTATTCAAGCAAAGACTGTCGATGTGGTGATTTCTGCAGAGCCGATATTGGAGCCAGAGCCCGCACTTGAGCCTCAGCCTTTACTCGAGACCGGACTAGAAGCCTCGACGGCCAAAGATGTGCAGCTAAGTGCGGTTGATGTCCCGATTGAAGGGCCGCAAGTAACACAAGATGTGGACGAATCTATTGACCGAAAAAATGCTCAAGCAAATGGCCAGTCAGACGATCAAACCGACGATCAAGCAAACGACCAAGTGAAGGTTTTGGCGGCGAGCATGTCTTCAGTAGTCGATGCTGTCGATGCGGTTGTAGTCGACCCAGTGGCTACCGCAGATGTCACTGATACGACAGATTCGTCTGCGCAGATAGACAGCGTTGCTCCTGATGCCGAGCAAGAGGCGCCTGCTTTTAGTCTGCCGCGGTTAACCTTAGACGGGAACGATCGAATCGTTCTATCGTTTACAGCTGATTGTTGGTTTGAAATTAAAAACGTAGACGGCGAAATGTTACATGCTGACCTTGGCCGGTCAGAACAAGTTCGAGAGTACTTTGGCCAAGGGCCTTTCTCTATAAAACTGGGCTTTGCCCAAGGTGCGGAGCTAGAGTTTAATGGTGCGAGCGTCGCACTGGCACCCCACACGCGAAACAACGTTGCGAAATTGGTTCTCGGACAATAGTGGCTGTCCAATATCTTAAGGGATTGACTCATGGTTAGAGCGGTTCGCGGCATGCGCGACATACTGCCTCAAGATGCACGCATGTGGCGGCATGTGGAAGATACAATTCAAGGGGTAATTGCCAGTTTTGCCTATGAGGAAATCCGCCTGCCAATACTTGAGTTTACCGAGTTGTTCGCTCGAGGTGTGGGCGAGGCCACGGACATTGTAGAAAAAGAAATGTACACCTTGGCAGACCGAGATGGCGACTCGCTGAGTTTGCGCCCCGAGGGCACAGCCAGTTGCGTGCGGGCCCTTGAAGAAAATGGTCTGCTCTACAATCAAAGTCAAAGAGTGACCTACGCCGGTCCAATGTTTCGCTACGAAAAACCGCAAAAGGGCCGCTACCGTCAATTTTACCAAATTGGTGCTGAAGCCTTCGGTTTTGCAGGCCCCGATGTTGACGCGGAGCTTATCGCTATTGGGGCGGAATGTTGGAAAGCGCTGGGTATCTCCAAGCACATTTCGCTGGAAGTAAATTCGCTGGGTTCTAGTGAAGCGCGCATGGCTTATAAAGAAGCCTTGGTGGCCTATCTCACGCCGCTAAAAGCGCAGTTAGACGAGGACAGTCAGCGACGGCTGCTGACCAACCCAATGAGAATACTGGACAGTAAGAATCCGGCTACCCAAGCGCTGTTGCAACTCGCCCCGCAATTACCGAACTTTGTAGATGCGGAAAGCAAGGCGCACTTCCAGCAACTGTTGAAAATGTTAGATGCCTTGAGCATCAGTTACAAAGTGAATCCCAATTTGGTCCGGGGCCTTGATTACTACACGCATACGGTTTTTGAGTGGGTGACTCAAGACTTAGGCGCTCAAGGAGCAGTTTGCGCAGGAGGTAGGTACGACGGTCTAGTGAAGCAATTGGGCGGGCGGGACACGCCAGCTGTCGGATTTGCCGTGGGTCTAGATCGTGTCGTCTTACTATGCGAATTGGCCGAGTTGGAAGTGAAGCAATCAGCCGACTTGTATATTTGCGTACTTGGCGATGAGCTGCAGAGCAAAGGGATGATTCTAGCGCGCCAGTTGCGCAAACAAATGCCTCAGGTTTCAGTGCGCTTACACATGGGTGGTGGCAATTTTAAGAAGCAGCTAAAGCGAGCGGACGCCAGTGGTGCAACTTGGGCGATACTTTATGGCGAAGAGGAAGCGGCCAGTGGCGAGCTGAGTTTGAAGCATCTGCGTGATGCAAGTGTTGGGCAGGTCAAATTGCCAGTGGAGCAAATAGCGCAGCGCATAAGTTCAAATAGTTGAGTCGATAACACCTTGCGGGCGCCCCAGAATGAATGAAGGGGTGCATTGATATGTAGATGTGCCAGAATGCGCGTTGCTCGAGCGTAAGCACTCAGATGAGTCAAAGCGCAGGCGGAAGAGCTGTTCAAAGAAAGCCTAAAGAAAGCCTAAAGAAGGCGTAAAGAAAGCGTAAAGTACGCTCTAAGAAAGCGCAAAAAGATGCGTAAACAGCGCGGAAAAGAAAGAGTAATGGGCTTAAGTGCAGGCCTATTTCGGTCATACATAGTTTGGCTAAATAGTTGGATTTGAGTATTTCTAAAGTCCATGTTTATGGCGGGTAAAACGGAGTAGAGGCGGGTGTCTGAATTTCTCAGTGATGAAGAACAAATTAGCAGGTTTAGGTCTTGGTGGGGCGAAAATGGCCTCTCTCTAGTTATTGGGGTAGCGGTTGCTGTCGCGGTAATTGTCGGGTGGCGTTTTTATGACAGCGCTAACCAGGCATCAATGGAACAGGGTTCAAAGGCCTATGCTGAGTATAAAGATGCTGCGGAAGGCGAGCGCCAAGCGCTTGCGGATAAGATTAAAGACGAGTTCGCAGGTACCAGTTATCACGCCATGGTAGCTATGGGACAAGCCAGCGACGCAAGCGAAGCAGG
Organism: Pseudomonadales bacterium; assembly: GCA_028228615.1. Lineage (GTDB taxonomy): Bacteria > Pseudomonadota > Gammaproteobacteria > Pseudomonadales > Azotimanducaceae > UBA4421. The sequence continues at coordinate 106,141 of JAOJBS010000005.1, read as the reverse complement.
TGATTTGCAAGGCGCGCTCGCATTTCTCGAAGAGGCAATCGACGCTGCTGGAACGACAGTACTGGGTGATTTAGCTCGACTAAGGCTAGCTAAAGTGCAATTTGGTTTAGACCGCAAAGAGGCCGCACTGGCCTCATTGTCTGCTATCAGCAATGACGGGTATAGGTCATGGGCATTGGAAAGTCAGGGCGACATTTACTTTGCCATGGGTAACGTCGAACAAGCTCACAGTGCGTATTCCGGCGCAGCCGAAGCATTGAAAGAGGGCGACCAACGCCCGTTGCTGAGCATAAAAGTTGAAAATACCGCGCCTTTTAATGGCGAGTATGTTGAATTTACCAGTGAGTTAGATCAAGCCCTTGAAGCCGCTGAAACTTCCTTGGCCCAAGACAGTGATGCAGAGATTGCCGAAAATGAGTGAAACACAAAGCCGCTATAACCCCCTTGCTAGCGTTCTGCGTCTGCTGACGGTTTTCGCTCTTATTATGCTGGTTGCAGGGTGTAGTTGGTTTTCTTGGATTCCTGGCATTGGCGACGATGACGAGGACGAAGAGTCCAAAGAGCCCGCAAAACTGGTCAGCTTTACCACTGAGTTGGATATTGACCGTGATTGGAAGGTTAAGGTCGGCGAGGGGCTCGGTAAAAAGTACCTGCGCATTAACCCCGGCGTGGTTGCCGATCGTATTATCGCTGCAGATGGCTACGGCGCGGTGGTTGCGGTAGATAGATTTACCGGCAAGCGCATTTGGCAAGCCCAGTTTGATAAAGCCGCCGGCAAAGGCTTTAGTCTTTCCGGCTTTTTAGATAGAAGCGACCCAAGTTTTGTCAGTGGTGGTGTGGGCATTGGCGAAGGGCTCGCGTTGCTTGGTACTACAAGAGGCGACGTGGTAGCGCTTAGTGTGGCCGATGGCACCCAGATGTGGCGCAGCAATGTGGGCACAGAAATTGGCTCAGTGCCAACCGCAGATAATGGCCGAGTATTCGCTCAATCGATAGATGGCAAGCTAACGGCCTTAGACAGCGAAACAGGCGAAGAATTGTGGACTTACAACAGCCAAGTGCCACGTCTAACTTTGCGCGGTACCAGCTCACCAGTAGTGGCGAATGATGTTGTCTACACAGGTTTCGCCAGCGGAAAGGTTACAGCGTTGCGCGCAGAAAACGGCGAACCGATATGGGAGCAGCGCGTCATGTTACCAGAAGGCCGCTCTGAACTTGAGCGTATTGTAGACGTAGATTCTACTCCGCTGATTGCAGGCGGCGCGCTCTTTGCTGTGGCGTATCAGGGGCGAGCTGTTGGCATGTCATTGCGTGACGGTCGGCCGCGCTGGGAGAAAGACACCTCAAGTTTTCTGAATATGGCGGAAGGTTATGGCCAGATTTATATCGTTGATGAAGAGGATACGATTGTCGCAATAGACCAAAATTCTGGTGAGGTTGTATGGCAACAAGAGGCCTTTGCCAGACGCAAGCTCACCGCGCCATTGGCATTTTCTAATTACATTTTTGTTGGTGATGACGAAGGTTATCTTCACGCCATTGCTCAACGTGATGGACGTCTGTTGGGGCGGATCAAGGTGGGCGGCAAAGGTCTGCGCTCTGACTTAGTTGTTGCCGATGGCGTTGTTTATGTTTCTGATAATAAAGGGACCTTGCACGCGTTCAAGGCAGTACTGAGATAATATATGCTTCCTAGTGTGGCCTTAGTTGGTCGTCCGAACGTTGGAAAGTCCACACTTTTCAATAAGTTAACGCGTAGTCGTGATGCATTAGTTGCAGATGTGCCTGGGTTAACTCGAGACCGTAGATACGGCCGCATGGAGTTAGAAGAGCAGTCGGCGACCCTCATTGATACAGGCGGTCTTTTTGGCGAGCACGTTCTTGCCGAAGCGCTAACCGGACAAACCGAACTGGCCGTAAACGAAGCGGACTTGGTGCTTTTATTGCTCGATGGCCGGGAAGGGGTAACCGCAGCAGACGAAGATGTGGTCATGTACTTGCGCAAAGCCAACGTCAAATTTCTTCCGGTCATTAACAAAATCGATGGCCTGCCAGAGGACCAAGTCGCTTTAGATTTTGAGCGTTTTGGTTTCCCTGAATACGTGCTGATTTCAGCCAGTCACAGCCGAGGCCTCAAGCAACTTCGCGAAGTTTTAGAACAGCGTTTAGCAGACCTTAATCTGCCTCAAGAGGCCGACGATCTGTCCTATGGATCTGGTATTCGTGTGGCAGTAGTGGGGCGGCCTAATGTGGGTAAATCTACCTTGGTCAATCGCTTGATCGGTGAAGACCGTCAGGTGGTATTTGATATGCCAGGTACCACAAAAGATGCCATCGACATTCCCTTCACTAAAGACGATGTGGACTACGTGCTAATTGATACCGCCGGCGTTCGACGCAAAGGTAAGGTCTCGGAGATCACCGAAAAGTTCTCTGTGGTTAAAGCACTGGACGCCATGCAACGCGCCCATGTGGTGGTCCTAGTTATCGATGCTTCCGAAGGCTTGGTTGAGCAAGACCTGCATGTGCTTGAGTACGCACTAGACGCGGGTGCTGGGATGGTGATTGCAGTTAACAAATGGGATGGCCTGCCGGTAGAACAGCGAGAAAAAGTCAAGAAAGCCTTGGACCGTCGGTTGAACTTTGTGCCGTGGGTGCCCTTGGAAATGATTTCCGCCCTGCACGGTACGGGCGTTGGCGTATTGCTGAAGAAAGTGCAAAAGATTCACGACGTAGGGCAGTTTGAGGTGTCTACCTCCATGTTGACCCGGTTGCTAAGAAACCTTGTCGCATCGCACCCTGCGCCATCTGTGCGTGGCAGGCCCATCAAAGTTAAGGTGGCCACGCGAGCAGGCTCTCACCCACCTCGGGTGGTGATTCACGGTAACCAACTGAGTGCTCTGCCGGCCAGTTATAAGAAATTCTTGGAGAACGGTTTTCGCGAAGCGCTGAACTTGGTCGGCAACCCAATAAAACTAGACTTGAGAGATTCAGAGAATCCCTTTGCTGGTAAGCCAAATCAGCTGTCCCAGCAACAACTTGATCGCCGCAAGCGCATGCTAAAGTTTCGTAAGAAAACGAAAAATTAATTGAAAGGCTTGAGTTCGACCTCGCTTGCGACGTTCACGCCAATCAACTCACTGGTCTTTTCACTGACCTGTTCCCCAACCCTCTCTCTAACCTTTTGCGCATATCTGCTCATCAGAGCAAAAGAGCCGCTGCAGATCTGTCGCGGCTGCTCTTGCATAGCTGTTCTTGCCAGACTAATTGTCTAAGGAGAGGGCGCCTGCCAAGGCTTGCTGAAATTCTAGCGGGTCTACTCTCACACCGTTTAAACTCACTGACCAATGCAGGTGCGGGCCAGTGACCCTGCCGGTCGCGCCTACCAATCCAATGGTGTCGCCTTGTTTGACTGTATCTGCTACTCCAACTGCGTGTTCGCTCATGTGGCAATACATGGTGATGAGTCCTTGGCCGTGGTCTAAGAAAACCGTTTTACCATTGAAATAAAGGTCATCCACCAAAACCACTTTGGCATCTGCAGGCGCAATGATGGGTGTGCCGGTATCTGCGGCAATGTCTAAACCGCTGTGGGGGTTGCGTGGTTCGCCATTGAAAAACCTGCGGTGCCCGAACAGGCTGGTGGTGATGCCTTGCAAGGGTAAAACGAATCCTTGGCGTAAATCTTGAGCGGGTGAGATCTGCTGATAGAGGGCTTTTTGTACCTTAGATTCCCGTCTGATACGTTCCAGTTGTTTGGGCTTTGGGTTCACCATCTCCCTATTTTTAAGGGTAATGTGCTGTTCGGTATATTGTTTATCGACCACCTCAAAGCTATGAGTTTGTTGCTGATTGTTCACCTTATAGCTCACAGACACCTCGCCCAAAGGCTGAGACACAGGCAGGCCCAATAAAACAGTGTTGCCGATTTGCATCACTGGCTTGTTGCGGAAGCGTATTTGTTCTGCATTTTCTGGTGGTGTCCATTGGTAAACGCCGCCGGGGAAACTGGTGTTTTTCGCCGTATCCGCCGTTGCGGCAGAACCGGTTGACGGGGCGCTCAGTGCCGCGATACATAAAATCAGACCCAAAAGCCCAGCAAAAGCATGAGTACCGGTGTTTCGAATTGTTGAGGTTTTCGCTGTTGGGAGCATCTGACGTACTAAAGGTCTAAACATCTTTCTCTTCCTTTCTCTCTTCCTTTCGCGCTTCCCTGTGCTCTTGGCTTTCAAGCGGACTGAATGGGCTGTCGTCCTTGGTCACTTCAGTGATAGTGGCCGCAATTGTGCCATCTTGTAGTTGGGCGGTCATAGCGTCGCCCACTGCGGCGTGTTTGGTATGGGTGATTAGCGTGCCTGAATCATCGCGCAAAAACGCGTATCCGCGCCCGAGGGTGTGCAGTGGACTCATGCCGTCAAGCATGCGCGCCAGCATAGCAATAGAGCGGTTTTGCGATTGCAGGTGTCTATTCATGCCGTCTTCAAGGCTTCCTTCTAAACGGTGTAGTTTTTCTTTTGCTCTAGTCAGTGCAAAGCTGGGGCTTTGATTGATTAAGCGTTTATGCAGGTCACCGTACTGGTTTGCTGTGGCTGCAAGTGTCTGCTCTGCTGAGCGAGCAATTCTATTAGAGAGGTCATCTAGCCTCATCCAAGCCTGCTGCAGATAGGACTCTGGGCTAACCAGACGTAAGTTGAGTTTGTCCAATTGCAGCTGACGTTCGCGCAGTTGTCCCTCCATCAAAACAGAGAGATGTCTGAATTCTCCATCAATGTTTTGCAGCATTTCTTGGCCGTCTGGCACCATAAGCTCTGCGGCCACTGACGGTGTGGGTGCGCGCAGGTCGGCAACAAAGTCAGTAATGGCAATGTCGATCTCGTGGCCGATGGCCGAGACAATGGGGATTTGCGAGGCAGCCACAGCCCGAGCCACAGACTCTAAGTTAAAGGTCCAGAGATCTTCTAGCGAGCCGCCACCCCGGGTCAGCAAAATGGCGTCCACAGTAAGTTTGCTGGCAGCGTTCAATGCGCGTAAGACGCCAGCTTCGGCTTCCGGACCTTGCACGGCTGTGGGAATGACCGTCACTTGTAGTGTCGGAAAGCGGCGCTGCCAAACTGCAAGGACATCTTGTAATGCTGCACCCGTTGGCGATGTCACTACAGCGATATGTTTGGGTATATCAGGAATAGGGCGCTTGCGCTCTCGAGCAAATAGCCCCTCATCTGCGAGCTTAACTTTCAATGCATCAAAGGCTTGTCGCAGCACACCTTCGCCCGCAGGCTCCATTTGATCTGCAATGATTTGGAAATCGCCGCGGCCTTCATAAAGACTAACCCGGCCTCGAATAAGTACCTGTTGACCGTCTGTAGGCTGCATTTGCACGCGTCGATTACTGTTGGCGAACATAGCGCACCTAACCTGGGCGCCGCTGTCTTTCAGGGTGAAGTACCAATGACCAGAACGCGGTCGCGCAAAGTTAGAGAGTTCGCCTGTCACCCAGACCATCTGAAAACGCTCTTCAATGGTCAGGCGCGCTTGTTTGTTGAGCGCGCTGACAGTGAGAACAGGGCGGTTTTGGTTGATATCCATTTTGCTGGGTTGAATCCAATTCGATCTGGGTTAAAACATCATAATAGCCTACCGCAATGGCAACTACGGGTGGTTTTGTAAGAATAATTCTCTTAACCACCGCATCAAGAATTTACATCTCTCCCATGCATCGCTAGAATACGGCTTTTGCGGGGTTCCAAATGTTACGTATCAGTGACGACGCTCTCACTTTCGACGATGTTCTCCTTCTGCCCGCTTACTCCGATATTCTGCCTTCTCAAGTTGCCCTGCAAAGCCGGGTGTCGAGAAATATTTCGTTAAATATCCCACTTATATCCTCAGCGATGGATACCGTGACCGAAGCCCGTCTGGCTATAGCCATCGCGCAAGAGGGCGGCATAGGCATAGTGCATAAGAATATGACTGTGGATGAGCAGGCCAAAGAGGTTCGTGCCGTTAAAAAATACGAGTCCGGCATTATCCGCGACGCGGTGACCATAGATCCAAACGCCACACTCGATGAACTTCGCGCCTTAACGCGAGAAAAAGGAGTCTCTGGTGTGCCAGTGGTTGAAGGCTCTACGCTGGTGGGCATTATCACCAGTCGAGACTTACGTTTTGAGCGTCGTACCGATGCGCGGGTCAGCGAGATCATGACCCCCAAGGACCGGCTAGTTACTGCTGTTGAGGGCACAGACTTCCAAGAAATCACCCATTTATTGCATGAACACCGCATAGAAAAAGTGCTCTTGGTCAATGATGCGTTCGAACTCACAGGCATGGTTACCGTTAAAGACATCGCCAAAGCCCAAGCATTTCCAATGGCCTGTAAAGACGAGCTGGGTCAATTGCGTGTTGGCGCCAGTGTCGGTACCAGTGCAGATACAGATGAACGGGTGGCCGCGCTAGTAGAGGCCGGCGTTGATTTAGTGGTGGTTGATACCGCGCATGGGCACACCCAAGGCGTTCTCGACCGCGTTAAATGGATTAAAACCCACTACCCAAGCCTAGACGTAATTGGCGGCAATGTTGCGACCTACGATGGCGCCAAAGCCCTGATTGATGCCGGCGTTGATGGTATCAAAGTAGGCATTGGCCCAGGTTCCATTTGTACAACAAGAATTGTTGCAGGCGTTGGCGTACCGCAAATTACGGCCATTGCCGGTGCTGCTCGAGCTGCGGCAGAGGCTGAGATTCCGGTTATTGCCGACGGCGGCATTCGTTACTCAGGTGACATCGCCAAAGCGATTGTTGCTGGGGCAAGTGTCGTAATGGTGGGTAGCTTGTTGGCGGGTACAGATGAATCTCCCGGTGAAGTGGAGCTATATCAAGGCCGTACTTACAAGTCTTATCGCGGTATGGGGTCGCTTGGCGCCATGTCTCAAGCACACGGCTCTAGTGACCGGTATTTTCAAGAGGTGGAAGGTGATGGTCGTAAGCTTGTGCCAGAGGGTGTGGAAGGTCGAGTGGCGTATAAAGGGCCGCTAAGTCCAATTGTTCATCAGTTAATGGGCGGTCTCCGCGCGTCAATGGGATACACCGGCAGTACAGACATAGCGACCATGCGCAGTAAACCTGAGTTTGTTCGAGTCAGTAGCGCCAGCATGATTGAATCTCATGTGCATGATGTGTCAATTACCAAAGAAGCGCCAAACTACCCACTCAGTTAATTTGGGTGGGCTGAAGTGCCTTATCTAAACTGGTTTTTCGCGCGTTGAAAGGTTGGAATCAGTCGGCATTTTTTGTTGCCCCCATTGTTGCTTAGCATATAAAAATGTTTGCCACTGAGGGTCAATAAAGGATGCTCTAGGCTTAAGCAAATTGCGCCTGAAACCGTCCTATAGAACCTAGAACCTAGAACTAAAACCAACATTATCTAACAAGTACCTTATGCAAAATAACCATTCAAATATTCACGCTCAACCAATTCTAATTGTAGATTTTGGTTCGCAGTACACTCAGCTGATAGCGCGCCGGGTGCGCGAGTGCGGTGTCTATTGCGAGATACACCCCTTTGATATTGATCCTCATCATATTGCTGAGTTTCAACCTGCAGGGGTAATTCTTTCCGGAGGGCCAGAAAGTGTTACCGAAGGTCAAACGCCTCGCATTGCTGACGAAATTTTTGCACTAGGCGTGCCAGTTTTGGGCATTTGTTATGGCATGCAAGCCATGGCTGCTCAGCTGGGCGGCGTGGTCAGTGCGTCCAGTAAACGAGAATTTGGCCATGCTCAAGTGAATATTGCAGCGCCAAGTGCGTTGCTTAATGTATTGGGAGATGGTGGTGGTTCGGCCAATGTATGGATGAGCCACGGCGACAAGGTCAGTGAATTACCTGCAGGTTTCATTTGCACGGGTAGTTCCGGTAGTGCGCCAATTGCCGCAATGGAGAATGTCGACAAGAGGTTTTATGGGGTTCAGTTTCATCCGGAGGTAACGCATACCGATGGTGGCGATCGTTTGTTGCTTACATTTACCAAAGAAATTTGCGGCTGCGCGGGAGATTGGACTGCTGCCAACATAGTTGACGATGCTATTGCCAAGGTCCGAGCACAGGTAGGCACTGACAAAGTGTTGCTTGGGTTATCCGGCGGCGTAGATTCGTCAGTAGTGGCGGCTCTTTTGTCCAAAGCCATCGGCGATCAGCTCACTTGTATATTCGTCGACAACGGCCTGCTGCGCAAAGGCGAAAGAGATGAAGTGGAGAAAGCCTTTGAAAATGCGATTGGCGAAGGTGAGTTGTCACCGTTGAACATCATCACTGTAGCTGCGGAGGATGAGTTTCTCGATAAGTTAGCCGGCGTAGATGACCCAGAAGCCAAACGGAAAATTATTGGCGGTACCTTTATCGACGTATTTGATCGTGAAGCGCAAAAGCTCCAAGACGTTAACTGGCTCGCTCAAGGCACCATTTACCCAGATGTCATTGAATCGGCAGCGTCTAAGTACGGCAAAGCCCATGTGATTAAGTCCCATCACAACGTAGGCGGTTTGCCTGAGCGTATGACGATGCAGTTGGTAGAACCTCTGCGTGAGTTGTTTAAAGATGAAGTACGTAAAATTGGATTGCACTTAGGCTTATCCGAATCGTTAGTATTTAGACACCCATTTCCAGGGCCCGGTTTGGGCGTGCGAATTTTAGGTGAAGTGAAGAAACAATATGCTGACGTTCTGCGAGAAGCCGATAAGATCTTCATAGACGAACTGCGCAGGGCGGATCTTTACGACAAAACTTCTCAGGCATTTACCGTCTATTTGCCGGTGAAGTCCGTGGGAGTGGTAGGGGATGCAAGGCGTTACGAACACGTGATTGCACTGCGTGCGGTGGAGACCATAGATTTTATGACGGCCCGTTGGGCGCATCTACCTTATGAATTTATTGAGCTTGTATCCAATAGAATTATTAATGAGATCAGCGCAGTGTCGCGAGTGGTGTACGACGTATCTAGTAAGCCGCCTGCGACTATTGAGTGGGAGTAAAATAGCGCCCGGCCCGTACATTGGAATTTGCTGTAACGCTGAGGGCTAATGCCCAACAGCGTTTGCAATCATGACCAGTTGCTAGGCGTTGCTAACAATTTTTGCGTGAGCGGTTGTGTATTCTTGGCTGAGTCTTTCGACTAGGTCACCAGCCGAGAGGATGGCGGTTACTGCGCCAATACCCTGACCACAGCCCCAAATATCTTTCCATGCTTTCGCCTCAGCATTGCCGCCAGAACCAAAGTTCATTTGCGATGCATCGCTGGTGGGTAGGTTTTGTGGGTCGAGGCCATTTGCTTCAATGGACGGTGCTAAGTAGTTGCCGTGTACCCCTGTGAAAAGGTTGGTGTAGACAATGTCGCTGGCCGCATAGTCCACCAAAGCCTGTTTGTAGGCGAGGTCGGCGTTGGCCTCTTTGGTTGCAATGAATGCAGAGCCGATATAGGCCAAATCTGCACCCATAGCCTGTGCTGCCAGTACCGCGTTGCCGTTGGCGATTGAGCCTGACAATAACAAGGGGCCGTCAAACCACTCGCGAATTTCTTGGATCAGTGCGAAAGGGGACAAAGCGCCCGCGTGTCCGCCTGCGCCTGCCGCAACCGCTATCAAGCCGTCGGCGCCTTTCTCGATGGCCTTTTTGGCGAACTTATTATTAATGATGTCGTGCAGCACAATGCCGCCCCAAGAATGAACGCGCTCATTAATCTCGACCTTTGCACCGAGCGAGGTGATCACAATCGGTACTTGGTATTTCTCGCACAGGTCCATGTCTTGGTCCAGTCGATCGTTTGAGCGATGCACAATCTGGTTTACTGCAAACGGCGCTGACGGGTTATCAGGATTGGCCTCATCATAAGCTTTAAGTTCTGTGGTGATGCGTTCTAACCACTCATCCAAAACTTCGATGGGGCGTGCGTTCAGAGAGGGAAATGAGCCAACGATACCGGCCTTGCATTGAGCGATGACCAAGTCTGGGTTAGAGATAATGAAGAGCGGAGCAGCGACTACGGGAATGCTCAGCTTGCCCGCCATGATGTTTGGAATTGCCATGTAAAAAACCTAGTGTTGAGTGACTGATGTGCACAGTGTTGCATAAGGGTAATTATATGCAACTATTTGCATAAAGATTCGTGCATTATTCCTTATCAACGTTACACTGTCAGCACTACGACTAACGGCTTCAAGGCTTTTTATGTCCTTATCCCATGCAATTTTAACAGCGCTGCTTGATGAAGATTTGACAGGCTATGCACTGGCGAAGCAGTTTGACGTGTCGCTTGGATTCTTCTGGCAGGCCTCTCATCAACAAATCTATCGTGAACTCAAGGGCTTGCACTTGGCGGGCAGTGTGAACGTGTTGGAAGTGCCCCAGCATGGCAAACCCGATAAGCGGATTTATTCGTTAACGAATCAAGGCCGGCAGATGCTCGACTCTTGGATAACTCAGTCCACTCGACATAGGGGCGCAAAGGACGAGCTCTTCATCAAACTCTTTAACGTGGGTTCGGTGCCGGTTGAACAAGTTACCGAGGCAGTGGCGCAACGCCAGGCAGAGCATGCGCGGAAGTTGGAGTTGTATCGCAAAATTGAGGCGCGTAACTACGCCTCTCCATCGACCCTGCCAGATCGCAAAAAGGGGGTTTATTTGTCGCTGCTGGCGGGTATTCGCCAAGAACAAACCGCGTTAGCTTGGTGTGATGACGCGTTGGATTTGCTGGGCACTGTTAAGGCCTAAAATTCTGCTGGGTTGTTTGTTGTGTCCGGGACTTTATGGCGTTTTTGAAGTCTTATTTGCTCCAAATTAGTGCTTCAACTGTCAACCGTTCTCCATTTTTGGAACGAAACTCCAGGATTCTGTGAATAGCCCCTGGTCATATACTTCAAATATATTGGGAACAAAACTCCTCCTAACCCCAGTTTTACCTCGTTTTCTTTTTATCGGCGAAGAAATAATCCTAGATTGAGCTCCTGCAAAAACTTGAGGAATAGTGAAAAACTAGTGAACTTATGGTTTACAAAAGGTTCACTGCGCCCCGCACCAAAACGGTGCGTAGGTTCTGGTTTGCGCCAGAGTTGCAAACATATCCCTGCTCAAACAGTAGGGAAGGAGAGATAATGGATAAGAAGAAAAATAGCCTAGCCTTTGCGGTAAAGCTTGCTCTCGCCGTGAACGTGAGTGCAGCCGCTATTGCGGTACCTGCTCTAGCTGGAGCGGAAGAGGCGATGATAGAGGAGGTTGTGGTAACCGGTTCACGGATTCCACGTAACGACCTAAATGGCCCAAGCCCTGTCGCTGTTTATGACAGAAGTTCGATTGCGCGTAGTGGCGCTACATCTATCGGTCAGTTCCTTCGTGAAGCGCCTGCTATTGCCGGTGGTGCTCAGACGACAGCTGTAAACAATGGCGGTACAGGTTCGCAGAATATTTCTTTGCGTGGACTTGGTTCATCGCGCACATTGGTGTTGATCAATGGTCGTCGCGGACCAGATTCGTCAGGTGGTAATTCTGGCGTTGTCGATCTAAACACTATTCCTGTTGCAATGGTTGAACGCATTGAAATGCTTAAAGACGGTGCCTCAGCGATTTATGGTTCTGATGCCATTGCAGGTGTAGTCAACATTATTTTGCGTGACGATTTTGAAGGCGTTGCTTTTGCTTATCAAACTGGTCAGTCCAGCGAATCTGATGGTGAAAAAACTGAATGGTCAATCACTGCTGGTGATTCATCCGAAGACAGCAATTACATGTTGAGTCTTACTCGTGTCGAAGAGGACGCTACCAGAGCCGCTAACCGCGATTGGGCCAAGCAAGCTAAGTACCTGCTTTTCGGCGAATGGGTTAACGGTGGTTCATCTGCACCGCCTTGGGGCCAATATGACGGTCAAACTTTAGGCCCAGACTACACTGGTGATGGCGCTGGTGGGCTGCGTGCTTACAGCGGCGCAACAGACGCCTACAACTACGCTCCGGTAAACTTCCAGCGACAGCCAAACGAGCGTTGGATTTTGAACGCCACTGGCGAGCGAGCAGTAGAAGGTCTATCGAATATCGGTATGCTGGGCGAAACTCGCATTTTTGGTGAGATTCTGTACGTTGATCGCGAGAGCTCTTATGCACTTGCTGAACAGCCATTAGCGCCATTGGCGTTCTATGGGTTCGACGCGCCTTATTCAGCGAACAACGCCTATAACACGACAGGCGCAGACATCTCTGATTGGCGTCGTCGTCTAGTAGAAGATGGACCTAGAACTGGTTTTAGTGAAGTACAAACAGTTCGTGCAGTTGGTGGAATGGAAGGCGAGTTAAATAATGGCATCGTATGGGAAGCCTATTTTAACTATGGCGAATCAGACTACTCGAACAGCTATGGCCCATTGTTTAACCTAAACAAGGTTGCTAACGCGGTGGGACCTACTGTTTTAGACGGCACTACTTTGAAGTGTGACACTAATGCGGATGGCGCATTTAGTGCAGCTGACGACGCTGATTGTGTACCTTTGAATACTTTCGGTGAGAACTCTGTCACAAGTGACATGGTAGATTACATTGCGTTCAGACAGAACGAGTCAAATAAGTACACCCAAAAGGTTTACGCATTGAATTTGACCAAAGCTGACCTATTCGAATTGCCTGGTGGCAACGCTGGTATTTCTGGTGGTTACTTGCATCGCGAAGAGAAAGGTCAGTTCACTCCAGATGGTCTGGTAGCAGAACTTGCAGTTACAGGTGCTGTAACCGGAACGCCTACCAATGCAACTGTTGGTGGATACGAAGTAGATGAGTTCTTCTTGGAAACCCGTTTGCCGCTGATCGAAACATTGGAAGTAGATTTGGGTTACCGTTATTCGGATTACGATTCTTTTGGTAGCACTTCAAACTGGAAGGCCGGTGTGCAGTACAGACCAATTGAAGATCTACTGATTCGTGGTAGTGCATCAACCTCATTCCGCGCGCCAACTGTCGGCGACCTTTATGGTGGTTCGGGCATTAGCTTCCCGGCAGTGAGTGATCCATGTGCAAGCAATCCTACAGCAAGCTGTATCGCCGATGGCGTACCTGCTGCTGGTTTCACCCAGATCTCTACACAGGTTCGTACGAAGGTGGGTGGTTCATTGTTAGTGCAACCTGAAGAGGCAGATACCTTTACACTGGGTATCGTATACCAGCCTAGTGCGTTTGAAGGCGTTGCTTTCTCAATTGATTACTACGACATCGAAGTGACCGATCCAATTTCAACAATTGGTGCATCGGTAATTCTTTCTCAGTGTGCGGCTACTGGCGATTTCTGTGACAAGATCACTCGCTTTGGCCCAGGGCAAAACGAAGGCGCGCCTTTGTTGATCGACAATGGTACATCTAACGTTGGTGCGGTTGAGACTTCAGGCATTGACTTACTTGCTGAATGGCAGGGTATCGAAACTGAAGTGGGTATGTTCGGTCTGCGTTGGGAAGCAACTATGTTACTTGAATACGACAAGACCCAAGCTAATGGTGTAGTTACGCCGCATGATGGATTCTTCCGCGATGACGAAGATGGCCACTTTGCTGAATGGCGTTACATTCTGTCTGCAACCTATGCCTATGGGCCTTGGAACGCGCAGGTAGATTATCGCTTCATCGATGAAGTAACAGAGTTTGGCCAGGATCTTGCTGGCAGTTGTGTAGATGCCAGTGGCGCTACTTCTCAGGCTGGCGGTAATGTAGGCCTTGTCTGTGTTAACTCTTCAAGTGCATATGCAACCACTAACCTTGGTGACTTTGTACGCACTGTAGACAGCGCTTCATATGTTGACGTATACGGCAGCTATGATTTCTCAGAAGGTAAGCTTGTCTATGCGGGTATTGATAACTTGTTTAATGAAGAGCCTCCTCTTTCAGTAGACGGTTTCAATGATAACACTGACGTTCGTACGTTCGACACTATTGGTCGCTACTACTACGTTGGTTTTAAGGCTGAGTTTTAAGCAGCCTTGCTCCAGAAAAGCCGCGCTTTGCGCGGCTTTTTTTTGCCTAAAAATCACTATAATCACGTCTCTAATTGGCAATGTATGCAGATGACTAAAGATACTCACCAACCCTCAGCCAAGGCTTTGTCTTGGACCCGTTATTGGCGCTCAGGCTTTCAAAATACCTGTTTTTTCGCTGATAAAGCATTTTCTGTAGAGAGCGACTGGCAAGCCTATTTCAGTACCGCAGCAACAGGCACAAAGATTATTGACCTAGCGACTGGTAATGGCGCTGTCGCTTGGATCGCAGCAGCCGTGGCCAGAGATTCGAACAGAGATATTGCAATTGTTGGCGTAGACTTCGCCGACATTAACCCCGGAGATGTGGCGAATGTTGATGCCGAGCTTTTGCCGCGGGTAACATTTGTTGGATCAACGGACCTAACTGAACTGCCTTTTTCTGATGCAGAGTTCGACTTCGCTAGTTCTCAATTTGGTTTTGAATATGCTCAAGAATCGGCGGCGTTATTGGAGTTAAAGCGTGTTTTGAAGCCGGGCGGGAAAGTCCGATTCTTGATTCACGCCAGTGAAGGGGCGGTACACGAAGCAAGCACTCAACGGCTGCGGCGGGCGCGTTTAATGTTAGAGAGTGGGCAAATCATTCCACTATTGGAAGAGCTGGCTAAAGCTGCGACCAGTGCTTCTGCACCCCGTGTAGCAAAAATACAAAAACGCATCTCCGCAAAAGTGGATCTTATTAGTCGTAAATTCAAACAGCTGCCCGCTGACGACTTGGTTTTTGAGCTCTGTCGTGAGGCGAAAATATTCATAGCGGCAGTGGGTCAAGTGCCCACCATTGAGCTTTCTGCTCGTGTACGTCATCTTGCTGAAGAAGTGCGGGCGTATACGCTGCGGCTCAATGCAATGCAGCAAGCAGCGCGGAATGCCGGGCAGATGCAAGGCTTGTGTCAGTCTGCTGATGTCCTTGGGTTTACTTTATCGAATTATGAGGCCTACTATATTGACAATCAGCAGGTGGGTTGGATATTTCTCACTCATAACCCTCGATAGAGTTGCTAACGGTGGGAGTTTGGCTGGCTCGTTAGCCTTTTGAGGGCTGGGGTTCTCAACAGTACCCCGCCGTTTTTTTCGCTTTTACGGTTCTTTAAATAAGAGGTGTACATGTACGACATTATTATAATTGGTGCTGGTATCGCCGGCACCTCTGCGGCGGCGGAATTAGCGTTGGATACGCGCGTTCTTTTGTTAGAAGTCGAGGCTAGGCCGGGTATGCACGCAACCGGGCGCTCAGCCGCCTACTTTGCGCCCACTTATGGTAACGAGGTTGTACAAAATCTCACCGCTGCCAGCGAACGTTTTTTTCGCAAACCACCCGTCGGATTTACCGAAGCGCCGCTGATTCATCCTCGTGATTTACTCTTTGTTGGTACTCAAGCTCAGGCGGCGAGTATTGATGCCATGCAGGCAGCGAGTCCATCTTTATCTGCAATTGATGCCGCAGAACTTGCTAGGCGAATGCCGATTATCAAGCCGCAAACTTTGAATCAGGGGCTAATAGATCCCGTTGGCGGAGACCTAGATGTAGATGCTGTGCTGCAGGGTTATTTACGCCTGTATCGACAGCGCGGGGGAGAGCTTCTCACGAATTGTGCAGTTACAGGCTTGAGCTACCGTTCGGGTCAATGGCAAGTTGATTTGAGTGATCGTCAAGTTACTGCGCCAATAGTGGTTAATGCAGCGGGCGCCTGGGCCGATGAGGTGGCATCGCTGGCTTCACTTAAGCCATTAGGTTTGATGCCTAAACGACGTACCGCTATTTTACTCAATGCCCCGGCATTGGCGGACATCAAGGACTGGCCCATGGTCATTGATGTTGACGAACAGTTCTACTTTAAGCCCGATGCTGGGCAGATATTATTGTCTCCAGCGGATGAAACTCCGTCGCGCCCTTGCGATGCCCAGCCCGAAGAATTGGATATTGCCATTGCCATGGATCGGTTTCTCGCAGTAGTGGACTTAGATGTTAAGTCTATTAACCATAGCTGGGCCGGGCTGCGTACATTTGCCCCAGATAAAACCTTTGTGGTGGGTTTTGATGCGAATTCGAAGGGCTTCTTTTGGTTGGCGGGTCAGGGTGGCTATGGTGTTCAGAGCTCGCCGGGCATGTCACAGTTGGCTCGTCACCTTATTCTGCAAAGTACTTTGCCTTCAGGCTATGAAAGGATTAAGGCGAGTGTTGAGGCGGTTTCCCCGACACGATTTTCCAGCTAAGTAGCGTCTCGGAGCGCTACTCAGGGTAGCGGGCAGTCGGGTCTGTTGGCCACAGTGGGCCGGTAGCAAATTGACGCGGAAAAATTTCGATTTTGTGGGTCGTGAGGCCAGGTGTGTCTGCGGTGACAATAGTGCCAGCAATGCCTGCAAACCCCGCGCGAAAATGATTCGAAGATTTCAGTGCAACAATATCGTACTCGCTAACATCTATGCCAAGGGCCTGAAATGGCCCTATGTCGAAGGTCTGAGAACGCTTTGATGCGACGATAACATCTACCCCTTTGATGATTAACCTTGCCATTTTCCCAAGGTGTAGGGGCATACCTTTGAACATCGCACGCATGCGCAGTTTGCCATCGTGCAAAGATTTTACGTATGCGCTCACATGGAGCGGCTGGCCGTGAAAGTCATCATATTTGCCGCCGAGTTCTATCTGTATTGTTGCGCCGACGCCGGCTTCACTGGCTTGTTCTGCAACAGCGGGGTCGACAATAAAGCCAAAGCAGGCGCGCTCTAAATGGGCATCCAGCATCACCCTTAACAGGTGGGTGCCATCCCCCGGCGTCCCACCGCCACAGTTATCGGAAGTTTCATTGATCACCACAGGGCGAGCTTCGCTGTTTTGCGCGGCCGCTAGTGCCTCCTCTCCGGATAAGCTTTGTGCACGCAAATCTTCTCGAACCGCCCACAGGTCCTTGGCTAAACCTTTGGCAATGTTCGCTGCTTGGGCGCTGTCGCCAGTTGTTGTTACTACAATATAAACGCCGACATGTTCGGTATCGGCGTAGGGGAATCCATGAAACCAGCTCACATCGATGACGCCAGCTGCCTCTTCAGCCGCCAGAATGAGCGCAAGACGCGCCTCGCCAATGCCCGTGAACGTTGTGGTTGTTGGCATAAGCATGGGCAGCCTTTCAACATGAGATACCGGTCGGATACCTTCATTGTTCATTTGAATGATGAGTTCAATGGCTTCCCGCGCACGCAGATGAAGGTCGATGTGGGGGTACTGGTGGCAGGCGAATGTGCCATCAAGATTTTCGCACATCTCAGCGCTGATGTTGCCATGCAGATCAAAAGTGGCGGCAATAGGCGTATCTGGGCCGACCAAATTACGAATGGCCAGCACCAAATCACCTTCTAAGTCTTGAATGCCCTCAGCAACGCCCGCGCCATGCAGGTCTAGAAAAACGCCGTCTATGGGTAGTTGGTTTTTTATGCCGCTGAGTATTTCATCCTTAAACCCTTCATAGGTTGCCCGTTCAATGATGCCGCTTGGTTGCGCCTGTGCGACCAATAAGGGCAAGGCTTCAATGCCCAGTTCTGCGGAAGCTTCAAGCGCGCCGCCAATGCTGGTCTCGGTTCCCAAAGACCTTAAAATGCGCTCGCCGCGAGACTGGTGGAAGTCACTTGCAACGGTCTGTTCCAAGCAATAAGTATTGGTTTCGTGATTGATGCCCGCAACGACTATGCGCATAAAAATTCCTATTGAGTGCCGAGCTGAAAACATACCACCTATTGGTGCGTTGCGGCAAAGCTACATTCTTGGTTAGTGTGACTTAAAGCCTTAATATTGATCCAAAAATATTAAGTCACCTTGCGCTTTCTTGCGTTACGCTACGCTACATTACGTCACTAGGCAGGCGCTGCAGCAGTGAGCTAAAGTTACCCCGAACAATAGGAGATGTCTTATGGCGGAACTAAAAGTTTTCCATTTGCAGGGCCGTTGGGGTCTAAAGAGTGTCAGTCCCTTTTTGTCTTAAGCTTGATGCGTTTCTGCGCATAGCCGATATCCCTCATCACTCTATCACCGCATCAACACTGTTTGGCGGGCCAAAGAATAAGGCGGCATGGGTTGAGATAGAGGGAGAGATTATGGGCGACTCCTCTCTGATTATTGAGCGTTTAAAGGAAGTCTACCAAGATAATCCTGACGATCATTTGACTGGTGAAGAGCGTGGTATTGCAGTTGCGATAGAACGCTTAGTTGAGGAAAACCTTTATTGGGCTATGGTTTATGATCGTTGGTGTCGAACTGAAAACTGGGCGACGCTGAAAGATTCTGTGCTAGGTGATATACCGCAGCCCCTGCGGGCCATACTAGCCCCCTATGCTCGCCGCTCGGTGAAGAAGCAGCTTGCGGGGCATGGCATGGGACTGCGTTCACACGCTGAAATTTGTGCTATTGCTCAGCGGGATATCTCAGCGCTGTCAGATTTCTTGGCGGCGAAAAGCTACTTTTTTTGGCGATCGTCCTAGCTTAACGGTTGCCACGGTTTATTCCGTGTTAGCCAACGTCTATGCAGTGCCATTCGCCAGTCCAATGAAAACTATGCTTGAGCAAGCGCAAAATTTACTGCACGCTTTAAAGCAGAATATTACGGCGACGATACCGCGCAATAATACTGTTAGCTCAAATGCTGCGAGGTAAGTTATTGAAGCAGTTTGTTAAAGGAATTTACGAATAAAAACTAGAGTGACAACATTTTTATGCAGCTAGAAGTATTTACCACCGGTGGCACCATAGACAAAATTTACTTTGATAAGAAAAGTGAGTTTGAAGTAGGTGATCCCGTTGTTGGAACATTGCTTGAGGCTATGGGTGTTACGTTCGAGTTCACTGTGAACCAGTTGATGCGAGTAGACAGCTTGGATATGACTGATGAGGATCGGGCGATTATTTTCGCCCGGGTCAGCGCTGCTGAGTCATCCCATGTTTTAATCACTCATGGCACTGATGGCATGGTTGATACCGCCGCGAAGCTAGCGACCATTCAGTACAAGACCATTGTTTTAACAGGGTCCCTGCAACCGGCGGCCTTTGCTAACAATGACGCAGTTTTCAATATTGGCTGTGCAGTGGGTGCCATTCAATCCCTCCCCGCCGGCGTTTACGTAGTGATGAGTGGGCGAGTATTTACAGCAGGTAACGTGGTCAAAAATCGAGCCGAAAACCGATTTGAAGAAGTTTTTTAACCACAGAATGGGTGTGTAGTGATTTGGTGAGGGCGGTGCAGAGAGGGCATTGTAGAGATAGAGATAGAGAAAGAGATAGAGAAAGAAAGAGATCAGTCTATTTTCGCTATCAGGCTGGCGGCAACATGCCGCCTAGATTAGAAGGCTTGGTTATCTCTGCGGCCAGAACGAAACTTGCGCTTTCTCTCTTCATCGCGTGCCGCTTTGAACTGTTTTTGCTGCTCAATAATCACGTCCTCTTTTAGGATCATGTCTGGGGTCTCTAATGTGATTGGCCCTAGCATTCCTGCACGAAATTCATTCACTAGAATCGCCGAAGCTTTTTCTAGATCGATTCGCCCACCAGCACTGATACAGCCTCGTCGAGCGCCCATCATTTCCATGAATTCAAATTCCGCATCTGGTATCGAGGGCAGGTCATAGCGCTCTTTCAATGCCGCTGGGTAATGCTTTATCAAATATTCGGCCAAGTAAAAGGCAACCTCTTCAATACCCATCGCAGTGTCTTTAATGGCGCCAGAAGCCGCCAACCGATAACCGCTGTTTTCGTTTTCAATCTTTGGCCACAGTATCCCCGGGGTATCCAGCAGAATGATGCCTTCCGTCAACTTGATCCGCTGTTGACCTTTTGTAATAGCAGGTTCGTTCCCAGTTTTAGCGGCCTTGCGCCCCGAAACTGCATTGACCAAGGTAGATTTACCCACGTTTGGAATACCCGCGATCATCACCAGCATATGCAGGTTAGCTTTCGCCTTAGAGGGTACTAGCGTTTGACACAAGCGAATGATCTTTTGCGCTTTGTCTTGTTGATCAAGGGTTGTTGTCAGGGTTTTGACCGAGGCATCTTGCTCAAAGTGTGCCTGCCAGAGCGAGGTGGTAGCAGGGTCTGCCAAGTCAAATTTGCTCAAAATTTTAATGCTGGGCTTGTTCTGCCGAAGCTTTTCAATGACGGGATTCTGGCTGCTAGAAGGTAAGCGCGCATCGAGTAATTCAATGACAAGGTCAACGTCCGCTAAGATTTTATTCATCTCGCGAATCGCTTTGTGCATGTGACCTGGGTACCAATGTATTGCCATGGTGCAAGTGTGCGCTATATGGAAGCCCTGCACCATAGTTTGCACGGTATGAGCACGGTATGAGCACGGTATCGGAGCAGTTAAGCGCTCATGTTCCTCGCAAGTTTATGCTCAGGTCCAATATCCTTCGCGTATTTGTTATGGTCCTAGTTCACCAAATAGCGGTAAGGGGAGAAGTGGGGTGGCGTCACATAATTTACAAGCTTTTCGCGCAGATACACGCCAGTGGTTGGACACCAATTGTCCTGCCTCCATGCGTGTGCGCATGGTTGAGGGCGAGGAAGTAAACGGCGGCACTAAACGCCACAGTACTAACCCCGACGCGCACCTATGGTTAGCTGCGATGGCTGAGAAAGGCTGGACTGTGCCGACATGGCCGGTGGAGTATGGTGGCGCAGGCCTCAGTAAAGAGGAGTTCGTGGTACTGGTAGACGAGCTACAACGTATTAATGCGCGGCCGCCATTGGGTGGTATGGGTGTGTCGATGATCGGACCAACGTTGCTCGAATACGGCAGCGAAGAACAAAAACGCCAGCATCTGCCTGCAATTGCGCGCGGTGAACTCGCTTGGTGCCAAGGTTATAGCGAACCCGGCGCAGGATCTGACCTGGCCAGCCTGCAGACTTTTGCCGAAGACAAGGGTGACCATTTTTCCGTGAACGGGGCAAAAATTTGGACCTCAGGTGCACATTATGCGGATTGGATGTTTTGCCTTGTACGCACTAATAAAGAGGCACCCAAGCATGAGGGCATTAGTTTTGTGTTGTTTTCTATGGACAGCCCAGGTGTGACTACTAAACCCATTGAATTGCTCAACGGTAAATCGCCATTCTGTCAGACGTTTTTCGATGATGTACGCGTGCCAAAAGACAACTTAGTTGGCAAGCTCAATCAAGGTTGGAGCGTAGGTAAAAGGTTGCTACAGCACGAACGCTCTGGGCTGGCAGCGCTGGCCAGTGCTGACAAAATAGGGCCTATGGAGCGTATTAAGCCGGCGCTGACATTGAGTGATCTTGCGCGTAAATATGCTGCGGATCAGACCACCATTGAACCGGGCTTGCGCAAAGATTTGATCGAAAATGAGATGCTTAAGCAAGCCTTTTTCCTGACCCAAAAACGCGCCATGGAAGAAACTGCCTCCAGTGCGCCGGGTGCTGCAACGTCTATCTTTAAATACGTGGAAGCCAACTACGTTAAAGAGCAATTGGAACTGCAGTTGCGTATTCGCGGCACTCAAGGCCTTGGCTGGGAGGGCGCTTCCTTTGATGATGAAGAAATTTCAATGTGCCGTCTTTGGTTAGAAGCCAAGTCAATTTCTATCGCCGGAGGGTCGAACGAGATTCAGCTCAATATTATTGCCAAGCGTGTACTGGGGTTGCCCGACTGATTTTTGGAGCGCGCTTAGAATCGGGGAGATAAAAGTGACAGAAGTAATTACTGGGCCGCTATGGGCGGCAAGAAACTGGTCGGCAGATGGTGGCGCGGGCAGTATTCATGATGATGAGACCGCAGCTGAACTGGGTTTTCGCGGCGGCACAGTCGCCGGTGATGTGCACATGAACCAATTCCCGCCTGTCTTGCTGAAAATTTTTGGCAATGCGTGGTTTGAGCGCGGCAACCTTTCGCTGAGCTTTAAAAATGCCACCATAGATTTGGAGAGGGTGCAGGTTTTTGCTTGGCCACGTAAGCCGGGTGAAGATTCCGTACGCGTATGGATGGAGCGCGAAGACGGCTTGCTGGTGGCGACAGGTACAGCCTCAGTGGGCGATCATTCGGTGTCTGAGTTGCGCAGCAAAGACTATCGTCCTTGCGACCCAAACGATCTGCATATCCTGCATCGCCTACAGCCCGGCATGTCTCTAGGGACTTATGAAGTGACAACCGATCCAACTAAGCAATTTCATCGCTTTGATACCCATGTGATCAGCGATCCGTTAGCTTGGTATCGTCAGGCATCACCCTGGGGTGAGCCGGTAGCTGCGCCCTGTACAGTGATTGAGTATTTGTGGGCTTACCCTATGCAAGGGCTAACCCCGTATATAGGCGATTCAGTAGGTTTGTTTGGCGCCATCGAAATTGGTTTTGACCATGGGCCGTTTTTGCTGAATCAAGCTTATCGGCTTGAGAGCAAGGTTTTGTGTGTCGGCCAGAGTCCGCAAACCGAGTATGTTTGGTATGAGACCCAAGCGTTTAACAGGGATAATAAGCGTGTTGTTTCAATGTTAATGCAGTCCCGGGTAATGAAGGCCTCTTCAACGGAATATGCTAATACCCTATAGCAAGGGCGACAGTAATCGGGCGAAGGCGCGCAAGGACATTCGTTGGATGTTTTCCCGTGTCGGCTTTCTATTAGGAAAATTAATTATGGGTAATGAAACGAAAGGCATGCTGATTGGCGCTGTTGGCGTGCTGATATTTAGCCTAACGCTGCCTCTTACCCGTATCGCGGTATTGGAGCTGAATCCGTTGTTTGTGGCATTTGGTCGGGCGCTGCTTGCTGGTCTGTGTGCGCTGGGATGGCTATATTTTTCTAAGGCGCAAAGACCGACAAAAACTCAACTCTACAAACTCTTGGTTATCGCTATTGGCATTGTTTACGGATTCCCCATCTTTACGTCCGTTGCCATGACCACATTGCCGTCTGCCCATGGCGGTATCGTTTTAGGCGTTTTACCCCTAGTCACTGCAATTTTTGGCGCCTTGCGCTTCAAAGAAAGACCCTCCATAAGTTATTGGCTGGCGGCATTGTCTGGTTCGCTGCTGGTTTTGGGCTATGCCTATTTAGACGGCGTAACGGGCTTGATGTTGGGCGACTTATGGCTGTTAGTGGCCATCATCTTCGCCGCGATAGGTTACGCGGAAGGGGGTAAGTTATCCTTAGAGTTGGGTGCGATCAATGTAATCAGTTGGGCTTTGGCGCTAACATTGCCAATTAACCTGGTCGCCACCTATTTATTTTTTGACACGCCCTTAGATAGCGTTTCCAACGAAGCCCTAGGTTCATTTTTGTACGTGGCATTATTTTCCATGTATATCGGCTTCTTTTTTTGGTATCGGGGTCTTGCAGTGGGCGGTGTTGCCCGAGTGGGGCAGGTGCAATTGTTGCAGCCCTTCGCCACACTCATAGGGGCCTACTTTCTGCTGGGTGAGTCCTTCACTTTGCTCAATGCGGCTTTTGCTGGGGCCGTTTTCTTGGTGGTTATCATTGGGCGTAAAATGCCAATTTATTCGACTTAGGTGGCGCCCACTCGTGCTTGACGCACTTGGCGTCCTATAAACGCCTTTTGTCTTCTTCAAATACCCTCCGTCAGGTACGACTTGTAAGCGCTGACAACTTTCTAATCAATTGACGTTTAACGACGTAAGACCTAGGCCTTACTACATTGGGTGAAAAAATAGGAGGAGGTGTGTCTCATTTCCAGCAACAAAAATTTTTACAATTGGCGGTAGAATATTTTGCTCTAGGCTCGCAGCAGGATTTAGCGGTGCTAGAAATTGGTTCCTACGATGTAAACGGTTCTATTCGCAGCCTCTTTAACGCCCAAAACTATGTCGGGGTTGATCTTGTAGAAGGGCCCGGTGTAGATGTGGTTGCGGGTGGACAGTCATTAGATTTTGCGGATGCCAAGTTCGATGTGGTGCTATCGTGCGAAGTTTTTGAGCACAATCCGTTTTGGCAGGAAACCTTCGAAAACATGCATCGAATGCTTAAACCAGGAGGTCTGCTAATTATGACTTGTGTCTCTCGAGGACGTAGGGAGCACGGTACCACCCGAACCTCCCCAGAAAATTCTCCAGGCACTCAGTCGTTAGACTGGGATTATTATCGCAACCTCACGGCCGCTGATTTTGACTGTTTTGATGTTGATGCAATGTTTTCCAGTCATCGGTTTGACTACAATAAGTTCAGTCGCGATTTGTACTTTTTAGGTGTTAAGGCGGCACAGGACGGGGAGGCAATGTTGCCATGGAACGAGGCAGACCTTACCGCGGCCTTGCAACCAGCATTTGCTTATAAACCTGAACGGGTAAAGCAAAGAGGCTCCTTACGATATTTATATTTTCTCTTTCGCCAGAAAAAGTACGGTTTCTATTCGAGAGTTTTCACTGACAAAACGTATCAAAACATCCGCTGCGCCAGCCTGCTCAATCTGTTGACTGGCAGGTAGGCCGATTTATTCAGAGTGTAGACTCAAGGGGAGATTTCTAGCGATTGTTGCTAGCAACTAGTTTTGTCGGCCGCTGTTGTCAGGAAGATCAAACCGGTGGTTAGCAGATTGAATTCATTATTGGATGACGGGTATGGCAGAAAAAGTAGTTCTAAGTGGTTTTATTACTGTGCCTGCGGGAGAGGTCGGGAGGGTTTTAGAGCTGCTGCCAGAGCACATCACGTTAACGTTAGCAGAACCCGGTTGTTTGATTTTTGAGGTGCGCCAACGCGCGGATACGCCGACTATTTTTGATGTTTACGAAGAATTTCAAGATGCCAAGGCATTTGCTGGGCACCAAGCCCGGGTTAAGGCAAGTTCTTGGGGTGCAGTGACTAAAGATGTTGAACGCACTTATACGGTTACTGGTACCTAGCAGGCTTTTTAGCCTCTGCCCACCTCCTTCTCACATTCAGCCAAAAAATGGCTAAAGATTCGTTCTAATGGTTTGTTTCGAGGCTGGCGCTGTTAATATAGCCGCTTCTAAATCACCTGCACAAAATCATTGGATAACAGCGACGAAGCTTGGATGCGCAAAGCCATTGTTTTGGCGGATGAAGCTACGGCGGTTGGCGAGGTGCCCGTAGGTGCTGTTTTGGTCAAAGACCAAGAGCTTATCGGTCAAGGCTTCAATCAGCCACGCTTAAGTCACGACCCTTCTGCTCATGCTGAAATAATAGCCCTACGTGATGCGGCTCTTCAGAGCTCGAACTATCGCCTGCCGGGTACTACGCTTTATGTCACCATAGAACCTTGCACCATGTGTTTTGGGGCATTGATTCACTCCAGAATTCAGCGCGTGGTGATTGGTGCCTTGGAGCCAAAAGCAGGCGCAGTGATTAGTCATTCGCTAGGCGATTCCATTTGGCTAAATCACCGAATCGAAGTCAGCTATGGCGTACTTGAGGAAGAATGCAGGCTGCGTATGCGTGAGTTTTTCGATGCTCGTCGCAACAAAAGCGAAAGGCATTGAAAAAGTTACAAGGTTATTTGCGAGCGCAGAACAGTGTCGAGAGAAGAGAAAAGAAGCAACCATTTTCGGGCATATTAAATTTACGGAATTTTGCTCTGTAGTGACTCGATAAAGAAATGCATAACAACATATAAAGAAATACTCAAAGAAATACGACTAGGTGGAACCCTTGATGGAAAATACGAACGGCAATTTGCAATCAGCTAATATTATTGGCGCAAACAGTAGGGTTGCTGTGATTCAGGGTACGGCCGCACTGAGTATTTTTGCATTGCAAAAAATTCAACAAATTGTTCCTGAAGTGGTTTATGCCGAGTTTGTGCATTTAATTCACGCCGCCACTGAGCTGACTGCGCAGCAATTACGCCAAGCACAGGAACTTTTAACTTACGGTCCCACTCAAGAGTTGCCCGAAGCCAGCGGCAAGTTTGCAGGTACAGTTGTACCTCGCCTTGGCACTATCTCACCATGGTCCAGTAAGGCTACTGACATATTTGGGTTATCAGGTTTGACTGACGTGCTCAGAGTTGAGCGGGGGGTGCGCTGGTTTGTGCGTGACGACTTCGATCTCAGCATGTTGGATAAGTCTGTCCTTTTCGATCGTATGACTCAAGACTACTTGCTGGCGGAAGACTTTGCTCAGTTGTTCGTTACAGCACAGCCAAAGCCGTTAGCTGAAATTCCGTTAAGCCGTCAGGGTGTGGACGCCCTTCGTGAAGCTAATGTGCGCCTTGGTCTGGCTTTGTCCGATGACGAGATTGAATATTTGGAAAAAGCCTACTCGGATTTACAGAGGGATCCGTCCGACGTTGAATTGATGATGTTTGCTCAGGCGAACTCTGAGCATTGCAGACACAAAATTTTTAACGCCGACTGGCAGGTAGATGGCCAGCAGCAAGAGGTCTCGCTGTTTGGAAAAATCCGTAATACCTATAAGCAAATCAATGGGCGCGGCATATTAAGTGCCTACAGTGATAACGCGGCAGTGATTGAAGGCCCTCAAGTACAACGACTTTGGGTTGACCCTAGGAGCAAGCAGTACGGTTATAAGAGCGAAGCTGCGCACATTCTGATGAAAGTGGAAACTCACAACCACCCAACAGGCATTGCACCTTTCTCAGGTGCTGCAACAGGTTCTGGCGGTGAGATCCGTGATGAGGGCGCAGTAGGTCGCGGCTCAAAACCAAAGGCGGGTCTTTCTGGGTTTACTACCTCGCATTTGAATATTCCTGATATGCCGCAGCCTTGGGAGCTTACCACTGGCAAACCAGAGCATATGGTTTCCGCCTTAGATATTATGTTAGAGGGTCCGATAGGCGCGGCGAGCTTCAATAACGAGTTTGGTCGCCCGGCTATTAACGGCTACTTCAGAACTTTTGAATACGCCTCGCAAACTGACCCAGATGTTGTCAGGGGTTATCATAAGCCAGTGATGATCGCCGGCGGCGTAGGCACCGTACGTGAGGAACACGTGCATGCTAAATCCTTTCCAGATGGTACCGCTCTGGTGGTTCTGGGTGGTCCTGCCATGTTGATCGGGCTAGGCGGGAGCGCGGCCTCAAGTATGGCATCGGGCAGTAGCTCTTCGGATCTAGATTTTGCTTCAGTACAGCGGGGCAATCCAGAAATGGAACGTCGCTGCCAAGAAGTGATTGACGGTTGTTGTGCTTTAGGTGGGGAAAACCCCATCTTATTGATTCACGATGTAGGCGCTGGCGGCCTCTCTAATGCGTTGCCTGAGCTTATTGACGATGCTAAGACAGGCGGGCGTATTCAACTGCGTAATGTGCTGAATTCAGATCTTGGTATGTCGCCTTTAGAAATTTGGTGCAACGAAGCCCAAGAGCGCTATGTGCTGGGTATTGAAGCATCACAGTTGGCCCAGTTCGAAGAAATTTGCCAGCGCGAACGTTGCCCTTATGCGGTTGTGGGTGAATCAGTCTCTGGTGGCGACTTGCTGGTTGAAGATGAACATTTTGATAACGCACCTGTGGACTTGCCGCTCAGTGTTTTGCTAGGTAAAGCGCCCAAAATGAGCCGGAATTTTTCACGCCAAGAACTGGCGCTAACACCACTAGACCTCAGTCAGGTTACGCTCCAAGAAGCGGTTAATCGCGTTTTGCAATTCCCCGCAGTGGCCAGCAAACAGTTTTTGATCACCATTGGCGATCGCAGCATTACCGGTCTTGTTGCTACTCAGCCAATGATTGGTCCTTGGCAGGTGCCCGTTGCAGATGCCGCGGTCACCCTTAGTGGGTTTAACACCAATCAGGGAGAAGCGTTTGCCATGGGCGA
The DNA here is from genome assembly GCA_028228615.1 of Pseudomonadales bacterium. Lineage (GTDB taxonomy): Bacteria > Pseudomonadota > Gammaproteobacteria > Pseudomonadales > Azotimanducaceae > UBA4421. The sequence goes on along the minus strand of JAOJBS010000005.1, from coordinate 78,347 downwards.
ACGTAGTCCCCTTGCGTTGATTGACCCGAAGGCTGCTGCGCGTATGGCGGTAGCTGAATCTCTGACAAATATTGTCAGTGCCGACATTGAAAGCCTTGAACGCGTTGTGTTGTCGGCTAACTGGATGGCGGCAGCCGGTTCTAATGAAGAAGAACAAGCGCTGTTTGACGCAGTGACCGTTGTTGGTGAAGAAATGTGTCCGGCCTTAGGCATTGCCATTCCCGTGGGTAAAGATTCTCTGTCCATGCAAACAAAGTGGAAGCAGGACGGCAAAAACAAAGCCGTTGTTTCGCCTGTGACGCTCATTGTTTCTGCTTTCGCGCCGGTAGCTGATGTGAATAACACTGTGACCCCTGAGCTGGTAGACGATGACAACAGTATTTTAGTTTTGTTAGATCTTGGGTCCCAGCAACGTTTGGGCGGCAGTTGCTTAGCTCAGGTTTACTCTCAGATGGGAGACGAGACGCCCAACATTGATGATGTCGTCAGTTTTAGAGCGCTCCTAGAATTGATTATTCAGGGTAAGCGGCGGGGCGATTTCCTCAGCTTACATGACCGTTCCGACGGCGGGCTCTTAGCCTGTTTGTTGGAAATGTCTTTTGCTGGACGGCTAGGCTTAGAGATTAATATTGACGCAAATGAGGCGTTACTTGAAACCTTGTTTAATGAAGAGGCAGGGTTTGTTGTACAAGTTTCCAACGCCACCTATGCAATGTTACAAGCCAGTGCGCCCGGGCGCTGCTTGCCCATAGCGAAGATTCGCCGAGATGACAGAGTAGTTATCTCTCATGGCGACGAGGTGGTTGCAGACTATGCCCGTAGCGAGTTGCAACAGACTTGGGCGAAGACCAGTTATAAAATGCAAAGCATGCGCGACAGCGCCGCCTGCGCTGAGGAAGAGTTTTCTAGCATAGTCGCAAATCGAACTGACGACCCTGGCCTCAACGCTAAGCTGACCTTTGACCCCAGCGAAATGCCCACTGTGCTAACAGGCGCACGCCCTAAAATTGCGGTCCTGCGCGAGCAGGGTGTCAATGGCCAGATTGAGATGGCAGCCGCCTTTGATCGGGCAGGCTTCGACAGCGTTGACGTGCACATGTCAGACCTGATCAGTGGACGCTTTTCTTTAGACGAATTCCAAACATTAGTGACTTGTGGCGGCTTCTCCTACGGCGACGTTTTGGGCGGTGGCGGTGGCTGGGCCAAAAGTGCGTTGTTCAACCCTCAGGTCAGAGAGCAGTTCGCCAACTTCTTCACCAGCGACAAACTTACCCTAGGCGTTTGCAATGGTTGTCAGATGATGGCGCAAATGCAGGAACTTATTCCGGGTGCAGAAAATTGGCCTCGCTTTGTGCGCAACCGTAGTGAGCAATTTGAAGGTCGCACGGTAATGGTGAAAATTAATGACGTGCAAACACCTTGGCTAGAGGGTATGCAGGGCAGCGTAATGCCAGTGGCTGTGGCTCACGGAGAAGGGCGGGCAGAGTTTGCTCGTGGCGAAAATTTGGCGGCACTGCAAAGTAATAATCAGTTAGCTATGCAATATGTAGACTCGCGTCACCAAGTAGCCAGCCTATATCCAGATAACCCCAATGGCGCTATTGAGGGCCTCGCAGGCCTAACAGCTGCAGGTGGCCGTGTACTGATTATGATGCCGCACCCAGAGCGCGTATTTAGGTCGGTGCAAAACGTTCACCGTGATGCCGCTTGGGGCGAGGATGGCCCTTGGATGCGGCTGTTTAGGAACGCGCTTAAGACGCTTTCTTAAAAAGAGTCTTTCCTTACCAAAGTTTTGGCTGATGTTTGGGCTAGGAGCAGGAACCTGCTTATCAGCTACGCCGCCGAAACGAAATGTCTTCGTAATGGGTCGGGTATGTATCGTTCTGGCGATCTGCGAAATAGCATTCTAAGGTCTTATTAATCACCGGAAAAGCCAGTTCATCCCAGGGGATGTCCGCCTCGCTGAACAACGCCACTTCTAAAGATTCGCTGCCACTACTGAAATCTAAATCTGCTAAGTCAGCGCGAAAAAACATATACACCTGAGAGATGTGCGGCAAACTGAATATCGTATAAAGCTGCGAGTTTTCTAGCCGCGCATTCGCCTCTTCCAAGGTCTCGCGAGCCGCGCCTACTTCAACGGTCTCACCGTTTTCAAGAAACCCTGCGGGCAGAGTCCAGTAACCTTTTCTGGGTTCAATGGCACGCTTACACAAAAGTACCTGATCTTTCCAGACCGGCAAGGTGCCTGCGATAACCCTGGGGTTTACGTAGTGGATGGTTTTGCACACGGTGCAAACTGAGCGAGGGCGGGTATCGCCTTCGGGGACTATTTGTTCAGCGGCTTCGCCGCATAGGCTGCAAAATTTCATCAAAGCAGTATACCCATGCTCGGCTCATTCCGGCAGGTAATGGTGAAAACATTTCTTAATTCTTTTTTCTTTTTTTTGCGGCGGGGGCAAGGTTATTGATCTGCACCCACGGGAGCACGCCGGGATAAAACATCCACTTCAAATGGAGTATTGGCGTCACCTTCATTAACATGAGCGTTGTTTTTAACTTAGGGGTGCAAGGGTGTTATATCAATTAGGTGATCTTGAGGTGCGTGCAGAAGGTGATTATTGGGTAGCTGATAATGCTGTGGTGCTGGGTAATGTGTTGCTTAAGCAAGACGCCAGTGTTTGGTTTAACGCGGTTTTGCGCGGGGATAACGACCTCATCACTGTTGGCGAGGGCGCGAATATTCAGGACGGTTCTGTGCTGCATACAGACCCAGGGTATCCACTGAATATTGGCGCTCACGTGACCATTGGCCATAAAGTCATGTTGCATGGCTGTGACATTGGCGAGGGTTCGTTAATCGGTATCAATGCGGTTGTGTTAAACGGCGCGAAGATTGGCAAAAACTGCATTATTGGCGCCAACGCGTTAATCACCGAGGGCAAAGAAATTCCCGATAACTCAATGGTTATGGGCTCTCCGGGCAAAGTTGTGAAAACCTTGACCGATGAACAAGCCGCTGGCGTTCGAATGGGCGCGGCTCATTACGTAGAAAACGCACGTCGCTTTCGCGAGACGCTAAAAGTTCAGCCACAAGCGCTAGCCAATAGAGAAGCCTAATGACTGAATATTCTGAAGCAATCTCCATAGGCACGCCGTTATCCTCTTCAGCGACTAAGGTCATGATGCTGGGCAGCGGTGAGCTGGGTAAGGAAGTCGTGATTGAGCTACAGCGATATGGTGTAGAAGTCATTGCAGTTGACCGCTATGCCAATGCGCCGGCTATGCAGGTGGCGCACCGAAGTCATGTCATTGACATGCTCGATGGCGATGCTTTGCGCGGCGTTATTGAGTTAGAAAAACCAGATTTGGTGGTGCCTGAGATAGAAGCTATTGCTACCGCCACGTTGGTCGAACTTGAAGCCCAAGGGCTAAATGTTATTCCAACAGCCAAGGCGACTAAGTTGACTATGGACCGGGAGGGCATTCGTTGCCTTGCCGCCGAAGAGTTGGGCGTTAGGACTTCTCCGTATAAGTTTGCCGACAGCAAGGCCGATTATCTTAAGGCGGTTGCAGAGATTGGTTTCCCCTGTGTGGTTAAGCCTGTCATGTCCAGTTCTGGCAAGGGGCAAAGTACTTTGCGCGGTCAAGACGATGTTCAAAGTGCCTGGACCTATGCCAAGGAAGGTGCGCGGGGCACGGGCGGTAAGGTCATTATTGAAGGGTTCGTTGATTTCGATTACGAGATAACCCTACTCACCGTTCGGCACAGAGATGGCACCAGTTTTTGTCAGCCAATTGGTCACCGCCAAGAGGGCGGGGACTATAAAGAGTCGTGGCAACCACAGCCCATGAGTTCTAAAGCGTTACTTGAGAGTCAAGAAATTGCTCAGAAAGTCACAGGTGCTTTAGGCGGTTTGGGGCTGTTTGGTGTTGAATTCTTTGTCAAAGATGACTTGGTATATTTTTCTGAAGTCAGTCCCAGACCCCACGATACTGGTTTAGTCACGCTCATTAGTCAGGATTTGAGTGAGTTTGCGCTGCATGCCCGAGCTATATTAGGCCTGCCTATTCCATCCATTAAGAATCACGGCCCCGCGGCTTCAGCGGTGATTATTGTAGAGGGTGCCTCAAGTCAGGTGTCTTTTGGCAATCTGCATCAAGCGTTGTCGCAAGAGGATACTCAACTGCGATTGTTTGGTAAGCCTGAGGTAGAGGGCGAACGGCGCATGGGGGTTGGTTTGGCGCTGGGTGAGAGTGTTGACCAGGCGCGAAAAAAGGCTTTTGCGGTGGCTAATGCTGTGGAGATCGTTCTTTAGCTGTTTTTAACCGGGGCATTAGCCGCCCGTTAGATGCTTTTATAGGGTTGCCTGTAGGGTCAGCCTTTTGGGGACGATGTTGGCGAACAGGGTGGTTAGAGGCTTGCAAAATTTGTGATTCGATTTATAGTCCGCAAATGACAAACCACTTGCTAGACACAATTAACAAAATGTCTAACTCAAAAAGCCCCCGCGCCTCTGTGTCGTTTGTCGCTGCCTGCAATTTGTTGCTTGGCAATCTTCTGTCTAGCCTCCTCCTAAATGTTTTGGAACTGCTGCCGGTTACGCGGCAAAAATTCTAAACCCCAGGGCTAAAGTCCCACCCCAAAAAAAATCTCATCAAATCCGACAGCGAGGCCGTTGTTGGGTAATATACTTAGGCTTTTACAGCGTAAGATTCACTTGCCCGAGCTGATGGTCGGTAAAAGTGTAAAAGTCGAAAGAAAATGGAACGAGTTCTTAGGACAAAATCATGAGTCATCAACCTCAAAGCGGACGCGCCGCAGGCGTTATGCCATTTAGCAAATACTCAGCTTTTAAGCCGATCGATTTACCTGATCGTCAATGGCCGAGCAAAATCATTCAGCAAGCACCTCGTTGGTGCAGTGTGGATCTCAGAGACGGTAATCAAGCTCTAATAGATCCAATGAACGTAGATGAAAAGTTGCGCCTTTGGGACATGCTCTTAGAAATCGGCTTCGCGGAAATAGAGGTGGGCTTTCCCGCAGCTTCACAACCAGACTTTGACTTTATTCGCCGGATTATTGACGAAGACAGAATTCCTGAAGGTGTGAGTATCCAAATCCTTTGTCAGGCGCGTGAAGAATTAATTAAGAAGTCCGTTGAGGCGCTTGAGGGTGCGCCGAGTGTCATTTTCCACCTTTATAACTCCACATCAGAGCTACAGAGGCGAGTTGTCTTCGGCATGGATCGTCAGGGCATCATAGACCTTGCTGTGCAGGGTACTGAGATGGTTCGGGAAGGGTTGAAGGATTTTGACTCGAATGTGATATTCGAATATTCCCCAGAAAGTTTTACCGGTACTGAATTAGATTTTGCCTCCGACATCTGCACGGCAGTTGCCGATACTTGGGGCGCAACACCTGAAGAACCGATGATCATTAATCTGCCAAGTACGGTGGAAATGGCGACACCTAATATCTACGCGGATCAGATTGAGTGGTTTTGTCGTAACTTCCCACGTCGCGACAGTGCGGTCATCAGTTTGCATACCCACAATGACAGAGGCACTGGTATTGCAGCCACTGAACTCGGCCTTATGGCGGGTGCTGAGCGGGTGGAAGGTACGTTGTTTGGTAATGGTGAACGCACGGGTAACTGTGACCTGATTACCATGGCAATGAATATGTTCAGCCAAGGGGTAGACCCAACTCTAGATTTTCGTGCAATGCCAAAAATTCGCGAAACGGCAGAAGCCGTAAATAAGTTGGCTGTACCTGAAAGACACCCCTATGCCGGTGACTTGGTATTCACTGCGTTCTCCGGTTCCCACCAAGACGCTATTAAAAAAGGTATCTCTAAGGTTGACCGTAGCAGTTGGGAAGTGCCTTATTTGCCAATCGACCCAGAGGATGTGGGCAGTTCTTACAAAGAAACGGTTCGCGTTAACAGCCAATCTGGCAAGGGTGGCGTGGGGTTTCTGTTAGAGGAAGTGTACGGCGTTACATTGTCCAGAGAATTGCTGGTTGAGTTCAGTGGTGTTGTTCAAGGCATGACCGAAAATCTTGATCGTGAGATTAAGCCAGACGAAATTTATGAGTCGCTACTCTCTACCTACGTGGTGGACCAAGCTCCGTATAAGTTGATTGACTATGACTTGTTGCCGGGTCGGGATGATGATCAACGCTGTGTCGCTCGAATTGAAGTTTCTGACAGTATTGTCACTATTGATGGACAAGGTTCAGGACCCATCGAAGCGTTTGTAAACGCGATGGTGGAAACGCTGAACGAACCATTGGTTGTTGTCGGTTACCAAGAAACAGCCGTTGAAGGTGGTAGCGACGCGCAGGCAATTTGTGTACTAGCAGTGGAAGATCCAGACGGTCAGGGTCGAAGTTATGGCATAGGCCTTAGTCGCAATACGGTTACTGCTGGCTTGAATGCAATAATTTCCGCAATAAATAGACGTTGGTCCAAGGACTAGGCCAGTCCAAGGCTTGGCCGCAAGCTAAGTATCAGACGGAGTCTTTATGGCTCCGTTTTTTTTTGCTTTAGATTTGTGCTGCTGGGGATCTGCTTAACCATAAACGCGAGTAGTTCACGGATTAGGTTTGTTCTACCGGCATTTGACGAATCTTCAACGCCTTGATCATATTGTCTTTGATCTGCACGGTTTCAATTTGATACTCATTTACCTGTAAGCACAAATTTGCTTCCGGCAAAGTTTCTAGGTGCTCTAAAACAAAACCGTTGAGTGTCTTTGGGCCGTCTATCGGCAAATCCCAACGCAGTGCTCGGTTTATGTCACGTAATACCGCCATTCCGTCAATTAGATAGCTGCCGTCGTCCTGTGGAGATATTTCGGGGTTGTGCGCGGCGAAGTCACTGGTGAATTCCCCAACAATTTCTTCAAGTATGTCTTCTAAAGTGACAATGCCTTGAATATCTCCGTATTCATCCACAACCAACGCAAACCTTTGTTTCTCTTTTTGAAAATTTAAAAGCTGAGTATGCAATGGCGTTGCTTCTGGAACGAAGTAGGGTTCCCTGGCCAGCTGCAAAAGGTCAGCTTTAGTGAACTCTTCTACCTGAACCAAACGCGCTAGCCTTCGCAAGTGCAAAATGCCGAGGATATTACCGAAATTGTCTTTATAGATCGGCAACAAAGTATGTTGGCTGGCCGCCGCAATGGTGATTATTTCCCCAATATCGTCGTCAATATCAATTGCCACAATTTCACTACGTGGCACCATAATGTCGTTAACGGTGACAGATTCAAGGTCAAGTATGCGGCCTAACATGGTTTGTCGCTCACCCACCGATTGGCCGCCTTCGCTGACCACAGTTTTTAACTCGTCCTTGGTTAATTGGTCGTCTTGGTCGTCCGCTTTGTTGAGAAAAGGGCGCACTAAAGCGTTGCTGAAAGCATTAACAAAAACGACTGCGGGGTGGAATAAGCGCTGTAAAGGTTCCAATATATAGACAGCTTTAAATGCCCAACTTTCTGGTTTTTCTGCAGCCAGAGTCTTGGGCGCTACTTCTGCAAAGATCAGAAAAACGAGGGTTAAAACCCACGGCGCTAACAAAACACCTGTGTCACCAAATAGGTTGAAGCCAATAATTGTTGCCACGGTTGCCGCGGAGAAATTGACGAGGTTGTTGCCGACTAGAATCACGCCAAGTAGGCGGTCTTGGCGGTCTAGCATGCGGCTGGCTTTTCTCGCGCCGCGATGCTTACTTTTAACCAAATGCTTAAGTCGATATTTATTCAGCGCCATCATGGCGGTTTCGGTGCCTGAAAAGTAGGCCGAAAGCATGATCAAAATACCGATACTTAAAAATAAGTAACCAATAGGGACGTTATTCATATCCATAGTTATAGAAGGTATTCCAAAACAAATTTACTACCGAAGTAGCCGAGTACGAGTAGGGCGAATGCGGCCAAATTCCAGCGCACAGCGGTAACGCCGCGCCAACCGAATATGTGATGGCCGACTAGAAAGCCTGCATACACCAACCACGAAAGGCTGGTCAAAATAGTGTGGTGGGTGAGCCGCTGGTTGAACATGTCTTCAAGAAAAATCAGTCCAGTAACAATCGACAAACTCAATAGCGCGAGACCAATCCACAGCATAGACAGCAGCAAGTGCTCCATGGTCTCTAGCGCGGGCAGTAGTCCATAAAAACCTTTGCTTGGTTGCTTAAGGCGGCTTTCTTGCAGCGCCAATAATATTGACTGCAGCGCAGCGGTCATCAGCGCGGTGTAAGCAGATATAGAGATCAATATGTGAGCAACTTGAGCGGTGCTCAGCTCAAGGGGCGCGATATTTCCCGGGCCTATGAGGTTAAGGCACAGCAGGTTAAAAATGCTGATGGGGAAGAGCAAAAGGAAAATGTTGTTTACCGGTAGTTTGGTACTGCTCACGGCGACCACTAACACCATGACGACAGCGACCAAATTGCTGACACCGATAAGGCTCAGCGAGAGGCCGTCTTCCCCAATCAGTGCATTGACGCAGGCAAAGCCGTGACACGCCAAGGCTGCCAAAGTGACCCAAGGCAGCATTGTGGTATTTGAGGATGCCGAGGCTACGGTGGTTGGGGCGTTCATGGGTTCTGCCAAGTCTACTTGGTCCGAATCGGTGTTGGATTTTGCAGAGCGCCAGAGGGTGACGAATCCCATAGCGTAAAGAAAGATCGCGGTTAGGGATGCGAATAAGGTCAGATTGTACATTTGCAAACCTGAGTGATCACGGTTTCAGTCGCGATGTTAATAATGCTTTACGGTGGCTAATTGGAGGGGAAGTTTGGCATAACCCTTTGCTGTGGTGAAGGGCTAAGAGTGCTTTCGTTTTCTTAGAGAAATCCGGGTAGGGCGGTCTGCTTGGGAAGGCCCGCTTAGAAAGGTCGTATTGGAGAGGTTCTCCTAGTGAGCGCGGCGCATTGCAGGAAATAACTTTCAAAACCGCCCTAGACGGTTTTTGCGCCAGTTTTCGCGGCGCCCCTAATAAATACCTGCCCAAACAGTGTATGTTGTTAACGCCATCGCCGGCACATCGCGCTATAATATTCGCCACGTTTTATTGGACCTATAGCAAAGTTATGTTTGAGAGCCTTTCTGATCGCCTTTCCCAAAGTCTTAAGCAGATTACGGGCAGGGCTCGCCTTACCGAAGATAATATTTCTGGCGCCCTCCGTGATGTACGCATGGCGCTTTTGGAAGCCGACGTAGCATTACCCGTTGTTAAAGATTTTATCGAGCAAGTTAAGATCAAGGCGATTGGTTTAACCGTTGCCACAGCGCTAAACCCAGGCGAAGCCTTTATTAAGTTAGTCCATGCCGAGCTGGTCCAGGTGATGGGCGAGGCGAATACCGCACTAAATCTGGCCACCACGCCGCCAGCGGTTATTTTGATGGCCGGACTGCAGGGTGCGGGTAAAACCACCACAGTGGCAAAATTGGCGCGTTTTTTACAAGAGCGCGAAAAGAAAAAAGTGGCCGTGGTCAGTGCCGACGTCTATCGGCCTGCAGCGATCGCCCAGCTTGAAACTCTGGCAGGCGAGGTTGGCGCACAATTCATAACCTCAACAAACGAAGAAAAGCCTTTAGACATTGTTAATCGCGCCATCGTTGAAGCAAAAGCTCAGCTGGCTGATGTGTTGTTGGTGGATACCGCCGGACGTTTGGCGGTAGATGACGCCATGATGAATGAAATTCGCGCATTGCATGGGGCCATTAAGCCGATAGAGACTCTGTTTGTAGTAGACGCTATGACGGGTCAAGATGCTGCGAACACGGCCAAAGCGTTCAATGATGCTCTGCCGTTAACCGGTGTTGTATTGGCCAAGACCGATGGTGATGCCAGAGGCGGGGCAGCGCTAAGCGTACGCGCCATTACCGGCAAGCCGATTAAGTTTATGGGTGTGGGTGAGAAAACCGATGCCTTAGAAGCCTTTTACCCTGACCGCCTAGCGTCTCGAATATTGGGTATGGGCGATGTCCTCACGCTGATTGAGGAAGCAGAACGCAAGGTAGATAAAGACAAAGCCCAGCGTTTCGCGAAAAAAATGCAGCAGGGCCAAAAGTTCGATCTAGAAGACTTTCGCGATCAATTAGATCAAATGGCGAATATGGGTGGCATCAGCAGCATGCTGGACAAAATGCCTGGTATGTCGCAACTGCCGGCTGCCGCGCAATCCCAAATCAACGATAATCAGTTTAAGCGCATGGGCGTCATCATTGACTCTATGACGCCAAAAGAAAAACGCTTTCCAGATGTCATCAACGGTTCGCGTAAACAGCGTATCGCCGCGGGTAGTGGCACGCAAATCGCTGATGTAAACAGATTGCTCAAACAGCATAAGCAAATGCAGAAGATGATGAAAAAAGTCTCACGCAAGGGTGGCATGCAAAAAATGATGCGCGGCATGCAAGGGATGCCGGGAATGCAGATGCCCGGTGGCATGCCGCCAGGCATGCGTCGCCGCTAAACTTTATGACAACACAACGGGTGCAATAGCGCCCATAAAAATTAACAAGAAAGAAACAAGACCCTTGCAAGGGGCGGCGGATGCTATAGAATATCGCGCCTTTCGCAAGCGACCTTTTTCACACAAGAGATAACTATGGTAACGATACGATTAGCCCGTCACGGCGCTAAGAAAAGCCCTTTCTACCACGTAACGGTAGCAGATAGATCTTCATCTAGAGACGGACGTTTCGTCGAACGCGTTGGTTTTTATAACCCACTCGCAAAAGGCCAAGCAGAAGTTTTGCGCATTGATTTAGATCGCGTAGATTACTGGATCGGCGTAGGTGCTAAGCCTAGTGACCGTGTAGCTCAGTTGATTGGTCAAGCGCGCAAGCAGACGCCAGCAGAAGCTGTAGCGGCTGCAGAGTAGTGTTTGGAGGCACCTGTGCCTCCACTGAAAGCCATAACCTGGTAGCCAACACATGAGTTTAGACATTATTGTGGTGGGTAGGTTAGGGCGCTCTTTCGGCGTTAAGGGCTGGCAAGTACTCCAGTCCTTCACCGACCCTCCAGAAAATATTCTTCAATATGCCCCTTGGTATCTGCAAAGATCACCCGATAGCCCATGGCAAGCGTTAGCCACGCCAGCATGCCAACCCCATAAGAATGGTCACATCGTTCGTCTCGAGCATATTCAAAACCCCGAAGACGCCCACGCTTACAGTGGCAGCTTTATAGGCGTACCTCGTGACGCGCTCAGCGCGTCTGAAATCACAGATGATTCCGCTGATGCTGAATATTTTTGGCACGATTTGGTGGGCTGCGATGTCTATAACTTAGATGGCATGTGTTTGGGTAAGGTAGATCACCTCATTGAAACTGGCGCCCACGATGTACTCATTGTCAAAAGCGAAGAAGGCAACCACCTCATTCCGTTCCATGAGCCTTATTTACAAAATGTCGATCTAACTGCCAAACGCATCAGCGTTGAGTGGCATTTGGATTGGTCCTAAGGCGAACCCCATGTGGCTTGGCGTCATTACACTCTTTCCTGAAATGTTCGACGCTGTGGCGAGTAATGGCGTTTTTGGCCGTGCGGTCGATAACGGCATCATTTCCTTAAATAGTTACAACCCCCGAGATTTTTCCACTGATAAGCATCGTACTGTCGATGATCGACCTTATGGTGGTGGCCCGGGCATGGTGATGATGGTAGAGCCGTTACTCAAAGCGTTAGAGGCAGCAAAAAAAGATGCCCCTGAAAACGCTTTGGTGGTGCTTATGAGTCCTCAAGGTGAGGTTTTTAGTCAGACTAAAGGCATTGATTGCGGGCAGTTAGAGGGACTCATTTTGATCTGTGGTCGCTATGAAGGTATTGATGAACGGTTCATTCGCGGGCATGTTGATGAAGAGTGGTCAATTGGCGATTATGTGCTCAGCGGGGGTGAATTAGCGGCAATGGTGGTCACAGATGCTATTGCTAGGCATTTACCGGGCACTTTAGGCAATCAAATGTCAGTTATTGATGAATCACACCTTGATGGAACGCTCGATTACCCTCACTATACGCGCCCCGAGAAGTTGGGTTTGGATGTGGTGCCCGCAGAACTCCTAAGTGGAAACCACAAACAAATGTCTCGGTATAGACGCCGTGAGGCGCTTAAACGAACTTTGGATCGAAGACCAGACTTGCTTACCGGGCGAGTGTTCAGTCAAGAAGATCGAAAGTTACTGGAAGAATGTTTTGCTGGCTGCAATGCGGCCAAAGCAGTGGAGTAGATAAAGTGCGCAGAAATAAGATAATCGAAGAAATCGAAAACAGTCAGATGAATGAGATTCCTGAATTTAGCCCAGGGGACACAGTCAGTGTTCAAGTGCTGGTTAAAGAGGGAACTCGCGAGCGCTTGCAGGCCTATGAAGGCGTTGTAATCGGTATAAAAAAGCGCGGACTAAACTCTGCATTTGTCGTACGTAAGATCTCTCACGGCGTGGGTGTGGAAAGAACTTTCCAAACACACAGCCCGTTGATCAAAGGTATTGAAGTGAAGCGCCGTGGTGATGTTCGCCAAGCGAAACTTTACTACTTGCGTGAGCTGTCTGGTCGTTCTGCACGTATCAAAGAAAAAGTTAAGGCTAAGTAAAAGCCTTACCGCGAAGCCCCAGTGGTCGCTGGCTCACTAGCTAGTAACGGATTTGGGGTTTTTGCCCGCGCTTTTGCCTTCTATGGTTTAAAGAGGGGTAAGGGCAGGTGTAGGAAAAGCTGGAAATTAGGGTGAAAACCCCAGTGGAAAAGATGCTGGCAAGGCTGAATAACGCAAAGCCAGACCGTCATGACACTGAACGCCTCCTGCGCACTGTGCCCGCAACCACCCTTTAGTTTTCCATTTTTCCATTTCCCCAGTTCCCCAATCCCTCATAGCGTAATTTTGCTTCTTTTTGCTGCTGATTTGGCTAGGCTAAATTGTCTCCGCTAAATGGCCTCTGCTGGCGTTTCTTCTGATGTACCGTTAACGCAAATTCCGCTACCCTTTGGCTCGTTTAAAGGCGCTTGCGTCCAGTTTGAACTAATATAATGTCCACTGCCTTCATAAGGATTGCTCTTGTCAAAACGGGGGTCGGAAAAAAAACAATCGGATATCAGCGGGTATTTAGACACACTGTGGCTAGAGCGTGGCTTAAGTGAAAATACGCTTATAGCTTACCGCCGGGATTTGCAGATGACAGCCCAGTGGTTAGAAAAACGCAGTCAGGGCCAAATGGCATTGTTACAAGCAGATAACGAAGCGCTTATTGAGTTTATGGTGCAGCGCAAAAGTGCCGGTGTCAGCGACAAAAGCTCGGCACGTTGGTTGAGTACTCTGCGCGGTTTTTACCGCTATATGATTTTCAATCAGCGCCTTATAGATGACCCAACGCAAAAGTTAGAACACCCCAAATTGGGCCGATCACTGCCCAGCTCTTTGTCTTCGACCCAAGTGGAGGCGCTGTTAGCCGCTCCAGATGTGACTAATGCTGTTGGTTTGCGAGATCGGACAATGCTAGAGGTGTTATATGCCAGTGGTTTGCGTATTACTGAGCTCGTGACCCTGGAACTGGCTAACGTGAATCAGCGTCAAGGCGTCGTCAGAGTGATAGGTAAGGGCAATAAGGAGCGTCTGGTGCCTACGGGTGAAAACGCCCTAGATTGGCTCAGTCGATATTTGCGCGATGCACGTTTAAGCCTGCTGCCAGCAGGGGGCAGTGTGCTGTTTCCAAGTCGATTAGGGCGGGTGATGACACGGCAAACGTTCTGGCATGCCATAAAAAAATATGCCCTGCAGGCGGGTATCCAGAAAAACATCTCGCCTCATACATTACGCCATGCATTTGCCACACATCTTGTGGATAATGGCGCAGACTTGCGGGCAGTGCAGATGATGTTAGGTCATAGTGACCTCTCCACCACGCAAATCTATACCCATGTTGCCCAGCAAAGACTCAAAGAGTTGGTGCAAGAACATCACCCTCGAGGGTGATCTTGAGACAGATTAATGACATTTAACCTGAGTAATATCCATTGGCCTGAACACGGGGTTGTACTGTTTTAGCTCAATTTATAAAGGAGTGAAGTTGCCATGTTTTTAAGAACTCTCATTAGACCTACTGGGCGCAAAATTTCTGTGCGGGCATTGTCGGCATTGTTTTTTGGTGCGCTGCTGCTGGTGCAGTCTAGTTTTGTTGCTGCCGAACAATCAGATCCCGCATTTGATCTGCCCAAGGGTAGCGAAGTAGCGGTTGCCCGTTTACTAGAACTACGCCCTGACATACCTATCATCGCGGTTTATCCCATTAGTGTAGAGGGTATGTTTGGTATTGACCTGCCCGGTGGCACAACGCTGTATGCTACCCAAGATGGCAAGCACCTGTTCGCAGGCGAATTGTTCGCAATGGGCGAGGAGTTGGTCAGCCTTTCTGAGCAGCGCCGCAGTAGCGAGCGCGTTGAGTTAATGGCCCAAGTTGCAAGCAAAGATATGCTTATTTTCCCAGCCAAGGGCAAGACCGTAGATTACATCCATATTTTTACTGACGTAGATTGCGGTTATTGTAGAAAGTTGCACGCCGAGATCGCAGATTATTCTGAGCTGGGCATTGAAGTGCGCTATCTGGCCTACCCGCGCACGGGCCTAGATGGCGAGACCCATAAAAAAATGTCCAATGTATGGTGCTCTACGGACCGCAAGCGGGCGTTAACCAAGGCTAAATTAGGTTTGGAAGTGGACGCTGACACATGTGCTGACCCAGTGGTGGAGCAGTTTCAGTTAGGGCGAATGATCGGCGTGAGCGGTACGCCGGCTATTGTTACATCAGACGGGCGTTTGCTGCCCGGTTATGTACCAGCCCCAGACTTGCTGGCACGGCTACAGCAGTAGTACTTGAACAGCACTTGAGAGCACAGTAGGGGTAGAACGGTAGTGGCCCGGTTATAGCTCGGCTATTGCTCGGTTATAGCGAAATAGTCGCAAAAATTTACAGCAATAAACGTCTGCTAGCACAGTGTGCGATAGCAGATCTGATTACAAACTTCGGAAAAAATTAGTGAACAAACTTCGAATAGGTATTGCAGGACTTGGTACCGTGGCTCAGGGCGTATTACACCTCATTAAAACCAATGGTGCCCTGATGACCAGTCGCACCGGCATTGAGCTTGTTGTGCAGCGTATTGCTAGCCGCAGCGCTAAGCCAGATATGGATTTACTGGGCGCGGTATTTAGCACAGATGTACACGACCTAGTTGCTGACCCTGAAGTGGACGTGATTTTGGAATTGATTGGTGGTGAAGGTTTAGCCAAAGATCTCATTGAAAGTGCGCTTGCAGCAGACAAATCGGTGGTGACCGCCAATAAAGCCGTAATTGCCGCACATGGTGATCAACTGTTGGCAGGGGGCAATGTGCCTCTGCGTTTTGAGGCCGCTGTCGCCGGCGCTATTCCAATTATTCAGTCGTTGCATCAAGGCCTGGCGGCTAATCGAATAGACGCCATCTACGGCATTATTAACGGCACCTGTAACTACATGCTCACCGTTATGGAAGAGGAAGGGCTCGCATTCGAAGAGGTGTTGGCTCAAGCCCAGGCGCTAGGTTACGCCGAGGCGGACCCTGCTTTTGATATAGAGGGTACCGATGCAGCTCATAAACTGACCATTTTGGCGGCCCTAGGTTTTGGTACCTCATATGATTTTTCGGCCCTTTACGTCGAAGGTATTACCCAAATCGCAGCCGAAGACATTCAATATGCGAAAGAACTCGGTTTTAAAATTAAGCACCTAGGCATTGCAGTGCATTCTGACGCTGGCTTAGAAACCCGTGTCCATCCTGCACTGGTGCCTGAGTCGGCTCTGTTAGCCAGTGTTAATGGTGTTATGAATGCGGTTCAGGTGGTCAGCGATGGCGCGGGTGAAACACTCTTTAGTGGCCCGGGTGCTGGGGGGGCGGCGACCGCCTCAGCGGTTTTGGCCGATGTCCTCTCACTTGGCTCAGCTATCGCGGGTCAGTCTGGCGCAGCAGCTCAGCGCCAAAACCAAAACCAAAACCAAGACGAAAATCAAGACAAACCTAAAGCAGGCCCCGCACCGGCAATAAGGCGTGTTGCAATGGACGATATCGCCAGTGCCTGCTACCTACGTATCCCCACGGTTGATCGTCCCGGCGTTTTTGCTCAGGTCGCGAGTGCTTTATCAGCCCATAGCATCAGTATTGAGGCGGTGATTCAAAAAGAACAACCTGCAAGCGATGCTTCAGTTTCCATCGTGATCATGACAAATAGGGTGGTTGAGTCGGTGGTCAATGCCGCGCTAAAAGAACTCTCGGCACTTGACACTGTAGTAGGCGAGATTACCCGCATACGAGTTGCGCCCACTCATTAAGCCTGAGGCCACTATGCAGATTTTGGTCAGAAAAGTGCCCCCGGCGGGGGTTGGTGTAGAGCATCCGTTGCTGGACAGAATCTATGCCGCGCGTGGTATCAGCAATGTTGCAGAAATGGATCGTAAGCTGAGTACGCTGTTGTCACCAGAGCAACTACCAGATATTGGTAAGGCCGCTATGCGCCTTGCTGACGCGGTGCAAAAGCAAGAAAAAATACTCATCGTTGGCGATTTCGACGCAGACGGCGCCACATCGGTTGCCCTGTGTATGTTGGCGCTGAAGTCCTTTGGCGCCGAGCACGTGGACTTTTTAGTACCTAACCGTTTTGATTTTGGTTATGGCTTGTCCCCTGAAATTGTGCAATTGGCGCAAACCAAACACCCTGACCTAATCATGACAGTGGATAACGGCGTGGCCAGTATTGCTGGCGTCGCTGAGGCTAATGCTGCAAACATAGATGTGATCATTACAGACCACCACTTGCCTGGCGAGCAGCTGCCCGATGCCCTAGCTCTAGTGAATCCCAACCTCAATGATTCTGGTTTTCCGAGCAAATCCATGGCCGGAGTGGGGGTGGCTTACTACGTGTTGAGTTGGTTAAGACAGGAGTTACGCGCCCGGGATTGGTTCACGCAGACCCAGCGCGAGGAACCGAATTTAGCCCAGTACCTAGATTTGGTGGCATTAGGCACAGTCGCAGACGTCGTGCCCCTAGACCGCAACAACAGGGTTTTAGTGCACAACGGTTTGCTGCGCATGCAGCGCGGTCTCACGCGTCCCGGCATAAAAGCATTGGCCCAGGTGGGTAAGCGCGATTTGACGAGCATCTCCGCCCAAGACCTTGGCTTTGCCATAGGCCCTCGCCTTAACGCCGCAGGGCGCTTGGAAGATATGAGTGTGGGTATCCGGTGTTTGATGACCCAAGATGAAACTGAAGCTAAACAACTGGCAGGCAGCCTAGACGTTTTGAACCAAACTCGGCGACACCTACAGCAGGATATGGTGGCCGATGCGGAACTTATTGTTTCGCAGTTTAAGGTTGGCGAGCAGACAACCGGGTTGTCGGTTTATCACGAGAGTTTTCACCAGGGGGTGGTGGGCATTGTTGCCGGCAGGTTGAGGGAGAAATTTCATCGTCCCGCCATAGTTTTTGCAGATGCCGGTGGCGCATCGCCGGATGAGCTAAAAGGCTCTGCGCGAAGCATTGATGGGGTAAATATCCGCGACGTGTTAGACAGCATTGCCACGCGTTATCCCGGCTTGCTGATCAAGTTTGGTGGCCACGCCATGGCCGCGGGTCTGAGTATTAAAAGAGTTCACCTACCGCGTTTTCATAAGGTTTTTGACAAAGCGGTAGCTCAGGTGGTCACCGAAGACATGCTCAGCGCCAGCTTGCTTACCGATGGTTCGCTGACGGGTGACGACCTCAATTTACAGACCGTTGAGCTTTTAGCCGGTGCGGGACCTTGGGGCAGCGGTTTTGCTGAACCGCTTTTTTCTGGCGAATTCGCACTGATTAGCCAGCGTGTAGTGGGAGACACCCACTTGAAGCTTGTGGTCAAACACGGCGAGCGAGTGATTGATTGCATCGCTTTCTCCCAGCCCATGCTCAGTGGCAGCCCAGCCAACGTGCTCATGGTGTACAAATTGGCAGTCAACGACTATGCCGGTGCACGAACATTGCAGCTGATGGTGGAGTACATAGAGGCTTTGCCTTAGAATTAAGCCGGCAAAATTTGCTTTAAATGGTTGCCGTTTGAAGTGCTTTTGCTTTGCTCCAAAAATTGCCGGTAAGTCACTCTAAATATGCCTGAAATCACATCCGTACGAGAACACATCAAAGATTTGCAAGAGCGCGACGCCGCACTTCGGGGGTATCTTTGACTTTGCTGAGAAGCAGGAACGTTTACAGGAAGTTGAGCTAGAGCTAGCCGACGGCGATGTGTGGAACAACCCCGAGCGCGCCCAGCAGTTAGGCCGCGAGCGGGCCGACCTAGAGCAGATTGTAAGCTTGCTCAGTTCTTTGGGGACATCCTTGTCTGAACTCCACGAGCTGGCTGAGATGGCCAGCGATGAAAATGATGAAGATGCGCTAAACGATGTCGCTCACGAACTCTCAGGGTTAGAGGGCAGTCTAGCGACGTTAGAGTTTCACCGTATGTTCCAAGGTGAAATGGACAGCGCCAACACGTATCTAGAAATTCAAGCAGGCTCAGGCGGCACAGAAGCCCAAGATTGGGCAGATATGTTGTTGCGTATGTATCTGCGTTGGGCTGAAAAGCGCGGCTTTGCGGTGTCAGTAACAGAACTATCGCCGGGCGATATTGCAGGTATTAAGAGCGCCACGATTTTTGTCAGTGGGGCTTATGGCTATGGTTGGCTACGCACAGAAACCGGCGTTCACCGTTTAGTTAGAAAATCACCCTTTGACTCTGGTAGCCGCCGACACACCTCCTTTGCATCGGTCTTTGTCTCAGCAGAAATCGACGACGACATTGAGATTGACATAAATCCAGCAGATGTTCGGGTAGACACCTATCGCGCCAGTGGCGCAGGTGGGCAGCACGTTAACCGTACTGATTCTGCTGTACGTTTGACCCACTTGCCTACCAATACAGTCGTACAATGCCAGAGCGAGCGCTCGCAGCATCAAAACAAAGACAATGCTTATAAGCAGCTGCGGGCTAAACTCTACGAGTTAGAGTTGCAAACGCGCCGCTCGGAGCAGCAGTTGATTGAAGATTCCAAAGCCGACATTGGCTGGGGTAGCCAGATAAGATCTTATGTACTGGACCAATCTCGAGTGAAAGATTTGCGTACCAATATTGAGCGAACAGATCCCAATGCAGTACTAGACGGCGATTTGGATGGGTTTATTGAGGCCAGCCTTAAGGCCGGCCTTTAGAGCAATCAATTAATGCCATTCAATTAAGGCGAAGGCATTTGTCGCGTACCTGTAAGCAACCAGTAGATCAAAAGTAGAGACGGACAATAAAACTCGAGCGCCGAGTTACAAAATTACAAAACCAGTAGCCCATTAGGGTTATCAAAGTGAGTAGAAAAAATGAGCGAAGAACGAGATATTCTTGCCAACCGCAAAGCAAAAATGGAAGGCTGGCGCGCGGATACCGGTATTTATCCCAATGACTTTCGTCGCCAAGATTTAGCCGCAGACTTACATCAGCAAGCTAAAGATTTTGATAAGCCTCAGTTGGTAGAGGAGGCGATAGAAACAGCCATAGCGGGTCGTATTATGCTGCGCCGTGTTATGGGCAAAGCCAGCTTTTTGACCATTCAAGACAGTTCGGGTCAGATGCAATGCTACTTGACCAAAAATGAACTGAGCGAAGAGGTTTACGAGGCGTTCAATAAGTATTGGGAAATGGGCGATATCGTGGGTATTCGCGGCGTGCTCATGCGCACCAATAAGGGTGAGCTTACCGTGCAAGCGAAGGAAATTGTGCTACTCAACAAGACCCAATTACCGCTGCCCGAAAAGTTCCATGGTGTCACCGACCAAGAAATTCGTTATCGCCAACGGTACCTAGATCTCATTGTTAATGAAGACAGTCGTAGCGTATTCCGCACGCGCTCGTTAGTGATGCAAAAAATTCGCGAGTACTTCACCAAGCTAGACTACTTAGAAGTAGAAACGCCCATGATGCACAGTATTCCCGGTGGTGCGACAGCGCGCCCATTTACTACCCATCATAATGCGTTAGACATGCCTCTGTATCTACGTGTTGCACCAGAGCTTTATCTAAAGAGGCTTGTCGTGGGCGGCTTTGAGCGCGTATTTGAAATCAACAGAAATTTCCGCAATGAAGGGTTGTCTACGAGGCACAACCCAGAATTTACGATGCTAGAGTTTTATCAAGCCTACGCCGACTACGAAGATTTGATGACCCTCACAGATGATTTGTTAGCGAGCCTTGCGCGTGATGCTTTGGGTTCCACTGCGTTTAACTATCAAGGCATTGATCTAGATTTTGCAAACGCGCCGCTGCGTATCAGCATGGCGGAGTCCCTCGCTCGATTTGGTAACGTGCCCGAGGCATCTGTGGCCGATGTAGACCACTTGCGCGGTGTGCTAAAAACGAAAGGTAGCACCGCGGAGGATCATTGGGGCTTGGGAAGGCTGCAAATGGAAGTCTTTGAAGCACAAGTAGAAGGTCGCCTTGAACAGCCCACCTATATCACTGAGTATCCAGCCGAAGTGTCGCCGCTCGCGCGTCGCAATGACAAAAACTCGGATATTACCGACCGTTTTGAACTTTTTATCGGCGGTCGTGAATACGCTAACGGGTTCTCAGAGTTGAATGATCCAGTGGATCAAGCCACCAGGTTCAGAGCTCAGGCAGATCTTAAATCTCAGGGCGACGATGAAGCGATGCATTTCGATCAGGATTACATAACCGCCCTAGAGTATGGTTTACCGCCAACGGCAGGAGAAGGTGTTGGCATTGATCGCTTAGTGATGTTGCTGACCAATGCCCCTTCAATTCGCGATGTATTGTTGTTTCCACTGATGCGTCACCAGTAGGCTAGCTCAGGGAACGGCGCTCAAGGAGCGAGCTTAGTCAGTGACAGGGCGGTTATAATGAATCAACGCGTTAACTTGGAAGCCTCTTGGCAAGCGCTGCTCAAAGATCAGTTTGAGCTCCCCTACATGCAAGCGCTGCGTGATTTTTTACTGGAAGAAAAGCGCCTAGGCAAACAGATATATCCCCCAGGCGAGCGGATGTTCGCTGCCTTAGACGCGGTGCCCGTGGATAAAGTCCGCGTGGTTATAATAGGTCAAGACCCTTATCACGGCCCCAATCAGGCCCACGGCCTGAGTTTTTCGGTGCCTAACGGCGTGCCTATACCTCCATCGTTGCGCAACATGCTCAAAGAAATCGACACCGACATTGGTCTACCTGAGCCGTTGCAGGCAAATTGTGGCGATCTTTCCGCATGGGCGGATCAAGGCGTTTTGTTGCTTAACAGTGTGCTCACAGTTGAGCAGGCTCAGGCGGCCTCGCACCAAGGTAAAGGGTGGGAGCAGTTCACAGACGTGCTTGTCAGTAGGTTAGCTGAACAGCGCCAGGGGTTGGTATTTTTGCTTTGGGGCGCTTACGCGCAAAAGAAGGGCAAACTCGTAGATGCTCAGCGCCATCACTTGCTCTTGGCTCCGCATCCTTCTCCTTTATCAGCTCACCGCGGCTTTTTTGGCTGTAAACATTTTTCTCAAACTAACAAAATATTAGCCGCTCAAGGTTTGCCAATTATCGATTGGTCACAAACCCAGTTGTCCGGCGTGTCTGCAAACAACGAATAAGTGAACTGCCAATGACCGTAAATACAGAAATCATCCCTAACTCAACAACTGCTCAAGTGAGCATAAGTGAGTTCAAAACTTCCGGCGCCATGAGCGTTGGCCATGCCCACCTAAACATGGTCGCTAGTTTGAATGCACTGACCCTGGATGCGGTCAGGGCGCTCACTGCCGCTGTTTTACACTGGTCTGCTCGAGAGGATATCGCTGGCGTTTTAATAACAGGAGAGGGCGAAAAAGCCTTTTGCGCAGGCGGCGATATACAGGCGCTGTATCGGGCGGCAGTTGCTAATCGTCAGGCGGGTGAGCTAGTTGATCTCTATCCTTTTGAATTTTTTGCTGAAGAATATCGCCTTGATTATGTGTTACACACGTTCAACAAGCCGGTTATCACTCTAGGTCACGGCATAGTCATGGGCGGCGGCTATGGCCTCTTTGCTGCATCGGCCTATCGCGTGTTAACTCAGCGCAGTAAGCTCGCTTTTCCAGAAATCACCATTGGTCTGTTTCCCGATGCGGGCGGCAGTTGGGTGCTGAAAAATCTACCCCAGCCAATTGCATTATTCCTTGGCTTAACTGGGAGTCAGGTGAATGCAACGGATGCGTTAGCGCTGAATATTGGCACCCACATGATTGATCATGAGCAACGACAAATGTTTGTTGATGGATTGGCGACTATGGCGTGGAGCGAAGATGACGCTGGCAATAGGGCATTGCTTGATGAGTATCTGCTCAGCTGCAGCTACCAAGGCCAACGTCCAGAGCCTGAATTGTCGGCGTTTGACGGGGCGTTGGTAGAAGTTGGTAGCCTGAGTGACTGCGTGACCAGTATTGTCGCCATGCAGGGGAAGTCAGCCTGGATTGATCGCGGTATCGGCAATTTGCAGAAGGGTTGTCCGGTAACCGCTGGAATTATTTTCGAACAAATGCGCAGGGTGAAAACGATGACCTTGGCAGAAAGCTTTCGTATGGAGTTGGCTGTGGCCACTCGTTGCCTGCAATGGCCAGATTTTGCAGAGGGCGTTCGCGCGCTGCTCATTGATAAAGATGGAGCGCCAAAGTGGACTGTGAACAGTGTCGATGACTTGTCTAAAGAATATATTGATGCGCACTTCGACGAGAATTTTGTCGGTCTTTGGCCACATAACCCACTGCATGACCTTGGCTGATTAGGCCGCTTTTGAGTTCTCCCCGTGCAAACGCGTGCAAACGAAAAAGCAGTACGATCAGGTCAGTCTGAGGCGTCCTCAGCCTTGCGGGTAACCCACAGGCCGTAGCCCGAAGTGGGTGCATGCTCTCTCTGTTCAGTTTCTTGCGCAGAGTGCTGTGCTGGTGATGGCCTAAGAGCGTTCACGTAAATGACATCGCCCTTAACGCCTTCTGTATTCTGCCAAGTATCACCCACAACTGGTGCGCTGCCTTGCCATTGAAATTGAGCCAATTGCTTTTTAACAGCACCTCTAAACTGGGCTCTCGCGACAATTTCTTGGCCCAGGTAACAGCCCTTATCGAAATCTACAGCCCCGTGTACGTGCAGATCCAGCATTTGTGGTAAAAATTTCTGGCTTGAGGTTTTACTGATGAAAACCATACCTTGCTCAGCCATAAGTGCGCCAAGTGTCGGCGAAATGTCTCCTTGGTCAAGCGCTGAGGTTTGTTCGTTAGCAATGGCCCATCCGGGTAAGAGGTGTCTTTGCTTGTCCTCGCAGGCCTCAATATTTACCGGGGTGTCTGCTGAGTGAAATGTACATTTAGCAAACATGGCGTAGGGCTTGAGGAAATTCATAACGTCTTCGGCGAGGGTGTTGTGTACAACTAGGCCAACGCCTTCGGTTAGTTCTAATGCCCAACCGTTGGCTAAAACTCGGCCTTTCAGTGTACACAGCGCCATAGGTGTCGGCTGTGTTTTATTGATCCTAGCGCTGTCGCAAGTCAAATAGCCTTGTAAAAACTCTTTGACGGCAAAGCCCTTGAGGGTGATCATTCTCGCTTCCAGCCAGTTCTCCACAGAGTAGTCCCTTTCTTACAAACCGTATGGTTTTAGACTGCCTTAAGGCGAGCTATAAAAGCAATAACCTAGGCATCGTAGTTATGAGTGCAACAGATCTTAAACAAATTTACTGGCGTAGTCGCCGCGGCATGCTTGAAATCGAAGCAAAACTGGTGCCGTTTATTCGCGACCATTTTCAGGAGTTAAGCAGCGCAGAGCAAAAAGCTTATGAAGCGATGTTGGATCTAGAAGATTGGGAGATCTTTGATTGGTTACAAGGTCGAGAAGTACCCGAAGACCCAATGGTGCGCGCGCTTGTAGAGAAAATCATCGCCTGCAAGTCAACGCTCTAGTTCAAACTGCTGGGTGCGCGGCTGTTGGATGCTCGCCCCAGAAACAAATCTGTTTATTGATTCGTTCAGGTAGCATGCGCCGAGCATGTAATTTGCTTGGTTGCTGCCTATTTCTTTATGCCGGTGTAAAGCTCCTTGGCCTCGCCGGATTGGGGCTGTTTGCAATCGCCTGCCATCGCTCTGTTGTGCAGGCCTTGCTTGGCCAAAGTGTGCACGTGCACTTACCCGGTAGGTTCGACAACCCAATGCATTCACTACAACAAATCACGTTAGATGAAGTCGCGCAGGTGCAAAACTGGCAGCTTAATTGGGCTTTGTGTTTGTGCTTTAGTAAGTTGCCGCCTCAGTGGGTGTTTGCTGATGAGGTGGACGCCGGCACCTTCGCCGCTTTGAAGCGGTTGGTTAAGGTGGCTCATGGTTAAAGCTAACTGTTTAGGTAATCTAAACGGCTTCGCCAGTTAAACATCTAAACAGTAAAACCAGCTTAAGCGTTTATTTATGCGCTACCCAAGCTTGTAGCTATTTCTGTTGTATTTGGCGCGTAACGCGCAAATAGCCAGCTGCTCGCAGAATGTTGCGGGACCGGGTGCTTGGTCATAGTGCTTGGTCATAGTGCTGGAGAGGTTGTTCAAACAGGGCGCTCTCACAGAGCGCTCGAGAATAGAAATAGAGAGGGGGCTAACTGGGGTGATTAAACAGAGGTTTTAATCATATCTAGTTGGTCGGTGCTGCCGGGAAACAAAATGGTGTCTGTTGTATTCACAGTTTGCACGGGGTGGTCTAAGTTATAGTTCAGGCCTCGGCTTTCTTTGCGTTTGAGCGCTGAGCGTACGATCAGATCTGCTACGTGCAATAAATTTCGCAACTCAATAAGGTCGTTGGTTACTCTATAGTTCGCATAGTACTCGTGGATTTCTTGTTTCAATAATTCAATACGCCGCTGGGCTCGCTGTAAGCGCTTGTCCGTTCTAACAATGCCCACGTAGTCCCACATGAATCGTCGCAACTCTTCCCAGTTGTGCGCAATGATGATGGACTCATCCGAGTCTGTGACTTGAGATTCGTCCCAGCGCGGGATGTAAGGCACTGTTTGAGGCCGGTCTAGCTGGGAAATAATCTTCTCAGCCGCGTTTTGACCATAAACCAGGCATTCAAGCAGAGAGTTACTCGCCAGACGATTTGCCCCATGCAAACCGGTGCAACTGACTTCGCCTATTGCGTAGAGGTTGGCCAAATCTGTGCGGCCATGTTCATCGACTACCACGCCACCGCAGGTGTAATGGGCCGCAGGCACCACGGGAATGGGTTCTTTAGAAATATCGATGCCTAGCTCAGAGCACTTTTTTGCAATGTTCGGAAAGTGGTGCTGAATAAATTCATGAGAGCGGTGGCTAATGTCCAGATATACGCAGTCTGCGCCAATACGCTTCATTTCATGGTCAATGGCGCGAGCGACGATGTCTCTAGGAGCAAGTTCTGCGCGTTCATCAAATTTGTGCATGAACCGTTCGCCGCTGGGCAGTCGCAGCACGCCGCCTTCGCCACGTACCGCTTCGGAGACCAAAAAAGATCCGGCGTGAGGGTGGTAAAGGCAAGTAGGGTGGAATTGGTTGAATTCCATATTGGCAACTCGACAGCCAGCGCGCCAAGCCATGGCAATGCCATCGCCGGTAGAGCCGTCCGGATTACTGGTATAGAGGTAGACTTTACTGGCGCCGCCGGTCGCAAGAATGACGAAGCGAGATTGGAAGACTTCAACACGCCCACTGCCAAGGTTAAGCACGTAAGCCCCGGCACAGCGACTGGGGTTGCGGCCTAATTTGGACAAATTGATGAGGTCTATGGCCACTCGATCATTGAAAAGTTGGATGTTGGGGTGGTCGAGGGCGCGGTCGGTGAGTGTTTGGGTGATGGCTTTGCCCGTGGCATCAGCGACATGGAGGATGCGTCGGTGCGAGTGACCACCTTCACGGGTTAAATGCAGCGCGTTGTTTTCAACGTCAAAATCCACGCCCCACTCGGCTAATTGGTTAATCGCTCTGGGTGCGCCTTGCACTACATCACGGACAATATTCGCATCACACAGTCCTGCACCAGCGTCCAATGTGTCCCGCACGTGTGCGTCAAAGCTGTCTTCAGGATCGGTCACCGACGCAACGCCGCCTTGTGCCCAATGAGAAGAGCCGCTGGCGATATCGCCCTTACACAGCACCGTGACTCTTGCGTGCTCGGCCAGGAGTAACGCCGTAGTGAGGCCTGCGGCACCACCGCCGATGACCAGTATGTCAGTATTGAATCTTTGCGACATGTTTTCTAACGCGTTGAATTGATCAAGGAGTATAGCGCTCTCTACGTCATTAGAATATCCGCGTGGGCAGAGTTTACGGTGACGGAATCGCTTTTGCGCTTGTGGGTAATTAAACTCGACGGTAGCGAGTAGCTAGTAGCCAGTGCGAAGGGGCCTGAGGGCGGTGAGTTTGGACGATTGGGGCAGATATTTGTTCGACCCAAGCTTGCCTTTGAGGGGCAGCGGGTCTAAGCACTTGCTACTTCGGGTTGATTTTGGGTTAATCCACGCATGATTAAGAAACAAGTGTTAGTGGATAAACAGCAAGGCTCGATTCGGCTTTACGCCTCTGAAAATCCTTGTGCAAAGTGCCCCAGTGGCTGCACTTCCGCTGCCACTCCGCCTGCTGGGCTGCAAACTATAGACTTTGCTTGGCCATCGGCCCATTTGAACGCGGTGGCGCTCTATCTATTCGGGCTGCCTTTGCTGCTTCTTGTGACAGCAGTTTGGTTTATGGACAGCTATGCGGTGCAGTTAGCGACTACTTCCAAGGTGTCTTTAGGGCGTTTCACGATGGTCAGCATCCCAATTGTCGTGTTGGCTGCGAGCATAGGAATGGTCGTGGGAGGGCGTTTAGCCCGCAAGAAAAGCCGTTCACTCATACAGGCCTTGAAAGAAGCAATAGCCATACCCATTATTTCCACCAGAGGGCGCGCGTCTTCAGAAAACTCGTTGTAGTCGCTAATTTCCCTAGGCTGCCAAGACTATGGATGCCCGGATCAGTTTCTGACTAATGTTGAGGAAAATTCCAAAATGCAGAACAGTACAGTTTCACCTCTAGGCCCAAAACATTCAAAGCTCAAAGCTGTTAAAGCTGGGGTAGCCTTGATTTGTTTGGCGCTAGGTACCTTGGTCTCTAGCGTGTCAGCGGCCCAGCTGCCTGACTTCACCTCACTGGTGAAAAATAACGAGGCTGCAGTGGTCAATATCAGTACCACCAGCGA
The DNA here is from genome assembly GCA_028228615.1 of Pseudomonadales bacterium. Lineage (GTDB taxonomy): Bacteria > Pseudomonadota > Gammaproteobacteria > Pseudomonadales > Azotimanducaceae > UBA4421. The sequence continues at coordinate 51,020 of JAOJBS010000005.1, read as the reverse complement.
ACCCAAGCGTAGGCCTAGTAGCCCGGGCCGTCCCGGTGGCAATGATCGTCTCGAAGAGTTTTATAAGTTTTTTGGCCCACCAGGCGGCCCCAATGGTCCTAATAGTCCAAGAGGCGGGCCACCCAGGAATCCCAATAGATCGTTGGGTAGTGGGTTTATTATTGCTGCAGACGGTTATGTGTTGACGAATAACCATGTGGTTGAGGATGCGGACGAGATCATTGTGCGCACCAGTGACCGACGTGAATATGAAGCAACATTAGTGGGAGCAGATCCTCGCTCGGACCTAGCTCTGCTCAAGATCGAATCAAAAGACGATTTCCCAATACTCAAAATGGGTAACTTTGACGACGTCGAAGTAGGCCAGTGGGTGTTGGCCATTGGTTCCCCCTTTGGCTTTGATTACTCCGTAACGGCAGGCATTGTCAGCGCCAAGGGTCGCAGCCTGTCCAATCCTCGCACCGGTAATTACGTGCCCTTTATTCAGACTGATGTGGCCATAAACCCCGGTAATTCTGGCGGACCACTGTTTAACCTACAGGGTGAGGTAGTGGGCATCAATTCGCAAATCTACTCGAACTCGGGTGGCTTTATGGGCGTCAGCTTCGCAATTCCAATCGATATAGCCATGGATGTGGTTGATCAGCTCAAAGACAAAGGTCGGGTCTCCCGTGGTTGGCTGGGCGTTGAGATACTTGAGTTAACCAAAGATTTAGCAGAAGGCTTTGGGTTAGATCGCCCCAAAGGCGCATTGGTCACCCGAGTGTTAAAGGACAGCCCGGCAGAGAAAGGTGGTTTGGAAGACGAAGACATTATTGTCGAGTTTAATGGCGATGAAATTGGGCGCGCCAGCGAATTGCCACAATTTGTTGGCCGTGCCCCAGTGGGCGTGGCGTCTAAGGTCGTTGTTATGCGCGAGGGTAAGAAAGTGAAACTTGCCGTAACCATTGGCGAGTTGCCTGAGAATCCTCAATTGCAGAGGCAGAGTCGTGGCTCTAGTACCCAAGAAGATGCGTTTGGGTTAACGGTAGGGGCTATTTCTTCCAAAGTAACTCGAGAGCTGGGCATAGACGCCGGGGTTGAGGTGTTTGCGGTAGCAGATATTGCTGAGTCGGCGGGGTTCGCCGTGGGCGACGTTATTCTGAGAATGCGCGGCCAGAAGATTGACGGTGTAGAGGACTTTAAGGCGGTTGTGGACTCCATTAAACCTGGGCAAGTTGTCCCCGTTAAGGTTCAGCGGCAGCAGCGCTCCCTATACCTTGCGTTGAAGGTGCCAACGGACAAGTAGGGTCTTTCAAGTGGACGGTATTCATTCGTTCATAGGCGCTCGTATGCGTTAGTTGGACAATCGCGAGGGCAGCCGGTGCTGCCTTGATGGTTTGACACCATTGGGGCAGAGTGGAGGCAAAGCTGTTACAAAAGTGCGCCGTCTTTCGGTGCGCCCTAACAGCCTCGCTGGCATGGCAGATCGCTCTATAAGCCCTTCTCTAAGCCTTTCTCAAAGTATTGTGCCAAGTTAAGGAGTCCTATGGTCATTGCGCTGATTTTATTGACACTTGTAAGTGCCGGCATCTGCCATTACTTAGCGAAAAAGAAGCGACGCAATACGCCATTTTGGATCTTTTTAGGGGCATTAATGGGTCCATTTGCAGTGGTTATTCTCTTGCTTTTGAGCGCCAGAAGCTAAAACCCGTGGTTAACGAGAAAATCATCATATTAGTGGCCTAAAAGGCCCCAATACTCAAAGGTTCGCTTCATCGGCACTCGCCGATAGGCTAAACTGCATGCCCCTAATAACAGTCAGATCCTAGTGCCAAATATTCAGCGTATCCGGAATTTTTCAATTATTGCCCATATCGACCACGGCAAGTCCACATTGGCGGACAGGTTCATCCAACGCTGTGGTGGTTTGAGTGCTCGAGAGATGGAAAATCAGGTATTAGATTCCATGGACCTGGAACGTGAGCGGGGCATAACCATCAAAGCCCAGTGCGTGAATTTGCAATATACCCACTCCAACGGCGAGGTCTATCAGCTGAATTTCATTGATACGCCGGGCCATGTGGACTTCAGCTACGAGGTCTCAAGGTCTTTGGCGGCTTGTGAAGGCGCATTGCTGGTAGTGGACGCCGCCCAAGGTGTTGAGGCTCAGTCAGTTGCAAACTGTTACACCGCCATTGAGCAAGGCCTAGAAGTACTTCCTGTCCTCAATAAAATTGATTTACCCCAAGCCGAGCCAGAACGTGTGGCCTCGGAAATTGAAGAAATTATTGGTCTAGATGTATCAGATATTATTGAGGTCAGTGCAAAAACGGGTGTCGGTGTAGATGAGTTACTAGATTTCTTGGTAGATAAAGTGCCGCCACCAGAAGGCGATGAAAACGCTGAGCTACAGGCACTGATTATTGACTCTTGGTTTGATAACTATCTGGGCATTGTGTCCTTGGTGCGTGTTGTTCAAGGCACACTCAACAAGGGCGACAAGATTTATGTCAAATCCACCAAGAAAACCCACAGCGTTGACCAAATTGGTCGCTTTACGCCGAAACGCAACCCCGGTAAATCTTTGCATGCGGGAGAGGTGGGATATGTAGTCGCGGGGATTAAAGAAATCACCGGTGCGCCAGTAGGCGACACGTTGGTTTCTGCGAAATCTCCAGACGTGCCTCAGTTACCCGGTTTTGCCAAAGTTAAACCCCAAGTCTACGCGGGCCTATTTCCGGTCAATGGCGAGGATTTTGAGGCATTTCGAGACGCGCTAGAAAAATTAGTCTTAAACGATGCGTCGCTATTTTACGAACCTGAGTCGTCGGATGCGCTAGGTTTTGGTTTCCGTTGTGGCTTCCTTGGTATGCTACATATGGAAATTGTTCAAGAGCGTTTAGAGCGTGAGTACAATTTAGATCTTATTACCTCAGCGCCAACGGTGGTCTATGAGGTGGAGCTTAACGACGGCAGCGTCAAGCAGATTGATAACCCATCAAGGCTACCCACCAACTTCAAGCAAATGCGTGAACCCATTGCAGAGGTGAACATACTTTTGCCCCAAGAATATGTGGGCAATGTAATGACTTTGTGCGTTGAACGCAGGGGCGTGCAGAAAAATATGAACTTTTCCCAGGGTCAAGTGTCTATGGAGTGGGAGATGCCACTCAACGAAGTGGTTATGGATTTCTTTGATCGGCTGAAATCTGTAAGTCGCGGCTTTGCTTCACTGGACTATAATTTTATTCGCTTTGAAGAGGCTAACCTGGTCAAGCTAGAGATCCTGATTAACGGCGACAAGGTGGATGCATTGGCGAGCATCGTGCATCGCGACCAAGCCCAAGGCCGCGGCCGTGGGTTAGCGGAAAAAATGAAAGAGCTTATTCCTCGGCAAATGTTTGATGTTGCGCTGCAAGCTGCAATTGGTGGGCAAATTGTTGCGCGTCAAACGGTTAAAGCATTACGCAAAAATGTGACCGCCAAATGTTATGGCGGCGACATTACGCGAAAGAAAAAGCTGTTAGAAAAGCAGAAAGAGGGCAAGAAGCGGATGAAGCAGCTGGGTTCCGTGGAAATACCTCAAGAGGCGTTTTTAGCCGCGCTCAAGGTTGAGCGTTAGTAGTATGTGCAACGCCGCAAGTGTGCAGGGGCTTTTAGTGATCCGCGAAGAGGGTGCTTATCATGGATATTGATCTACCTTTTTATCTGTTTTGGGCGGTCGTTGTTTGTGGCCTTATTTGGCTCACTGATACGTTGTTTTTCAAAGCTGCGCGTATTGCCGCAGACCCAGACGTAGACCCCGAAGAAAACGAGCCGTTGCTTGTTGAATATGCGCGCTCGTTTTTCCCTGTGTTGTTGCTGGTTCTAATTTTGCGTGGCTTCATCGCTGAGCCCTATCAAATTCCGTCAGAATCTATGGTGCCAACCTTGGAGGTAGGGGACTTCATTCTGGTGAATAAATACGCCTATGGCTTGCGCCTGCCGGTTTTTGGCACAAAAGTGGTCTCTATAGGCGACCCTCAACGAGGCGAGGTTATGGTCTTTGTTCCGCCTCACGATCCGCGATATTTCATCAAGCGTGTCATAGGCATTCCCGGTGACCAAGTTCGCTATGCCAATAAGAAACTGACCATTAACGGTCGTCCATTACCCTATGAATTTGTTCGTGGTTTTGAAGATCGTCGGCTGGGTATTGGTGCGTCGGAATTTGTTGAAGAGATCGGCGGTATAAAGCACAGAATTCATAAAACTCGCGCGTTTGCTAGATCGCAGCAATGGACAGTTGGCCCCGGCGAGTACCTCATGATGGGCGATAATCGAGACCATTCCGCAGATTCCCGCACTTGGGGTATGGCGCGGGAAGAGAACATTGTAGGCAAGGCGGTGGCTATTTGGGCGCACAAGCCACCCGGATTAAATTGGCCCACTTTTGCGCGTAATCGCTGGTTTGCAACAGCAGATGACGAATAACGAAATGTTGTTTTTACTGCAATGGAAGAAAATAATTTGCGCAATTTTGTCCAAGCGGAGTGCGGCAAATGCCTGAACTAACACCCCGCGCTAGTGATGACTTGGAAGCGTTGCAGTCGAAGCTGGGCTACACGTTTACGCACATTGAACTGCTAAAATTGGCGCTTACCCATAAGAGTTTTTCTAAAACCAACAACGAGCGTTTAGAATTTGTTGGGGATGCGGTCCTAGGTTATTTGATAGGCAGTCGGCTCTTCGGACTCTATCCGCAGGTTCAGGAAGATGCGCTTTCATTGATGCGCGCTAAACTGGTGCGTGGAAAAATGCTGGCGGAAGTGGCCAGAAGCCTAGGTCTCTCAGCCTATTTACGTCTGGGTTCCGGCGAGCTGAAAACCGGGGGGCGAGACCGTGCATCAATTCTCGCTGACGCGTTAGAAGCCGTAATGGGCGCGATACATGAAGATGGCGGCATTCAACCTTGTTCGGACTTGGTGGATCTTTTGTTCACCGACTTAATGCAGGGCTTGGAGGCCGAGGTTTTGAAAGACCCAAAGACTCGCCTGCAAGAATACCTGCAAGCTCAGGGGTTAGATTTACCTACGTATGAAGTGGTGGATATCTGCGGCGCAGATCATCAACGTCTGTTCACTGTGCGCTGTGATGTGCCTACCATGAATTTGCAGTGCACGTCGCAGGCCTCTTCTAGGCGAGCGGCGGAAAAGGCCGCTGCAAATGACGTGTTAGTGTTAATCGCGGAAAAAATGCAAAGTTCGGGCGGTGTTGAGCCTGATACTGACCAATCAAACGATACTAATAAAAGTTCAAATTAGGGGACAATTTTTGTCTGAACAACAACAAAAATGTGGTTATGTAGCGCTAATAGGCCGGCCTAACGTGGGCAAGTCGACGCTGTTGAATCATGTCCTTGGGCAGAAGATCAGTATCACGTCACGTAAACCTCAGACCACTAGGCGTAACCTAATTGGTGTAGATACGGTAGATGCTAACCAGGCAATTTATGTAGACACCCCTGGCATTCATCAGCAAACCGAACGCGAGCTGAATCGCTATATGGTGAGCAATGCAACATCCGCTTTGTCTGACGTCGACCTGCTGGTGGTGCTCATCGAGGCTGGAAAAATTCAAGACGGCGATCACCATGTGTTAAAGCTATTAGCGCAACACGATGTGCCAAAGTTCGCGGTGATTTCAAAGGTCGATTTAGTTAAAGATAAAACCGCGCTGTTGCCGCAAATGCAGGCGCTCCACGCAATGGACCTGTTTGACGAAATAGTTCCGATCAGTGCCTTAAAGCAGGACGGCGTAGACAGTTTTAGACAGCACGTATTCCAACGCTTGCCTATGGGTAAGCACTTTTTTGCAGACGATGAAGTGACCGACCAACCAGAGCGTTTTTTAGTGGCAGAAATCGTGCGAGAAAAACTCATGCGGCAATTGGGTGATGAAATACCCCATAGCGCAACGGTTGTCATTGAGAGCTTTAAGCAGAACGAAAAAATTACCGAAATTCATGCAGATATTTATGTCGAGCGCGATGGTCAAAAACGCATTGTGATTGGCAAAGCGGGCGCGCGCATGAAATTGATCGGCCAGGAGGCACGTAAAGACATTGAACATTTGCTCGACCATAAAGTGATGCTCCACCTTTGGGTGAAAGTGCGTAAAGGCTGGACCAACAACGTCGGGCAGATGAAGCATTTGGGTTACGACTAGTGATCCAGGTAGCCCTAGTTCGTCCAATCAATCGTTAGTGTTGCGCTATGGCTGCTTTTAACCTCTCCCAAGAGCCGGCGGTAGTGCTACATGTAAGGCCCTACAGGGAAAGCAGTTCTATTGTGCAGTTTCTTACCCGTGGCCAAGGGCGCGTAGTAGGCGTGATGAAGGGGCTGAAGCGCGACAATCCAAAGCGGGTTGCGCTACAAGCATTTTCCTTTGGTACTGTTTCCTACATTCCTCGCGACGGTTTGGTCACGGTGAGAGATTTTGATTTAGGCCACTTTATTGCTTTAAAAGGCGATGCCCTTTACGCCGGTTTCTATGTGCTGGAATTGCTCAGTAGGTTAGTGCCAGAACGCCAAAGCGAGCCGCTTATTTTTACTGCGGCGTTGAAAGTGTTAGAGGCCTTGGAAGAGGGTGATGAGTTAGAACCCAGTTTGCGTAATTTTGAAATGGACCTGCTGGATCACCTCGGCTTTGGCTTAGATTTTCGCCAGGTTGCGGCGGGTTCAACCAATATAGAAGAGGCCATAGAGCCGTTGCGCTTGTATAGCTATCGGCCTAACGAGGGTTTTGTTTTGGTGCCGGGCGCGTATGCGGGAGAGCATAGTTTGCCCAGAGACCTTGGCCAATTGCTCTGGGGCCAAGAAATCTTGGCTATTGCCGCCAGAAACTTTAAGGATCTTGCCGTGCGTCGCGCGGCGAAAAAATTGTTGCGCGATGCGCTGGCTCCAATACTGGGTGATCGTCCGCTGACCAGTCGAATGATGCACCCCAATAGTAGGATAGTAGTAGATGGCCAAGAGCCCAACCGAAGTTGAATTAGATGTAGTGAGCCTGTCTGAAGATGGCCTAGGCGGAGCTACGTTAAACGAACGTCCAATTTGGATCCGTAATGCGCTGCCCGGCGAACGAGTGATCGCCCGTATTTTGAAGCGTCGCGGTGGTAAAAAGTTTGCAGACGGTCGCTTGATAGAGGCGGCTGAATCTCAGGTACAGCCGAACAAAGACCGCGTACCCTCTGCCTGCGAATATTTTCCTCGGTGTGGCGGGTGTGCTATGCATCACATGAGCGCTGAAGCTCAGCTATTACACAAGCAAAATCATTTGGCTGAACAGCTAGCGCGTGTAGAGGTAGAGCCTGGCCAGTGGCGCGCGCCCAGTGCTTTGGTGCGCAGTGGCTATCGGCGCAAAGCGCGCATGGGTGTGCGGGTTGTTGGGGAAAATGTGCTGGTTGGGTTTCGCGAATCCTTCAGCAACCGTGTTGCGCGCATTGATCATTGCCTGACCCTTACTAAAGAACTGTCAGCGCTGTTGCCAGATTTGAAAAAGACCATTGCCGAGATGAGTGAGCCGCACACGGTGCCTCAACTGGAAGTCGCTCAGGGTGACAACAGTATTGCTATTTTGGTTCGCCACCTACAGCCATTGACGGAAAATGATCGAGCGCTTTGGCAACATTTCGAAACCCATCATCCGGTGCAAGTTTTACTCCAAAGTAAAGGGTACGACACTTTGGCGCGCCTTAATGACAACGATCAAGTTATGCCCCTAGATTATAAAATTCCAGAGTACGGGCTGAGTCTACAATTTTATCCTCACCAATTTACGCAAGTGAATGCCCTTATGAATAGAGAGCTGGTGCGCACGGCACTGGGCTATCTGGGCGATATTGCCAACCAAGTTGTTGCAGATATGTTTTGCGGTATTGGCAACTTTACGCTGCCCCTTGCCCGCGCTGGTGCGCGAGTTGTAGGTATTGAAGGCAGCCAAGAGGCTGTGATCATGGGCCAGCATAATGCCCAGCGTAATGGCCTTGCAGACCATTGTCATTTTGCAGACGAAGACCTTTATTCGGACACCGCAACGGCTGAAGTGGACGCCAGTATGTTGGCAACGCTGCGGCATTTTGGTCAGTTTCCGCAAGCACTCATTTTAGATCCGCCCCGCAGTGGTGCCGGACCTAATTTAGAATCTTGGGTGAGTGCGCCTGAGTTAGAGCAGATTGTTTATGTTTCTTGCAATCCAGTGACTTTTGCAGACGACGCTAAGCGCCTTCGGGATAGCGGTTTTGTGCTCCGCGAAGTGGGTATTTACGATATGTTTCCAAATACCGCGCACGTGGAAACCATCGGCCATTTTGTGCGGGGTGAGTGAAGTGCTTGTTAAAGCGATGAATAAATTATCCACTACGCGGCGCCCTTCAACGCGTGTGGCATCTGTTGGAGTAGCCAATGGTTAGTGTCAGAAAAAATCTACCGGAGCTTGCCGACGGCAGCGTGGATCTGGCCGCATGGACAAATTTATTAGTTGCAGAGCGCCCGCACCTAGAACGCGATGAAATACTTCAAACATGTTTATGGCTGAGTGAAATCGCGGATTCATCATTGCTGCAGGGGTTAGAGCTTGCTGAGATGGTGGCTCAGTTGCGCCTAGATCAGGCTTCAGTGCTGGCCGCCATTTGTTATCACGCGTGGCGAAAATCTCTTGTTGATAACACCGAACTCAGATTTAGAGTTGGCGATGAAGTGTGCGAGTTGACGCTGAATGTAGGTGCAATGGCCACCAGCAGCTTACTGCAAATTTCCGCACCTAAAATGATGGAGAATGAGCGCCGCAGCCAAGTGGATAATGTGCGGAAAATGCTCATCTCGTTAGTTAACGACGTTCGCGTGGCTGTGATTAAACTGGCCGAACGTGTATTGGTATTGCGTCATGCAAAGGCGTACGAGCCCACCAGAAGAACCCGCATTGCAGAAGAAGCCGCTGCCATTTTTGCCCCACTCGCAGATCGCTTGGGTATGTGGCAGCTAAAGTGGGAGTTGGAAGATTTGTCATTACGTTATTTGCGTGAGGACATATATCTCGGCATTGCGAAGCAGCTCAGCAATAAACGCCAAGAGCGAGAAAATCAAATTCAAGCTTTGGCAACGCAGTTTAGCGAATTGTTGGTTGAGCACGGAGTGGAAGCAGAGGTTCGGGGCAGGGCGAAAAATATATTCAGCATCTGGCGCAAGATGCAAAAGAAGAATATTCCCATTGAACAGGTTTATGACGTTCGCGCGGTCAGAATAATTGTCGATTCATTGGCCGATTGTTATGCCGTTTTAGGCATTATTCATACGCACTGGCAACATATTCCTACAGAGTTTGACGACTACATTGCTGCGCCGAAAGAGAATGGTTATCAAAGTATTCATACCGCGATAGCAGCAGACGATGGTTTGGTGCTTGAAGTACAGGTGCGCACAAGAAAGATGCACGAAGATGCTGAACTTGGGGTTTGCGCACATTGGGCCTATAAAGTGGGTGACAAAGAATCAGCTTCTGAAGATGAAAGTTTCTCCGCAAAAATGGATTGGCTGCGACAGGTACTGGAATGGCACGAAGACCTGGGTGATACAGAAGATTTAGTCTCTCTACTCAGACAACGAATCAGCGAGGAGCGCATTTTTGTTTCCACGCCAAAAGGCCACGTTCTAGATTTATCCGCAGGTGCGACTGTATTGGATTTTGCTTATCGCGTACACACGGACCTTGGTCATGGCTGTGTTGGGGGCATTGTGAATGGCGTGGAAGTGCCGTTATACACTGAACTCAAGACCGGTCAGCAGGTTCGAGTTATGCGCGGTGACAGCAATGGTGAAAATCTCGGGCCATATAGAGAGTGGCTGGAACCTACCCTTGGGTTTGTCCGCACACACAGGGCAAAGGCAAAAATTGTCACCCAATATCGTTCCAAGGCGGCAAATTTAGAACCCGAAGTTGGGTTGCAACTGATTCAAACCTTGGCGGCCAGTATTGGTCTTGATGCTTTTTCAGATGCACAACTTGAGGTTCTTCGTGAGGGCACCAATTACATGGACGTGGACGCCATGCTGCGCGCTGTGAGCAGCGGCGAGCAAAGCCACATAGCGCTTATGGCTGAGTTCCTAGAAGATCAAAGCAGCGTGGAAAAAGCGGAAATTGCCGCCAATGTACCTAATGGTCTCGTCTCTACTTTCCCTCAACGCATGGGGATCAGTGTTACCGCCGCAAATAGGCACGGGCTGCTCAGTGATATCACCCAGCTTGTGGCCGCCATGGATCTGCAAATTTTGGCGGCATCCGGCGAAGTGATGGAATCCATAACAGACGCGCAAATTTCCCTAGAGGTAGAATTGCAGGATTGGCGTCAATACTTTCAGTTGATCAGCAGGATCGACTATTTAAATGGGGTGCAATCAGTGGTTCGCAAACCACTGGCGAGGGATACCCACTAGGAAGCAACTTTTAGAATGAGCTGTTAACAACGGCTTTTTTGCATCGAAAAATCAGGTAAAGTGACGCGCTCAAATTGTTAAACGCAGACGCTGTTTGGAGACAGAGAGAATGAAGATAATTTTATTGGGACCACCCGGCGCCGGCAAAGGTACCCAAGCGCAGTTCATAAAAGAACAGCTGAACATTCCCCAGATTTCCACTGGAGATATGTTACGCGCTGCAGTGAGTTCCGGTAGTGAGCTGGGTAATCGGGTTAAGGCTGTAATGGATTCAGGCGGCTTGGTTTCAGACGAAATTATTATCGCGTTGGTTAAAGAGCGTATTTTAGAAGCTGATTGCGCAGATGGCTTCCTCTTTGATGGATTCCCTCGAACCATTCCTCAAGCAGCCGCAATGGAAGCCGCAGGTGTGCCCATTGATGCCGTGGTAGAGATTCAAGTGGACGACGGAGAGCTCATTAAACGCATTACCGGTCGCCGAGTGCACCCGGGCTCTGGGCGGGTTTATCATGTGATTTATAACCCACCCAAAGTGGCTGATGTGGACGACGAATCTGGTGACCCATTGGTGCAAAGAGAAGATGACACGGAGGAAACTGTGCGTGACCGTCTAGCCGTTTACTACGAGCAAACACAGCCGCTGATCGCCCATTATAAGGACCAGCCTTCAATAGCCTATATTGAAGTGAACGGACAAGGCGATGTTGCTGCTATTCAGAGTGCCATATCCGAAGGTCTGGCTTCGGGCAAATAGGCTTTCTGCGTAAGTAGACCTTCGCTGAGCGCTCGGTTCAGCAGGGGTGTTATAGGCCGGTCAATTCATTGGAGCGGTCAATTGATCAGAGAAGTCAGGGGCACTATATTCACCCAATCCCCTGATTGAAGATCCCCCATGGTTTTATCAACTTCTATCAAGCAGTTCGCATGATGAAACGTGCTCAGTCGATTTGATCCTTGGTCTCCCGTATGACCCACCATAAATTCACCCGATAGCTGAGTAAAGGTACCGCGCTGATATTCTGTCCGCCCGGGTTGATGTTGCAGTGAGGTAGTTAACTTGGCCTTAATGCGCAAGGGTGGCTCAGATACCGTGCCGGCAAGGGTCGCGAGCGCAGGGCGAACCAATAAAAGGGCGGTAACGATGGTCGAGACCGGGTTACCCGGTAGGCCGAAGATCCAGCAGTTTTCAATCTTGCCAAAGGCCATAGGTTTGCCCGGCTTAAGATTAAGACGCCAAAACGCCAGTGTCCCCAATTTTTCGATGGTCTCGCTAATGTAATCCGCATCGCCCACTGAGACGCCGCCACTGGTGATCATGGCATCACAAACCTGTGCGCCGTTTGTCAGCGCCTTGCTCACAATATCAGCCTCATCGGCTAGCCTGCCCAAATCGCGCACCTCTACCGGCATAGTTGCCAATAGCTGCATAACTGTGAGGCGATTAGAGTCGTAAATTTGCCCCTCTAGTAGATCCTTAACCTCCACGCCGGGATCTCTGAGTTCATCGCCGCTAGAAAATACGCCAATAACAGGCCTACGAAAAACTTCTACCGAGCTGACCCCAGCGCTTGCAAGGCTACCCATCAAAAAAGGATTCAGGACATCGCCCTGATCGGCGATTTGGCTGCCTAATTTCAGATCGTTGCCGATAGGGCGGATGTAAGATTCAGAAGGCGTATGGGCGTTAAAACGCACTTGGTTGCCTTCGCGCTCAGCAACCTCTTCCTGCAAAATTATCTGACCGGCATTGGCGGGCACCAATGCGCCGGTAAAAATGCGTACACACTCTTCAGGGCCGATATCGCCTTGGAAAGGGTGCCCAGCCAAGCTTTCGCCGATCACAGTCAGTAATTGATCATGCTTCCCAGCTTGGATGGCGTATCCGTCCATTGCCGACGCGCGAAAGGGCGGCAAACTGAGTTGCGCGGTCACAGGCTTGGCCAGCACTCGACCGCGACAGTGTTGTAAAGCACAGTACTCTACCTCAGTTATTGGTAACAATTGCGCTTTCAAAGAAGCTAATGCTTCCTCCAAATCCAGCGGTTGGCTATGCTGTGACAATGACAAATACCTTATGTATAGAAACTTCGACCGCCCATTGTAGCTTGGCCTTAGCCGTAGGCGAGGACATTTTTTCGCAGCAGCGCAAACTGGAACGCAGCCACAATGAGCATATATTACCCATGCTCAGCGAACTGTTTGAAAGTGCGGGTCTGAGCAAGCAAGACATTCAGGTTATTGGCTTTGGGGCAGGACCCGGATCATTTACCGGCGTACGCATTGCGGCTTCCGTCGCCCAAGGCATCGCTATGGCGAGCCAAAGCAAGGTCGTGGCCATGAAAGGCTCAGAAGTACTTGTGCGCAGTGCCATTGAAGACAAGACCTTGGCCGGTTATGGTCACAGTGGCGAGTCAACAAATTGGCTGGCGCTTATCCCAAGCCGGGCAGATGCCTATTATGTATCGCTGTACCAGCAAAATGGCGCAGAACTAAGTGCGGTCATCGCCGATCAGCTGCTCCTTGAACCCGCGGATTGGATTGAAGCACTGGCAGCAGACATTACCGCCCAAGGCGAACATACCCTTAAGATCATTGGCGCAATGCCAAGTTGGATGCCCAAGGCTCTGGAGTCTTACTGTGTTGGAACACCCATACCCGACGCCAGAGTAATGCTTGGTCAGGTGCGACAGCAGTATATTGAGGGTACTGCCCAGGACGCTGAGTATGCGTTGCCGATTTATGTGGATGGCGATTCGCCGTGGCGGAAAACTTCCTAATTAAGACTACTAGAAATATAACAAGACGTTAGGAATACGTCATAATGCTCTGCGGAAATGACTTTGCCGGCAGCACTGTTTGCCTGTAATGAGTCATTTGAGAGCTCTGCAGTGCAAATATAATAGCTATCAATACGCGTTGGGCAAAGCTGATAACACGTAGCCAGCTTTGAGGCACGATATCGCTATCGGTATCTGCCAGATCGATAGAACTCTACCCTTAATTCCTTCTTTATTCATGGACCCACCTGTTATTGGTTGTGTGTCACAAAAATCTCAGTGATCCCTATGTTCTTCAAGCCGTTAAGAATCTCAAACTCCGTTGCTGCATCTACATGAGCTGTTCTTTTATCTGCTTTCGACTTTAAGTCGCTCCTTGGCGTATATCTTTTGATGCGGGTTGACTTGTTTCAATTTCTCAAAGGGATGGAGTTGACTTATCTATTTCGCCAAATTTTCAAGCGCCAAGTGACCTATCTTTTGCCGGACTCACTTAACTCTAATAGGTAGACAAATAGTGAGCGAAGTACCAAATAACAGGTGCAGCGCGAAATACTTAGCCAAACCGCAATGGGTGTGTACAGAGGTGGTTAACGCCAAAACTTCGTTCCAAACTAAAGTCGTTTTAAGCTAGTCTTTTAATGATTTGCTTGATTTGTGTTTAGATGAAAGCTGCTGGAGCTGGGAGTTGCAAAGAAGCTGGCCGGCGCGGTAAAGACTGTCGTCTGAGTGAATGAAGTGAAGTTTTGAAATGCATGTATTTTACGCTCCCCTACGCCTGCTAATGTTTTCAATCTATTTCGACCCGTCCGTCAAAAAAATAATGCCGCTAGTTAAGTAAGTTAAGTAAGTTAAATTACTCTTTTGACAGGGTAGGTAATTAGAACTAGTTTGAAAATCCGCATAACTTTAGGGACGAAAAATGAAAGAACTATCATGTCATGAGGTTAGCAATGTCAACGCTGGTTTACACGTTGGAGATGGAGCTGCAATGGGGGCTGGTATTGGTGCAGGATTAGCTGGAAGTGGTGCCATAGCAGGTGCGGCTTTGAGAGGAGCTGTACATGGAGCTCGTGTTGGTTTGATTGGCGGTATCGCTGGCGCGGCAGTTGGTGCTGGTATAGGCGCTGGTATAGGTGCCGGTTTACATGCCGCATCTAGCAACGACGATGATTGATGTATAGTCAAACAAGATTTGTCTAAAATATTTAAAGCGTCGGCCATCTTATTCTACAGCGATAAGTATTGGCTGGCGCTTATAACAGGGAGTGTGGTTTGCAGAAATCAAGGAAATCGAGCAAGCATTTGGAACCGGTAGTTCTTATGGCAGCTATAGGGGTGATGGTTTGTATAACTCATTATCAGATTATAAATGTAATAGGAGTTTTGTTGGGAGACGTTGGTAAAGGACTTGTGATGGCGAGTTTGCTGTCTTTTCAGATAAAAACTCATCTGCCAGAGCACGGCGAAGAAAAACTAAAGAAAATAGAATGGGTATTGCTATACATACTAATGGCTGCCGCGTTTGTCGGTGCTTTTAGCTTGATTTCGTGGGTGTTCGCGTAAACATTTGTAATCCCCCCTAAAACTAATCGAGTGTTTAGGTAGAGACTTTTATGATGTCAATCAGAGGAAGTTTCAGACAGCCAGATACTAGCGATATTGAAGCAACATGAGGCAGGCGTCTCAGTCGCTGAATTAGCACGAGAACACGGCGTCAGTACTGCGCTGATTTACCAATGGCGAGGCAAACCATCCGCTCTTCGTTGTGATAATGGCCTAGAATACCTCAGCCAGACGTTGGTCAATTGGGCGAACCAACACCAGATAACGTTGTTGTACATTCAGCCTGGCAAGCCAACGCAGAATGCTTAGATTGAGCGATTTAACCGCACTGCTCGGTGCGAATGGTTGGACATCATCAGTTTGAAAGTATTACCCATGCTCAGCTTTTGGCCACCCAGTGGCTTTGGATATACAATAACCAACGAGCTAACACAGCTATCGGTGGCAGACCGCCCCGGCAGCTAATGACGGTCGCTTAGCCCTCTACTAAAAAATACGGTTATGAATGGGGGGATTACTCAATCTACTATGGCAAATGGTTCGTGAGCATTCTGAGTTCAAGGTTGGCGCGGCTATGGTTGGCTTTAGCGCTTCAAAGCATCAAGAAGGCAAGCAGGATGCTTTGCTCGTCTATGTGGAGGGTGATTCCCCTTGGCGGAAAACTTCCTGACAAAATCACTTGTTCACACCTACGGGCGATAATTCTTGATGGAAAATACAACATTGATGAGCACAACACCTGAAGGCCCGGAAGTGCCTATTGTATTGATGTACACACCGGATCAGCGTGAGCAGGCTGAGACCTTTGCGCTTTGGTGTGATCTGCATGAGGTGGATGCACCCACGCAAGTAGATGTGCCTGGCCTCTACTTGGACTATCAAGGTTTGGCGTTATGTAGTCCCGGTAGTAAACGCCCATTTCGCCTTGCTGAGCAAAATTTACATAGACGCAGTGTGGGTGCAAGGAAGGGTGAGTTGGCCCGCGCATGTGGCCTAAATCAGGGCGACCTTAGCGTGCTGGATGCCTGTGCGGGATTTGGCACAGATGGCTTGACCCTGTCCATTTTGGGTTGTCCTGTAACGTTAGTTGAGCGTGAGCCCCTAATATGGATATTGCTGCAAGATTTTGCCCGTAGTTTTGATAACACCCAAGTTATGTTCATGGACTGTAAAGAGGCGCTTAGTGGCGATGAGCGTTGGGATGTTGTCTACCTTGATCCGATGTTTCCAGAGCGCAAGAAAAACGCGTTGCCTAATCAGGCGTTGCAGCATTTACGTTATCTAACACAAGATGCACAGGACGCATCCGATCTCACTGAACTTATTAGACTTGCGCTGAGCTGCGCCAATAATCGTGTAGTAGTGAAGCGGCGCTTGAAAGACCCAGTTGTAGAGGGTGTGAATTTTCAGATTAAGGGTAAAACAGTGCGCTTTGATGTGTACCTAGCAAGCTAACTTAAGATGGCCGAATCTAGTCCAAGGCAACCCAAGCTAGTCTCGATGTGGCTGTGGTGTATTGGTGTGGCGCGTGACTGTATTTACGACCGACTACTCAGCGTCAATAGCGAACTTCAACTTAGTAGCAATAGCAGATGATAGGGCGTCGTGTAGCTGTATAAAGGTGTCTTGAGGCTGCAAAGTTGCCTCTTTAGAGTCATGTAATAAGTTCTTTTCAATAAGTTGATCTAGAAAGTTACCAATTAGTTTTTGATCGAAGAACTCCGGTCCGTTGATACCCAACAAAAGAGATATCTTTTCTGCTGAGTGTTTGCTGGCTAAGCTCAGGGCCTGTCGATCTTTGCTGCCATGCTTGGCGAAATCTAGTACAAGGTACATACGCCCCAGCGTTTCGCTCATAAGGTTGGCCAGTATCTCTAGCTGCATGTATTGCTCTGAACGCTTGTCAGGCAGCGTAATTTGCTTACCTTGAACTTTGATCATGCCTTGGTCATTGAGCGCGGCTAGCGCGGCAACAGCGAGTTCCATCGGGCAAGGGCTTGCGATGCTCAATTCATGAGCAATAAAAGGAAAAATCACCGCGACTTGTTCTTGTAGTGCCATCACCGAAGTTTGTTGTTGGCGATGGACTAAAAGACTAGCCATTAGACTGGGTAATGCCATCAAGTGAAGTACGTTGTTTCGATACCAAGTCATCAGCAGGGCGGTAAAGGGTGCGTGATGTAAAACTGCGCCAAAGTTTTCCGTGGTTCTTGTGATTAGCCCTAACGCCGCCACTTTTTCTATGGAGGATTGACCTGTCATCTCAGGGTTGGTAAATATCTGAGGGCCGTAGAGGGCTTGCAAAATCTGCATATAGCAGTCGCTTTGCCCGGCGATTTGTTTCTCTTCCATTACCTCTTGGTCAATGCTGAGGCTGGCCAAGGCGACGAGGTTAACGGCGTTCACCGTAGCTTGAGCGTTGATATTGCCCATAATTTCTGCGCCCAGCGCTTTTATGAGTTGATCATCTTGGTCGTTTATATCGATAGCGGTATCGGTATTGATGTTGATATTGGTTTCTGAGTTTGGCGCAGCATTCGTATTTTGTTCGTCTGGCGCTAGAGTGGTCTGAGCCACCTGTTTCCCGAGCCAATCATCTAACTTAATGGGTTCACCAAAGTTTACTTGCAACTGACCAAAATTTTGCCTGATGACTTTCAGACCGTTAATAAGGTCTAGTACGCTCTCGGCCTTTTTATTTGCGCCTCGTAGTTCGTCCATATAGCTGCTGCCTTCGATGACTTTTTCATAGCCAAAATAGACGGGTACGAATGCCAATGGTTTTTTCAGGCCTTGCAATTGGTGGGCGAGAGAGAGTTTCAGTAGACCATATTTGGCCGGTAGCAATCGCCCTGTGCGGCTGCGCCCGCCTTCAGGGAAAAATTCTACGCAATGTCCGCTGTTGTAGACCTGATATAAATACTCGTCGAACACCGCGCCGTAGAGTGGGTCGTCTTTAAAACTTCGACGCATAAAAAATGCGCCGCCGCGTCGTAGAAATCCGCCCAGCATTGGCATGTTCAGGTTATCCCCTGCGGCGATATGCGGAATCATTATGCCGGCGCGATAAAGGGTATAGCTGAGCACTAAGTAATCTATATGACTACGGTGGGAGGGCACGTAGACCAGTGTGTGCGTATCTGTAGCGTCTTTCAACGGATTCAGTCCGCGTACGTTGACCCCGGTATATATGCGCCGCCAAAACCAGCCTAGAAAAACCAAGAACAGCCGTATCGTAGAGTAGGACATGTCTGAAGCAATGGTTTTTGCGTGGCGATAAGCCAATGACTTCAGCTTTGCTTTGCGTTTCTCAACGTGTTTTTTGGGGCTGGCGTCAGCGCCTACCGTTTCGTTTATGTATTCAGTTATGCGTGGTGAGTTTGCGATGCTCTCTAGCAATGTCCGCCTGTGGGAAAAATCGGGCCCTAGGGTGGCTTCATGTTGTCGTTTAAAGCGCACACGAAGTAGCCGTGCAGAGCGGCGAATGGCGTAGTTTTGGCCTTTATCGTGTTTGGCTATTTCCTCTAACGGTATGGGTTTGCCAATGCACAGATGAATGTCGCCTCGGTTAAAGAGTAGGGCGAAGAAGCGTTTGATGCCTCCGGTAGCTGGTCTTTGATCTGAAGTGAGTGACTCAATCCAGCTGCCTCTTGGGGCTAAAGATCGGCCCCAAAATATGGACACAGGTACAAGGGCAATTCGCCTTTGAATAGCGTCTTCAGAGCCTACTAATTGTAATAGTCGGCGCGAGTAGCGCTGCATAGTTACTTTGCCACCCCAGGCCCTGTTTAGCGCAAAAGCCCTGCCGTTAAGAGACCAATCTGCAATTGTTAGAGGGGCGAGAGGTGAGGGCAGCGGTGAGGTGGGCGATTGTGCAAGGGCGTGTTCTAACACTAAGAGATCTGTAATAGATCTTTTGTCTAAAACATAAATGATCTCCCTTGTGCTAGAGACGGCCTGCTCACCTGTGTTGGTATTTTGGAGTGCGCTGCCGGTTTCCTCCAAATGTGGGTCAAGGTGTTCCACGCCGCTTAAATCGGGTTTAGCAACAAGCCGAATGACCCGCCTAAGTAGGCGGTAATAAGTACGCAGTAAACTGTTACTCATTTACGCAGATGATTCCTCGAATTTTTCCGTGCTATTTGTCTTGCTTACCTTGGAAGATGAGTTTTAGTGCCTCGGCGCTTGCCTCGTTAGCCTCGTTGGGACTTAATTTTTTTGCGTCGGAAGTCAGCTCCCAAATGCCAGAATACTTGTCGTTGGACAGCGTGGTAGCTTGCTCGCTGCTGGAAATGATGGTGGGGCGGATAAAGACTAAAAGATTAGTTTTTACGCGTGCTGTTGTTTTGGATTTAAAAAGATTGCCTAAAAGTGGAATGCTGCCTAACACCGGTACTTTTCTATTAGTCTCAGTCACGTCATCTTGAATTAAGCCGCCCAGAACAATGGTCTCACCGTCTCCAGCGAGCACAGTAGTTTCTATGGTTCGTTTGGAGGTGACTACGTCGGCGAAGGTGCTGCCGCCAACCGCGGTGGGTAAAACATTAGAAATGTTTTGTACTACATCCAAGCGAACTTCGTTGCCGTCGAATACGTGGGGCGTTACGAGTAATTCTACACCGACATCTTGACGGTTCACCGTGGTGAATGGGTTGCTAGAACCATTGCCTGTAGTAGTGAACGAGCCCGTGCGAAAGGGCACTTCACGACCCACTAAAATCTTTGCTTCGTTATTGTCTAGCGTAATAATGCTCGGTGTAGAAAGTAGGTTGGCGTCGGAGTTGCTAGACAGCGCAGTAATCACCGCCCCGAATGAAACGCCGTCTAGGTCGATTTTTGCAGCCGCTAATGAGGGTCCACTTAGTGTTGCCAGGCCTTGAACTACACTCACTGAGCCTGGATTGTTTGTATCGATTACCCCGCCTAGGAGCGACTGAATGCTGCCGTTAAGGCTTGTGCTCAATAACGGCACACTTTGTCCGCGCTGATCGCCAGCGGCCACCTCAGCGCCAAAAGAGGTGTCTTTATTTAAGGTCACCTCAACAATCGCAGCTTCTATAAGAACTTGTGCTCGAGGTGAGTCTAAGCGCGCCACGATACTTAAAATCTCACCCATTGCGCCTGGGTCGGCTTTTACAACCAATGCGTTCAGAGATAAATCTGCTTGAACGTTTATCTTATCGGATCCGTTGTCGCCTGCTTGGCTTGATCCAAGGCTGCCTACAATACTTTGTAAAATTTTACTGACGTTTTCGGCATCAGCATGGTTGAGGAGAATTACTTGAGTAGCATCTTTGGTGGTTGCCGGCTGATCTAGTTGTTGAATAATTTCCAAGAGGTCGGCGATAGGGCGGCTCTGCCCTTTAAGTACCAACGAGTTGTTCCGCTCGTTAGCAATGAGCTGTACTTTTTGTGGGCCAGTTGCATTGGAACCTACTTGCTTTGGCGCAACCTTTTCGAGGATTTCTACAATGTCGCCTACCCATGCTTCTTTTAACGGGAACATAACTATTTCATTGGTTTCGGCAACGTCTATATCGCTGATGATTTTTTTGAGGCGGCGTATGTTGTCCGCGTGATCAGAAATGATCACGACATTGGGTTCACTCACGCTGCCAATATGACCGTACTGGGGGATGAGGGGGCGCAGTATTTTTAGCAAGTCTTCAGACTTAACATTTTGTACCGCTATAATTTGTGTCACTAACTCTTCTGGTGCAGCGGCGCCAAGTCCACCGAGCGCGCCTGGTGTTTGTTTGCCTGTGGCACTTTGCTGTATGCGAATGACATTGCCTGACGGTACGGCTGTATAGTTTTGCAATCTAAGTACGCTTAAAAACAACTCATAAACGCCCTGTTTGCCTAGGGGGGTTTCAGAGATGACATTGACCTGACCCTTTAGTTTCGGGTCAACAATAAATGTCTTGCCGGTGATTTTGGCAACTTGGGCCACAAATTCCTGAATGTCAGCATTTTTAGTAGCCATTTGCCATGTGCGTTCGTCCTCTTCAGTCTCCGCTGCGAAAGCGTTAAGGCAGACTAACGTGGCGCAAATAACAAGCGCGTTGCGAATATAGGATATTAGTTTCATAAATTTACTGATTCAGATTAAATTTAGTTAGGTAGGCGAGCTGTAATGGTCATTTGCTCGCCATTGCGTTCTAGTTCAATACTGGCAGAGCCTTGAGCCATTATGTTGTCGAATTCTAGTTGGTCTTTTTGGATGTTGCCCAGTGGTTGCCCGTTTACCGACAGGACAATATCACCGGGACGTAAGCCAGATTGTTGCAAGTAGGGATTGTTAGACAGATTACCTATTTTGTAGCCCCTTCCTTCATTGGTCTCCAAGCCAAAATCCGCTAAGGCGCTTTCAACATTTTCAGTAATGAGACCTTGAATATCGTCAACGCTGGCTATATTGCGTTTTGGCTTTGTCGTTGTAACGGGCTTTGTCTCGCGAACACCAGCCTTCGGGTTGAATTTACTCTTACCAAAAGCCAAAGCCTCTCGGTTGCCAGCTCTTTGCAAAATAATTTGTTCTTGTTGAACCTCAATGAGCCGAGCATTGCCGGGCAGAATATCGCCTACTTTGTAGAGCAAACCTTTCTTGCCACTGCGAGCCACGATGGCTCCAGAACTGGCATTTTCGTCGGCTACAAATACTGCTTCTAACGTTAACGGCAGGCGTGTGGCTTTGGCTGTTTCCACGCGCTGTGTTTGCGCATTGTTAGTCTGCGGGACTAAGCCAAAAACATGGCGGTTAATGAGTGCTTCAACGCGCTTAGATTTATTTTCGCGGTCAGTGTTTTTCAGTTGGTTTTGGGCGGAAGTGTCTGAGACAGCTACAGACGTGTCGGCGGCTGCAGAGGGCGACTGCAATAGCCCTAATACGCTATTAGCAACAGTCCAAGCTATGCCAAATACAAGCAGCCATTGGAGTGGGGTTGCCAATTTTTCGATTAGGTTAGTTAGTTGCATATCTAGTCATAAGGTAGTCTGTTTAGAGCGCTCGTAAAATGGCGTGTTTACTTCGTTCCTGTGCCGCATGTTACCTGATTTATTCGTTTACTAGCGAGTCCTAGTCACTGCGTCTGATGAGGCTAAATCTAAAGCCTAACGTATGGTCAAATGTACGGTTAAATTTAAGGCCAAATGTAAGGCACTAATGAGTGCTTTCCCGGTAAGTTCAAGCACAGTTGACTCAGCCCCCTAGCGCCGTGTGATCTGCTTAAGTACTCACCTTTAGCTAAAATACCTTACGCTTCACCTCAAGCAGTACATCATTGTATTTCGCTGACCCGGTCCAAGTGCGGCCCATCAATTCAATGAACCCTCGAGT
Organism: Pseudomonadales bacterium; assembly: GCA_028228615.1. GTDB lineage: Bacteria > Pseudomonadota > Gammaproteobacteria > Pseudomonadales > Azotimanducaceae > UBA4421. The sequence continues at coordinate 28,884 of JAOJBS010000005.1, read as the reverse complement.
AATCTCTATGTTTACATATCCTTCACGATTTGGGGTCAAGGTGAGCAGGGGGCCGGTACTATTTTCGGCGAGTTCAATAAACACCGTGGGTAACGATCCTTGAGCAGATTTCAGGGTGGCGGTTAAGGCGGGCACATAGGCTTGCTCAAGACCATTAGACAGCACGTAACGAATGTTGCCGCCACTCCAGTCAAGTTGGCTGTCGTTGTCTAATTCAAATTCAGTGGTTGGGCCAGAAGTGGTAATCAATAACTCCGTGGGACTAACTTGGAAGGTCCCGGGAAGAGATATGTCGTATCGGGCAAGCACCGGTTCTAGAGCCAGACCGCTGAAGCGACCCTCAATGTTCACTCGCTGGACGCTGCGCCCCGTTGTCAGTTTGCCCTGTAGCGAGAGTTCGCTGTTGTTTAGCTGCCAATGAATGGTTGGTATTAGCGATTCGCCAAGTTGCCATTTTGCCTGCCAAGTCACGTTAGCTGAGAGGCCGGGGTGAGCGATTATTACACCGCTGCCTTGCCAAACGGTTCCTTGGGGCTTCACCAGGGCCACGCCTGGGACCTGTGCGAATACCATGCGCAACACGTTAGCTGGGGCTAGCATGATGAGCATAACCATCACGACCAGCGCGCCAATGATTACGTTACGTTTCATGGGTGAGGGCACCTACTAGTTGAGTAGGGTTTTGATTATCTGTTGATAAATTCTTGCCAAGGGCATCAGGTCATCTACAGCTACGCATTCATCAATTTTATGGATGGTTGCATTGAGTGGTCCCAGTTCAACCACTTCAACTTGCCCGCTGCCTGGCTTGTCCCAAGGAGAGATAAAGCGCCCGTCAGAGGTGCCACCCGACGTGGAAAGTTCGGTGGTTAGTCCGGTCTCAGCTTTGATTGCTTGGGTGACCGCCTCAGTAAGCGCGCCGGGTAGGGTCAAGAAAGGCTCCCCGGACAACTGCCACTTAATCTCATAGGTCACGCCATAGCTGTGCAAAATTTCTTCAACGCTTGCGCTCAAACCAGTGGCAGTTTGCTCTGTATTGAAACGAAAGTTGAAATCTATTTCTAACTCGCCGGGAATCACGTTGGTGGCACCGGTGCCACCGTTGATATTGGAAATTTGAAAGCTAGTGGGAGGGTAGAAGTCGTTACCCAAATCCCATTCCTTGGTTGTCATCGCAGAAAGCGCGGTTAAGACATTGTGGATTGGATTGTTTGCATCCTGGGGGTAGGCCACGTGGCCTTGGGTGCCAATGACTTTGAGTTTTGCATTCAGCGAGCCGCGACGTCCAGAGCGCACCACGTCACCTAATTGTTCGCTGGAGCTGGGTTCGCCAACCACACAGTAGTCGGGCCGTATGCCCTCTTTAGCCAATACATCAATCGCATGACGAGTACCATAAGTTGCTACACCTTCCTCATCACTGGTGATCAAGAAACTCAATGTTCCGTTGTTGTGCTCAGCTTGGGCAGTTGCATCCTCTACAGCGACGATCATTGCCGCTAGGCTAGATTTCATATCTGCCGCGCCGCGACCATAGAGTTGGCCGTTTTTAACCGTTGGCTCAAAGGGCGGGGTTTGCCATTGCTCCAAGGGGCCGGGAGGCACTACATCAGTATGCCCTGCAAACATTAAGTGAGGCGAACCGGTGCCACGCCAAGCCCACAAGTTGTGCACGCCTTCGGCATTTATTTGGCGCGTTTGGAAACCCAGCTGGTTAAGTCGCGCGGCAATAAGCTCCTGGCATCCCGCATCTTCAGGGGTAACAGAAACGCGGCTAATGAGTTCTTTCGCAAGCTCAAATACTGGATTTTCCAATTTCAATGACCTTAGTTGTGCGCGTGCAAAGCGTCGTTAAGCTCAATGGCCTGACGATTTGTACGACAGATCACTTGGCCGTTTTGGCTGTTGCGAATGAACAGCATGTCGGAGTTGCCAGCCAATTCTCGACCTTTGACCAGTCTCACTTGCTGGCCTGTTTCGTCGAAAACAGCAATAGGTGTGCCGCCAGTGATATACAAGCCTGCTTCAATAGTGCAACGGTCGCCTAGGGGAATGCCGGTGCCTGCATTTGCGCCAATGAGGCAGTTTTCGCCAATGCTGACAATGATATTACCGCCGCCAGAAAGTGTGCCCATGGTGCTGGCGCTGCCGCCGAGGTCTGTGCCTGCGCCGACAATGACGCCCTGAGAGATTCTGCCTTCAATCATGTTAGGGCCGATGGCTGCTGCGTTGAAGTTAACAAACCCCTCGTGCATGACTGTTGTGCCTTCGCCTAAATAGGCGCCAAGGCGAATGCGGCTTGCATCAGCTATGCGTACGCCAGTGGGTACCACGTAGTTGACCATCTTTGGAAATTTATCCACGGAGAAGACTTCTAGGTTAAGCCCTTGAGCACGGGCGTTCATCAGCGCGCCGGGTAATTCATTGACCTCAATAGGGCCAGCTGAAGTCCACGCTAAGTTAGGTAGATGGCCAAAAATACCGTCAAGGTTAAGGGTATTAGGCAGGCATAGTCTGTGGGAGAGCAGGTGCAGTTTGAGGTATACCTCTTCAATACTGTTGCTTGGCGCATCGGAATCGAGTCTTACACTGATCAGGGGCTGATCCATATCGAGTAATGACGCAGGCACAATCTCGACGCCTGATGCCGAGTTCAGCGATTGCGCTTGCTCTAGGGTCAGGGCACTGGTGCCTTGAGGCAGGTTGCTTATTGCGCTGAGCACGCCCGCTTGTGGGGTAAGTATGGGGTTCGGAAAAAAACAGTCTAGTATGGTACCCGAGCCATTGGTGCTTGTGATGCCAACTGCAAACGCAAAAATATCAGTCATATCAATCTCAGAAAAAATTTTCCTGATATTACTACAGCTGACGCCAAGTGACCGCTTAACCGAGCGAAATTACCTTATAAATTTTGCGCAAACTGGGCTAGGCGGTTAGCTGCTTCAATACATTCGCCGAAGGGCGCAACCCAGGCGATTCTTACGTGGTTGTGTCCCGGATTACCAAGGCGCGTATCTCTGCCTAAAAAAGATCCCGGCATAACGGTGATGTGTTGTTCTGCCAGCAATCGTTGACTGAATTCTTGATCACAGATTGGCGTTGGCAGCCAGTGGTAAAAGCCGCCTTCAGGCTGGGTTAAAGTGTAGTGAGGGCTCAGAATTTCGCTCACTGCCGCAAACTTGTCTCTATACATTTGCCTGTTTTCTACAACGTGGGCTTCGTCCTGCCATGCCAAAGCGCTGGCTGCTTGATGGTGAGCGCCTAGTGCACACCCGTGGTAAGTACGATAACTCAAGTACTTGGCCATCAAATTGGGGTCGCCTGCCACAAAACCGCTGCGTAACCCGGGCAAATTAGATCGTTTGGAAAGGCTATGAAAGGCTAAGCATCGGTCGAAATTTGACAGTCCCATGGCGACGGCGGCTGCCAGAATACTCTCTGGGAGATTGTCGTCATCGTAATAAAGCTCGGCATAGCACTCGTCTGAAACGATATTGAAATCATATTCCTGTGCCAGCCCAATGAGTGACTGCATTTGATCCCGCTGCATGATTTGGCCGGTAGGGTTGCCGGGAGAGCAGATATAAACCAGTTCTGTTTTGCGCCATTGCTCTGCGCTCACTGAGCTAAAGTCCGCTTCGTAATTGAGCTCGACCAAATTTGGAATGTACAAGGGTTCAGCACCCGCTAAGAGGGCCGCACCTTCATAAATTTGGTAAAAGGGGTTGGGCATAGCCACCAGCGTGCCGGTTTTGCCGCTGAGTAGTGCTTGAGCTACCGAGAACAAAGCTTCTCTTGTGCCGTTGACTGGCAAAATGCTGGTGTCTGGGTCAACTGTTACGGAGAATCTGCGCGCCAACCATTCGGAAATTGAGGTTCGCAGCACTTCGCTGCCCTTTGTTGCTGGATAGGTGGCAAGGTGCTTGGCCAATGACTGGGGGTTTGACAGTTCATCGATAACAAATTTTGGTGGATTGTGCTTGGGTTCGCCAATTGACAAAGATATATGTGTCAACCCGCCAGTATGGCTAATGCCGTTGTGCAGGGCGCGCAGACGTTCAAAGGGGTAGGGCTGAAGCAAATCTAAGTGGGTGTTGAAAGACACGATATTCATACAACTATTAAGGAAGCCATACGATAGCTGGAATGCCCAACGAATACACGATCAACGAGGTCTTTAGTCTGATGTTTTTAGTCAGCTGTTTTCAGTTAGCGGCTGATAGTCAGCCAGCAATAGTCAGCCAGCAATAGTCAGCCAGCAATAGTTAGCCGCTATTAGATGGTTGTGAGTCGTAAGTAATTAGACCTTCGCCCCGTTGACACTGGAAAGTGTGTTTTCGCCCAAACCCCCTGAACCTCCCAAACCCATAGAAGCATCTAATTTCTGCCGCAACGCGTTTTCAAGATTATATAACTGGGCTTTATCAGTTATTGCCTGGCCGTCAGCGTCGGTGACAACGAAAACGTCCTCTACACGCTCACCCAGCGTAGTAATTCGAGCCGAGGACAACTCCAACTCTAAGTCGATAAGCAGTAGTGATATATTCGCCAATAACCCTGGCCGGTCAGCGGCCAAAATATTCACCGTAGTAGTTAGGCCTTCGTCATCTGTTGCCATCGCAACTTCCGTCGGCCAAGGCAGTTCCCGGAGTTGGCGAGGCACTCGTCGGGTTGCACCGTCGGTTCTTGGAGAGGGCGCGACAAGGGTCGTTTTCACTTTTTCAACAATCTCACTTCGCAGTTTCTTGTCCTGCTCTACCGGGACACCATCTGCGGTGAGAATGGTAAAGGTATTGAATATACGACCATTTACCGCTTTGTTGATGTGCGCGTCGACAACAGATAAATCCCACTGGGTCAGGCAAACTACTGTAGCAGCGAATGTTTTAGGTTTGTCTTCGGCCCAAATATAGATTTGCGTAGCGCCTTCACCCAGATAGGTTAGGTCCGCTGGGGACATACTTACGAATGGGCCTTGCTGGTGATCGTGCTCCAGTAGCGCTCGCGAAATGTCGCTGATTTCATCAGTGCCATGGCGTAAGAAAAAATCATCGCCAAGGTTCTGCCATAAAGTTCTGACACGCTCTTCGCTGAAAGTATTTTGTAGTCGCTCCAATGCGCTTTCTTGATAGGCGGCAATGGTCTCATCGCGATCCATTGCATCGCCGCTGCCATGTCTTAGGGTCTTTCTGGTTTCGCTATACAAATGGCGCATAAGGCTTGCGCGCCAACTGTTCCAAAGGTTCGGATTTGTCGCGTTAATATCTGCCACAGTGAGGGCGTAGAGGTAGTTCAGGCGCATTTCAGATTTTACATCTTGAGCAAAAGCCTGAATTACTTCCGGGTCGTAAATGTCTTGGTTTTGCGAGACAGAAGACATGTATAAGTGCCGCTCTACCAACCAACAAACCAGATCTGTATCTGCTTGGTTTAAGCCGTGTAGCTGGCAAAATTTCCTTGCATCAATAGAACCAAGGGTTGAGTGGTCGCCGCCGCGGCCTTTGCCAATGTCATGAAACAAACCGGCTATGTAAAGCAGCTCTAACTTAGGGATTGTGTTGGAGCAGTAGTGTGCAATAGGAAAAGTTTCCTTAGCCCACTCATAGCGAAATTTGCGCATATTGCGAACGACCATCATTGTGTGCGCATCGACCGTATAAATGTGGAATAGGTCGTGCTGCATTTGTCCAATGATCTGCTTGAACTCGGGAAGGTAACGCCCCAAAACCCCGTACTTACGCATACGAATCAATTGCGTTACTACGGTATAGGGTGCTTTGAGTAAATTCAAAAACAGGCGGGTGTTATCTGGATTTTTTCTGAAGTCGTCATCAATAAGGGCCAGAGATTCGCGCATCAAGCGTATTGTCGAAACTCTAACTTGAATGTCTTCCTCGCGCTGAGCCATTAATACAAACATTTCCAGAAGCGCAGAGGGAGAATCTTTAAAAACATTGTCGTGCACAGCTTCGATACGGTGATTAACCAACCTAAAGCGTTCGTTAATTTGGGTGATTTTTTCGCGCTTTGCGCTTTCGACGGTTTCTTGAAAATGCTTGAGGAGAATGCCATTGACTTCGGTGAGGGCGAGTATGTGGCGGTAGAAGTGGTACATAAATACTTCCACGCCCATTTGACTGTCGGTGTCGACAAATCCAAGTCGTTGGGCAAGTTCTCTTTGTCTGGAGAAGTGCAGTTGGTCTTCCTTGCGACCTGCAATTAGATGCAGGCCAAAGCGCACCCACCAAAGGAATCTTCGCCCTTCAATAAGCCATTTACCCTCTTCTGCGGTGAGTACGTTCATTTCGACTAGCCGACTAATATCAGTGGTGCCGAAGTTGCGGTTACAAATCCAAAGCGCAGTGTGGATGTCGCGCATGCCGCCGGGCGAGGCTTTTACGTTGGGCTCTAGGTTGTAGTCGACGTCGTCAAATTGTTTGTGCCGTTCAATTTGCTCTTGGTATTTGGCTGCAAAGAATTTCTCTGCTGGCCAGACTTTTTTCTTGCTCAGTGCTTCATCAACAGATGTATCTAAGGCTGCATCGCCGCCTAGCAGTCTGCGCTCGAACATGGCTGTAGCGACGGTGATATCCGCCTCACACTCTTTTATACAAGTGGTGATGTCGCGGACGCTGTGTCCCACCTCTATGTTGAGATCAAATACATTTTGTAGAAATAGTTCTATTGCACGGCCATGGCTCTTTGGATCTTTAGCGACTACCAACAGGTCAATGTCCGAACCGGGGTGAAGTTCCCGACGCCCATAGCCGCCTACCGCAAATAGGGCAATGTCTTTGCTCTGTGTAATTTGCTCGTGCCAAGCGTCAAGAATTAGCTTGTCCATGACTTCGGCAAGGTCGCTGACTAAGGTCTCAACAGCTTCGTTGTTCCAATAGCGCTCAGCCAGTTTGGCTTTTTCAGATTCTAATTTTTCGCGCCGCTGGGTAACTAGAGAGGATAGTGACATAGGTGGGTTACTGCTCTTCTTGTCTTAATGTGAAAATTTCAAAGCCATCTTTAGTGACCATTAAAGTGTGCTCCCATTGAGCGGATAACTTGTGGTCTTTGGTCACAGCGGTCCATTGGTCCGGCAGTATTTTGATATTGCGTTTGCCCGCATTAATCATGGGTTCAATGGTGAAACTCATGCCTTCTTCAAGGACAACACCGGTGCCTGGACGACCGTAATGCAGCACTTGGGGTTCATCGTGAAATACCTTGGCAATACCGTGGCCACAAAACTCCCTCACAACACTGAATCTATTCGCTTCTGCGTGACTTTGTATTGCGTAGCCAATATCTCCCAAGCGTGCGCCGGGCTTAACCAGTTCAATGCCTTTGTACATACATTCTTGAGTGATTTTGGACAAGCGTTTGGCCAGAATGCTGGCATCACCTGCAAAAAACATCTTGCTGGTGTCTCCGTGATAGCCATTTTTAATCACTGTGATATCTATATTCAGTGCATCACCGTTCTTCAGCTTCTTAGCCGGCGAGGGAATGCCGTGACAAACCACGTGATTTACTGAGGTGCAAATGGATTTGGGGAACGGCATTTGGCCGCCGCCGCCGCCATAATTGAGCGGTGCGGGTATGCAGTCTAATTCGTTGACAATAAAGTCATGACAAATCTGATTTAGGTGGTCGGTAGTGACCCCGGGTTGAACATGCTCTCCAATCATTTCTAATACAGATGCGGCGCATTTTCCTGCCTCGCGCATGCCCAATATGTCTATTTCGGTCTCTACTTTTGCAACCATGCGAAAACTCGTTTCTTTAAGGAAGATGTTTGTGGTATAAATCGCGCCGCGGCGAGCCATATAGGTGATGTCGCAGTGATTTACGGCGCAAGAGGCAGTATAGCTGAACTGTAGCCGATTAAAAAATTTGTCTGATTCGACACGTGTTCCCGGGTGCTTTTGAGCTTGCTCAGAGGTTGGAACATGGGAATTTGGACAAACAAACCAACCCGGAGATAAAAAAATGACCGTAAGTATGCGTGACATGCTGGCTGCTGGTGTGCATTTTGGCCACCAAACTAGATTCTGGAATCCTAAAATGGCGCCCTATATTTTTGGCGCTCGTAACAAGATTCACATCGTTAACCTTGAAAAAACGCTTCCTGCCTTTAACGAAGCTCTCATCGAAGTGCGTAACCTCGCATCAAAAGGCAAAAAAATTCTATTTGTGGGTACCAAGCGCGCTGCTGCAAAGGTAATTGCCGAGCAAGCTAGCCGTGTAGGCATGCCCTATGTCGACCAACGTTGGTTGGGTGGCATGTTGACTAACTATAAAACTATTCGTCAGTCCATCAAGCGACTGCAAGATTTAGAAGTTCAGGCTGCCGACGGCACGTTTGATTTGCTGTCCAAGAAAGAAGCACTGCAACGTACGCGCATGATGAACAAGCTGCAAAGCAGCCTTGGCGGTATCAAGAACATGGGCGGTCTACCTGATGTGATTTTCGTCATTGACGTTCAGCACGAAAAAATTGCCATTACTGAAGCCAATAAGCTTGGCATTCCAGTAGTGGGCGTAGTGGACACAAACAGTGATCCAGCTGGCGTTGATTATGTTATTCCCGGCAATGACGATGCGATCAGAGCCATTCGGTTATACGTTAGCGCAATGGCTGACGCTGTAGCGGAAGGCCAGTCTAATTCTTCAGCTGCTGTAGATTTGAACGAATTTGTTGAGGTGGATGCAGCTTCAGCACCTGTCGCTGAAATTTCTGCAGCAGTAGCGGCAAGCGTGAATGAAGCTTTTGCTGCCGAAGACGAGTTAAAAGCTGCTGAGGCAGCTAAAGAAGCTGCTGCTAGCAGCGAAGTTGATGCAAGCAAGGAGTAAGTGATGGCCGTTTCAGCAGCAATGGTGAAAGAACTCAGAGAGCGTACTGGGCTCGGCATGATGGATTGCAAAAAAGCCTTGGCCGAAGTCGATGGCGACATGGAAAAAGCAATTGAGGAACTGCGTAAGAAAAGTTCCTTAAAGGCCGCTAAGAAATCTGGCAGAACAACAGCTAACGGCCTTTTGGGCGTTAAAGTTGCGGACGACGGCACTAAAGCCGCGTTGGTTGAAATCAATATCGAAACGGACTTTGCCGCAAAAAACGAAAAGTTCATTGCCTTTGTAAACAAGGTAGCAGAAGAGTTATATGCTTCAGCTGACGGCAGTCTTGAGAACTTAGCCACCGCGCTAAACGATGAAAGAGAGACACTTGTTCAGGAAATTGGTGAAAACATCACTATCCGTCGTGGACAAGTAATGCATTCGGCGACAGGTGGCCTTAGCCACTATATCCACGGCGATCAACGTCGCGGTGCGCTGATTGAACTCTCTGCAAGTGCCGCAGACCTTGGTCGTGATTTGGCCATGCACGTGGTCGCTATCAACCCGATGGTTATTAACAGCGCAGACGTCTCTGCCGATATCCTTGATAAAGAAAGAGAAATCTATCTTTCTCAAGCACAAGACAGCGGCAAGCCAGAAGAAATCATTGTCAAAATGGTAGAAGGTCGAGTTAAGAAGTATCTCGCTGAAGTGAGTCTGCTTGACCAGCCTTTCGTTAAAGATGGCAATGTGAAAGTGAGCGCCCTTGTTAAGCAAGCGGGCGTTGAAGTGCAGGGTTTTCTGCGCTTTGAAGTTGGTGAAGGTATTGAAGTTGAAGAGCTAGATTTCGCCGCAGAAGTGGCAGCGCAGCTCGCCGACAGTAAGTAGTTTTGCAAAATCTGCTGCTTAAGCTCAGTGGTGAAGCCCTTGGTGGGGCCTCAGGGTCGGGTATCGACCCCACTGTGCTTGAGCACTATGCCAATGAGATTCGATCAATAGTAGATCAAGGTATTGGCGTTGCAGTGGTCCTTGGTGGAGGCAATCTCTTCCGCGGTGCAAAGCTCTCCGAGGCAGGCATGGATAGGGTGGTAGGCGACCGTATGGGTATGCTTGCAACCATTATGAATGGCCTGGCGCTTGGCGATTTCTTACGCCGAAACAATGTTCCCTGTAGTGTTTTTTGTGCCTCAGCAATTGCTGGTGTGGTGCAAGGCTATGATCGCGATCTGGCGTTGGCCAAACTGCGTGAAGGGCATGTTGTGATAGTCACCGGTGGCACCGGTAACCCTTATTTCACCACTGATACTGCCGCTTGTCTGCGCGGGGTAGAGTTACAGGTGGATACAGTGCTAAAAGCGACAAATGTTGATGGTATTTATAGTGGCGATCCAAAGAAAGATGCCACCGCGACAAAGTTCGACACCATTAGTTTTGACCAAGTACTGGAAAAACAATTAGGGGTTATGGATTTAACGGCGATTGTTTTATGCAAAGAAAATAATATGCCTTTGGTGGTATTTGATGCGTCGGTGAAAGGCGCGCTACTCGCGCTAACTGCTGGCCAAAGTATTGGCACCAAAGTAGTTCAATAAACTAGTTCAAAAAAGTAGTTCTGCGAACGCCTTTAATCGCAGCACTCAGAATCGGGCAGATTGGGTGTTGTCGAAACATCCGCCAAAATATTGCCTAAGATAGCGACTGATATAGTCGCTCAGAATAAATGATAGTTGAGGGTTAATTGTGATCGATGAAATTCTTGAAGACGCCAATGAGCGCATGGGCAAATCCATAGATGCGCTGCGCAACACTTTTGGCCGAATTCGCACAGGGCGAGCTAACCCAGCTTTACTAGACGGTATCTTCGTTGATTATTACGGCGTTAAAACGCCGCTAAACCAAGTGGCCTCCGTATCCGTAGAGGATGCTCGCACTTTGTTGTTGGCGCCTTGGGAGCGCCCTTTAGTGGTTGAGATTGAAAAGGCAATATTACGCAGTGATGTAGGTATTACACCGGTGAATAACGGTGAAGTCATTCGAGTTCCGCTGCCGCCGTTAACCGAAGAGAATCGTCGAGATTTAGCTAAACAAGCCAAAGCAGAAGCGGAAAATGGACGTATTTCAGTGAGAAATATTCGTCGCGACGCCATTGCTGATATTCGCGAATTGGTCAAAGAGAAAGAGGCCGCCGAAGACGAAGGGCGCAAGGGTGAAGAGCGCGTGCAGACTTATACCGATGCTCGCGTAGCCGAAATAGATAAGGCGCTGTCTGAAAAAGAATCTGAGTTGATGGAAATTTAGAGCAACAGTAATAGGTACTGGCCCATGAGTTCTAAGACTAAATCTTCTACTCCAGACCCAGACGAGAAACTGGGTGCGGGCAGTGCCGTCTCAGAGGTTGGGCCCAGTAGTACGCCAGATCATATTGCCATCATCATGGATGGCAACAATCGTTGGGCAAAAAAGCGATTCCTTCCAGGCGCAGCAGGGCATCGAGCCGGCGCAAAACTCCTGCGCCCCATCGCCGAAGCATGCGTCGAGCACGGCGTTACCAATTTAACCGTATTCGCATTCAGCACTGAGAACTGGCATCGCCCAAGCGGCGAAGTCAGCGTCTTGATGGACCTTATGCGTTACGTCATGAAAAACGATATCAACGATCTCCATGCTAAGGGCGTTCGGCTGCGTATAATCGGCGACCGCAGCCGCTTCGCGCCTGATATTTGCGCGATGATGACCCAATGCGAGGACCTAACTAAAGACAACACTGAGCTGAATATGTCTGTGGCAGTGAATTTCGGTGGTCGCTGGGACATCACCATGGCGGCTAAAGCATTAGCCGAAAAAGTTGAGCGCGGCGAGTTAACCGCGGACGCGATTAGTGAGGAGGTGCTGGGTGCGCATTTGTCTTTGAGTGAGGTCTCAGAGCCAGATTTATTGATTCGCACCGGCGGCGATCATAGAGTAAGTAATTTCTTACTCTGGGATTTGGCCTACACCGAAATGTATTTTACAGATTTGTTCTGGCCTGAGTTTGACGCCAAGCAATTAAAAATAGCCATTGATGAGTTCGCGGTTCGTCAACGCAGGTTTGGCGGACGCAAAGAGCCATGCTAAAGAACCGAATCATTACCGCTTTGGCGATAGCATTTGTCGCTTTGGCGGCGATCTTTTTGCTGCCGCTGTGGGCATTTTCTCTATTCTTTTTGGCTGCCGCCGGCTTCGGCGTGTTCGAGTGGGCCGGGTTCGCCGGGCTAGAATCTTTAAGGGCAAAGCTTTTTTATACCGGACTATTCGTACTTATGGCAGCTGGTCTGTACTTATTAAAAGCGTACTTTGCCGACTTTATTGGCCTGGTCGCAATGCTTTGGATGTGCGCCATTGCCAGTATTTTGCTTTACCCCACAGGTGAATTTTTATTCAAAAATCAATGGTTTGTGGGTGCACTAGGTTTGGTTATTATGCTCGGCGCGTGGGTCAGCTTGAGCATGTTGCGCGCCCATGACCAAGGTGCTTTATGGCTGGTCTGGTTGTTTGTCCTTACCACAGCTACCGATGTGGGCGCCTATTTTGTTGGCAAGGCATTCGGTAAAAACCGCTTAGCCGCTCAGCTTAGTCCCGGCAAAACTTGGGAAGGGGCCGTTGGCGGGTGTGTTATCGCAACACTGATTTGCGCTTCTGCCCTTATGTTCTGGCAGTCCTATTCGCTTCTTAGTGCGTTCTTGCTAACCATAGCACTGGTCTGCATTTCTGTTTTTGGTGATTTGTTTGAGAGTTTGTTGAAAAGAACTTCCGGCGTAAAAGATTCTGGCACCATTCTTCCTGGACATGGCGGCGTATTGGATCGTATAGATTCGGTAATAGCCGTTTTACCTATACTTACTTGGGTCATTATTTGATGGAATTTTTGCTTTATCCGCTAGCGTTTGCATTGCTCCTAGGCGTGTTAGTTGCGTTCCATGAGTACGGACATTTTGTTGTTGCACGAATGTCCGGTGTGCACGTGCTGCGTTTTTCAATTGGTTTTGGAAAACCGCTTTTCAGCTGGGTTGACTCAAAGGGCACAGAGTTTACTTTAGCGATGATTCCATTGGGCGGTTTCGTCAGCATGTATGACGAGCGCGACCCATTAACAGATCCCAAGTCTAGCCCAGAGCTAGAGGGCGCAATGGGTTACACCCAGTTGACGCCTTATTGGCGCATCGCTATCGCCTTGGCTGGGCCTTTTGCAAACTTCTTGCTCGCTATCCTAATCTATTGGCTGTTATTTTTTGCCGGCAGCGTGCAGTACGCGCCCATGTCTACGGCCCCTGACGAAGGTTCGTTGTTGCAGCGCAACGGTATGCAAAGCGCAGTGCAAGTATTGAGCGTGGATGAAGTATCGGTAACGGGTTGGCAAGATATTGCCTTAGCGCTGACTAAGAGGTTGGGTGACTCAGGCGACCTTAGATTGGCGCTATTGGAGCTAGAGAGCGGCGCTGAGCGCGAAGTTGCACTGCCCATTTCTGGTTGGTTAAAGGGTGAAGATGACCCAGACATTTTTGGCTCGTTGGGTCTCATGCCCAGCATACTGCCCGTGATAGGCCGTGTTGTAGAGGACTCCCAAGCCCAGCGCGCAGGGCTAGAGGAGGGCGACTGGATTGTCGCCGTGGATGGTAAACCAGTCACCTATTGGTCCGATTGGGTGCAAGCAATAGAGGGCTCACCGAATACACCACTTATCCTCTCCATTATCCGTTCAGGCATTCCTTACGAGTTAAGAGCCACCCCGGATGTTAGAACGGTTGAAGTAGCAGACGAATCCCAAGATGGTTCCGGAAATCCCACTACTGTGCAAATTGAGCAAGGATTTTTGGGTGTGGGTCCGTTGGTGATAGAGGTAGAATATCCCCTCGGTGAGGCCTTGCAAATGGGGTTTGATGAAACCTTGGGTAAGACTTCACTGACATTTTCTATGATCACAAAGATGTTTACTGGGGCTGTGTCTGCGAATACGTTGGTGGGTCCTGTAGGCATTGCAAAAATAGCTGGGCAATCTGCAAAATCAGGCTGGCGCACCTTTTTTGGCATCATGGCTTTGATGAGTATCTCGTTGGCAGTGCTGAATTTATTGCCTGTACCCATGTTAGATGGGGGGCACGTGGTGTTTATTTTGGCCGAGATCATAAGAGGCAAACCTGTTTCAGAAGGCTTTCAATCTGCCGCTCTGCAAGGGGGGCTTTTTCTCGTAGCGCTGATGTTTATTTTTGTAACATTTAATGATCTATCTAGGTTGATCTAAATCGCGTCAAGCCATGTAAGATGGGCGCAATCGAAAGAATTTTTTAAGGTCATCGGGGATGGCTTCCATTGAAGAGGATATGATGAAAATCAATAAATTTCAGAGCCGGTTGCTGTCACTGGTGACCCTGAGTTTTGCGTTTGCAATGGCACCCTCATCAGTGGGGGCTGCGCAAGGCCCGCTGCAAACTCAGAACTCTGATGGTTCATTTATTGTTAGCGATATTCGTCTGCAAGGATTACAGCGGGTGTCTTCGGGTACCGTATTTAATCTTATTCCTCTGAGTGTCGGTGACTCTGTTGATTCTTTGGCCGTGCGAAATTTAATGCGCACACTATTTAGCTCGGGTTTCTTTAAAGATATTCAAATCGCAAAAGATGGCAGAGTATTGATTGTGACCGTTGTTGAGCGGCCAGCAATTGAATCTATAGAACTAGAGGGCAATAAAGCCATTGAGAGCGAAGCGTTGCTCGAAGGACTGGCTGACCAAGGGTTGGAAGAGGGTGAAATATTTAAACAAGTGACCCTTGAGCGTATGGGGTTAGAGCTAGAGCGCCAGTATGTCTCCCAAGGTCGCTACGGCGCTGCGATTGATACTGAAATTGAAGAATTACCGCGTAACCGAGTCAACATCAAAATTGATATCGAAGAGGGCAAGAGTTCTGGCATACGGCACTTAAATATTGTTGGTGCTGAGGTTTTCCAGCAAAGCGAATTGCTAGACATTATTGAACTTAAGCATCCTAGCCTTACTTCGTTTTACAAAAACGATGACAAATATTCCCGAGAAAAATTGTCAGGAGACCTTGAGACTTTAGAGGCCTTCTACAAAGACCAGGGTTATGCAGATTTTGATATCGAGTCCACTCAGGTGAGCATCACGCCGGACCGTCAGCAGGTCTACATATCTATCGCCATTAACGAAGGTGAGACTTACACGGTAAACGAAGTTAATTTGGTCGGCGAACTTGGGGATGTCAAACCAGAAGATCTAGAGAATCTGATTATTGTTCAAAAAGGTCAAAAATTTTCCCAAGCGCTGATTACTGCCACGGAAGAGCGCCTTACAACAGCGCTGGGCAATGGCGGTTTTACCTTTGCTACAGCCAGTGGTGTGCCCAAGCTGAATGATGACGGCACTGCTGATGTTGAGTTCTTTGTTGACGCTGGGAAGCGCGCTTACGTTAGGCGCATTACCTTTAATGGCAATCAGGTTACGCAAGACGAAGTGCTGCGCCGGGAATCTAGACAGATGGAAAGTGGTTGGGCTTCAAGCGCGCAAATTGACCTTACTAAAGTACGCTTAGAGCGTCTGGGGTTCTTCAAGGGCGTTGAAGTAGAAACACCCCAAGTGGCAGGCAGTGACGATCAGATTGATGTGAACTTCTCAGTTGAAGAACAGCCCTCTGGATCAATCTCTGGCACGCTGGCTTACTCTCAAGGCTTTGGTCTAATCGTTGGCGGCAACTACCAGCAATCTAACCTCCAGGGCAGTGGTAACAGCTTCAATCTTGGCGTCAGCCTGTCTAAATTTCAAAAGTCAGTGAACGTCGGCTACTTTGACCCGTATTTCACACTCGACGGTATTAGTCGTGGCTTTAACGTATTTTTTCGCCGCTTGGATTACGACGAGCGTAATATTGCGCGGTATAGCACAGACTCCGCAGGTTTCGGGGTGAACTTTGGTTTCCCTATTGGTGAAACTCAGCGCATCAACTTTGGCCTTTCAGCTGAACACACAAAAATTACTGCAGGGTTTGCCGCTGCTCAGGAAATTTCCAGATTTATTGATGACAACGGTGAAAACGCGTTATTGCTTAAAGGCAATCTATCTTGGACGCGCTCAACACTGAACAGAGGCGTGTTTGCTGACAGGGGTTCTTCACAGTCTTTGGCTTTTGAGGCTACCGCGCCAGGCAGTGACCTTGAATTTTATAAGCTCACTTATTCCGGCGAACGCTATTTTCCCGTGACACGTACTTGGACACTTAAGCTGCGCACCGAATTGGGCTTTGGTGGGGCATACGGGGACACTTCAAGGTTACCGTTTTATGAACACTTTTATGCCGGTGGTTTTGGTTCAATTCGCGGGTTTGAAAATTCTACATTGGGACCTCGCAGTACAAACCCACTTGATGCTAATGGCAATCCGGTATTTTTCCGTAACAATGGTGACAGTGGTGAGTTCGGCCAGCCCTTTGGTGGCAACTTGTTGGTGGAGTTTTCTGCTGAGCTAATCTTCCCATTGCCCTTTGTTGAAGATAATCGTCAGTTTAGGCCTGCGTTCTTCGTCGATGCCGGTAATGTCTTCAATACTCAATGCCCATCATTCGCGCCAGCACAAGTCAGTGGTGTTAGTGGCCAGTGCTTTGGCTTTGATCCCGATGATTTGCGTTACTCGGTTGGCTTTGGCATGAGCTGGTTGAGCGGTTTCGGCCCACTGACCTTCAGTATCGCCAAGCCTTTCCAAACTCAAGATTTTGACCAAGAAGAGAGTTTTCAGTTTGAACTTGGACGTACTTTCTAGGTTAGAATGCGCACGCGAATAGTCGACAATCAACAATATTCAGACAATTAACAGATTTATTCCTTAGGAGGGAACCATGTTTAACAAATTAGCAATGGCCGTACTGGCGACAGCAATGATGGCGGCACCATCCGTTTATGCGGAAATGAAAATCGTGGTTTTAGATCCGGTCAGAGCAATTCTTGAAAGTGATGAAGGCAAAGTTTTAATTGAGGCAGCAAACAAAGAAATGCAGCCAGATTCGGACCAGTTGCGTACAGACGCTGAAGCATTGCAAGCGCTGCAAACGAAATTGCAAAAAGATGGCGAAGTAATGAGCGACTCTGATAAGCGCAAAGCTGTGAAAGAGCTCGAGAGCATGCAAGCTGACCTTCAGTTTGGTTCGCAAAAGCTTCAGAAGGTAGCTCAAGATAAGCGTCAGGAAATTTTGCAAACCCTAGCGCCACAGTATGACAAGGTGCTTAAAGATTTGATCCAGGTTGATCAGATTGACCTAATTGTTCAGCCTAACGCTCTGCAATACGCGAACCCCAAGCATGACATCACCAAAAGAGTGACTGAAAAGCTCAACGAGCAAAGCAAGTAACTCAGTGATCAACTAAGGGCTTTCTCTATACCTGTTAGAGAGGCTTGCTCAAATGAAGATTACTCTTGTTGAAATCGCGAAGCGTATAGGGGCCGACATTGTCGGCCCTTTTGGTATGAGCACTGAAAGCTATGACGAGCGCGTCATCTCCAGTTTGGGCAGTCTAGGAACGGCTGAAGCAGGGGATTTAAGCCACCTTTCTAGCCCGAGTTACCGCGCCCAACTGGCATCTACCGATGCATCAGCGGTTATCCTCAGCGCTGAATATGTTGTCGAATGTCCTGCCATCTGCTTGGTGGTAGACCAGCCCTATCTGGCCTTTGCCAAGGCATCTCAGCTGTTTGAAATCGACGTAGCTATTGCCTCAGGGATTCACCCCAGCGCAGTAATAGACCCTTCAGCTGAGCTTGCAGACAATGTCAGTATTGGTCCTAACGTTGTGATTGGCGCGCATTGTAAAATCGGCGCTAATGTTCAAATCCACGCTAACAGCACCATCGGCAGCAATAGCAGTATAGGCGATGATGGTCGGATCATGAGTAATGTGAGCATTTATCGAAAAGTGGTCATAGGGGAGCGCTGCATTGTTCACAGTGGTGTCGTTTTGGGGGCTGATGGGTTTGGTTTTACCCCCAATGCAAAAGGTCAGTACGAAACCATTGCACAAATTGGCGGTGTACAGATTGGTCATGACGTGTCTATTGGCGCCACAACTGCCATTGATTGCGGGGCGATAGAAGACACGGTTATCGGCAATGGTGTGAAAATTGATAATCAGGTGCAGATAGGCCATAACTGTCGTATCGGTGATCATACGATCATTTGCGGCGGGGCTGGCATGGCTGGCAGCACAACGATTGGCAAGCATTGTGTACTTGCAGGTGGTTGTGGTATCGCGGGCAGTAGCCCAATAACGCTATGTGATGGTGTAGTGGTCAGCGTCAAAACGACCATAAGCCAGTCCATAGATAAGCCTGGAATTTATTCCGGAGCCATAGTTGCTAGTGAACACAAGCAATGGCTGCGTAATGCATTACGGTTTAATAACCTCGCGCAACTCTTTGCTCGAGTGAAAAAGTTAGAAAATGAGAAAGCTGATGAGTGAAGTTAAAACGATTACCGAGTTGTTCGACTACCTGCCTCATAGGTATCCGTTTTTGCTCTTGGATAGGGTCACGGAGCTGACGAAGGGCCAGTCAATCAAGGGCTTTAAAAATGTTACCGTGAACGAAGAGATGTTCAACGGACACTTTCCTGGTCAGCCGATTATGCCCGGTGTACTCATTTTGGAATCTATGGCGCAGATTTCTGGCGTCTTAGCCTTTGAAAGCCGCGGCAGCAGACCTGCCGATGGCACCAATTATTTATTTGGTGGCGTAGAGAAAGCCAGATTTCGCCGTCAGGTGATTCCCGGTGATCGTTTGGAAATACACAGTTCGATTGTTGCTGAACGCAAAATCATGATGAAATTTGACTGCTCAGCCTTTGTCGATGGCCAGTTGGCCTGTTCCGCCATTCTTTCCATTGTTGAGCAAAAGCTGTGATAGACGAACGCGCCATAGTAGACAGTTCTGTAGTTGTCGGAGAAAACGTCAGCATTGGTCCTTGGACCATCATCGGTCCCGATGTGGTTTTGGGTGATAACGTCCAGATTGCCTCTAGTGTGGTGGTTAAAGGCCCGTGTCACATTGGTGCAGGCGTGAAAATTTACCAGTTTGCAACTGTAGGCGAAGACACCCCGGCTCTGGCCTATGCAGGAGAACCCTCTGAGCTGACTATCGGTGCCAACACCGTAATCAGGGAAGGCGTCACCATACACCGAGGTATGGCCGCTGGAGGTATCAGTAAAACCGTCGTTGGTGCGAATTGCTTGTTGATGGCCTACGTCCACATTGGCCATGACTGTATTGTAGGCGACAACGTTATTATGGCGAATAACGCCTCGCTTGCCGGGCATGTCGTGGTAGGCGACTACGCCAATTTTGGTGGTTATGCGGGCATTCCGCAGTTTCGTCAAATCGGTGCATATACACACATAGCGGGCATGAGTCTGGTCACTAAAGACGTGCCTGCCTTCATGACTGTTGCAGGTAATCCAGCTAATGCGATAGGGCTAAATCTCGAAGGCATTAAACGTCGGGGCTTTTCTGATGAGGCGATTCAGGCAGTAAAAGCGGCCCACAGGGTAGTTTATCGGAGCGGCAAAAAGCTTCAGGAAGCCATTGCAGAGCTAGCCGATGCGCGCAAATTACATCCCGAGGTTGATGTTTTTGTGAAATCTCTAGAGGCTTCTGACAAAGGTATTATCCGCGGTAGGGGCTAGCAAAACACTGGCAAAGCGCTCATTGCCGGAGGGGTGATCTGTGCTTTTTTATAAGTCTTTTATTCGTCTTTTGAGTGCCTTTTGTTTGCCTATAGTCGGTAAGGGAAGGGGTTAACAAGTAGATTTAAATGTAATTTAATTTATTAGATTTGCGCTATAAACTACTGATTTATAAGTTTAATACAGGTCATTTTTGTTTCTTGCGCCTTCTTCTAAAAAGACAAAGTAAAGAGACAGCGTAAAGAGACAGTGTGAGGAAAAAAGCGCACGCGTTGGCGCTATACAAAGGTTTAATAAGGGCCACTTTATGACCTTAACTATCGGTTTGGTCGCCGGCGAAGCATCAGGAGATAACCTCGCGGCAGGATTGATGGCGGCGCTTAAGTCCCATCCAGCAATGTCAGGCAGCATACGCTTTCTTGGCGTGGGCGGTCCTGCGATGATTGCCCAAGGCTTAGAGCCTCTGGCGTCCATTGACGAACTCTCTGTGAACGGCTTCAAAGAACCCATTTTACGCTTGCCGCAATTGTGGAAACTCTACCGCCGGCTTGCGAGCACCTTTCAGGAAGAAAACATAGATGCTTTTATTGGCATCGATTTTAATGTGTTCAACTTCTTACTTGAAGGCCGACTCAAAGACAGCAGCATACCCACCGCGCATTATGTCAGCCCTTCGGTTTACGCTTGGCGTCGTGGCCGCACCAAGCGAGTCGCGCGTTCTGCTGACGTGATTTTTTGCCTGTTCCCGTTTGAGCCAGTTTTTTATGCCGACTTGTCTGTGCGGGCGATTTTTGTTGGCCACCCTCTTGCCCATGAAATTACTGAAGCGGACACCAAGGCGGACAAACAGCAGTGGGCGCGCAAGCAGCTTGGTGTTGCCCAGTCTGATGTCGTTCTAGCCATGCTGCCGGGCAGTAGAGGCAGTGAAATAGAATTAATGCTTGAGCCTTTTCTGCAAGCGGCGGAAATTATTCAGGCCCGTTTTGCCGAGCAGAATAAGTCAGTGAAAGTGGTTATCCCGTGTATCAACGCAGCCCGCGAAGCACAAGTTCGTAAAGGTATTGAGTGCGCGCCGCAATTAGATATTCACATCCACCAAGGTCAAGCTAGGCTGGCGTTACTTGCCTGTGACGCCGCGTTAGTTAAGTCCGGTACAAGCACTTTGGAGGCCATGTTGCTGAAGCGACCTATGGTCGTCAGTTATCGCTTAGGCTACTGGTCGCATTGGATTGCACGCCTGCTGGTTAGAACACCCTATGTGGCCATGCCGAATATCCTTTCTAATAAGGAACTGGTGCCAGAGTTGCTGCAAGACCAAGCGCAGCCGCAAGGTTTGGCTCAGGCGTTGTTGAGCGAGTTGGAAAATTCCCGTAGTGACGATGAATATTTTCAGCCCTTTGCGAATATGCGCAAAACCCTTGAGGAAGGGGAGCTGGGATTAGGTGCGAGTAATACAGCGGCCCAAGGAATAGTAGATCTGCTGCAGGAGAAGGGTAAACTCTAAACCAATGCTTTGGTGTAAAAGCAGTTCGATTATTGAGGGATAGATTTTCTGTGGTCAAAGGGCAGATGAGCAAAATTTATGATCATCGAGACGGCATTATTGCTGGCGTCGATGAGGTAGGACTGGGGCCTTTAGCTGGCCCAGTGGTGGCTTGTGCCGTCATTTTAGACCCTGAGTCGCCAATACAAGGGCTGCGCGACTCCAAGGCAACAACGGAAAAATCTAGGCACAAGTTGGCCATTCTAATTCGGCAGCATGCCTTAAGCTGGTGCATTGGGCGTGCGAGTGTTGCTGAGGTTGATGAACTCAATGTTCTGCAAGCCAGCCATTTGGCCATGCGCCGTGCGATATCGGGTTTAAGCATAGTGCCAGACAAGGTTTTGGTAGACGGCAATAAAGTACCTGACCTACCAATGGACGCTGAGGCTATTATCAAAGGTGATCGTATTGTCGGGCAAATCAGTGCAGCTTCAATTTTAGCCAAAGTGGAAAGGGACGAGGAGCTTGTGCAGCTTGCGCTCACCTATCCAGGCTATGGGTTTGAACAACATAAAGGCTATCCAACGAAGAAACATATGAGCGCATTGAATGAACTAGGACCCTGTCCTGAACACAGAAGAAGCTTTGCGCCGGTGCGAAAGGCCCTAGAGCAGGTGGCTTGCTCATGACCCAAGCGGCAAATTTTGTTCACCTGCACGTCCACAGCGAATTTTCACTGTCCAAAGGCATGCTGAAAGTTAAAGATGTTGTGAATACCACAGCGGCAAGAGGCATGCCAGCGCTGGCGCTGACCGACTGTAATAATCTCTTTGCGTTGGTCAAATTTTATGAAACCTGTTTAAGCCAAGGGGTTAAACCAATTCTGGGTGCGGAGATCGTGGTCAGTTGTGCTGAAACAGGTAGCAGCGGCCGCATAGTTGCCTTAGCCAGAAATATGGCCGGATATACCAACCTAATTGCGCTGATCTCCGCCGGTTATACCTCCGCTGAGCAGCGCGGCATTATCTCTGAAGAGGATATTTTCGCGCGCAAGGAAGGGCTGATTATCCTAGCTGGCGGCGTCGGCGGGCACCTTTGGGGTGAGTTAGCCAATGACGATCAAGGCCCCGCGTTGAGTAGAGCGCGGGTTTGGCAGAACGAGTTTGCTGAAGACTATTTCCTTGAAATTACCCGCACCGGGCGAGAGAACGAGGAAGAAATGTTAAGGCGCACGTTGGCCATAGCATCTCAGCTTGAAATAGGCGTTGTTGCCTCCAATGATGTTTGCTTTACCGCCGCTGAAGATTTTGAAGCCCACGAAACCAGGGTTTGTATTCACCAAGGTCGCGCGTTGGATGATCCGCGCAGAAAGCGCGAACACAGCGAGCAGCAATATCTGCGCAGCGATGCAGAAATGAGGGCGCTCTTTGCTGATATTCCCTCAGCGCTACAAAACACGGTAGAGATCGCTAAGCGTTGTAATGTAGAAGTGCCCTTGGGCACTTACTATTTGCCAGATTACCCCATACCTAATGGCCTCGGCCCAGAAGATTATATTCAACAAGTTTCCCAAGAAGGGTTAGACCGTCGACTGGCCAAAACGGGGCCGTTGAACGGCTTCAGTGTGCAAGATTATAGCGACCGCTTAGCCTTTGAGCTGGGTGTGATTAACCAAATGGGTTTCGCTGGTTATTTTTTGATCGTTATGGAGTTTATCGCGTGGGCCAAGAGTAATTGCATTCCGGTTGGCCCCGGGCGCGGTTCAGGTGCAGGTTCGTTGGTTGCTTATGTGCTGGATATTACCGACCTAGATCCGCTTGAATACGACCTGCTGTTTGAGCGATTTCTCAACCCCGAGCGTGTCTCGATGCCAGATTTCGATGTGGATTTCTGCATGGAAGGCCGGGATAAAGTCATTCAACACGTAAGCGATATGTATGGTGTTGAGTCGGTCAGCCAAATTATTACCTTTGGCACTATGGCCGCAAAAGCGGTGGTGCGAGATGTCGCTCGAGTTCAGGGTAAGCCTTATGGCTTGGCGGATAAGTTATCAAAACTTATTCCTTTTGAGGTGGGCATGACCTTGACCAAGGCCATGGCAGAAAGTGCTGAAATGAAGGAGTTTGTTGAGAGCACTGAAGAGGCCAGCGAAATTATGGACATGGCTTTCAAACTGGAAGGCATCGTTCGAAATGTTGGACGCCATGCGGGTGGTGTAGTGATTGCGCCCTCCGCGCTGACAGATTTTGTGCCCCTATATACTGAAGAATCGGGCACGGGACTGGTTTCTCAGTTCGACAAAGATGATGTCGAGCGGGCAGGGCTGGTTAAATTCGACTTCTTGGGTCTGAAGACGCTGACGATTATTGATTGGGCTGTTAAATCCGTTAACGAATATCGTCAAACGTTGGGCGAGGAAGCCATCGAGATTGAAAGCATTCCGCTGGATGATCGCGGCACCTTTGAGCAGCTTCGGCGGGGTGACACCACCGGTATATTCCAGTTGGAATCGCGGGGTATGAAGGATTTGATCCGCCGCCTGTTGCCAGAAGATATAAACGACATCATTGCTTTAGTGGCGCTGTTTCGTCCCGGACCACTGGAGTCCGGTGCGGTAGATGACTACATCAATCGTAAGCACGGCAGAGAGCCAGTTACCTTCCCCCACCCCAGTTTGGAGCCTGTGCTTGAATCAACCTACGGGGTAGTCCTGTACCAAGAACAGGTGATGCAAATTGCCCAGGTATTGGCTGGCTTCTCCCTTGGGCAAGCTGACCTTCTGCGCCGTGCAATGGGTAAAAAGAAAGCGTCTGAAATGGCTAAGGTGCGCGAACAATTTCTTGTTGGCACCGCAGAAAATGATGTTTCTGCAGAGCTGGCAAATGAAATTTTCGACTTAATGGAAAAGTTTGCCGGTTATGCGTTTAACAAGTCGCACTCGGCGACCTATGCCATTGTTAGTTTCCAAACGGCGTGGTTGAAGTCGTGTTATCCCGCGCATTTCATGGCAGCCAACTTATCTGCAGATATGCAGAGTATTGATCGTGTAGTGATTTTAGTTGATGAAGTCAGACGCATGAAAATGTCTCTGTTGCCGCCAGGGGTAAATATCAGTGAATTTCGTTTTTCGGTAAAAGGCGATGCCGTGATTTATGGCTTGGGCGCCGTGCGCGGCGTGGGTGAAGGGCCGGTATCCGCCATCGTTGAGGCGCGCGCTCAGGGTCCATTCCTAGATCTGGCAGATTTTTGTCGTCGGGTGGACAGCAAAAAAGCCAACAAGCGCGTGCTTCTCGCTCTGATCAGCTCTGGGGCAATGGACGAATTTGCGCTTACTGACGAGACCTTAAATCAAACCAGAGCAAGATTGCTGGCAACGTTGCCTCAGGCCGTTCAAGGGGCTGAGCAGGTGGCGCGGGACCAAGCTGTGGGTATCACAGACCTTTTTGGCGGCATTGAGAGTCAGGCACCTGCGCAGGACTGTGAAGTACAAAGTGCGGTTAAGCCACTGACTACTTTAGAACGCTTGAAGGGCGAGAAAGATACGTTAGGCCTGTTTCTAACCGGGCACCCCATTGAGAGCTATGAAAAAGAGCTTGGGCATTTTTGTCGCAGCAAAATCAAAGAACTGAGGGTCAGCAAAAATACTCAGTGGGTGGCTGGTATGGTCATCAGTAATCGGGTGATGAAAAATAAACGCGGTTCGTCTATGGCCTTTCTGGTGTTAGATGATCGAAGCGCTCGGCTTGAAGTATCACTGTTTTCAGATGCCTTTCAAAATTATTCACACAAGGTAGCGAAAGACGAACTGTTGGTGATTGAGGGTGAAGTTCAAAATGACGAGCGCAATGGCGGTATCTCGCTACGTGCCAGCCAAATACTCACAATGGATGAGGCTCGACAAAAATTTAGTTGCGGGTTGGCGCTAGATTTTACCGCCTCGCAATTACCGGACAACTTTAACCAAAAGTTGAAAGAGATCTTGCAGCCTTACCAGGTGCCGGGTGCAACGTGTCCTATTGCCATTTTGTACAAGGCCCAAGAGGCGCAGGGCAAAATCAGTCTAGGCCCAGAGTGGCAGGTCAAAGTCAGTCAGCAATTGTTGTTTGATCTGGAAGAAAACTTTGGTGACGAGAAAGTCAGTCTAAATTATTCCCAAGGGCGCAATTTTGGCTAATTCAAATCATTATCAAGGATGACTGCCAGCGTTGTTCTTGAAGCCGAACTGGCGCAAGTGCTAGCGGCGCAGCCGGTACCTCAGCGCTATCTGGTGGCCTTAAGCGGTGGGGTAGATTCCACAGCGCTGCTGCATGCGTTGGTGGGTATTCTGCCCATCGGCGCCTCTATCATAGCACTGCATGGCAATCATCAAATTTCTAGTGAGTCCGCAAGCTGGGCAAAGCATTGCCAGGCGCAATGTAAAAGTCTGGGTGTTGAGTTTGTGTGTGCCGATTTAGTGCTAGCTAAACAAGGTAATTTGGAAGCCGCAGCCCGCGAGGCGCGCTATGAATTTTTCACCCTTAATATGCGCGCAGGTGACCTTCTGTTGCTGGGGCACCATGCCCAAGATCAAGTAGAAACTGCATTTTTGCGCTTGTTTCAGGGCCGTGGTCTCATCTCAATGCGTCAGCAAGGTGCCTTGGGTCGGGGCCAGTTTTTGCGTCCGCTGTTGAACCTTTCAAGAACCGATTTAGTCGCCTACGCTCAAGCGAACAACTTAACGTGGATTGAAGATCCCTCTAATGGCGACATTGGATTTGATCGTAATTTTCTGCGACATCAAGTTGTTCCCATGTTGCAAAAGCGCTGGCCAGGTATGACGCAAGCTCTACTCAGAGTGACAGCGCAGAGCAACGCACAGCAATCATTGCTGCAGCACTTGGTAGAAGAGTTTACTGATGAGGTGCCGCTGAGTAAGTTGCCGGATGATTTGAGCAGTCAGCAGCTTTGGCTGCGCACTTACCTTGCGGTGCGGGGGCATTTTGAGTTGAGTGACCGAGCATTGTCAGAATGGCTGAGGCAGGCACAAAGCGCGGAGCAGTCTGAATTGGCACTGGATGAAAGCGGGCTACTGCGCAGTTGGCGAGGTGGCCTGTATTACATAAAGCGGCATCAAGCGGTCGCATTTGCTGGTGCGAGATTGGTATTGGGTGAGAGCGTGTCCGGTGGCTTTGGGCGTTTAGAGTTGGTTCCCTGTGACTCAAACGCGGGGGATGCGTTCGCTTATTGCGGGCCCGTTGAAATTATTTGTCGCGGTGGGCTAGACGACAATGTGTCCCTCAGCCGAAGTTTTGGCTCGGCCTCCCTTAAAACACTCTTCCAGCAAGGCAATATTCCACCTTGGCGCAGAGACGACTACCCCTTAATTATGCGCAACGGAGAGCTTTTAGCAGTACCTGGTATTGCAAGTAGAGTGCAGGCTGAAGAGGTATCTGGAGACGCACATTCCAGGGTCTGGTGTCGAGGCATTTTGCACAGCTCTTCCATTAACTAGGCGCATCTGCGTAGATTTTTTTAAAATGTCCGAGTTAGTTCAAAATAGTCGCATTAAAGTATCAATCTGATTGAGGTTAACCCGGCCCTCTGTTAACTTTCGCTTCCATCTTGCCTAGCTTCATGTGAATCGATTTCCGGTTGCAAATCATGTAATAGGGCAGATTAGATGGAGTTCAATGACGCGATATATTTTTGTTACTGGCGGTGTAGTGTCTTCTTTAGGGAAGGGCATTTTAACCTCTTCACTTGCTGCTCAGTTGGAGGCGCGTAGCCTCAAAATCAACGTCCTAAAAATGGACCCTTACATTAATGTTGACCCGGGTACTATGAGTCCTGTGCAGCATGGTGAGGTGTTTGTGACGCGGGATGGTGCTGAAACAGATCTGGACCTGGGCAACTACGAACGCTTCTCTAAAGTTCGCATGACGCGCAACAATAACTTCACCACCGGCAGTGTTTACGCTGAGGTGATTCGCAAAGAACGCCGCGGCGACTACTTGGGCGGCACTGTTCAAGTTATCCCCCATATCACCGATGAAATTAAGCGTCGCACTCGGCTTGCTGCTGAGGGTGTAGATATTCTGATTGTCGAAGTAGGCGGTACAGTTGGCGACATCGAGTCCCAGCCGTTTCTAGAAGCCATTCGCCAGTTGCGCATGGAAGTAGGGCGTAACCGCGCGCTATTCATTCACCTCACTTACGTACCTTACTTGAGTAAAGCCGGTGAAATTAAGACTAAACCCACCCAGCACTCGGTCAAGGAAATGCGCTCCATTGGCTTGCAGCCCGACATTTTGGTCTGCCGGTCCGAAATGGATATTCCAAAATCCCAACGCGATAAGATTGCACTGTTCACCAGCGTGGAAGAGCGCGCAGTCATTTCTATGGTCGACGTGGACACCATTTATCGCGGCCCGTTGGAGTTGCACAACCAAGGTTTAGACACCTATGTTACTGAGCAGTTAGAGCTAGACTGCCCGCCTGCTGATTTGAGCGATTGGCAGGACGTAGTCGACGCCCAATTGAATCCAAAACATAAAGTACGCATTGCCTTTGTCGGTAAATATCTTGAACTGTTGGATGCCTATAAGTCGCTGATTGAGGCAATTAAGCATGCCGGTATTCAAACCCTCACCGAAGTCGATATTCAGTTTATTGATGCCGAACGCCTAGAAGCCGAAGGTACTGGACTGCTTCAGGATGTTTCAGCAATTTTGGTTCCCGGCGGTTTTGGTGGCCGAGGCTTTGAAGGCAAAATTTTGGCTGCGGGTTACGCTCGAGAAAACGGCGTACCGTACCTAGGCATTTGCTATGGCCTGCACGCAGCGGTGATAGATATTGCGCGCAATTGTGGGGGCATGCCAGATGCGCACACCACAGAAGTTAAGCAAGGTGCGGCAGATCCTGTCATAGCACTCATTACCGAATGGACAGACAGAGACGGTCAAGTAGAGGTGCGCGATACTGCCAGTGATATGGGCGGCACAATGCGTTTAGGCGAGCAAGTTTGTATTCTTAAAGAGGGTACTTTGGCTGCGCAAGTGTATGGCGAGGGTGTGGTGCGTGAACGCCATAGGCACCGATATGAGGTCAACAATCGGTATGTTGATCGGTTGATTGAAAGCGGCATGATTGTCGGCGGTCGTTCAGAAGATGGTGAGTTAGTCGAAATGTTGGAGTTGGCAGATCACCCTTGGTTTTTGGCCTGCCAGTTCCACCCTGAATTTACCTCTTCGCCAAGAACCGGGCACCCGCTGTTCTCTGGTTTTATTTCTGCCGGACTCGCTTTCTCGGAAGGCACGTTAAAATAACCCAGGCAAATAAGAGCAATTTCTGCCTGCTCAAATGGTTACTACATTCATTTTGGATTGAATATTTATGCAACTAGAGAATTTTGAAGTGGGCGGCGATAAGCCTTTGTTTGTTATTGCTGGGCCCTGTGTCATTGAGTCCGAAAAGCTGATTATGGAAACGGCCACCACACTTAAGGCGCTTGGCGAGAAGGTTGGCGTTGCGCTGATTTTTAAGAGTTCCTTCGATAAGGCTAACCGCTCTTCTATGGACAGCTACAGAGGGCCGGGTATTGAAGAGGGCTTGCGAATTCTTGAGCGGGTCAAAACTGAACTCTCCATGCCGGTGTTAACCGACGTGCACGAAGATACCCCGCTGGACGAAGTTGCCAGCGTGGTAGATGTCATGCAAACCCCAGCATTTTTATGCCGCCAGACCAATTTTATTCTTAATGTCTGCGCCCAAGGCAAACCGGTGAATATTAAGAAAGGTCAGTTTTTGGCACCACTAGATATGTTGCAAGTGGCAAACAAAGCGAAATCTACCGGCAATACGCAAATCATGGTTTGCGAGC